>CALHLE010000025.1 GCA_938034415.1 uncultured Anaerolineae bacterium
TTCAGCGCCGCACTTGCCGCCTGCTCGCCAGTCGCTAGCGCGAGAGTGGCTGCGCCTGCGTCAACCGAAGTGCGCATCCAAGCCCCGTCCGACTATGAGGCAGGTCGCTACTTTATACTCGTCGGCGGCTGCAACGACTGTCACACCGCAGGCTGGGAACAATCGGGGGGAAAGATGGCCGAGAGCGAATGGCTCACCGGCGGCAAGATCGGTTATCGCGGCCCGTGGGGCACAACCTACGCCACGAACCTCCGCTTGTTTGTGCAGAAGGTGAACGAGGATCAATGGGTTGAGATGTTTCGCACGCGCGACGGGCGTCCGCCCATGCCTTGGATGAACTACCGCACCATTAACCAGTCTGACCTGCGGGCTGCCTATCGCTTTATCCGCCAACTCGGTCCAAAGGGCGAAGAAGCGCCGGAGTTCGTCGTGCCGAATCAAGAGCCAAGCACGCCCTATCTCTCCTTCGAGCCGCGCATGCCCAACAAGTGACCAGCGCTGGGCTACGCTGGCGCAACTTTCTATTTGCGCCTCCGGCGGTTCTCGGCCGGGGGCGTTTTCGTTCTAGTCCGCTTCACGCCTTGCGGCTGAGGAAACGAGAGAGCACAGTTGACGGCTCAGGCATCAGGGCGCGGCTGCCCATCGGCGCGAACGGCTTGAGCGGCTCGGGCAACCGTTCCGGCAGCGCGATGATGTAGATTGCGCTGCCCTCCTCGACGCCGGCGGTTTGCTCGACCAGCGCCATGCCTAGCAGGTAGCCTTCCCCGTCCGGCGCGCAGGAGGTCACCGTGCCGATCACACGTCCGCGTTTGTCGAGCACCGGGTCGCCCAGCTTGCTCGGCCGCACGCCTTTCTCGTTCATCCGAAAGCGGATCAGCTTCGCAGTGTTGCGCGCGGCGCGCTCTAGATAGGCCGCTTTGCCGATGAAGTCCGCCGCCTTGCCGACTTTCACGAAGTTGTCGAAGCCGATGTGATAAGGCGCCAGGTTGAGCGGCCCGGCTAACTCGTGGCCATAGAGCGGCAGGCCGGCCTCGATGCGCAAGCTGTCGCGCGCAGCCAGCCCGCACGGCTTCAGGCCCAGGTCGCGTCCGGCGTCCAGCAGGGCCTGCCACAGCGCGACCGACTCATCCGGATGCACGAAGATCTCATAGGCGATGCGCTCGCCAGTGTAGCCAGTGCGCGAGATGAAGACATCGTGGCCGGCCAGCGAGGCGCGCAGCACGCCGGTGTAGGGGAGATCGGCAAGCATGGATGGTTGGGCATCGCGCATGAGGCGCTGCAAAATTTCTAACGACCTAGGGCCTTGCAGGGCGAGGTCCACGCGCCGATCGGCGCCGGAGGCCGGATCGCGCAGGTCGCGCAGCACACAGCGAAAGCGGCTCGCCTGCGCGCGCAGCCAGTCCCAGTCCTTGTCGTTGTTCGCCGCGTTGACGACGACGACATAGCGCTCCGGCTCAACGCGATAGACCATGATGTCATCCACCACATCACCGCGCTCGTCAAGCAGATAGCTGTAGTGCGAACGGCCGACGGCCAATTTGCTCACATCGTTGGTGCCGACGTGGTCGAGGAAGGCGCAGGCCTCCGGCCCGCGCACATCCAGCACCCCCATGTGGCTCACGTCGAACAGGCCGGCAGCAGTGCGCACGGCCAAGTGCTCCTCGCGCGCCGAGGCATACCACAGCGGCATCTCCCATCCGCCGAAAGGCGCAATGCGCGCGCCCAGTTGCCTGTGCGTCTCAAACAGCGCGGTGCGCTTGAGGTTGGTCATGACCGTAGCCGGGTCGGCGAAGGCAATGCCTTCCCCTGCCCACAAGCACTTCAAAGCCTCACCATCACAGGCCCAGGGATGTGGACGCCGACATCGGCGTCATCGAAGATCACGTAGCCGTCGGAGAGCGCGCGCAGCCACTGGGCAACGTGGGACGCTTTGTCCGCCGGCACATTGAGGGCATAGCCATTATCTACGCGGGTCAACGTCGCCGCGCACAGCGGCGCGCGGTTGCGCCCGAGCACGGTCACTTTGGCGCCGTCGCCCAGCGCACTCACATCCGCGCCCAGGACGACGCTCAAGAATGCCGCGGCCTGCGCGCCGCATACCTCGATCGGCCTTTTCGCCCCCTGCCCTTCGCCGCTCGGCGCTTGCCCATTGGTCGCATACCAGACGAACGGATACCCCTCGTGCGGCAGGTCGAAATCTCGGCCGGCCTTGGCGATGAGCGCGCCGATGCGTGACACGCCTTCCATCAGCGCGTCGAAGTCCACCCGCGCAGCATAGGTCACCGACTTTTTGGATGGGACGGTGTATGGCCGGGCTGTCTTCAGCACCCGCGCGATCACGTCGGCGATCTCCCGCATGTCGTCTTCCTTCAGGCCGCGCTGGGTCACCCACGGCGTGCCGAAGCGCAGCGCGCTTGGGCGGCCGGCGTCTTTGTCGCCGGGGATGGTGTTGCGGTTGCACACGATGCCGATCAGGTCGAGGATGCGCGATGCCACGTTGCCCATCAGCGGCACGCCGTCGTGCTGAGCAATGGACTTGCAATCCAGCAAGACCATGTGCGTGTTGGTGCCGCCGTGCACCACGCGCAGGCCATTCGCCTTGAGGCCATCGCTGAGCGCGACGGCATTCCTGGCGATCTGTTGTTGCAGCGCTTTGAACTGCGGCGTCTTCGCCAGTTTGAACATGACGGCCATGCCGGCGATCTTATTGACGTTGGGGCCGCCCTGCAGGCCAGGGAACACGGCGCGGTCTATGCGCTTGGCCAGCTCTGGGTCGGTCGTGATGATGACCGCGCCGCGCGGCCCCATCATCGTCTTGTGAGTGGTAAACGACGTGACGTGCGCGATGCCGACCGGGTTAGGATAGACGCCGGCGGCGGCCATGCCGGCGGTGTGCGCGATGTCGGCCAACAAGTAAGCGCCAACCGAATCGGCGATGGCGCGGAACTTTTGGAAGTCGGGCGCCCACGGATACGAGGTGTAGCCGGCGATGATCATCTTGGGTTTCTCGCGCTGGGCCAGCTCGTAGATCTCCTCGTAGTCAAGCAGTTCGGTCTCTTCGTTCACGCGATAATGCACGATGCGCTGGCGATGGCCGGTGACGTTGACCGGGCTGCCATGTGAAAGGTGGCCGCCATGCAACAGGTCAAGCGTCATCACCGTGTCGCCGGGTTGCACCAGCGCTTCGTAGATGGCCGCGTTGGCCACGGCGCCACTTAAGGGTTGCACGTTGACAAACAACTGTTCCGGCGTCATGCCGGGCGGACAAAACACCTCCGCGCCGCGCCGCTGCGCCAACGCCTCGATCAAGTTGCAATACTCAACGCCTTTGTAGTAACGCCGGTCGCCGTTCCGCCGGTAGAACGCCAACTGCCACTCATAGTCCAGGATCTCGGCCTCGCTTTCGCCATGCATGTCGGCATGTGGGTAACCCTCGGCATAGATGTTCTGGAAAATCGAGCCTTCAGCCTCGCGCACGGCTGCCGGCACATACGACTCGCTGGCGATCATGATCAGCTTGTCGAGCTGACGCGCGTGTTCATGCCGGATCAGCTCGGCCACATCAGGATCAACATCAGCCAGCGTGCCGCGAATAAGAAAGTCATTCATCCCGTCGTATCTCCCTGCAAACGTCCGAATCATCGGCTGGCGCGCCGATGATCACTGCTGCTCATGGAATCACAGCGCTCTGCAACTGCCATACTGTAACTGTATGGGACTGTATAGGATAGATGCCAAAAAAAGAGGCAATGAGGCGGCTCACCTCGATTGCCTCCTGCCCAGACGATCGGCTTTAGCGCGCACGCTGCGCCTCCATGTGGTCTATTCCACTCGCATCGTCAGTCGGCGCAGCAGCTCGGTTAACGCGATTCTAGCACGACGATGATAATTCGTTGAGTGGACGGTCGGCCCATCGTGGCGTGGCCGCCATAGTTGGCATCAACTTACAGCGAGGACGAACTATCATGATCAAACACATCCTTTTAGCGACGGACGGGTCGGCGGCTGCGGAGCGCGCCGCTGATATGGCGGCTTCGCTCGCCGTGCGTTACGACGCCAAGCTCACGGTCGTGCACGCTTATGCCCCCGTGCCGATGTTCTTGGGCGAGCCGAATTACAGCCAAGCCGTGGAGCGCGTGCTAGAAGGCGGCACAAAGCTGGTGGAGGGCGTGGCCAACCGCCTGCGCGAGCTGGGCGTGAAGGAAGTGGTTCCTGAGCTAATCGAGGGGTCAGCTACGGATGTGATCCTGGGGTTAGTCGAAACGCGCAGACCCGATCTGGTCGTGGTTGGCTCGCGCGGGCTAGGCACCTGGCAAGGCGCGTTCTTGGGCAGCGTGAGCATGGCCGTGATGCAGCGCGCAGATTGCCCCGTGCTCGTCGTGAAGTGATGCCGGCGCGAGGCGCGCATGGCCGTCACCGGATTGCGTGAGGTGGGCCGGAAGGGCCTGCCTCTCGTTTCATATCAGAGCGCCTGCTCAGACAAGCAGCGCCGTAGCGACATGCAGGCGATGTTGCATCAAGTCACCTGACGATGGCACAGCTTTCACCACGCGATGGGCAAACACCCGTCTGGCACACCCTGGCCGAGGAGCGCGTGCTTGCTGAGCTGACCACCACACCCAAAGGGCTGGATGCTCAGCAAGTTGTCGAGCGCCGGCAGCGCTTTGGCCCGAACGTGTTACCCAAGGCCCAGCCGCCGTCCATCTGGGCAATCATCCTGCACCAGTTTCGCAGCCCGCTCATCTATATCCTTCTCATTGCCGGCGCCGTCTCGCTGCTGCTGGGCGATGTGAAGGATGCTGTCTTCATCTTCGCTGTGGTAATCCTGAACGCGATCCTCGGCACGGCGCAAGAATGGCGAGCCGAACAGAGCGCAGCCGCGCTCCAACGCATGCTCAAGATCAGCGCGCGCGTCCGTCGCGATGGCGTCGAGCGCGTCGTGGATGCGCAGGAATTGGTGCCCGGCGACATCGTGCTGCTCGAATCCGGCGACAAGGTCCCAGCCGATTTGCGTTTGCTGTGGACCAAAGGCTTGGCGATTGACGAATCCTTCTTGACCGGCGAATCCGTGCCTGTCGAGAAGGACGCGACGCGGCTTGTCGCGCCCAAAGCGGTGGTGGGTGATCGCGTAAACATGGCCTATGCCGGCGCCACTGTCACCACCGGCCGCGGCATCGGCGTAGTCACGGCGACCGGCCTGAACACCGAGATCGGCCATATCGCCAAGGCCACGGCGCTGAGCGAGCAGACTAAGCCGCCGCTGGTCATCCGAATGGAGCACTTCGTGCGCGTGATCAGCGTCGTGGTGTTGGGCGCAGCAGCACTGCTCGCCGCCATTAGCCTGGCACAAGGCGCCTCCCTGACCGAGGTGTTCTTCCTTGCCGTGGCGCTGGCCGTGTCTGCGATTCCCGAGGGCTTGCCGGTCGCGCTCACCGTCGCGCTGTCCATTGCTGCGCGCAGGATGGCCGCGCGCAACGTGATCGTGCGCAAAATGACGGCCGTCGAAGGGCTGGGCAGTTGTACGTTGATCGCCAGCGACAAGACCGGCACGCTCACCGTCAACGAACAGACGGTGCGGCAGCTTGTGGACGGCTGCGGCGAGCGCTACGTCGTCTCTGGTCCGGGCTATGCTGGCGAGGGCAGCATCACCTCGGCGGATGGGCACGCTGTGGACGAAGAAGCCCGCACGCGGATCGAAGCGCTAGCGCGCGCAGCGGCCATCTGTAACGAGGCCACGCTTTACAAAGACGAGGCTGGGGCGTGGCAACACGCTGGCGATACGGTAGATGTCGCGTTGCTCGCGTTGGCCTTCAAGGCCGGCCTCGATCCGAATGCGGTGCGCCGACAGATCGAAATCGTCGCCGAGATTCCTTTTGAGTCGGAACACAAGTTTGCCGCCAGGCTGTATCGCGATGCAAACGGTCGCTTGGGCGTCGCGTTGAAGGGCGCGGCAGAGACGGTGCTTGGCTTCTGCCAACATGCGCTCACGAGGCGCGGCTTGGAGCCGATTGACCGCGCAGCCATAGAAGCCCAGGCTGATCGATTGGCCCAGGATGGCTACCGCGCGATCGCCGTAGCCGGAGCGATGTGCGACGGCGCGATAGCCGCAGGCCTGGCGACGCAGGGTCTCGATGCGTCGCGCATCCCCCCGCTGACCTTCCTCGGCCTAGTCGGCATGATAGATCCCCTGCGGCCCGACGCCAAAGCGGCCGTGGAGACATGCCGCGCGGCCGGCGTGACCGTCGCCATGATCACCGGCGACCATCCCGCCACTGCCCTAGCGATCGCCCGCGAATTGGGCATCGCCGAGCGACGCGACGAGTTAGTCGTCGGGAATGATCTGCCGGCTGCGCAAACTGGGGAAGATCCGGCCTTCATCGAGCGAATTAAGGATGCGCGCGTGTTTGCGCGCGTCTCGCCGTTACAGAAGCTGCAGATCGTGCAGGGCATGCGCCGCGCCGGCCACTTCGTAGCAGTCACCGGCGATGGCGTGAACGATGCGCCGGCCTTGCGCGCCGCCAACATCGGCGTAGCGATGGGTTCCGGCACTGACCTGGCTAAAGATACAGCCTCGATCGTCGTCACCGATGACAACTTCGCCTCGATCGTGGAAGGCATCCGCGAAGGGCGTTACGCCTACGACAACATCCGCAAGGTGATCTATCTACTCATCTCGACCGGCGCGGCTGAGATCATGCTGTTCATGTTGTCGGTGCTGGTTGGACTGCCTGCCCCGCTGTTGCCGGTGCAGATTCTGTGGCTAAACCTGGTGACGAACGGCATTCAGGATGTCGCGCTGGCGTTCGAGGGCGGAGAACCAGGCGCGATGCGCCGCCGGCCGCGCAAACCCACCGAGGGCATCTTCGACGGGCTGATGATCCAGCAGGTGGCGCTGTCAGGGGCCATCATCGGATTAGTGGCGTTTGGCGCGTGGTACTGGTTGAAAGCATCTGGATACGACCAGGCATACGCCCGCAACGTAGTGTTGCTGCTGATGGTGCTGTTCGAGAACTTCCACGTATTCAACTGCCGGTCCGAATACGAATCGGCCTTCCGCGTGCCGCTGCGCCGCAACCCCCTCTTGGTCATCGGCGTGTTCGTCGCGTTGGCGTTGCATCTGTGCATGATGTGGATTCCTTTCCTACGGCCCATTTTGCAGACGTCGCCGGTAGCGCCAGGCGACTTCCTGCTCATGGTAGTTCTGGCTTCGAGCGTGATGGTGGCGATGGAAGCCTTCAAGTGGGCGCGCGCGCGCGTCCATCCGGACGAGACGCGACAGCCGCGCATTCGCGCGGCATAACCGTCGTCCGGCGCAATTCACCCGCTGAGATCAACCGGACGAAACAGCATCACCGGCACGGTCGCGTTATCCAGCACGCCGGCCGCTACGCTGCCCAGCAATGCGCGGGCGATGCCGGTGTAACCATGCGTGGACATGGCGATCATCGCGCCCGGCGCTTGCGCGGCATAAGCTAGGATGGCTTGGCTGACGGCCTCGGCCTCGATGAGGTGGGTCTGCACCCGCGCGCTACGGCTGCTCAGCGCAGCTGCAGTCGCATCCAGATAATCGCGCGCCCGACGGGCAGCCTCGCCAGACGAAGCAACCACACGCACCAGGTGCAGCGCTGCGCCCAGCAGGCGCTGCATGCCCATCGCATGATCAAGCACCTCTTCGGCAACCCGCGAGCCGTCGAGAGGAACGATGATCCGTTGCACGGCGGAAAGCGTCTCCGGGTTGGGCGCGCTTCCAGCGTAGCGCCACAGCAAAACCGGCATTGGGCACCAGCGAATCATGCGTTCGGACACGCTGCTAAGCCACATGCGCACTAGGCTGCCGCGGCCCAGCCGCGCCATCACCACTAGATCGGCTTGGCTATCACAAGCGAATTGAAAGAGCGCGCCGGCGACGTCGAGCTTAGGTTCGAAGCGTTCGTCGTCCACGATCGTGGCTGTCGTCTGAACGCGCCATCGCTCAGCCATCTGTTGCGCGAGGTTCTCGAGATAGGCATCGGTGGCCCGCGACCGTGCCTCCGACGCGGCGCTCACATGGACCAGGTTGAGCTGTGCGCCAGCGCGGCTGGCCAGCTCGCCAGCGATGTCGAGCACACATTCCGCTCCTTTCGAGCCATCGAGCGGCACGAGGATCTTCCGATACATGTCACTGCTCCTTTTTGCGGCGCTGCAGCACAAACTCAGTATGGCCTGCTGGCGTTAGAAGACTCTGTGTATTGTATGCGACGCGCTCTGCGTGTTCGAGGGAGAGTCCGGCGCGCTTGACCGAGTCGCGCATCTTGCGCAGGAGTGGTTCAATAGCCGGGCTGCGCCGGCGCGTCTGCGCACGCCGCCCGCGCAGGGTGAACTTGTCTGCATCGCAAACGCAACTGGGAGGACATGATGCAACTGCACATAGTCAAAATAGACAAACCTGACAACGTGAACTTCATCCTCGGCCAATCCCACTTCATCAAGACAGTTGAGGACATCCACGAGGCGATGGTGACCGCTGTGCCCGGCATCCGATTCGGGCTGGCGTTCTGCGAGGCGTCGGGCGCGCGGCTGATCCGCTGCAGCGGCACGGACGAGGCGATGATCGCCCTGGCGACGCGCAACGCGCAGGCCATCGCTGCTGGCCATACTTTTGTCGTCTTCCTGGCGGAGGGCTTCTATCCGATCAACGTCCTCAACGCGATCAAGGCCGTGCCGGAAGTGTGCCGCATTTACTGCGCTACGGCCAACCCGACTGAGGTGATTGTGGCGGAGAGCGAGCAGGGACGCGGCGTGTTAGGCGTGATTGACGGCTACAGCCCCAAGGGCGTTGAAACTGCCGAGGACATCGCCTGGCGCAGGGATTTGCTGCGCAAAATTGGCTATAAACTCTAGCCGTTTAGCCTCTCTCCACGTTCCAAGAGCAACACGGATCGCCGATGGGCGATTCAAAAGGAGAGGCGTGTTAGACTGCCCGACGCATGCCGCCTCAATCGCACACCGGGCAGCGCGGCTTTACCCTGGTCATTGCCTTCCTTGCTTTGCTCGTTTGCGCTGCCTGCGCCGGCGATGCGCCGGCCGAACCGGCAACCCCTACGGTCGCCGCGCCGCCGGCGCAACCGACGATCTATGCGACGCGCACGGCTCCGGCAACCGCGACGCCGGCCCCCTTGCCCACGCCGGAGCCGACGCCCGACATCGCCGCGTTGACCGTGGGCGCGCACTACGCCGCCTTCATCGGCGACTACGCGCAGGCGATCGAGCTGGGCCGCCAAGCCGTTGCGGCATCAGGCAGTGAGAACGGCCAAGATGCACTGCGCATGCGCCTGAACATCGGGCGCTGGCAGATGGATGCCGGCCAGACGGACGCTGCAGTTGCAACTCTCTTGTCGGTTGTCGCCGACATGAGCGCCGACGGCGCAGACTCCGGCGCGGAGTTGCCCGGCGCGCGGGCCTTGCTCGGGCGCGCCTACGCTTTATCCGGCGACACCGCCAACGCATCGGCGCAATACGCTGCAGCGCTGGCCGCCGGCGCGGTCATCTCGCCCTGGCTGCACGTATGGCTGGGCGACGCACATCTGGAAACGCGCCGACCGACCGAAGCGATCCCGCACTACCGCGCCAGCCTCGACGCCGCGCCAACTGTCGCGCAGGAATTCGCCCGCCGCGAGAAACTGGCGCTGGCCAGCCAACTGAGTGGCGACTTTCAGACCGCCATCGCGCAATACGAGGTCATCCTCGGCCGCGCGCAACTGCCGGCCTATCGCGCGCGCATCCTGTGGGAATTGGCGCAGGCGCTGCAGGCGGCCGGCCAGGCCGAGGCCGCCTACCGGCGGATGAACGAGCTGATGGCGAACTATCCGAAGACGCCGCAGGCCTTCCGGGCGTTGCAGACGCTCATCAACGCCGGCCAGCCGGTAGATGAATTACAACGCGGCATCATCGGCTATCACAATGGTTCGCACGTCGCCGCGCGCGAGGCGTTCCGCAGGGCGATCACCCTCTACCCCGATCGCGCCAACGACGTGCGCTACTGGGCCGCGCTGAACTACCTCAAGCTGGGCAGCGTCGCCGATGCTTTCCGCAACCTCGACCAAACCATTGCCAGCAACCCGGCCGGCGCGCCGGCAACTGCCTTAGCGCTGGGCGAGAAGGCCAAAATCTACGCGAACGTGGGCGACGCGGCAAACGCGCGCGCAACTTTCGAGCGGCTGATTGCCAACGTCCCACGCGGGCAGGCCGGCGCGAGCGTCCTGTTCGATGTTGCCCAGACCTTTGCCCGCAACGACGCGCTCATCGCCGAGGCGGCGCGCGCCTACCGGGCAGCCGAAGCGTTGCAACCCGACGCCGAACGAGGGCCGGAGGCGCTGGCGCGCGCCGCAGTTTTGCACTACCGGCTGGGGCAATATGCCGAGGCTGTGACGACGACTCAGAAGCTCCTGACCCAATATGAACGTTCGCCGCAAGCGCTGTTGGGTCGGCTGTGGTTGGGCAAAGCGCAGCTTGCGCTGGGCAATTTGACCGATGGCATGGAGACGTTGCAGGCGCTAGCGCAACAGGCGCCCGACACGTATGAAGGCGCGCGCGCCGCGGAGCTGGCAACCGACCCGGGTAAGCCGCCACTCTCAGCGCCTTTCCCGGCGTTGGACGGCCGGATAGATGCAACCGGGCAGGAAGAGGCGGAAGCGTGGCTGCGCGGCTGGCTCGGATTGGAGGCATCGGCCAATGTGCGCGACCTGCGCGAGGACGTGCGTAACGACCCGCGGTTTATCCGTGGCAGCGAGCTGTGGCGCTTGGGCTTCAAGCTGGAAGCGCGCGAGGAGTTCGAGGGCTTGCGCGCCGCGTTCGGGCGCGACGCATTGGCGCAGTATCAGCTTGCGCTGTTCTTCCGCAACATTGGGCTATATCGCTCGTCCATCAGCGCCGCCGATACGCTAATGCGCCTCTCGCCGGCTAAAACCCCCTCGGCCCTGCCAAGCTTCATCGCCAAGCTGCTCTACCCGACCTACTATGCCGACCTCGTGCTGCGACACGCCCAGGAATTCGGGCTAGATCCGCTGCTGCTCTTCTCGCTCATCCGACAAGAGAGCCTGTTTGAGCCGTTCGCCGTGTCAAGCGCGGCAGCCAACGGCCTGATGCAAGTCATCCCCAGCACAGGTCGCGAGATCCACACCGATCTGAACTGGCCGCCGAACTACACCACAGCCGACTTACAGAAGCCGTATGTGAGCGCGCGCTTCGGCAGCCACTATTTGGCCAAGCAGCGCCGTTTCTTCAACGGCGACCTCTACGCGGCCCTGGCTGCATACAACGGCGGCCCGGGCAATGCCCTGCGCTGGAAAGAACGCAGCGCCGGCGACCCCGATGTCTTCGTCATGACGATCACGTTCGACGAGACCCAGCGCTACGTGCGCGCGCTCGCGGCGAACTATGCGATCTATCACCGGCTTTACGCCCGCTGAGCGCCGACGTTTGGCGCGTCAGCATGGGGGCAAGTGGAATCGGCGGCCAGTGGGCAATCCAACGCCGCGCGCGTCATAGTCGGGCGATCACGGCCTGTCCCATCTCTCGCGTGCCGAGCACGGTCGTCCCCGGCTGCTTGATGTCGCCGCAGCGCAGGCCGTCATCCAGCGCGCGCATCACCGCTTGTTCGACCCGCTCCGCTTCACGGTGCAGCCCGAACGACCAGCGCAACATCATGGCCGCGCTCAGGATCATCGCCAGCGGGTTGGCGACGCCCTGGCCGGCGATGTCGTGCGCCGCGCCGTGGATCGGCTCGTACAGGCCGCGCCGGTAGCCATGCCGGTTAAGCGCATCGCCGAGGGACGCGCTCGGCAGCATCCCCATCGATCCGGTCAACATCGAAGCCTCGTCGCTGAGGATGTCGCCGAACAGGTTCTCGGTCGCAATGATGTCGAAGGCGCGCGGGTTGCGCAGCAGATGCATGGCGCAGGCGTCGGCGAACATGTCCTCGTATGCGACATCGGGATACTCCTCCCGAACCTCATGCGCCACCTGTCGCCACAGCCGGCCGGTGGCCATGACGTTGGCCTTGTCGGCCTGCGTCACCTTCTTCCTGCGCCCGCGCGCCAGCTCGAAGGCCATGATCATCAGCCGGCGCACCTCTTCTTCGGTGTAGAAGGTGGTGTCCACCGCCTGGCGGTGGGGCGCTTCGCCGGATTGGCCCTGTGGCTTGCCGAAATACGTCCCGCCGGTCAGCTCGCGCAGGATGATCAGGTCCACCCCACGGATGACTTCCGGCTTGAGCGTCGAGGCGTCGAGCAGCGCATCGTATGCCTTCACCGGCCGCAGGTTGGCGAACAACCCCAGGCCCTTGCGCAGGCCGAGGATGGCCTGCTCGGGCCGGACTTTGGCCGTAGGGTCTTTATCGAACTTGGCCATGCCGACTGCGCCGAACAGCACGGCATCGGCGTCCTGGGCCATTCGCAACGCCTCGTCGGGCAGCGCTGTGCCCAGCGCGTCAATCGCACATCCCCCAACCAGGGCGGTGTGCAGCTCCAGGTCAAGGCCAAGCGCCTGGAGCACGGCGACGGCTTCGGCGCACACTTCCGGCCCAATGCCATCGCCGGGAAGAACAGCGATTCGTAGCTTCATGGGACGCCTATTAAACCGCGAAGCGACGATCTGCGCAGCCAGATTGCCGATCGCATCGCCTATGCCCTAGCGCGCATCCGCCCGTCCGCCCGTCGGCGCAGTTGGTGTTAACATTGGACGCGCGCCATGTTCAAGAAGGTTCTGATTGCCAACCGCGGCGAAATTGCCGTGCGCATCATTCGCGCCTGCCACGAGCTGGGCATCAGCACAGTCGCCGTCTATTCCGATGTGGACCGCAACGCGCTGCACGTGCGCTTTGCCGACGAGGCTTATCACATCGGTCCGCCGCCCTCGCGCGACTCGTATCTGCGCATTGACAAAATCCTCGAAGTGGCGAAGAAGTCCGAGGCCGACGCGATTCATCCCGGCTACGGCTTCCTGGCCGAGCGCGAGGACTTCGCCCAGGCCTGCGCCGACGAGGGCATCGTCTTCATCGGGCCGTCGCCGAGCGCCATCGCCAAGATGGGCGACAAAGCTGTGGCGCGCGCGACGGTGCAGCGCGCCGGCGTCGCCGTCATCCCCGGCACAGAAGGCGAGGCGAACCTGTCGGATGAGGAACTGCTGAACATCGCGCCTCAGATCGGCTTCCCGCTGTTGATCAAGGCCAGCGCCGGCGGCGGCGGCAAAGGGCAGCGCGAAGTGCACAGCCTGGAGGAGATGCCAGCGTTGCTGGCCAGCGCGCGGCGCGAGGCCGAGTCGGCCTTCGGCGACGGGTCGGTATATCTGGAGAAGCTGGTCGAGGGTGCCCGGCACATCGAATTCCAACTGCTGGGCGATCATCACGGCAACATCATCCACCTGGGCGAGCGCGAATGCAGCCTGCAGCGCCGGCGCCAGAAACTGGTGGAAGAGTGTCCGTCGCCGGCGATGAACCCGGAACTGCGGGCCAAGATGGGCGAAATGGCCGTGCGCGCCGCGCAGGCGGTGAACTACGTCAACGCCGGCACGATTGAATGCCTGCTCGATAAACAGGGCAACTTCTACTTCATGGAGATGAACACGCGCCTGCAAGTGGAGCATCCGATTACCGAACGCGTGACGGGCGTGGACATCGTCAAAGAGCAAATCCGCATCGCGCGCGGACGGCCGTTGCGCTACAAGCAAAAGAACATCAAGATGACCGGTTGGGCTATCGAGTGCCGGATCAACGCCGAGGACCCGTTCGCCAATTTCATGCCGAGCACCGGCCTGATCAAACGCATCAACTTCCCCACCGGGCCGGGCGTGCGCGTCGAAAGCGGCGTGTATGAGGGCTACGAGATCACGCCGTACTACGATTCGATGATCGCCAAACTGATCTGCTGGGGCGACACCCGCGCCGAGGCGATCCTGCGCATGAAGCGCGCGCTGAACGAATTTCGCATCATGGGCGTGAAGACCAATGTGCCGTTCCACCAACAACTCTTCCGCTCAACGCGCTTCCAGGCCGGCCAGTTCGATACCCGTTTCGTCGAAGATCGCTTCGAGATCGAGGAGGAGTCCCAGGCGCACAGCGACGTGGCCGCCATCGCGGCCACGCTGATCGCGCACCGACAAGGGCGCGAGGCCGCCGAGCGCATCGAACGCGCCGACCACGGGCGGGCCTCGCATTGGCGCTGGAGCCTGCGCCACGCCTGGGAGTAGCAATGGCCAATTGCTCTCCGGCTTTTGAGTTCTGACCGCTGACTGCTGTGAGGCGCTCCCCTGAACGAACGGCGTGGATCGTCCTGTTTGCGTCGTTGTTTACCTGTTGCGCGCTGGCCGTCGGTGTGCCGGCTGCGGCGTTGGCCTTCTACAACACAGCCACGGTCGAGGCCGGCATCAACGTCAAGCTGCAGGCCGGCCAGATGAGCGTGTGGCGGCCGACACAGACCGACCGCGACCCGCCGAGCGTCGTGTCGTTGGACGGATATGACATCAGCGAAGGCAGCCTCGTCGCGCTCGGCACTGACTCCGCCGGCCTCCTCACTCTGCTGGACAACGCTTCGTCTCCGCCGCGCCGGTTGTTGACGATTCAGATGTATCCGAACGCCCGGCTGCGCGTCGAGCGGGCGCGGCTTCCACGTTTTAGCGCCAGCACCCTGGGGGACGAATTCGCCTTCCGGCTAGTCGGCGGCCGAGTCCAAGCCGCCATCCATGCGCCAAATCGCAAATTCAACTTGCGCTTCGCGAGCGATCACGGCAGCGTGTGGATCAAAGCGCCCGGCCTATACGTCATCGAACACCGCAACGACGCGCTTCGGTTGGATGTGGCGGAGGGCAACGCGGTGGCCGTGACGCACGGCGGGGAAATGTCGCTCAATGTGTCGTCGGGCCAGCGCACCGCGGTAACGATGTCCAGCGTCGCCGGCCTCATGCCGCCGCCGCGCAACCTCATTCGCAACGGCCAATTCCAAGAAGCGCTGCAGCCCTGGTGGCAAGTGGAAGCGCTGACCGCCGCGCCGAATGCGCCGCTCGGCGCGGCCAAGGTCATCGAGGATGGCGCGACGCGAGCGCTCATCCTTGAGCGCATGGGCGAAGGACTGGGGTGGGGGCGCACCGGCATCCTGCAGACGCTTGATGCGCGGGTCAATGACGGGCGCGACCTACGGCTGGTGCTGGATTTCGCCATCTTGTTCCAAGAGCTGCCAGTGTGCGCCAGCTTCGGCAGCGAGTGTCCGCTCTTCGTCTCCATTGCCTGGCGCGACACAAAAGGGAGCATGCGCGAGTGGATTCAAGGCTTCTACGCCAACGGCGCACCCCAGATTCAACCGGGATCGCTCAGTTTGCCCGACGCGATCCTAACCAATCCGCAGCGCAAGCACGTCAAAATGCCGCTGGGCCAGCGCATGCGCTGGGAGTCGGAGAATCTCTACTTGTATCTCCCCGACGTGGAGACGATCGAGGCGATCAAAATCTACGCCGAGGGTCACGCGGTGCGCACCCAGGTCAACGCAGTAGCGCTCCTGCTCACTCGCTGAGGCGGCAGCCGTTCACCGTGAAGCGCGCGAGACACCGGCCAAGCCAACATCTGCCGGCAGCTCAGGCAGCAGCTCGATTCGTCCGCGATACTTGGCTAGCTCGCCTTCTACGCGAACCCGGTCGCCTACGCTCAACGTCGTCGAGAAGGGCAAGTGCTGCCACACCGAATCAAACATCACGACGGCGATCGAAGCGCCGGATGCGTCGGTCACGTCCACGCGCATACCTTGCTTGAACGGCCGGAGGTCACTCACCACGCCCTCGACGCCTACCCAGCGGCTGAGCAAGCGGTCATCAAGTTCGGCGATGGGACGGAAATAGTCGGCTGTGGGCATCCGGTCGCCTTGCAGGATGTCCACGTGTGATGACAACACCTGCTTTGCGCCGCGATACTCCCCCACTGCGCCGGTGACGCAGATCCACTGGCCGACGCTGAGCGGCGGCGTCGTGATGAACGCCGATAGGTTGAGCGCGGATACAACTTCGGCAACAGCATCGCCGTCGCGGATCGAAATGATGCGCAACCGATCGCTGACATTGCGGACGCGGCGCACCTGGCCGGCGGTTTGCACGCGCTCACCAAGCGACATTGTGTTCAGCTCAGCGAGGCGAATTGCTGCGGCAGGCGGGGTCTCGATGCTCAACCCTTCGGCGGCATTCAAGATGAGTGACGGCTCATCATCGCGGACGCGCAGCGTGCCTTCGACGCTGACGCGATCGCCGGGCAGGGGGACGCGGCGCTCGGCCAGCAGTCGTTCTACCACCGCACGATAGGCCGTCACCCGCAGTTCCCCGCTGGCGTCCCACACGCGGAATGACAGAAATTTGTCCTGCTCTGAGAGGGTGGGATAGGCGGTCACCACGCCTTCGATGCGCACGTAGCCGAAGTTCATCGCCGGCTGTACTGCGGAGATGGCCGTGAGCGGGCGCGGCGTCGCGCGCGACGCGATGATGAGGGCAATCACGCTGCTGGCGGCCAAAAGGAGGGTGAGGGCTTTGAGCAGGCGCATGACCAATGCAGCGCACCGGCGCGCTTCGGCGCGCCATCATCAATCAGCGGGCGGCGGAACAGGCAAGTCCTCCGGTTTCACATTGATCCACTTCTCGCCTTCTTCGATCAACATGATCGGGATGCCGTCCTTGATCGGATACTTGCGCCCGTAGACCGGCTCGATCAACCAGCAGTCTTTGTAGAGGATGAGGCGGCCAGGGTCTTCGCCTGGTTGACGCGTGGATGTGCTGACACAGTAGGGGCAGCGCAGGATCTCGAGCAGTTCAGGATCTATCGGTGATGCCATGCGCCTAATTTTAGCGGCGTGCATACAATTGCCGCGTGCGCACTTTCGATTTCGCAACCACACATCAGCTCCTGCCCTATCCGGAATTGGCCGATGAGTTGCGCGCTGTGTTGCGCGACAAGCGCGCCGGCATCACGATAGCCCCTCAGCGGTTGGCGCTGCCGATCGGCGATGGCGGCGTGCTGTTCGTGATGCCCGCCGCCGACCAGGATATTGCCATCACCAAGCTCGTCACTGCACATCCGCGCAACGCCGAGCGCGGCCTCCCTAGCATTCATGGCGAAGTGATTGTGATGAATGCCCGCACCGGCGAACGCTTGATGCTCCTCGACGGTCAAGCCGTGACGGCCCGCCGCACGGCGGCGCTCTCGCTGCTCGCCGCGCAGACGCTCGCGTCCGAAGAAGCCAAGCGCGGCGCATTGCTCATCATCGGCGCGGGCGCGCAGGGCAAGGCGCACCTGGAGGCGCTGGGCCGGTGGCTGCCGGCGAACGACGTGTTCATCTTCTCGCGCACCTTCGCCAACGCTGAGGCGCTGGCCCATCACGGGCGCATGATGGGGATCAATGCAGAGGCCATCGGGACGGTCAGCGACATGTTGCCGACGTGCGGCATCATCGTGACGGCCACCACCAGCCGACAGCCGGTGCTTGAAGACCGCGTGCGTGATGATGCGCTCGTCATTGCCGTCGGCGCCTATTCAGCCGAGATGGCCGAGCTGCCCGCCGGCCTCGTGCGCCGCGCGCGCATCTTCGCGGATACGCTGGAGGGCGCGCGCGCCGAAGCCGGCGACCTGATCCAGGCCAACGTAGATTGGTCTCGCGTGACGCCGCTGGAGGCAGTTGTCGCAGAGGCCGCCCCGACGATCTCAGCAGACGCAACGCCCCCCTCGCCGGTCGTCTTCAAAAGCGTCGGCCACGCGCTCTGGGATTTGGCCGCAGCTCGCCTAGCTGCCCGCAACATGCCGCCGCCGTCCGCATAGAGCTTTTGAACTGACTCCGGTCTGTCCAAGAGAGTGTCTGATATTTCGCGCATTATGGGTTTATGACCAAACAGAAGGGGCGAAAGCCATATCCTACCGACCTAACAGATGCTGAATGGCGACTGATTGAACTTCATCTTCCCACACGCAAGTCGTCGCGCGGTCGCCATCGTGTTCATCCCCTCTGCGAAATCGTCAACGCGATTTTCTACGCGCTACGGAGCGGCTGTTTGTGGCGTATGCTTCCCCACGACCTGCCTCTCTGGAAGACCACCTGCTGTTACTTCCGCCTGTGGCGACACGATGGCACGTGGGCGCGCATCAACGATATACTCCGCGCCGAGCTACGGGTGGCTGCTTAAATCATCAAGCGCAAAAGTCATGAGGGCGAGTTTCAGGCGCTGCGGCGGCGTTGGGTTGTTGAGCGCACGTTTGCGTGGTTGGGCAAGTATCGCCGGCACGGGTTGCGTGGGCGCACGCAAAGATCCATTACGCAGGGTCTTTCAACCGAGCATGGCTCAGACTAAAATCTAAGGCGCTGTTCCCGGTTAGACGGCGTGCGGTTTGTGTGCTTCCTCTCGATGCCGCTCTGCTGTTCCTTCGTTTCGCGGCGCAGATGAAGCGCAACCCATCAGCAGCGCCTTGGGCCTTTGGAATGACATTCGAGTTGTGAAACAAGGGAGTCCATAGCATGCCAGGAAGAGGAACTGCGCCAAGAAATGGCAATGAATTGAAAGGACAAGTCGTCGAGCTAGCTCAAAGTCTTGGATTGCGCGCGCAAACTGAGGTGAAGGCAGGAAGAAGATTATGGGGGCAGCAGCGATACATTGACGTGGTGATCACCGATGACAAAAACGGCAGGCGACTGGGCATTGAATGCAAATTTCAAGCCATGCCTGGAACGGCAGAAGAGAAAATTCCCGCCACAATTCAAGATATAGCCCACTGGCCAATTCCGGGCATCGTCGTGATTGCTGGCGAGGGCTTTTCTGAAAATATGCGGGGGTATTTGATGTCCACAGGCAAGGTAGTCTGGTTTGACGAACTAGAAGATTGGTTGCGCCTATATTTCGGACTGTAGCATGAGTGATTTGCCTGTGCCCCGTCCCTTTCTGAAATGGGCCGGCGGCAAGACCCAGCTGGCCGATGCGCTGCTCGAACGCAGGCCGCTACACTTCAATGCATATCATGAGCCGTTTGTGGGCAGCGGCGCGATCTTCTTTCGCCTTTATCGAGAAAATCACATCCGCCGCGCCGTCCTTTCAGATATCAATCCCGAACTCGTAGATACTTATCTGGCCATTCGCGACCATGTAGCCGAGGTGATTAGCGCCCTGTCAGAATTCCCCTACGACGAGGCGTTCTACTACGCAATTCGCGCAAAAGACCCCGCGCGGTTGAGTTTGCCTGAGCGGGCAGCGAGGATGATCTACCTCAACAAAACGGGCTACAACGGCTTGTATCGCGTCAATCGGCAAGGGAAATTCAACGTGCCGTTTGGACGGTATAAGTCGCCCAAGTATCTGGATCGCGATAACCTGCTGGCGGTCTCTCACGCATTACGCAACGTTGAAATCCTCTGCGCTGCCTTCGATACAGTCGTGAGCAGAGCTGAGCCAGGCGACTGGGTGTATTTCGATCCGCCCTATGTCCCTGTTTCTCAAACTGCCAACTTCACTTCTTACTACGCAAACGGCTTCAGCTTGCAAGACCAGGAACGCCTGCGAGATGTCTGCATCACTTTAAGCCGGAACAACGTTTACATCATGGTCTCTAATTCTGATACTTCTATTGTGCGCTCTCTATATCGAAATTTCTCGATTGACGAAGTGCTCGCCAATCGCGCGATTAACTGCAATGGGACAAGGCGCGGCAAGGTCACAGAGTTGGTGATCACAAACTATCCTCCTAACCAGGCCGTTCAACTGCAGTTGCTTGAGCAACGAGCGCCATATCGCGTTACAAGCGCTTGCGCCTGATGCCGCTCCGCAGCGCAGGCGGAGGCGCAGGTCACTGAGCCGTCTTACGGTTTGGCAGCCCATAGCAGCGCGCAAAGAAGGAGTAGATATGCCCATTCCAGATTACCAGTCCATCATGTTGCCCTTGCTCAGGTTCGCCGGTGATGGGCGAGAACACTCGCTTCGAGAGACCATAGAGGCCCTCGCCGACGAGTTCAAGCTCACCGAAGGAGAACGCAGCAAGTTGTTGCCCAGTGGGCAGCAGACAATCTTTGACAACCGCGTAGGATGGGCGCGCACCTACCTCAAGAAGGCCGGAATGCTGGAAACGACCCGGCGTGGCTATTATCGGATCACGGAGCGCGGTGAGCAAATCCTCCGTCAGAACCCTTCCGAGATCAACACGGCTTTTCTCAGGCAGTTCCCCGAATTCGCCGAGTTCCAGAGGACGACAAGGATCAGGTCTGACGAGGCCGAAGATGAGCGAAGCAATGAGACACAAACGCCGGAAGAGGCGATTGAAACAGCCTACCAAAAACTGCGTCAAGATTTGGCAACTGACATTTTGCAGATGATCAAAGATCGGTCGCCGGCATTCTTCGAGCGGCTGGTGATTGATTTGTTGGTTAAGATGGGTTATGGCGGCACGCGCAAGGATGCCGGCGAGGCGATTGGCAAGAGCGGAGACGGCGGCATTGACGGCATTATCAAGGAGGACCGCCTAGGGCTTGATGTCGTTTACGTTCAAGCCAAGAGATGGGATAGTGCGGTGGGTCGTCCTGAGATTCAGAAATTTGCCGGCGCGCTGCAAGGACAACGCGCCCGCAAGGGCATTTTCATCACAACTTCCAACTTCTCACAAGAAGCGCGGGACTATGCTGATCGTATAGATAGCAAGATAGTCTTGATTGATGGCGATAGGCTGGCGCAGCTCATGATTGACTACAACGTTGGGGTGGCCTCAGTGGCCTCATACGAGTTAAAGCGCATTGACTCAGACTATTTTGCGGAGGAGTAAACCGGCCGACACCTGTGACCTACGCGGGGACTTTCAACCAGCCGACGCGAATGAACGCGAAGACCAGCGCTGCCCACACAACGTAAGCGCCCAAAATGGACGCCCACAGCATCACGCCCAGCCGCAGCAGCCCATATACCGCGATCACCCACACGAGGGTTGCGAGCAAGCCGGGCACCAGCGCCCGCACAAATGACGCGGCGGCGTCCTGGTCGTAATTGCCGCCCCCGAACACCACCCACAACCCCAGCGGGATATTGATCGGCATCGTCGCCAGGATAGCGGCAAGGGTCTTCGAGCGATCGCGCAGAATGGCAACGCCCAGGATGATGGCGATGGACGCAACGACGGGCAACGCTTTCTGAGTGTTCATCGGCTCCGCTCGGCTGATCGAGTTAGACCAGGCGCTTGAGGTAAGCGAGATTGTCGTGGATGCGCTGCGCAAGCGGCAGCTCGGTCGAGAAATCCTCGAAAGCGATCCAGCCGTCGTAGCCCACGGCGCGCAGCGCGTCCATCAACCGGCGCACATCCACGATGCCCCCTTCGGCGATCGCCGCCTCCAGGTCGCGATAGACGGCCAAGTGGCCGCCGCCATCGCCCGGCAGTTCCAGCGCGTCGCGGACCGTGTGGAGCGTAGCATACGGGCCAGGCTCGCACGCGGCGAACTTCCGCACGTCGCGCGCGAATTGGTTCATTAAGATCGCCCCGCCCTCGCCGCGCCAGGGCGCTTGTCTGTAATACGCGGCAGTGCGATACCAGCTCTCGCCGACTTGGACGCGCATCAGCTCGCCCAGCTCCCCTTCGGCGATGCAGCGCGCCGCACGCTCGATCACCGGCCGGAAGCGCTGCTGGAAGTTGACCGCCAGCACCCGGCCAGCAGCGTCGGCTGCAGCAAGCATGCGGTCGGCGTCGGCAACCTGGATAGCGATCGGCTTCTCGGTCAGGACGTGCGCGCCGCGCGCAAAGGCGTCGAGCGCGATGCGCGGATGCGACGGATGCGGCGTGCAGATGACGACGACGTCGGGCCGCGTCGCTTCGATCATCGCAGCGTGATCGGTGAAGAACGGGCAGCCGGCTGCGTCCGCGCGCGGCCGGCCGCGTTCCGGGTTCAGGTCAGCCATGCCGACGACGCGCGCCGACGGAAGCTTAGTCAGCGCGCGCAGGTGCGCCTCGGCGATGCCGGCGCCCGCGCCGACGAGGGCATAGCGGAGAGAATGGTTCATGTGTGACGGCGTGCTGCGCGCGGCGTATTCTCGTCTCCTCAATTGATCTCGACGTTGGCGGCCATTCTAGCCGATGGGCTACGTCGCTTCGCGGCGGCGCGGTGGCACCTGGTCGGCGCCTTAACGTGCCTTAATCCAACAAGTGTAGAATTTCACGAGTAGTCAACAGGCATTCGAGTTTCAAGTAAGGAGACGAGAAACCAGAAAGCGCAACCATCTATCACAGCACAGCGCCGTCGCTTCGCCGGGTCTTGGTGCTCAACGTCACGTATGAACCGCTCAGCGTGGTTCCCGTGCCTCGCGCGATCCACCTGTTGATGGTGCAACGAGCGGAGTTGATCGAGGCGTCCGACGCCGTTATCCGCAGCGAACGACTGCAACTGCCGGTGCCCCAGGTCATCCGGCTACTTCATTACGTCCGCGTGCCGCGCAACCTGCCGCTTCCCCTATCGCGCCGCGCGCTGCTCTTGCGAGATGATTACACCTGCCAGTATTGTGGCGCGCAGCCCGGCCGGGAGAATCTCACGATTGATCACGTCATCCCCCGTTCGCGCGGCGGGCGCACGGAGTGGGAGAACGTGGTCGCCGCCTGCGGCGCGTGCAACCGCAAGAAAGGCAACCGCACCCCAGAAGAGGCAGGGATGACGCTGCTGCGCAAGCCGCATCGCCCGCGCTTTTGGGCAATGACGCTGCTGACGATGGCGACCAACGACGTGTGGCGCAAATATCTCAACTTGAACGGTTCAGATGGAGCGTGACCGGCTGCGCCGGCCATCTTGCGCGATGCACCCTCGCTTGATTCCGTCGCTGCTGATCGCCGCGCTGGTCATCGGCGCGGGCGCGTGGCTGGCTTCTCCGGCAACCGGCGAACAGCTCTTCCACCTGACCGGCGAGGAGGCTCGCAGCGCCCAACTGCGCGCGCTGTGGAACTTGGCGCTTGACCAGACGCGCCCGTCGTTGCAGCTTGCGCCCGACGCATCCATTCAGCACCTGCCCGACAACCCGCTCGGCGTGAACACCTTCTTGGAGCAGGAAGTCGAGGAAGCCAAGCGCGCGCGCAGCCTGCAAATGATCCGCGACGCCGGCTTCGCCTGGATCCGCCAGCCGTTTGTCTGGTCGGACATCGAAATTCACGGCAAGGGCGACTTCGAGGACCGGCGCAACCTGCCCTACCGCAGCGCATGGGACAAGTATGACAACATCGTCGCGCTGGCGGAAAGCTACGGGCTGCGGATCATCGCCCGGCTGGGCGCGCCGCCGGCGTGGGCGCACGCCGGCTACGCCGACCTGGGCGAATTCGGCCCGCCGGCGCGCTTCGAGGACTTCGCCGACTTCGTCGAGGTCGTCGCGCGACGCTACAAAGGCCGCGTCACGCACTGGCAGATCTGGAACGAGCCGAACATCTTCCCGGAATGGGGCAACCAGCGCGCCAACCCGGAGGACTACGCCCGGCTGCTGTGCATGGCGCATGCGCGTCTAAAAAGCGTGGATCGGAACAACGTGGTGATCGCCGCGGCGCTGGCGCCAACCATCGCGCAAGATGGCGGCGGCTATCCAGGCGGCGGCCTCGACGACTTGATCTTCTTCCAGCGCATGTATCAGGCCGGCGCGGGCCGTTGTTTCGACGTGGCAGCGGCGCAAGGCTACGGCCTGTTCAGCGGGCCTTACGACCGGCGGCTGAACCCGCTGCAGACCAACGTGGCGCGCCACGTGTTGATGCGCGACATCATGGTGCGCAACGGCGACGCGCACAAACCGATCTGGCTGAGCGAGGTGAACTGGAATGCCGTGCCCAACGATCCGGCCATCGCCGACCTCAACCGCTTCGGCATGGTGACGCCAGAGCAGCAAGCGCGCTATGTGCCGATGCTCTTCGAGCGCGCGCGGGCAGAGTGGCCATGGGTGGGCGTGATGAGCGTGTGGTTCTTCAAACGCCCAAGCGACGCCGAGAAGAACCAGTCGTGGTATTACTTTCGCATGCTCGAGCCGGACTTCACGCCGACGCCGCTGTGGGAGGCGATGAAGGCATATGCGCTATCGCGCCGGCGCTGACGCCTACCGCACGTCTCAATGCCGGTGGCTTTGAGGAAGTTGATGAAATCGGTGGGACGCGCGGCCCAGGGGAAGCGACACGGGAAGGCGCCGGGCCGATCCGCGCCGGTCTCGCAGCTCAACCAGCCGTACTCGTCGCTCCAACTGCCGCCGGGGATGCGCAGCAAGCGAATGCCGGAGGCGGCGACGCGCGCGCGGAAGACAGGATGCTCGAAGACCGAGCGCTTCAGCCAGGCCGGCAGATTGCCGCCCAACATGCGCGGGCTGAACGGCGCGCCGTCGGCTGCGGCATCAACGGTAACGATGGCATTGATGTGCGTCCGGGTGGGCGAAGGCGTCGGGCGCGGGGTGCGCGCGGGACGCGGCGTGGAGGTCGCCGGCTGAGCGGCGCCCGGCCGCGGTTGAAGCGTCAACAGGGTGAGCGCAGCGAAGAATGCGCCCAAGGCGATCAGGCCGACTCGAAAGTTCATCACAGACAATCCGCATCCGGTTCTATGCCGACCGCGCGTCGGGTCTTGTGCCAACGCTATATCCGGCAGCCATATTCCAGTTGAGGCGTTCATCACGGTCCGCTTGCCGCGCCAGGTGAGATGTCATGCGGTGATGCGCCGGCCCACGGCTAGCCCTGGCCGATGTGCTGACGCGCGCACGACGTCAACTGCTCGCCGTGGAGCGTGACCCAGGCATCTACGCGCGCGAGCGACTCCAGCCAGCTCGCCACGTCCACATACGGGCTAAGATTGGCGAGGAAGCGGCCGACCAGGTGCATGAGCACACTGGCGTTGCGCAGCAGCATCATCGTCGGCAGCAGCGCGATCTCGGCGTCGCCCAGGCGTCCGGCGCGCGCGTAGCCACGCGCCAGCGCCGCCACACGCTCCCACTCGCGCCCGCTGCCCATCACATCCCAGCACCACACGTCCACGGCGACGGCAAAATCCATGCCGCGCGGATTGAGCGCGCAATTCTCGAAATCCAGCACGGCGGTGACGCGCGGACCGTTCATCAGCAAGTTGCCAGGGATGTAATCGCCGTGGATGAGCTGTTGGGGCAAGGCGCGAATCTGCTTTTCATGAACGTAGATGCGCTCGAGCACGGCGTCTACGCGCGCCACATCTACCCGCGAGGCCAGCGGGCCGACGGCGCGCATCGCCTCGAACGGGTCGGTCACCAACGGATGCACGCGGCCCAGCTCGATGTAGGGTCGGGGTGCGCTCGCGCCGCGCGATTCCACCTGCGCCAACGCCGCATGCAGCACAGCCATTGCCTCGCCGGCACCTTCGGCCTGGCCCAGGTCATGGACGGCAGGATTCTCGCCACAGACGAACGGGATGAGCACCATCAAGCGCGCGCGCTGCCTATCCTCCACCAAGGCCCAAGGCTCCCCGCGCCGGGTGAGGATGGGTGCCGGCACGGCGAATGGCAGCGACTGCTGCGCCAGTTGCAATAGCACGCCGATCTCGTGTTGGATGTATTTCGGATTGGCATGGTTGCCGTACACACGCAGCACATAGGGCAGCGGCGCGCCGGCGGCGTCGTGCACGCGGTACAAGTAGTTGTTGTAGCCGCGCCCCAGCGGACGAAGGACGCAGCCGGCCGGGACATCCCATATCGCGGCCAGCTCGACTGGCGCGATCTCTACGCCGGACACAGCACCTCGCGCGTGATCGGTCGGGGATCGTCGGCGGTCTGCACCTTGTAGCTCAGCCCGGGCCGCGTGGCAAACGCACCGACGTTGCCGGCGGCATCCATGAGCAAGATGCGCACCCAGTCGGCGCAGCGCATGGGATCGGTTGCGCTGGATTCGCCGAGCAATGCGTATAACTGGCCTACCACCTCGCGGCCGGCTGCTTCCAGCGACCAGCCCAGGCGCATCAACATCACCGCCTGGGCTGCCGCGCCGATGCGTATGGCCGCCTCGCCCAGCCCCATGCAGGTCGCCGCGCCATAGCGGTTGTCGCAATAATTGCCCGCGCCGATCAGGGGCGAGTCGCCCACTCGGCCCGGATACTTCCAGGCGATGCCCGATGTGCTGACCGCGCTGCAAATACTGCCGGCGGCGTCGCGGACGATCACGTTCATCGTATCGCTGCCCCGGCGCTCGGCCAACGCGCGCGCTGTGAGGGTGATCGCATCCTCCTCCTCGTGCCGGACAACCTCGGCGATGCGCTGTTGCCAAGCCGCCTGGGCTTCCGGCGAGAGCATGTCGCGCCGCTCGGCGCCGATTTCGGTCGCAAAGCGCGCGGCGCCCTCGCCGGCCAGCAGCACGTGTGGCAAACGCAGCATCACCTGCCGGGCGACGCTGATCGGATGGCGAAAACCTTTGAGCGCCGCGACAGCGCCGGCGCGCAGCGTGGCGCCGTCCATGAAGGAGGCATCCAGCTCGACTTCACCCAGGATGTTTGGCCATCCCCCATAGCCAACGGTGTGCTCTTCTGGATCATCCTCGACGGCGCAGGCGATGAATTCGGCCACGTCGCCGGCGCTCGCGCCGCGCCGCAGCCGCTGCATGCCTTCCACGATGAACTCGTCCCGAATCTCCGCATTGGCCAGGACAACGACAGGTGCAGATGTCATACTTAGAAACTGTAGGGCATCTAACGCTGCTGCTTCGGCTCGATCGCCTTTGTCGGCATCAGCGCCGCTTGCGCGGGCCGACTTTCTTCGGCTGCTTGATGGCGTAGCGCGTAGGCGTTTGAGCAGCCTCGCCGGCGAGCGGGCGTTCCTCGTCGCCGTCCACGCCATAATCGCGCATGCGGCGGATCTTCTCCCATTCTGGCGTCCGGTCGTCCACATCGTTGAGCAACTGACGCAGCTCCAAAATCTGGTCGCGCAGCATGGCCGCCTTCTCAAATTCCAGGTCCCGGGCTGCCTGGCGCATCTGCTCCTCCAGCTCGGCGATGAGGCGCTTCTGCTCGCCCTTGGGCAACGAGGCCAGGCGCACCGCCAGCGCCCCACCCGATTCTTGAGGCTTGTGTTTTGTCTCGTAGCCGGCCTTGCCCTCAGCTACCTTAACGCGGTCGGTCAAATCGCGAATCGCCTTGTAGATGGATTGCGGCTGAATGCCATGCGCTTCGTTGTAGGCGATCTGCTTGGCGCGCCGGCGCTCGGTCTCCTCGATCGCGCTGCGCATCGAGTCGGTCACCGTGTCGGCATACATGATGACCTTGCCGTTGACGTGGCGGGCTGCCCGGCCGATGGTCTGGATGAGCGATGTGGCGCTGCGCAGGAAGCCCTCTTTGTCGGCGTCGAGGATGGCCACGAGCGACACCTCCGGCAAATCCAGCCCCTCGCGCAACAGGTTGATGCCGACGACCACATCGTATTCGCCTAGGCGCAGATCGCGCAGGATCTCGACGCGCTCGACGGTCTCCACCTCGCTGTGCAAGTACTGGACCTTGATGCCCAGCTCCTGCAAATAGCGGGTCAGGTCCTCGGCCATGCGCTTGGTCAGCGTGGTGACGAGCGCGCGTTCGCCGCGCGCCACGCGCTCGCGGATCTCGCCGATCAGGTCGTCCACCTGCCCGCGCACCGGCCGCACCTCGACGACCGGATCGAGGATGCCGGTCGGGCGGATGACCTGCTCCACGACTACGGCGCTGTGTTGCAGCTCATACGGGCCAGGCGTGGCGCTGGTGAAGATCACCTGGCGGAAGCGCTGCTCGAACTCCTCGAACTTGAGCGGCCGGTTATCGAGCGCGCTAGGCAAGCGAAAGCCGTAATCCACCAGCACCTGCTTCCGCTCGCGGTCGCCGTTGTACATGCCGCGGATCTGCGGGATGGTCATGTGGCTTTCGTCAATCACCAGCAGGAAGTCATCGGGGAAGTAGTCCAGCAGGGTGAAGGGCGGCGTGCCGGGCGGCCGGCCGTCGAGCAAGCGCGAGTAGTTCTCGATGCCGCTGGTGAAGCCGACCTCGCGCAGCATCTCGATGTCGTAGCGCGTGCGCTGCTCGATGCGCTGCGCCTCCAGATACTTCCCCTGCGACTTGAAGAAGGCAATGCGTTCCTCCAGCTCCTGCTCGATCTCGCGGATGGCGCGTTGCAGCTTCTCCTGGGGCGTGATGTAATGCTTGGCCGGGTAGATTTCGATCTCCGGCAGCACCTTGAGGATTTCGCCGGTGAGCGTGTCAATTTCGGTGATGCGCTCGACCTCGTCGCCGAAGAACTCGATGCGATAGGCCGTCTCGGCGTAGGCCGGCTGCACCTCGAGCGTGTCGCCGCGCACGCGGAAGCGCCCACGGGTGAGGTGGGCATCGTTGCGCTCATACTGAATCGCCACCAACATGCGCAGCACCACGTCGCGGCGGCGCACTTCCCCCTGCGCCAGCTTGACGACGAAGCGCCCGTAGTCTTCCGGGTTGCCCACGCCGTAGATGCACGACACCGAGGCGACGATGATCACGTCGCGCCGGCTCATCAGCGAGCTGGTTGCGGCCAGGCGCAAGCGGTCTATTTCATCGTTGATCGAGGCGTCCTTCTCGATGTACAGGTCGTAGCGCGGCACGTAGGCTTCGGGCTGGTAGTAGTCGTAGTAGCTAACGAAGTATTCGACTGCGTTCTCCGGGAAGAACTCTTTGAACTCGGCATAGAGCTGCGCGGCGAGCGTCTTGTTGTGGGCGATGACGAGCGTGGGCCGCTGCACGCGCTCGATGACCTTGGCGATGGTAAAGGTCTTGCCGGTGCCGGTCGCGCCAAGCAGCGTGGTGTAGCGGTTGCCGGCGTTCAGGCTAGCGACGAGCGCCTCGATCGCCTGCGGCTGGTCGCCGGTAGGCTGAAAGGGGGAATGCACCTTGAACTCTGGCATTGGGCGTCTTCGACAGCGGCAAGGGCATTATAGAGCGCGCGAGGGGCGATATTTGCCTCTGAGCGCAGGCTGCAACACATCCCACGAGCCGTGGCTCTATGTCCCACCGTGTCCAGGATAAAGTCGTCATCGTTGCCGGGCGGCGCACAGGGCATCGGTTTCGGCATCGCTGAGATGCTGGCTCAGGAAGGCGCGCGCGTGGATCGCACACCCACGCTCACAGTGATCGCCCGGCTGGGCGCGGGTTACGACAACATTGACCTAGCCGCGGCAATCGCGCGACGCATCCCGGTCGTCTATGCGCCGGATGCGCCGACCGTTCGCCCCCTGCAGCGCCTGCGCTGGAAGACGTGCTGCGCGAAGCCGACATCGTCTCGTTGCATGCGCCGGTTACGCCGGAGACGCATCACTTCATGAACGCCGAGCGCTTCGCCCAGATGAAACGCGGCGCGCTGGTGGACGAGCAGGCGCTCGCCGAAGCGCTGCGCAGCGGCCAGGTCGGCGAGGCAGGTTTGGATGTCTTCGACGGCGAGCCGATTAGCCCATCGCATCCGCTGCTGGCCTTCGACAATGTGGTGGTCACGCCGCACGTGGCCAGCCGCACGGTCGCCGGCCATCATCGCATCTGGGAGACGACGCTGATGCAAGCGCTCCAGGTGCTGCGCGGAGAACGCCCGCTGCACCTGCTCAATCCAGAGATATGGGAGACGCGGCGGCGTTGAGGAATTCAAGCTGCTGCTTCGACCGGCAGCGTCGCCTTCTTCATCGCGCCGGCGAGCACATCGTAGGCCTCAATCCAGGCTGCCTTGACCTCGGGGGTAAAGTCATCGCCCAGCACTTGCTCAAGCGCCCAGATGAGCGCCGCGCCAAAGGTGTTGTAGTCGGGCGCAGTGACGCCATAGCGGTAGTGGCGCTGCCCAAGCGCCTTGATGCTCGGCTCGATAGCTTCCGGCCGGTCTAGCCCGCGCACGGCCAGGCCGATCACCGTCATGAGCATCAGCGCCTGCTTCTTCATGTCGCCTGTGAATAACTGGCGAATCTCCGGGTCCATCTCGAAGAGCCGGGTATAGAACAAGTCACCGACTTCCTGCGCGATGGGTTCTACCCGCGCGAAGGTCTTTTGGACAAGGGCAATCTGCTGAGCATCCATAGCCATCTCCTGGCTCGCACGCAAGAGCCGGCTCTCAATGTAGAGGATGACGCGCTGAGCTGCATCCGGCGCGCGGGCGGAATCGCCACTAGCCAGGCGACCAGGCACAAGCCGCCCAGAAACGATCAGGCAAAGGCCGCCAGCCGGTCGGTCAGCCAGCGATCCGCGTCTTCCAGGCAGGCGTCGTTGATCTGATGCCCCATCGCATATTCGCGGTAGGTCACTGCTGCGCCGCACGATTCGAACAAGTCGCGCGTCGCGCGGCCCATCTGCACCGGCACAATGTCGTCAAACCGGCCGTGCGTGATGAGCACTGGCTTGCCGTCCAGCGCGACGCCCGGCGCGACCAATTCGGCCGGCGCGAAGCCACTCATCAGCGCCGCGCCGGCGACGAGGTGCGGGCAGCGCAAAATCACCCCTGCGCTCACCGTCGCGCCTTGGCTGAACCCCAACAACAGGGTGCGCTGCGGATCGGCGCCATAGGCGGCGATGGCCTGCTCTACGAAATCCGCAGCCGGTTGAATCGCCGCGACGACGTCGGCCGGCTCGACGAACAGCCCTCGCTCATCCCAGACGATGGGAAACCAGGCGTAGCCGCCCGCGCCCAGCGCATGCGGCGCGCGGACGCTGATCACGTCGAAGCGCGGATCGAGGTAAGGCGCCAGGCTCATCAGGTCGTCCTCGTTGCTGCCGTAGCCATGCAGCAAGATGAGCAACGACGCGCGACCGTCCACCGCCGGTCGCGGGGCGCGCCGAAAGCGATGATGCAGGGAGAGTCGAGGTGTTTCCATACGCTAACGCGAACGTTGCTCAACAGACAATGCGGCCAGTGCGGCCGGCACCGCTTCGCCTTCGACCGGATAGCCGGCCGCGATCCAGGCTTGTTTGCCGTCACGAAATTCGCGCACATTCGCATAGCCCAGCTCGCCCAACACGCGCGCCGCCTTTGCCGACGAGCCACAGCGGGCGTTGTGGCAATACACGATGATGGTCGCTTGCTTGTCCGGCAGCATCGCTTCGGCCATGCGCCGCAAGCCGAGGAGAGGCAAGTTGATTGCGCCCGGCAGATGCGCCGCGCGATAGGCATGCGGCGCTAGCACCTCGACGAGCGTCAGCGGCGCGCCGGCGTCGATCTGTTGTTTCAGTTCATTCAACGTGATCACGCTCATGGATTCCAACGGGCTAGATTATTCTCGAAAAGCTGAACGCCGACAAAGCGCGCGATCCGAATCAGTCGTCTGCGCCCTGGCGGATGCGCTGGCGAGCAGGCGAAGCAATGCTTGCGCTTGCCCCAGAGAAAGCGCGCCGACTGCCAGACGAAATGCAAAACTGGTGATAAAGTCGGCGGCGATGAGTACGCAAACGGGATTCGAGGTCGCGCGCCCTACCCTGCCGGATGCGCGCGGCAAGTTCGGCTCCTACGGCGGGCGATTCGTGCCTGAGACGCTGATGCCGGTGCTGGACGACGTGACCGAGGCATACGAGGAACTGCGCGACGATCCGGGCTTCCGCGCCGAATACGAGCACCTGCTCAAGACCTATGTCGGCCGGCCCTCGCCGCTGACGCACGCGCAGCGCCTGAGCGCGCACCTCGGCGGCGCGCAAATCTACCTGAAGCGCGAGGACCTGCTGCACACCGGCGCGCACAAGATCAACAACGCGCTGGGCCAGGCCCTGCTGGCCAAACGCATGGGCAAGCGGCGCATCATCGCCGAGACCGGCGCCGGCCAACACGGCGTCGCCACGGCGACCGCGTGCGCGCTGCTTGGGCTGGAGTGCGTCATCTACATGGGCGTGGTGGACATGGCCCGCCAGGCGCCCAACGTCTTTCGGATGCGCCTGCTCGGCGCCGAGGTGCGCGGCGTGGAAAGCGGCACGAAGACACTCAAAGATGCAGTGAACGAAGCCATCCGCGACTGGGTCGCCCATCCCCACGACACCTACTACATCATCGGCAGCGCGCTAGGACCGCACCCGTACCCGCTGATGTGCCGCGACTTCCAGAGCGTGATTGGCAAGGAAGCGCGCGCGCAAATCCTGGAACAAGCCGGCCGACTGCCCGACCAAGTCATCGCCTGCGTCGGCGGCGGCAGCAACGCCATCGGCATCTTCTACGGCTTCCTGAACGACGCATCGGTGCAATTGATCGGCGTCGAAGCCGGAGGCTACGGCATCGAGACCGGCAAGCATGCGGCGCGCTTCGCCTATGCTGAAAACGGGTCGGAGCCGCTTTCTCGACCCACAGACTGCAACCCTGACTTCCCACGGGGAAAGGTCGGCGTCTTTCAAGGCATGAAGACGGTGGTGTTACAAAACGCCGACGGACAAATCGCCGAAACGCATTCCGTCTCTGCCGGGCTGGACTACGCCGGCGTTGGGCCGGAGCATGTTTATCTGCGCGACATCGGCCGCGCGGAATACACCTCGGCGACCGACGACGAGGCGCTGGACGCCTTCCACGCCTTGTGCAAATTCGAGGGCATCATCCCGGCTCTGGAATCCTCGCATGCCGTGGCCGAGGCGATCAAGCGCGCGCCGCGACTCTCACGCGATCACATCTTGCTGGTCAACCTGAGCGGCCGCGGGGACAAAGACCTGAACACCGTCTTACAGGCGGCGCAAGCGCAAAGCGAAGCGTGACGCACCCTGAGCTGCGCCGTTCAGCCTTTACCGCAGAAATGTAGTTCGCCCCAGTCCTGAATGCGGCCATCGTGCAGCGTGGCGAACAAGCCTATCTTGTAGCCGCCGGCAGGCCAATCGCGACGGTTCAGCCGGAAGTTATCCTCTTTGAACGGCACCTGCCGACGCAAGCCGGCTGATCCCATCCCGCAGTCATCGCCACTCGGGTCAATGCGCAGCTCGAGCGACTTGATGCCGTAGATGTGCCAGCGGATGACCATCTCATCCGGATCAGGGCTGGCGTTCGGCACGAACTCAAACGGCACCGGCGTGCAGAACGTGTAGTCCGGCGCGTTGTTCAGCGTGGCCGCCCAGTATGGGTTCGAGGGGTTACACTCAGGCTCGGCAAGAGGCGTCGGCGTTGGGGGAGGCTCGACCGGCGTAGCCGGCGCAACAGCCGCGATTGGCAACAAAGCCGGCGTCGGCGGGGCGAGCGTGGGTGCGGGCGGCGCTTGGGCAACGCTCACGTCCCTTGCGGCTTCGTTCACCTGGACGAACTTCCCCGATACCCAGGCCGTCTTACCCTCTACGCTGACTTGCCACCACTGGCCGTCGCTGCTCTTGCCGGTCACGCGGGCAGTCTGACCCTGGTTCAGACGACCGACTAAGTCGTAGCTCGTTCCCGGGCCGGCGCGCAGGTTGACGAAGTCGTTCGACACAGTCATGCCGGGCGTCGCTGTGGGCGCAGGCGACGGCGTAGCGGTCGCGGCCATCGCTTCCGTCGGCGAGGGCGACGGCTCCGCCGTGGGCGCCAGGGTCGGCTCCGGCATTGCGACCGCAGTTGGCGCTGCGGTTGGCTCAGGCGCCTCGACGCGCACTGCGACCACATCCGAAAGCGCAACGAGTTTGTCCTCGGCGTCGCGCGCTTCCAGGTACAACACGTGATTGCCAAGCGTTTGCGGCGTCCAAAGCAGCGACGCATCAGCGCGGCCGGGCTGCATCGGCAGCGCGCCCACGCGCCGGCCGTTGACCCAGACATGCACCTGAACGAAGCTCGCGCCGCTGTATTCGACGCGCACGGGGACTTCGGTGTTGATCGTCAGGCGCGCGTCTTGCGCCGGCTCGACGATGCGCAGCACAGGCGGCGGCGCCGATGGCGCCGGCGCGCCACACGCGACCAGCCCTGTCGCAGCAATCAACAGGACTACCACACAGCCGGATTTATGGCTTCTCCGGGCGGGACCCGTTCTCATGACGACACATGTATTGTAGCGTGCAATAGAATAGCGCCTAACCGCTGTGGACGCCATTCGAGACCAAGACCTCGCGCTGCTCGTGGACATGCGCGACAAGGCGCACCTGGTGCGGGTGCGCGCCGGACACAAGTTCGAGACGCATCACGGCTTCATCGCCTACGACGCCATGATCGGCCAGCCTTGGGGCAGCGTCCTCCATTCGTCGCTGGGCCACCCCTATGTCGTCGTCCCGCCCAGCACGGCCGATCTCATCAAGCACATCAAGCGCAGCTCGCAGGTGATCTTTCCGAAGGACAGCGCTTACATCCTAATGCGCATAAACGCCAAGCCCGGCGCGCGCGTCCTGGAGAGCGGCTGCGGCAGCGGCGGGCTGACCCTGGCGCTGGCCACTGCGGTCATGCCCACCGGCCACGTGTATTCGCAGGAGATTCGCGAGGACTTCATCAATCTGGCGCGACACAACATGGAGCGCGTCGGACTTGATCCATACGTCACGTTCATCCATGCCGACAGCACACAAGGCTTCAAAGTGGAGGGCAAAGTGGACGCCGTCTTCCTAGACATGCCCGAGCCGGAAGCCTGCGTGCCGCAGGCGCGCGAGGTGTTGAAGGACGGTGGCTTCTTCGGCGCGCTCGTGCCGACCACCAATCAGGTTGTGAACCTGTTGCGCGCTTTGGAGGACTCGGCCTTCGGGTTGATTGACGTCGAGGAAATTCTGACTCGGCGCTACAAGCCGGTGGCCGACCGGCTGCGCCCCCAGGATCGCATGGTCGCCCACACCGGCTTTCTCATCTTCGCGCGCGCCATCGTCAAGCCCTATAAGTTGCCGACGACCGACCTTGAACCGGCGGGCGAAGAAGAGGCCTTCCCCGGCGAGGCTTAGTCAGACACGATGGATTTGCTGACTGCGCTGGCGATCCACCCCGGCGACTGCGTCGCGGTCGTCGGCGCGGGCGGCAAGACCACGCTGTGCTGGCGCCTGTCGCAGGCGCTCGTGACGCGCGGCGCGCGCGTCATCTTCACAACCACAACGAAGATCTGGCAGCCGGCGGCAGGGGCGTTCGATCTGATCCACATCGGCCCAATTGCAGACTTTGCGCCGGCGCTCGGCGCTTCGGCCGCGTGGCACACGGCCTGCCTGGCTTCAGCGACCGAGGGCGCGCCTGACCCGACGCCCGTCGGCGATGCCGGTATGCCTACCCTACAGACCAAGCTGATCGGCTTCGCGCCGGACGCAATCTGTGAGCTGAAAGCCGCCACACAGGGGATGCCGGTTTCAGTCCTCGTGGAAGCCGACGGCGCGCGCAATCTGCGCATCAAAGCGCCGGGCGATGGCGAACCGGTGATCCCCGCTTGCGCCGACGTTGTATGCGTCCTGGCCAACCTCGACGCCATCGGCCAGCCCCTTGACGCGCGCGTGGCGCATCGCGCAGAGCGCCTCGCCCAACTCACGCAGACCCCGGCGGGCAGCATTATCACGCCGTCGCTGATCATCGCGCTGCTGACGCATCCCGCCGGCGGGCTGAAAGGCATCCCGCCGGGTGCCTCCCGGGTCGCTGTGCTCACCCAGCGCGACGGGCGCGCGCCGCATCCGGCCGCGCCACAGATCATGGCCGCCCTACATGCGCGCGGTTTTGCTCGGACAGCGACGATTGCGCCTCGCGCACCTCAGCCTGTGCTGCTGTGCGGCTGAGCAAGGGACGGAAGACTAGCCGACTGACCAGCCCGCCGACCCGTCCAATAGCAGGGTGCAATCCGGCCCAGTTTCCTTTAGGCTGTAGTGATAACTGTGCCAGGTGTAACTCTTTTAGAGGGTTGTTGATGCTATGGAAGAAAAGTTAATGAATCCCCCCCAACCTCCCGAGCCGGACGGCGAGCACTCCGGCTTCCAACCGCGAGGCATCGTCCTCTTCGTCTTTCTCATGCTGCTCGGATACGGCTTGTACTGGGCGTATCTGTGGTTCCTCACCGTGATCGAGCGTGGGGCGGGCAGCTGATCCGTCCCATCAAGGAGCCTCTGTCATGGAGATCAACAAACTTGAGCGCTATTGGCTGATCGCCGTGGGGATCACGTTGGGCGCGTTTGTGGCTGCGACCATCGTGGCCGTCACCGTGTTTGGCATTCGCCTACCGGCACCTGTGGAACGGATAGATCCACAGCGGCTAGACCAGACCATCTTCGCCAAGCCGGGCGTGCGCAAGATCGCCGACAACCGCTACGAGGCGGTCATCGTCGCCAAGTCGTGGGCGTTCGATGCCGGACCGGAAGCCGGCAACCCCGCCGTGCTGCGCTTCCCGCGCGGCTCGCAGGTCACCTTCTACGTCACCAGCAAGGATGTGATGCACGGCTTTCAGATCGAGAAGCACACCTTGAACCTGGAGCTAGTTCCCGGCCAAGTGGCGCGCGCCAGCGCCAACTTCAACCGGCCGGGCACATATCACATTATCTGCAACCACTACTGCGGCGCCGGTCATCAGGTGATGTACGGCGTCATTATCGTCGAGTGATTGACGAGTGAGGCTTTTATGGCAAGCGTTACCCTCCCCCAGACATTTGAAGCGCCGGCGACGCCGACTACGCTGAAGCTGGCGAAGCGCGAACAGGTGATGATCGGCGCGCACATCATTGCGGCGCTCACCGCGCTGATGTTCGGCATCTTCATGGGGCCGTTCCAGACGTTCCATCGATCGCCGACGTTCGTGCAATATTTCCCGACAATTCCAGTCTTCACGTTCTACTATCAGGCCGTGACGGCGCACGGGGTGATGAACGCGCTGTTCTTCACCACGTTCTTCATCATCGGCTTCAGCTACTTCGTCACGGAGCGCTCACTGCAGCGCCCGATCAAGTCCACGCCGATGGGTTGGGCGGCCTTCGCTTCAATGGCGGCCGGCCTGTTGATGATGCTGTTCGTCCTGCTCACCGGGCCGCAGCAGTCGGCGGTGCTCTACACTTTCTATCCGCCGATGATCGCGCCGGCCCTGTTCTACATCGGGCTGGTGTTGCTGGCGCTGGGGTCGTGGCTGGCGTCGGCGAACGTCTTCTTGACCTATCGCGACTGGAAGCGCGAACATCCCAACGAGCGCGTGCCGTTGGCTGTGTTCGCCATCATCGTGAACTTCATCGTGTGGTGCGTGGCGACGGTCGGCGTGGCCATCGAGATCGTGTTCATGCTGCTGCCGGCTTCGCTGGGCCTCTTGAAAGTGACCGACCCGCAGTTGGCGCGCACGCTGTTCTGGTTCTTCGGCCATCCGCTGGTGTATTTCTGGCTGCTCCCCGCGTATGTCTCGTGGTACACCATGCTGCCGCGCCAGGCCGGCGGCAAGCTGTTCAGCGAACCGCTGGCGCGCGTGGCATTCATCATGTTCGTGTTGTTCTCCGTGCCCGTCGGCGTGCATCACCAATTCAGCGACCCGGGCATCAGCGCGTCGTCAAAGGGCGTGCAGACGCTCCTCACGCTCATCGTGAGCGTCCCCAGCTTCATGACCGCGTTCAACGTCGGCGCAGCGCTGGAGAACGCCGCGCGCAATCGCGGGGCGAAGACGCTGTTCGATTGGCCGTTCAAACAAAAGTGGAATGATCCGGTCGTCGCGGCACAACTGACGGGCATGGTGCTGTTCGTCGCCGGCGGGTTCAGCGGCCTGATCAACGCCTCGGCTCAGCTCAACGCGACGATCCACAACACTTCATGGGTGCCGGCTCACTTTCACCAGACGCTGGGCGGCGCGGTGACGATGACCTATATCGGCATCCTCTACTGGCTGTTGCCGGCCATTCGCGGCCGCGCGTTGTTCAGCAAGAAGATCGCGCTCGCCCAGGTGTTCACCTGGCTGATCGGGATGACGCTGTTCGGCCTGGCGATGGGCGAAGCCGGCCTGCAGGGCGTCCCGCGTCGCGCGCTCACCAGCCAGGCGCCGTATTTGACGCCGGCCGGCGCGTTCTGGCTGGACGTGACCGCCGTCTCCGGCATCATCCTGCTGATCAGCTCGATCCTGTTGTATGCCAACATCATCGGCACGTTGTTCTTCTCGCGTCAGCCGATGCCCGAAGGCGAAGTGCCCATCGAGACGGTCAGCGGCGACCGCACCTCGCCGCTGTGGTTTGAGCGCTGGGGCCTCTGGCTGGGCATCCTGGGCATCCTGTTGCTGATCTCCTACGGCCCGGTGATGGCCGAAGTGCTGGACTTCCAGGAAGGCTGGAACATCCTCCGCTTCATGCCGACCAGCAACGCGCCGATGCCATAGCATGGCCACGAATGATCAGAAGCCGAGGCCGAAGCAGGGCCTCGGCTTCTGACAAGCAACCGAGCGCGGGCTTCGTGGAGTGAATCTAAAGTATGACCACGATTCGCAGCATTCCTCGCCCGACCGACCACCGTCCCCCATCTTCGATTGGGACGCTGACCATGGCCTCGGTGCTCATCGGGTTCGGCGCCGTGATGTCCTTCCTCGGCGCTGCCTATTTGCAAGACGTGCGGTTGCTGGCCGAAGCGCCGGCGGCGTTTTGGGCGTTCATCTGTGGCCAGCCGTTGGCCGATGCGATGATCCCGCCGCTCATCCTGATTGCAGGCACGGCGAGCGCCGTCACGGCGAGCGCGCTGCTCCTGCGACCGGCCAGCCGCCTGCGCGCCGCTGTAGCAAGCGTAGTTGTGCTCGGCACGCTGGCCGCCGCCGGCAGCGGCTACCTCTTCGGCGCCGCCAACCGCGCAGCCGTCCAGACGCCCCAGGCGATCGCCTATCTGACCCCGCCGCGACCGATGCCGGACTTCGCCCTGACGAACGGCGACGGCGGCATCACCCGACTGAGCGACCTGCGCGGCAAGACGGTGATGCTGTTCTTCGGCTATACCCACTGCCCGGACATTTGCCCCCTCGCGCTGAGCGAGATGCGCAAGGTGAAAGCCGCGCTCGGCAAAGATGCGGAGCAAGTCGCATTTGTGTTCGTCAGCGTGGATGGGACGCGCGACACGCCGGAAGCCCTGCGGCGCTACGTGCGCATCTTTGACCCGGACTTCATCGGCTTGACCGGACCGGAGAGCCAAGTGCGGCTGATCGCGCTGGAATACGGCGCGCACTTTCGCTCCAACCGCGTCGGCAGTTCCATGACCTACACCGTGGATCACACCGCCGATACCTTCGTCATTGACGCGCAAGGGCGATGGCGCTTCGCCTATGGGATGAACGCGCCGACCGAGGCAGTGGTGCGCGAGGTGCGCAAGGTGATTCGCGGCGCGTAGGGCCGTCACTCAGCGGCAGCGCGACACACCTGATCCACCATCTCGCGCGCCAGGCCGATGTAGCGGGTCGGATCGAGCAGACGGTCCAGATCATCATCCGATAGATGCGCGCGCACGAGGGGGTCTTCGGCTAACACCTCACGAAAGGGACGCTTCGTCTCAACAGCCCGCATCGCGCAGGCATAGACGACATCGTGCGCCGTCTGCCGGCCCACGGCTTGACCGAGCGCAAACATGACGGCCTCGGACATCATCAGCCCTTGCAGCGCATCCACGTTAGCGCGCATGCGCTCCGGATACACGCGCAGGCCGCCCAGCACGCGCGTCGTGCACATCGCCTCGGACTGGATCGTGGCGCGACGGCCGGAGTTCGAGGGCACACTGCTGGGCGACAAAGCGCACAGCGTGGTGCTCGACAACAGCAAGATCAAGCGCTTTGTGCCGGATTTCGTCTGCAACGTGTCGTGAGCCACAGGGGTGCGACGCAGCATCGCCTGGTTCATGGCCGACCCGGCTCGGCGCACCGTTGACGAAGCGCACAACCGAGTGCTGGACAAGTTGATTCAGGCGTATGTCTCGGGCTAACTGCGCAGCCGGTCGTTTGAGTCCATGCGCTGCGCGTCAAGCGCAGCAGCCTCGCGCCATCGCCGTCGGCGTATGTCCGCGCGCAACGAGCGCTCTTCGGTCTTCGGTTGGCGCGACCCACGGCGCCGTTGGTCCGTCGGGTGCGCGCGCCATCGGCTGACCGTGCACGATGGTCAGCGTGCGGCTCGAGTCCGTTTGCACCGACGGTGTTGGTGTCAACGCGTGCCTTCACGCCCAGCACGAAGTCGCGATGCGCATCAATCAGCCTGCAGCACAGTTCCACATCGCAGTAATTCAAGTTGGCCAGCTCATATGTCATTGCCGTCAGGCCGATGGAAGAGATATTGAGCAAGGCATAGATGCGCGCGCGGGATGGACGGGCTACATAGTCGCGCAAGCCGATTAGGTTGAACGCACCGGCAGAGCCGACATCCAGCCACGTCGTTACACCGCTGCGCGCTGCCACCGGATCGGCCTGAATGCCCCAAAAGGTCACGCCGTAGTACACATGCGTGTGCAGGTCCACCAAGCCCGGCATGACGATCTGGCCGGCCGCATCAATGACCCACGCAGCGCTCTCCGGCGGAATGTCGCGATCTACCGCCGCGACGCGATTGCGCTTAATTGCGACGTCGTAGGGCGCATGGAGGTTCTGGGCGGGATCAACGAGCAAACCGCTTTTGATCAGCAGGTCGAATCGCATGGCGGCAGTGAAACACGGCGCAAGGCAGCAGTCGAGGAGAACAACAGTAGACGGCGCAGCGTGCGCCGGAGACACACGCTGCGCCGTCAGCATGTTGACAGAGTTGCCGGCACAAGGCGCTTAGCGAAGTTGCTGCGCCGAAATCCGGAGTCGCGTAGAATCCGCGCTGCGTATGCGACCGACCGAGATTACCGCCGACAAGACGAAGGCCATCCTCACGATCACCTGGGACGACGGGGAGATATCCGAGCTGCCCTTCGCACTGCTGAGCGATCTGTGCCCCTGCGCCGCTTGTAACGAGGAACGCAACAACCCCGACCCGCTTAAGATCATCCGCCCTCGCTCGCACGAGTTGGAGGCGATCAACCCGGTTGGCAGCTACGCCATCAACATCATGTGGAAGGGCGGTTGCCGGTTTGGCATTTACTCGTGGGAGTATTTGCGAGAGATGAGCGACCTGCTGCGACGAAGCGCATCGCAAGATGGGTGAACCGTCAATGCACTATATCAGCACCTCTTTTTAAGCGCTGCGCGATGCCAGTGATGACTGTTCGGCAAGTCTAGCTTTTCTCTCACCTCGAACTTTACTTTGAGCCAACTTGCTGCGTATTTATTTGCCAGCCGATGCCCGTTGGGCAGTTTCCGTTGTTCTTCTCCGATAATTTCAAGGAGAGACTGAATCGCGTTCATTGCATACCTCTTCTTGAGAGAAGAACGCACTTCGGCCCCCTTGCAGCCTATGAAAACAGTTAGATTTCGCCGAGATTTCACTCAAAGCACAAGGCCAGCCGAGTCCATCACTGCCTCTATAAGTAGGCGATGCACATACGCTTGCCTGCGCTGGCTCCAGGTGGCGCAGGTGAGCAAGAAGAGGCGACGACCATCGCGCCGATAAATGGCTTTGACCTCGCTCGGCTGCAACAGGCGGCGCCTTACCGTGCGATAGCGCCACATTTGACCACTGCGCGCCTGCAACACCACGCGCGCGCCGACGGGCAACGCCGCCAAGCCGTAGAACGGGCCGCGCGCGCCGCCCTCCAGCGTGACGTGGGCGGCCAGCACCATCGCCCACGCGTCGCCCGGCCAGCGCCCAGTAGTCTGCAGCAGCCCCACTTCGCGCGCGCCAAGCCGGCTCTCGTCCCACGCCCCGTTGACAATCGGCAGCGGCACCACCGGCGCGTCAAAGCAACCCAGCGCAGGAATGCTCAGCCTGGCCGGCGCATTGGGCCGACTTGACTCGTGCGGATGCCACAAGGCAAGCGCTAGGCCGCCGAGAAACTGCCTTCGACTCAGACCGGTCATCGGCGACCCGTTTCGGGCAGCAGGTTAGGCACGATCAGCGTTTGCGTGGTGTTCGATTGCGTGACCCCGCGGCTGCTGGTCAGCACGGCCGTGTTGAGCAGCGCGTTGGGCGGCTGCGCGCGTTCGTTGACCCGCGCCGTAATCGAGATGGTCACGCGCTCGTTCGGCGCCATGTCGCCGAGCTGCAAGCGCCACACACGCCCAGCAGGGTCGTAGCTGAATGCGCCGCGCGGCACGCTCGCGCTCAGGTAATCCACCAACGGCGAAAGCGCATCACCCACCTCGACATTGTTTATCACAACCGGGTTGGGGTTGATGATGTCTATGACGAACACTACGATGTCGCCGACCTGCGCTTGTTCCAGGTTCACCTGCTTGATGACGTAAGGGTCGCTTAGCACGGGCAGCGGCGTGCTGGCCGGCGGCTCCGGCGGTGGCGGCACATCAGTCGGCGCAAGGGGCGTCGGCGTGCTGGTCGGCGTCGGCGTGTCAGTCGGCGTGGGCGTGAGAGTGGGCGTTGGTGTGTCAGTCGGCGTGGGCGTCTCCGTAAAGCCTGCCGGCGCTTGCGGTGCAGGCGCCACAGGCTGCGCGGCAAGCAGCACCGCCGCAGCAATGACAACCAGGACACCAAGCGACAAAGCGGAAGTGAGTTTCTTGATGTTCATGCCTTCCTGCTCCTCATGAAGAGCATCTAACGACGACTAAGGGGCGACGCGTTTCATTACTGGTAGATAGTTCGTGTGGGTCGCCCAGCGTTGGTTGATCCGCAGCGTGGGATCACCTAGCAGCGTATAGGTATCCAGCATATCTAGGTAGCTGCCGCCGGCGGCGAGGCTGAGCTTGCCGGCCAGCGCCGCGTCGCCGAGGCGCGCGCCGCCTAGCCAGCTTGCGGCAAAACCGTCGCCCAGCGCATCGTGTCCGGCGCTGAGCGTGAGGCCGGTCGCGCCCCAGGTCGCCACAGCGCCGCGCCCGTCAACGCGCACTAACGTCTCATCCAGCGTGTCTTGCAACTCATGGAAGCGCGATGTGTAGCACGTCAGGCCGACGACCACCGGCAGCGTGTCGCGCGGCGGCAAAGCTGGCGCATCATCACGATGCAGGAGGCGCTCAACCGCCCATTGACGCGGCGAGGCATGTCCGAAGTAAGCCAGCAGCCGCGCCTGCGGCCAGCGACCCAACAGCACATGGCGCGTATCGGTGAGCGCGGCGCTGCTGACCATCGCAGCAGTCAGGCCAACGTATGGCGCCGGCACGGCCTGCGCGAGCGCGCTGGCTTTGGCGGGGAAGTTGCCCCCAGCGTCGGCATCGTCGGCGACGACCAATGCCAATCGGTCGGCAGCGGTGAGCAGGGCATCCTCGTAGGCCAGCGTCTTGCGCACCAGGGCCTGCGTCTCGGTGAGCGTGTTCACCGGCCAGCGCCCGAGCGCGATGTCCGGCAGCGCATCGTCGCCATCCACCGCGACGAAGCGGTTATCTGCCGCTGTCTCGCCGAGGCGCGGCTCCACCTCGGCCAGAAATGGCGGGATGAGCGTCGGCGGCGAGGCGGCGCGGTAGCGCTTGGGGTCTAGCGTGCCATCGCCCACCAGGAGCGCGTAGGCCGGCGGCGTCGCCTCGCGGTAGTGAGCCGCGAAGTAGGCGCGGATGGCCAGCGGGTCGGCGCGACCATCACCGTAGTGGTCGTAGACAGCTTGAATCGTCTGCGTCACCACCGTCAGGCCCTGCGCCTGCCGCCGCGACGCTAGGGGAGCCAGGACGGGCAACAGCGCATCAGGGGCGATGATGTGAAAATCGCCGCTCGCCGCATTGAGCGCCGCAGGCGCGCGCACGCGCAGCGGCGCCGCCGCATCGGTGAACGTCGCGTAGTCGCGCGGGAGCGGCGCTGCTGTGTCGGCGAAGGTGATGCCGCTGCCGTCAGAGTGCCAGCCGGTAAGCCGCGTGGGATGCGTAGGCGTGGTCACGTCCAGCACATATAGCGGGAGGAAGCGCAGCCGGTAGCGATGCGCGGCTGTCTCGCCCCGCCAAGGCGGAGCTAGGCCCGCTTGTCCCACCGTCGGCAACGTCACGGCGAAGGCATCGAGCCACATCCCTTCTACGCTGACGCCGCTCAGGCCGGGCAGCGTCACGCTGAGCGTGTTGTTGGGGCCGGCGTAGGCCAGAGCCGTCATCGTGATCGCCTGGCGGCCATCCCAGGCGACCTCGCCCGCCAGTGCGCCGTTCAGCCAAAGCTGGGCGCGATGGTCGGGGTTTTGTGGTGGGTCGGTGTAGCCGATCAGCCAAGCGGTGATCGTGACCGGCTGCGTGCCAGTCAGCGGCAGGGTGAAGGCGTAGCTCCAGGTCTGCCCGCGCTGAAGGTTCACCCAGGCCCAGCGGTCGCCGTCGCGGTGCGCTGGCGGGCGGCAGCCGCAATCGGGTGTGTAGAGGGCGTTCTGCTCAAAGCGCAGCGTTGCGTATAGCGCACCAGACGGCTGCCCGCCAGGCGCAACGTCGCGCGAGGCCATGCGCGCCACCGGCGCATCGGCCACTTCCAGCGCCCACGTGTCATGGTCGGCGTAGCGGCTGAAGCGCGGCGCTGCGTAGAACAGCAAGCGCTCATCATCCTCGAAGGCGTCGTCGGCGTCGCCCTCCCAGAGCATGGGCACTTCGATTGCGCCCTGGCGCAGCCGCAGGCGGTGCGGCGAGCCGACGCCCACGCCGGCCTGCGCCAGCGCCGCGCGCGTGATCGCCACCAGCCCAGGTTGTGACACGTCCACCAAGGCGAGCGGTGTGACATAAGCCTGGCGCGCCGCCGGCGCGATCGAGGCGCGCCGGGGCGCCACTTCAGACGGGTTCACCACTTGCGCGCGGATGCTGCGCAACAGGCCTTCCTCCTTGCTACCCAAGGGGGCCAGCTCCCCTCGCGGAACCGGCCAACGCACCGTGGCGCTCAGGGCGCGCACCACCTCCCAGCCTTCTGGCAGCGGACGGGCGGGGAAGAACTGCACGCGCGCCAGCGAGACGCCGCGCACCACCCCCACCCGTTCCACGTGCACCGGCCAGCCCGTTGGCAACGCTTGCGAGATGGCGTTGCCGACAGTGGCAGGCAAGGTGAGCGTCGGGATGCGCTCGGTGCGCAGGTCGCGCACGCTGAGTTGCGGCAAGCCCGCTGCTTCCTCCGGCAGGGCGATGAGCCAGGCGGCGAAGGGCAATGCCTCTCCCTCGCCAAGCGGCCAACGCAGCGGCAGCGCCGGCAGCGCCTCCGGCGTCAGCTCGGCGCGCAGATGCAACGCCCCAGGCTCAACCGTCGTCTGAAGTCCAGGCGCGATCGCAGCATGCGCCGGGACCCGACAAGCCATTGCCGCCAGCGCTACGGCCAGGATGCTTCTCAGGCGCGCCCCCATCGCCGACACTTCCTTGCGCCTTGCAGCTCGCTCACTCCATCCGCGGCGACGCTATCACGATCGGCAGCCACAGGCGCGGCGACAGGCCAACGGGCGCGTACACCGGCGCGGGATGCCGCGTCTCCTTTCCTGCCGTGTCCACGTCGGCCAACCAGTACCACCACACGCCGTCGGCGGGCGCAGTGTCCTCAAAGGTGTAGCTGGCGCCGCCGGTTCCGCCCATCGCTGCGGCTACCTGGCCGATGAACTCCGCCTGCGCAAAGTCGTTGCTCGGCGCGCGATAGAGCCTGAAGGCGAAGTTGTCCTGTTCAGTCTCGGTCTCCCAGGCGAGGGTCACCTGCCGGCCGTTGACCGCCGCCACGTAGAACACCCGCAGCGTCACAGCCGTGGGCACGTTGTTCACCTCGGCGCTGTCGTCCGGCATCGTGGTGGGGTTGCCGTATTCGTCCTGCGTGCCCGCTTGCACCGAGGCGTAGTTCACCGTGGTGGTGATGTCGCTGATCACGCGGAAGGTGACGGTGATGACGAAGCTCTGGCCGGGCAGGAGCGGCGCGCCGTAGCCATGCGGCGCCGAGCCGGTCAGGTCGCTCCAGGTGAGCGTCCCTGTCGCCGAGATTTGCGGCGCAGGCGTGGCCGATGCGTAGGCCAGCTTGGCGCCGTCGAACTGGTCGCGCAGCCGCAGCGGCGTGATGGCGCTGGGGCCGGTGTTGGTCACCCGAATGGTGAAGGTGACGTGATTCGGCGCGATGGGATCGGTGTCTTGGCCAACGAGCGTCTTCTTGATGGCCAGCGACGGCTGCACCGACAGCACCGGCCGCTGGCTGGCGTTGTTGCTTGGGTTGTCGCCGGGCGTGTCGGTGGTCACCTGCGCCGTGTTGGTCAGCGGCTGGCCGTAGCCCACCGTCGGCGAGATGCGCACCACCACGGTGATGACGATGCTCTGGCCTGCGCCAAGGTTGCCCAACGACCAAACCAGAGTATTGCCGCTCACGCTGCTCGGCGTCGGTACTGCCGTCGAATACACCAGGCCGACGTCCAGCGTGTCGGTGACGATTGCGTTTTGCGCCAAGCTTGGACCGTAGTTAGTCACCACCAGCGTGAACGTGACGGCAGCGCCGGGCACGGTGATCGAGACCGCGCTGTGTTTGGTCAAAGCGATCTCGGCTTGGCTGTTCACCGGCGTCGTGACGTCGTCCGTGTTGTTGCTCGGATCGTCGCCCGGCGTCGTGGTGGTCACCACAGCCGTGTTAGTGATGAAGCTGCTGGTCGGCAGCGCCGCGCTCACTTGCGCCACTGCGGTCAGCACAATGGATTGCCCCGCAGGCAAGGCGCCCAGCGTCCAGGTCAGCAATTGACCGGCCGCTACGGCAGGCGGCGCCGTGCTGACCAGGGAGACGCCCATCGGCAGCGTGTCGGTGACGACGACGTTCTGCGCATCGCTGGGACCGCTGTTCGTCACGAGCAGGGTGTAGGTGAGCAGGCCGCCGGCTGTGGCGACGCTCGGCGTAGCTGCCTTGGTCAGCGCGATCTCCGCGCGCGTCTCGACCGGCGTCTCCACTGTGTCGGTGTCGGTCAGCCCGCTGCCATCGCCGATGCCCACCACGTTGGTCAGGATGGCCGGAGCAGTCACAGCGCTGTTGACCGAGACGACGACGGTGAGCACACCACTAGTCGGCGGGTTCAGCGTGCCGAGCGCCCAGGTGATCACGCCGCCGCTCACGCCGCAGCTTGGCGTGCAGCTCTGGAAGGTGACGCTAGGCGGCAAGGTATCGGTGATCAGGACAGCTGGCGCCGGCTGATTGCCGCTCACGGTGTATCGCAGCGTGTAGGTGAGCAGCGCACCAGCGGTGGCAATGGTCGGCGTGGCCTCCTTGCTCACCGACAGCGTATGGCTGCTGACCACGCTCGTCGTCGCGGTGTCGGTCGAGGTGATGCCGCTGCTCTCCGCGATCAACGCCGTGTTCACGATCTGCGTGCCGCTGACCAGCGGGCTGGCCACCTGCACCACCATCGTGAGCACACCGCTCGCCTGCGTGATGCCGCCGGCCGGCGCCAGCACATCGCCGAGGCTCCAGATCACCGCGCCGGCGTTGCCTGCGCCGGGGTCGCTCGTCGCCGGTGGGATGGCAGCGAAGAACACCGTGTTCGCCGGCGTGGCGTCGCTCACCACCACACCCAGGGCGGGCGCGTCACCGCTGACCGTGTAGCGCAGCGTGAAAGTCAACAGCGCGCCGGCGCCCACTGGATCAGGCTGCGCCTGCTTGTCCAGTTGCAGCGTGAGCGAGGCAGTGACGGTATCGGTCACCGTGGCGGACGTTGGCGTCGGCGTCTCGGTGCTGGTCAGCGCAGCGGTGTTGGCGATGGCCAGGCCGTTGGTGAGCGGCGTCGCCACCGTCACGGCGAAGGTCAGCGTGACCGGCACGCCGGGCGGCAGGGCGTTGATCGTCCATGTGAGCAACGGCAAGGCCGCGTCGCTGCGCGCATCGCCGCCGGCAATCGAGCCAGGCACGTATGTGGTGAAGGCCGGCACGGTGTCGCTGACGACCACGTTGTTCGCCGTAGCGTTGCCGGTGTTGAGCACGACCAGGGTATACGTGAGCGTGTCGCCTGGTCGCAGGGGCGGGCCATTGCCGTCCTGACTGCTCTTGGTGAGATTGAGGATCGGCAGGCTGCCAACGACCGTCGTCACCGTGTCGGTATCGGTGATGCCTTCCGCGCTGGTGATGTAGCCGGTGTTGACGATCAACGAGCCGTTCGGCAGCGGGCTGGCGACCTGCACGAGCAACGTCACCACGCGAGACTGGCCGACATCCACTATGCCAACCGTCCAGCTCACCACGCCGCCGGACTCGCCACACGGCGCAGGCGCGCAGCTCACGAAGCTGGTATTGGCCGGCAGCGCGTCGGTGATGACCACGCCGGTCGCCGAAACCACGCCCGCATTGGTGACCGCCAACGTGTAGGTCAGCAAACCACCCGCCTCGACGGCCGTGGGCGTGAACACCTTGCGCAACTCAAGCGCCGGGAAGCCGAGGTGCACATTTGTGCTATCTGTAATCGGCCCGTAGTTGCGGTCGCCAGGCGTTGCGCCGGGCAAACTCGACCACGTGACTGATGCCGCGTTGATCTGGTCGAGGCCGGCCGGCGCATCGGCGTCCACGGTCGCCGTGTAGGTGATGACCAGCTCCCCGCCCGGTGGCACGTTCACCGGCGTCGTCAAAGTGATGATAAGCGCGCCGCTGAGCGCATCGTAGGTAGAGGTGTATTCCGATCCGCTGACCGGCGTACTGTTCAGCGATATGCTTGCCAGCACAGGCACAGCATCCCGCATGTGCAGCGGCAACGTGTCGCTGAAGACCAGGTCGTAGGCCGCTGACACGAACGCGCCAGCCGCATTTGTGATGCGCACGGTATAAGTCACGGTCTGGCCGGCGCCCACAGTGCTGCTGGTCGGCGGCTCGCTGGATTTGACGAGCGTCAGCGACGGTTCTGTAACGGTCAGCGTAGCTTGGTTGGAAGGCACCGGGCCGCCGTCCTGATGGCGCAGCGTCGCCACGTTGGTGAGCACATCGCCGGCGTTCGCGCCCAGCGGCGAGGACACCACCGCCGTCACCGTGATCAGCTGCTGCGCATTGGCCGGGATGCTGGCATAGGTGACGGTAAACGCATTGCCCACGATCACCACGCTGCCGCCCGGCGCGCTCACCGCGTGCAGTTGCAGCCGGGCGTCAAGCTGGTCGGTCACGGTCACGGCGTTGAGCGTCGCGCTGATCGGCGTCGCCGGCACGATCAGGGTGTAGGTCACCAGCGTGCCCAGCGTCACGGTCGGCGGGACGACGCTCTTGAGCAGGGCGGCATCGGTCGTGCGATGCGACACGCTGTCGCCGCCATCGGTGTAGTCGCGCTCGTCGGGCGCGTATGGGCCGGGGCCATCGCCCGGCTGCGAGTCGTAGTTCGGTATGGCTGCGCTGTTGGTCAGCGTCAGGTTCGCGCCGATGGTCTCGGTGACCTGGGCCACCACCGTGATGACGGCCACGCCGGGTTGGTTGCCGTTCCAGGCCGTCCCCCACAGGGCGCTGAGCAGCCAAGTGAGCGTGCCCGTCGCGCTGACCGGCGGTTGCGCCAGGAAGGTCGCCGTCGGCGGCGCGCTTGTCGCCAACGCAGCCGTCACCAGCGCAAGGCCGGCGGGCAGCACATCGCTGATCACTACATCATAGGCCGGGCCGTAGCCGTCGTTGGTGATCGTCAGGATGTAAGTGATGAGGTCGCCCGCGCCGACGAACGCGCCGGGCGGCGGCGCGCTGTCCTTGTCAATCGTCAAGCGCGGCTGAATCAGGCGGCTGGTGGCCGTCGCGCTGATGTAGTTCGGCCACGGATACTCAAGCTGCGCGTAGTTCGTCGGCCAGAACTCGCTCGTCTGCGTAATCCACACCGGCGCCGGCGTGTCAATCCGCAGGCCAACGGCCTGCGCGCGGAAGGTCAGCGTCACCACCGTCGGCGCATCCTGTGTGCTGGTGATCGGCGCGAAGAACCAGCGGATCACCTGCTGGCCGGGCTGCTCGGTGGTGTTGCTGATGCGCTGGGTGATGGTCACGTTGACCGCGCTTGGCGTGTGCGCCAGCGTTTCCGTGTCGGTGATATACCACACGCCCGGCGGCAACGCATCCAGCAGCACATCCCCAGACGAGCCGCCCCAGGCCGCGCCTGCCGGGATGGTGAAGACAACCTGATAGGTGACCAAGTCGCCCACGCGCAGCTCAAACGGCTCGCGCAGCTTGGTCATGGATGGCGCGCCGGTCTGCACTACAGCGGCTGCCGTGTCGGTGTACGGCCGCACGCCCGGAGTGGTGTCGGTCAGCGAGTGATATAGCACGCCCACCGTGTTGGTGAGCAGCCGCCCCAGCAACGCCTGCGAGATGCGCGCCGTGTAGGTGAGCACCGCGACGTTGGCCGGCGCTGCGTTGCTGATGCTGCTCACATACCAGGTGATGAAGCCCGGGCCGGCCGCCGGCGGGCTTTGGCTATCGCCGCCGAACATCGCCGTCACGCTGATCCCCGCCGGCAGCGCGTCGGTGACATACACCGAGTAGGCCGGGGCGCTGCCCGTGTTGGTCAGCCGGATCGTGTAGGTCAGGTAGGCCAGGCCATCCAGCCCTGTCGTCAGGCCGGCGCTGCTCTCGACCGACTTCGCCACCAGCACGTTCGGCTCGCCGACCACTGTGCTCACCACGTTGCTGGTGGTGATCGGCGCGGCGCTGTGGCTCATGCGCGCGGCGTTGGTGAGCACGTCGCCGGCGTTGGCGTCGGCCGCCGGGCTGGGGAACTCGTGGGAGATGCGGGCAGTGACGGTGATCAGCGCCTGGGTCGCGGACAGGATCGCGTCGAACGTGGCGGTGACCTGCTGGCCACTCCAACTTGCCGCGCCGTTGACGCCGCCCGACCAAGCGACGGCCTCGATGGACATTCGGCTGTCCACTGCGTCCGTCACCACTACGTTGTAAAGCGTGGCGGTGATCGGCGTCGCCGGCACGATCAGGGTGTAGGTCACCAGCGTGCCCAGCGTCGCCGTTGGCGGCGGCGCAAACTGCACCGACTTCGCGATGCTGCCGTCCGCCGTTTGCACCGCCGCAGCGTGCGAGCCGCCGCTGTAGCCGCGCGCGATAGTGCTGATCGGCTGTGTGTCGCTCAGCCAAGCATCGTAGCGCAGGAAGGCATGATTGGAGAGCACTGTGTTCGCCGTGATCCAGGGCGCCACCTGCAAAACCACGGTCAGCGTCAGCGCGGTGTGCTGGAGGCTGGTGAACGGCACGGTCGGCGTGAGGTGGCTCACCAGCCACGTCAACACGCCGCTCGCGCCGATGGACGGCCCGGCCAGCACGGCCGGCGCGCTGGGGTCGTTCGTGCTAAGCGTATAAGTCACCAGGCTCAGGCCGCCGGGGACGACGTCGGTGATGAGCAGGTCATAGCCCGGCCAGCGGGACTGGTTCGAGATGGTCAGCGTGTAGGTCACCGGGTCGCCTGCGCCGACGAAGCATCCCGCGCGGTTGAGCCGAGTGACGAGCGCATCATCGAAGCGACAGGCGTTTGCAGCGCAATTGTTGGCGAAGAACCCCACCGAGCCAGGCGGGCGCGGCGTGGTGTCAACGATGTCGAAGTAGAGCTGGCCATCCACATAGGCGCGGATGCGCGCGCCGTTGGGAACGTTCTCCACTTGCGCTTCCAAGTGATACCAGCGGTTGGTCTGCGGCGTAAAGGCAGCAGTGCTCAGCGTGGCGAACCCGCCGGCGAACTCCTGAAGCTCTAGCTGTGTGCCGCCGTCGGATTGGCGCAGGCGCAGCAGATAGTAGTTGCCCGACGTGTAGCGGAACACCAGGCCACGGCTGGAGGTCGCGTCGGTGGCAAGCGACATCCCGCTGAAACTGAACTCGTCGGCGGTCAGGCCGCTGCGCACCAGCACGGCGTTGTTCACAGCGCCACCCGTCCACTGCGCGACGCCGTTCAGGTTGTTCCACGCGCCGGCCGCCGCCGTCCAACCTGAAGGCGGCGAGGACGAGGCGCGGTTAAAGTCATCGGCCATTAGCGTGCCGCCGCAGCCGTATGGCGTGAGGTAGGTTTTGCCCAGGTGCAACAGCGGCTCCAGCACGTCCACGCGCGCCGTGTCGCTGAGCACGGACGTCTGACCGTCATCCACGAACGATAACGTGAGCGTGTTGGTGAGCGACGCGCCGTCGAAGGCCTGCGCGGCGTTCTGGATCACTGCCGTCACCACGCCTTGAATCTGCACCGAGCCGGTGAGCGTGCCTAAGCTCCATACGATTGGACCGCTAGCGTAAAGCGCCGGCGCGCTGGTGGGCGCGACGTCGAAGGTGGCTGTTGGCCCGCCCTGCCCGCCGTCCAAGTCCACCGTGTAGGCCAACCGAGCGCCGATGTAGCCCAGGCCCGCCGGCAACGTATCGGTGAGCCGCACCTGCTCGAAGAAGTTATCCGCGTCGCTGGTGAAGCCGGTGAAGGTAAACACCACTAGGCTGCCAATAGTGCCGGTCTGCGCGTCCGGCCCCTTGTCGAACACGTCGCCCAGCGAAACAAAGGCAGCGCCCGTGCTGCTAGACGTGGTGCATCCGGCCTCGCAGCGCGCCGTCGCCGTCACCACATTGCGGTTCACGCCGGTGCTGGTGACTACCGCGCTCACCAGCGCGGTGAAGACGGCGTTGGGAGCCAGCGCGCCAATCGTCCAGGTGAGGGTGTTGCCGGAGACGTTTGCGCCGTTGGTGCCGGTGAGGCTGACGAAGGCGCTGCCGGCCACGTCGGTCAGCACCACGTCGTAGGCGACGCCAGGGCCGGTGTTGGTCAGGTAAACCGTCCAGGTCACGGTTTGGCCGGCTGCGGCCAGTTGAGTCGTGGGGCGCTTGGCCACAACCAGGTTCGGCGCTTGCGCGCTGATGTTGAGCGTCGTCGTCGCGCTGTAGGGGCCGCTAGCCGGGCAGTCCGGCGCGTCGTCATCGTAGCTCAACGTAGCGGTGAACGGCCCGCCGGCGACCGCACAAGCGCCGCTCGTGTTGGCGTTGCGCACTTGCAGCGTGATCGTGGTCGCGCCGCTGGGCAGCGCCGCCCAGGTGTAAACCACGCTGCTGCCCAGGTCAACCACGCCGGAGGGCGGCGCGCTGGCCGACAGGGTGCTGCTGAAGACGTAGCCGCTGGGCAGCGTATTGGTAAGCACAACGTTATAGGCCGGTGGTCCATCGTTATAGAGCGTCACCGTGATCGCGCCGCCGCACACGTTCAGCGCGGCAGGGGCGATCTCCGCCTGGATTCCCGGCTCGTCGTACACCGGCCGTGTGCGCACGCGCACCTGCTGCGCCGGCAAAGTCAACCGGCAGCCGTCCGGACAGCCCCAGCTCAGCGAGGCCACGTTGAACGTGTCGGTGATCGCGCAGCCGTCGGGCTGGCTCACCACGGCCGTCACGGTGAACACAGCCGTGTTGCCGGGGTTGAGCAGCGGCAGCGACCAGGTGATTGTGCCGCCCAGCGGCCCGGGCGCAGGGCCGCTATAGCCCGGCGTGGCCGATTGGAACACCAAGTTAGCAGACAGCGCGTCGGTAATGACCAGCAGTTGAGCCGGCGCGGCGCTTGCCGCGTTGGCGACCGTGATGGTGAACACCACTACTTCGCCCGGCTCGGCATACAGATACACGTTCGAGGGCGAGGTGCGGCTCAGGTTTTGGCCGATCTTGGCCAGCGAGAGGTCAGCCCGCTTTACCCCAAGCACATACGACGAGCTGGCCGTGGTGTATGGCGCGCCGCACACGTCGCGGTAGCCGGTCTGGATGCCCAGCGCGCCTCCCGCGAAGCCACAACTGGCGCGGACATCGTAGCGCAGGTACACCGTGTCTTTCGGGCGCAGGCGCGCCAGCCAGGCGCCCAGGGGTGCCGTGCTCGTCGGCCCCCAGCTCAAGTTCTGGCCGCCGATCGTCGGGTCGGGGCCGGGCTGCCAGCTCAGCGTGTCGGTGCTGATTTGCGTGCTGCCGGGGACGTAGAACAAGCCGACGGGCAGCGTCTGGGTGACCGTGGCCGAGTACACGCTGAGTAGGCCGGCGTTGCGCACCGTCGCCGTCACCGTGCGCGTGAAACACGTTTCAATCGGCGAGAAGGTCTGGTTGGTATTCAACAGCACCGTCGGCGGCAGCTCCACCACTGAAGTCACCGGCCCGCCGGAGAGGCAAACTTGGCCCAGGCAGCCCTGCGCGCCGAAGAGGCGGTTGGTGAGGTCGGTGCAGCTCACAATCTCGGCGACGTAGCGAATGGTCAGCGTCTCTTGCGGTTGAATCACCGGCACTTCCCACGTCACCAGGTTGGTGCTGGTGATCAGGTTGATGCCGGCGGGGCTGCCGAGCGATGAGGTAATCGTGGAGGTCACGAAGCTCAAGCCGCTGCCCAGCAGGTCGGTGAGCACGACGCCGTGGGCCGGCCCGGCGCCGGTGTTCTTGGCGATCAGCGTCCACGTCACCACGTCGCCGGTGGCGTAGATCGTCTCCGGGAATTTGGTCAGCAACGGCAGCGGCGCGAGGCGCGGGGGCGTCGCCAGCGCGCCGCCAGTGTTGCAACGCTCGAAGTAGGTGTCATTATTGGTGCATAGGCTCTCGTAGTGCAACGTGGCGGAGAACGGCGCCGGCGCGCTGCCGCAGCGCAACTGCACCCGCAGTTGCACCGTCGCGGTGACCGCGTTGGTGAACGCATCCGAGTAGAACCAGCGGTAACCGAGGCTATCGGTCTGCGTGAACGCGGGCGTCGCGCCGCTGAAGCCAAGCACATCCAGCACTGCGTAGGTGCTCGTCGGCACGACGATCGCCGCGTCGTAGCCCGGCAGGCTCGACGCGCGTTGCGCGGTGAGCGTCACCGTGTAAACGCCGCACGAACTCACGTTAGGCGGCAGGCCGCTCAGGTTGAGCGTCATTCGCGGCGCTTCGGTTTGCATCAGCGCGCCCTCCGCGATCACGTCGCCGCCGGCGCACACGCCGTTGCCGCTCGTGCCCAGGTTCAGATAAGACCAGTCGTACCACTCGGCGTCGCTGCATGAGTTAGCCTCCAGCGATGCAGTGGTGTAGCTGATGATGAGCGTTGCGCCGGCGACGTTCGGGTTGCAGGGCGGGTTGATGTCGGTGATCACCAATTGGCCGCCGATCACCGCCGAGGAGAAGCTCGCTGCGCAGGCGGTGACCCCATCGCTCGCCCACACTTGCGCCGTGCCGGAGACGTATGCCTGGTTGACCAACGTCTCGGTGAAAATCAGGCCGCCCCAGGTGGGCGTGACGACGAAGCTGCCGGCGAAGGTGTAGATGTTGGTATGGGTGAAGGCCGGGCTGCTGCACACTGGCGCCGGTGATGAGACCAACTTCGCGCTCTGCGCGCCGGCGTCATTGCACTGGATATAAGTGGTTGATTGGGCCGTGGCCGTCTGCTGGCAGTTCCGGCAATCCCGCGCGGTCGCCGTGACGATGTTGGTGAACGCCGAGCCGCAGGCGGCGCAGCTCGCCGCGTTCGTCGGCACAACGAACACCGGCGTCAGCACAGCGCTGCCGCCCAGCGTCCAGCTAATGTAGGTTGCGCCGCCCAGGGTGAAGGTGACGCCGCCCCCGGCGTCCAGCACGATGGCGCCGGCCGGCACTTGGTCGGTGACGACGATCGCGCCAGAGATGCCGTTAGCGTTCACAGTGATTGTGGTGGTGATCGCCTGGCCGCGATACACGTCGGTCGGCGCGTCCTTGCTCACGCTCAACTGGCCGGGGATGTTGACCAACTGCCACGCGGCAACCTGTGGCGCTTCGGCGTAGAGGAAGTTGCAAGCGTCGCGGTAGTTGATGTCGAAGTTAAAGCTCCCGCCTGCGGGCGTTGCGCAGGCGTTGCTCGGCAGGGTGAGCGTAAAGACCAGGTTGAACGTCTGACCGGGGGGAATGGGCGGCACCTGGAACGCGCCGCCCGCATACGTCGCCGGCGACGCGACGCCGACGCTGAAGGGGGACAGGTTCACCGGCAGGGTGACGCTATACGCTGTCCCGTCGCCGATGTTGGTGATGGGCACGGTGAACACCGAGCTGCCGCCGCAGTAGTTCACGTCGAAGCTCGGCAGGCTGTACTCAAGGTCGGGGAAGCGCGGCAGCAGATCAATCGCCGCTTTGGCCGTCTGGGGCGTCAGACAGGTCTGGCCGGGACAGCCCCACGCGGCGACGACGCTGTTCTCCAGCCCGCTGCACGCCACAACTTGCGCTGCGACGGTGAACGAGGCGGTCTGCCCGACCGGGATGGAAACGTAGCTCGTTGAGGTCAGCCCACTGACGAACTGCAACCCCGGCCCCAGCGTGTCGGTGACCGCCACGTTGTATACCGTGCCATAGCCGGTGTTCTCCACATACACCGTCCACGTCACCACGTCGCCGATGGACGCCGGCGCAATGGACGGCTCTTTGCGCACTGTGATCGCGCCAGGGTTGATGACATACTCGGCCAGCTTCACGATGGGTGGGTAAGCGTCTTGCGTGAGCGTGACGACCGCCTGGCCGGACACGGCGCTGCATGTCGCCGTGAAGACCGCCGCGCGGGTGATCACCTCGTTCGGCTGCACGCTGCCGACATTGAAGACCTGGGGGCTGCTGGTGAATCCGCCCGGCAGCGTCACCGTTAGCAACACGCCGGTCGTGGTGACGGCGTCGCTGGCCGCCACAACCGTCACCGTCAACGGCTCGCACAGGCTAATCGCCGGCGGGTCAATGGTGACCGTGATTTGATTGGGGTAGATAGTTTGATGCGACTCGCCGCCACCTAAAGGCCCGAAGCGCGCCCCTGCATCATCGCTTGGCGACGATTTGCCCAGCGCAAACCACGTCGGGAGAACGCCCTGCTGCGCCGGAAGGTTGGACGCGCCATTGACCACAGTTGCGGGTTGACCTGACGCTTCCTCGGTTAGTTCAAGCCAGCCATCCGACGCAAACCAGCTCGGCAGTAGGTCTGTGGTCGGCGCTTCAGTTGCTGAAGGGTTATCAAACCAGGCGGGCAACGCCCGCGTCAGTGATGCGTCCGGCGCACGCACCGGTGTAGCGCCCTCGACCCGTGGCGGCGAAACCACGCCCAACGATGCGGTCAAGAGGGCGAACAGCGTCATCATGCGCGCTGCTATGCGAAGCTTCAACATCATAGTTGCATTCTCCGAAGATGATGGTTCCGGCCACTCGCCGGCGCAATGAGCAGCAGCACGATCGCCGTCAAGCGACGCCTCAGGACATGCGGCTCAAAATATCTGATGGTGTGGGATAGTCGTTCGCGTCTCTACCGATGTGAGACCAAATGATTCGCCCTCTCTTGTCTATGATAAACACCGCCGGCGCCGCCAGGTTGTCGCCCAGGCGGTTGAACACGCCAAACGCCTCGCTCACGGCATGCGACTCGTCGGCGAGGACCGGAAACTCAAGCCGGCCGAGTTCCCGCACCACACTTGCCTGTGTGACGCCCTGCACGGCGATGGCCAACACTTCAGCGCCGCGCGCACGGAAGCGATGATACTCCGCCTGCATCGCGCGGAGCTGTTGCTGACATGACCCGCAGCCGGCGCTGCGATAGAACAGCAGCACGACCGGCTGGCGCCCGAGATAGTCGCGCAGCGACACCAGGCGGCCATCCTCGCGCGGCAGGGTGAAATCGGGTGCCGGCCGTTCGGCAGGCAGCGGGTCGGCCAGGAGCGGCGCGACGTAGTCGGCGAGCTGATCGGCGTTGAGCACGCCGACGTGCCGCGCGCGCATGCCGCCGGCCGCGTCTATGAAGATTGTCGTCGGGATGCCAACTACGCCATACATGCGGCTGACGGCGCCGTCGGCGTCGCGCAGCAACGGATAGTCCATGCCGTTGGCCTCAGCAAAGGCGCGCGCCGTGGCCGCGTCTTCGCGCAAGTTCACCCCAACGACAACGACGCCGCGTTCGCGATAGCGCTGCGCGAAGCCGCCGAAATCGCGCGCCTCGGCGCGACAAGCCGGACACCACGATGCCCAGAAGTTCAACACAACCGCCTGGCCGCGCAATTGGCTCAGGCGGACGGGCTGGCCGTCCAGGTCGAGCAGGGTGAAATCCGGGGCCGGATTTTCGGGAGGCACCGCAGGAACCGGCGCGGAGGCGCGCCCATCCGCTGATGGCGGCGCAAGCGCCGGCGTTGGGCGAGCCGTTGCTTCAACTTGCGGAACGAGCACCAGCGGCCTGGCTGGCGGCATTGGCGGCGCAGCCGCCAAGACTGAGGGCGTGGGCGGAGCGCTAAAGCTGGCGTAAAGCCCGACTTTGGCGCGCCGGCGTCGTTCGGCCATCCACTGCTGGGCGTCGGCTTCCGACCCAAACCGCGCCAGATAAGCCTCGACGACGAGCAAGCGGCGGATCGCATCAAGGGCGTCGCTCTGCGACACCCCCTCCCGCGCCAGGGCGGCGTTAAGCGCCGCCTCATCCTTATTCCAGCGGCGCAACAATGCGCGCAGGCGCTCGGCGGCCTGATCCGGCGTGGCCGCGAGACCGGCCACCCGCGCTTCGCGCAGGGCAAGGCGCTCGTTGACCAGGCGCTGGAGCGATGCCTCGGGCGTCGGCGCGGATTGGCCGGCCAGCACGCTCATGACGCGGTCGAGCGCTAGCGCCCGCTGCCACTCCTCGCGGGTGACCACTTCGCCGTCCACTTCCGCCACGACGATTTGAGTTGTTGAGGTAGGCCCGGAGGAAGAAGGAAGCCAGCCGGCTCGCGGCGAAGTCGTCGGCGCTGCGCACCCGGCGAGCATGAGCGCAAGCCCCACACACCAGACATGGCGCGCGCGATCCAAGCGAAATCCTCTGCTGACCCACACTGCTACATCATTCAAGTCCAGCGGCATCCCCGCAGCGCGCGGTTTATCCGCGAAAGAGATGCTCCAACTCCTGACGCAACAGACCCGCCCGCACGTCGTTAGTCAGCTTGCGATCCAACCGTCGAACGATGTTGCGCCGGATTTGCCTAACCTCGCCCTCGTCCACGAAAAGATCGGGATGACGCGCATAGATTTGAGGAGGCTCCAGCCCTTCTTCCCACATCTCCTTGGCCACAATGCGTTCGCGCTCGCCTTCGATGATCTGACCGAGTAATTCCCACAAGTCGCTCAAGATCGCCGCGTTCTCGACAGTTGCTTCGACAGAGGTGCTATCCGGCGTTTCCCGATCAAGCTCGTCAAGTCCCATCATGTCGTCATGTTCGCCATCTACTGCCGAATCATTCGCCTCTGCCCAGTGCCACAACGCATCCTTTCGGCTTCGCCGCAGCTCATCTTCAATGGCAGACCATGTGCAACGTTTCAAATACTGCATGTAATCAGCGACGGTTTTGAAACGCCCTGCGCTGGCGTGACGCTCGCCGTATTGCCACAGGCGTGAAAAGGCCTGATTAGCGAAGTAGTCTGCGTCCTCGCCGGTGACGCGAAAGTGAGGATGGATGTGCACCCATCGTAGCACCTGCGGGTAATGTATCTTGTAAAGGGCATCCCAGGCTTCCTGGTTGCGCTCGACGAGGGCCAGCCTGAGAAGCTCCAGACAGGGCTGTTCATCGCGCGAGCGATCGTCCCTGCGAAAGTCGCTGGCTTGCGCGCTACACAGCTCGGCGAGCTGCTGAATCGCGCTCGATTCGTGCGTGGTGTTCACAGCCCTGACCTTCCTGAACCTCTCGCCGGAGCGCCCATGGTCGGCGTATTTGCTGCGCTCTGTGCGCGAGCGCTCGGCAACCTAACTAACGGCCATTATCACGGCCATATCATAGTCCCCCGCATGTCATCGCGCAAACGTGCAATCTGGGCAAATGTGCGCGTGTGAACGGGGACACATACCTCGGCCGAAGACCGCCTCCTCAAACACTACGTGAACTCTAAGCGTCTCCTAGCGCCTATCGTCACGCCTACTGAACCGCGGATGGCCATCAAACGTAGTGCCTAGGGGTGAAGGCAGCGCCCTCACTTACACAGTCCTCGTACATCGTTTTGTCAAGAGAGTTGAAACCCAACTGTGATGAGATGTGAAGTCCATTCGGTGAGTTTAGTCAATTGACACCAATAGTAATCCAAATGCAAAGCAGCAGTGAACCGGCTCGATAGACTCGCTGTTCTTATCACTGAAACATTTTAGGAAGATTTAGACTCATGGTTGATTTGTCGAGCTTGCGAACTTTCAACATTGTTGTATAGTACAGTGCCAGAGGATTATTCACATGGATACCACAAGCGCAATCTTAATTGTCGCCATCATTCTCGTCGTAGTGCTCATCGGCTACGTCGTTTGGCGCAACCCTAAAGTGAAGACATCAGTCGGCCTTGGGCCGATCAAAATCAATCTCGACACAGAGCGCGCGAACGAGCCGTCATCGGGACAACGACGAGATGAAAACATCTCACACGATGCTGATGCGCAGCCTACGGCCAGTCTATCGCTGGGAAACATCCACAGGTCGCAAGTGGTTAATGAAGGGGCAGGTGGCCGCGCAGAGATGAGAGCCGGCGATGTCTCACACTCGACCATCATCAACACAACCGGCAAGGCCAAACGTAGACGAGGAGAAGAATAGCAACATATGCAACAGCAGCAACCTTTAGAGCTCATAAGCCGATTGATGGCTCCCTTGCTTGGCGGAGCGTCTTCTCTGTGTAAGAGAAAGTCGCGCGCTGGAGCTGCCTCGGCCGCGCCACCGAGTCCCGCGCAGACAAGCGCATCCCAGTTTAGCGCGGAAGACATCCTTGGTTCGCACATCCGCAACGTGGCCGGCGACTACACCGAGATCGCGGTCAAAAACATATTTCCTACATGGAAGACGCCTTCCGCTAATCCAATCAATCGAGTCACGCTGCCACCGCGCAGGCAATTCGTGGGACGAGAAGATTTACTCGCGCGCTTAGAGGAACGCCTGAAACGCGCTGATGGCGTGAACGTCATCTGTCTCACCGGCGCAGCCGGAGTCGGCAAGAGCGCGCTTGCGCTGGAGGCAGCTTATCGGTTCGGCGACCTCTTCCCGGATGGCTGCTATTGGGTAGACCTGCGGGGCAACAACTTGATAGAGGCACTGCGCGAACTGTTGAGCGCGCTAGGTATAGCGCGCGCCGAGGAACTGAGGGAAGACGCGCTTACTCTGGCCGAAATTGCGCGCGGCCAATTGGCAGGCAAGCGCACCTTGTTGATCCTAGATAACGCCGAAGGCGTCGTGCGACATCACCGCCAGCATGTGCTCGCCATGTGCCCTGCGACGCCGGCGAAGACCATCATCACCAGCCGCATCATCATAGACGTGGACGACCTGCGCGTGGACGCGCTGAGCGACGGCGACGCGCTAAAGCTGCTGGAAGCTAAAGGCATCTCCGTTGCCGACCAATATGACGACGCGCTCAGGCTGGTCAGGCGACTCGGCAATCTGGCGCTCGCCATCACCATCGTCGCGCGGCGCATGCGCATTACCCAGCCGGCGCAGTCGTGCGCCGACAGCTTGCGAGAGATAGACGAGAGCGCCAGCCTGATGGACGCGCTCAGACTCCCCCTGAGCGATACACCGGATGACAGCCTGGCTGCGGCGTTTGCCCTCTCGTATGAGTTGCTCGACGCGCCACTACGGATGACCTTCCATGCATTGAGCCTGTGCGCGCCTTCGGGGGCTTCCATCCAAGGCATTGCGCGCATGTGCGATATCACCGAGCCTGTCGCATGCGACAGGCTGCGAGCGCTGGCTATGTTCTCGCTGGCCGAGTTCGACGGCAAGCGCGCGCAGCTACACCCTCTGCTCAGAGACTGGGCGCACACCCTTCCGTTCGAGCGCGACGCGCTGATCACACGACATGCGGCGCACTTCGGCCTGGCGATCGGCAGCCGCTATCAACAGGCGCTCAACAGCGAGCAGGACCCACTTCCCGCGCTCATCCAGATCGATGCCGAGTTGGCTAACGTCCAGCTTGCCCAGGAACGCGCGCTTTCGCCAAACTTCCCGGCGCCGGAGCTGGCTGTAGAGATCACGGATTGCCTTGTGCTCTACTGGCGCCAGCGCCACATCCATCCCCAGCAGCTCCTGCAGTGGATCAACCGGGCTTGCCGTCTGGCGGCGCAAACGCAACAGCGGAGTCATTGGGCCAACCTGCTGCAGGCGGCCGGCGACGTGCAGGTGTTCTACGACCGACACGACGAAGCGCTGAAATCTTACCAACAGGCGCTCGACTTGTTCATCGAGCTGGACGACCGCCTAGGGCAGGCCAACACGCTCAAGGCCATCGGCGACGTGCACATGTTCTGTGACCAACACGACGCAGCGGAGCGCTGCTACGAGCGGGCGCTCGACTTGTTCATCGCCACCGGCGATCGGCTGGGCCAGGCCAATTCGCTCAAAGCCATCGGGGATCTAAGCACTGCGCGCGCTCAGCATGATGCGGCGCTGGATTCCTACGCGCGCGCGCTCGACTTGTTCACGGCCATCGGCGATCGGCTGGGCCAAGCCAACACGCTCAAGGCCATCGGTGACGTGCAGGCCTTCCGCAAGGAGAGTGACGCCGCCATGCGGGCGTACGATCAAGCGTTGAGGCTGTTCTCCGCCGCAGATTCAGCACTGGGTCAAGCCGGTGTGCTTAAAGCTATCGGTGATGTGCTTGCCTTCCAAGACCGGCGAGACGCAGCCCGGCAGTCGTATGAACGCGCGCTTGAACTGTTTACCGCTGCGGAGTCAAAGCTGGGCCAGGCCAACACGCTCAGGGCGCTCGGAGACATCTCAGCACCTCACCACCATGAGCACGACGAGTACAACGAGAGCGCGGCTGCGCTGGCATGGTATCAACGCGCGCTTGAGTTGTTCAACGAGATCGGCGACCGGCTGGGTCAGGCCAACACACTCAAGGTTATCGGTGATGCGCACGCCCAGCGCGGAGAGAGTGACGCCGCGCTGCGGTCCTACGAACAAGCGCTGGAGCTATATGCCGCAACCAACTCACAACTGGGACAGGCGTACACTTTGCTAGCAATCGGAGATGTGCAAGTGGCATTAGGGCAAGAGGCCCAAGCGCTCAAGCTGTATGAGCAAGCGCTGACGCTCTTTACTCTAGCAGGATCCGCGCTTGGACAGGCCAACGCTTACGCGGCCCTCGGTCGCGTCAGCGGCAAGCGCGCCCACTTCGAGAAGGCCATTCGGCTATACGCCGGCATCCACGATTTATACAGCCTCGCCCGGTGCAAGTTCTACTACGCGCTTAGGATGATGGATCACGACAGCGACATCGCCCTGGAACTGCTCACAGACGCCAAGTCGCTGTGGAGTCAGATCAACTTCGAGGAAGGCATAGCGGCGGTGGACGATTTGTTGAGCCAGCTCACGGTCAGATAGACTGCCGCCATACGTCTCTACTCCAGGTTCTCCTCGGTCGTCTGTGACGACTGCTTATCGGCGCGCTGAAACAAACCCGATTTGCGGTAATTTGATATCTGGCGGTCCGGTTCTGTTTCATCCTTCTCAATGCCGCAGTCAGTTTTGGGCAAGAAAATCCTCCATGGCCCACGAAAAGATTTCTTCCGCCCTCCATCGTCTTGAGAGCCAGTCTGCTGCGAGGACTCCTGTGTCAAGCAATACTCCTTCTGCGCATTGAGCTGTAGGTCAGACTGTCTCAGGCGAATGTGCCGGTGCTGCGCAGTATAGCAACAACACTGTGACCGTGACGTTGACAGGTTGACAGGTGGGTCACGTCGTCGCCGCATTTGACCACAGCGCGCCTTTTCGCTAGACTTACGGGCCAGTGGATGTTGCATTTTCGCCTGCACGGCCGGCCCGCCGCGTCGCACCTGCCCTCGCCGTCATCCTGATCATCCTGACGCTTGCCATTGCCTGGGAGCTGATCAAGCTGATTTTCAATCTCGACAAGCGCACGCTGCCGCATTTGTGGGAAATCGCCGAGGCGTTCGCGCAGCCTTCGCGTCGCAACGGGCCACCGTTGATCGGCGTGTTGGTCGAGGCGGCGCTCTATACCTTGCGCGGCGCGCTGCTGGGGTTCTTCATCGGCGCGGCGCTGGGCTTTGTGCTCGGCACGCTCTTCGCGCATTCGCCGCTCCTTGAACGCAGCCTGGTGCCTTACGTCGTCGCTTCGCAGACCGTGCCCATCTTAGCCATCGCCCCGATGGTGGTGATCTGGCTGCGCGGGTCGTGGTGGTCGGTGCCGGTCATCGCCGCGTATCTCACTTTCTTTCCAGTCACGATCAACACCCTGCGCGGCATGCGCTCGCCCGACCCGCGCGCCGTCGAGCTGATGGGGTCGTATGCCGCCTCGACCTGGCAGACGTTGTGGAAGTTGCGCTTTCCATCGGCGCTGCCGGCGATCTTCACAGCGCTCAAGATCGCCGCGACGGCCAGCGTGGTGGGCGCGATCATCGCTGAGCTGCCCTCGGGCATCCAGAAGGGGCTGGGCGGCGCGATCTTGAACTTCAACCAGTACTACATCACCGGCCCGGAGCGCCTGTGGGCAGCCATCTTCATGGCCGCCCTCGTCGGCATCCTGTTGTTCGTGGCCACGTCGGTCGTCGAGCGCATCGTGTTGAGAAACATCGTGCGCGGCGCTTAGCGCCGGGTTGGTGAACTGGTCAATCGGTAACGGGTAACTGCTGCCATGCAATCGGTCGTCTCACTCAAGAACGTCAACAAGATCTTCGGATCGGCCGGCCGGCCGACCACCGTCGCGCTCAAAGACATCAACCTGGAGATCGGCCGGCGCGAATTCATCTCGCTCATCGGCCCCTCCGGCTGCGGCAAGTCCACCTTGCTGCGCGCGATCGGCGACTTGATCGAAGTCACGAGCGGCGAACTGCTGGTCAACGACAAGCCGGCGCGCCAGGCGCGCCTCAACCGCGAATACGGGATGGTCTTTCAGGCGCCGGTATTGTTCGAGTGGCGCACTGTGTTGAAAAACGTTGAGCTGCCCCTGGAGATCATGGGGGTGCCCAAAGCTGAGCGAACGCAGCGCGGGCGGGCGATGCTCAAACTGGTCGAGCTACAGAACTTCGAACGCCACTACCCCTGGCAGTTGTCCGGCGGCATGCAGCAGCGCGTGGCGATTGCCCGCGCGCTCGCCTTCCGGCCGGAGTTGCTGCTGATGGACGAGCCGTTTGGCGCGCTGGACGAGATCACCCGCGAACGCATGAACGCCGAACTGCTGCGCATCTGGCAGGAAACGCAGACGACGGTGGTGTTCGTCACCCACTCGATCCCGGAAGCGGTATTCCTCTCCACCCGCGTGGTGGTGATGAGCGCTCGTCCGGGGCGCATCAGCGACATCATTCCGATTGACCTACCCTACCCGCGCAACATCGAGACGCGCGAACACCCGCGCTTCTTCGAGCTGGTCACGACCGTGCGCGAGGCGCTGCGCAAGGGCGAGGAGATGAGGGAGACATGATGGCCGGCGCTTCGCGATTCCAGCGCTACGCGCCTCCCCTCATCGTCTTCTTTGCCGTGATCGTGCTGTGGGAGGTGCTGGTGGACCTGCTGAACGTGCAACGCTTCCTGCTGCCGGCGCCGAGCGTCATCGCGGAGGCGTTCTTCCGCACGTTCTCGACCATCATGAGCAGCGCGGCCTACACGATTCGCAGCGCCGTGATCGGCTTCCTGATCGGCGCGGGCGCCGGCATCCTCGTCGCGTTGACCACAGCGCGCTGGACGACCGTGCGCGAAGGGCTGATGCCGTTCGCCATTGCGCTGAACTCGGTGCCGATCATCGCCTTCGCGCCGATCATGAACAATTGGTTCGGCAGCACCAACCCGATGTCCAAGATCATGATCGTGGCGGTCATCACCTTCTTCCCGATGATGATCAACATGGTGCGCGGCTTGACGCTGGTCGAGCCGGCCAAGATCGAGCTGATGCGCTCGTATGCCACTGCGCCGCTCGAGGTGCTGACCAAGGTGCGCATCCCAAACTCGCTGCCCTACCTGTTCAACGCGCTGAAGGTCTGCAGCACGCTGGCGCTGATCGGCGCCATCGTGGGCGAATACTTCGGCGGCCCGCGCGAATCGCTGGGGGTATACATCCTTCAAGAGGCGCAGTTGTTTCGTTTTGACAATGCGTGGGCAGCGATTATCATCAGCGCGCTATTGGGCATCGCGTTCTACCTGATTATCCTTGCCGCGGAGAAGGTCGCGATTCCCTGGCACGCCTCAGCAGAGAGAGAATGAATTTCAAGAGGAGGAAAGAGAACAGATGAACCCGACGATCAAAGCACTCTCATTCGCAATGCTGGCCCCCCTCATCCTGGCGGCGTGCGCTGCGCCGGCTGCCCCCGCTGCGCCAGCCGCGCCGGCCGCCCCCGAAGCGCCTGCTGCCCCGGCGGCTCCTGCTGCGCCCGCTGCGCTCACGCCCGTGCGCGTCGTCTTGCAGTGGGTGCCGCAGTCGCAATTCGCCGGCTACTACGCCGCCAAGGACAAAGGGTTCTACGCTGCAGAGGGGCTGGACGTGACCATCATCCCCGGCGGGCCGGACATCGCGCCTGCGCAAGTCGTCGCCTCCGACGGCGCAGAGTTCGGCGTGGCCTGGTTGCCCGGCCGCATGTTGGCCGCGCGCGAGGCCGGCGCCGACCTGGTCAACATCGCCCAGATCTTCCAACGCAGCGGCACGCTGATGGTCTCTTTTAAGGATAAGAACATCACCAAGGTTGAGGACTTCAAGGGCAAGAACATCGGCTCGTGGTTGCTGGGCAACGAGCCGGAGTTGTTCGCCGCCATGCGCAAGGCCGGCCTCGACCCGGAGAAGGAGAAGATCATCAAGCAGAACTTCGACATGAGCCAACTGCTCAACGGCGAAGTGGATGTGGCCCAGGCGATGATCTACAACGAGTATGCCCAGGTGTTGGAGACCAAGAACCCGGCCACCGGCGAACTCTACAAGCCCGAGGACCTGAACGTGATCGACTTCAACGAGGTGGGCACCGCCATGTTGCAAGATGGCATCATGGCGCGCGAGTCGTGGCTGAAGCAGCCGGGCAACGAGGACATCGCCGTTAAATTCTTGCGCGCCACCTTCAAAGGCTGGATTTTCTGCCGCGATAGCTTCGACGAGTGCGTGGAGATCGTGCTGAATAACGGCACCGCACTGGGCGAGAGCCATATGCGCTGGCAGCTCAACGAGATCAACGCGCTGATCTGGCCTTCCCCCAAAGGCATCGGCCAGATGGACGAAGCGCTCTACAAGCAGACGGTGGAGATCGCCAAGACCTACGGCATCCTGAAGCAAGACCCCGACGCCGGCGCTTACCGCACCGACCTGGCCCAGAAAGCGCTGGAAGGGCTTGAGGGCGACGTCAAGGGCGAAGGCTTCACTAAGATCACCGTCGAGCTCAAAGAGGGCGGCAACTAGCCGGTCATCCCAAGCCTAAGGATCAGGGGAAGGCGAGTTGCCGTTGCGATGCCTTCCCCCGATCCTTGGAATGTGACAGAGAACGCTATGGCTAAGATGGATTTTGGCATTACCTTCAAAAGCGACCTCGATGTCCGCCGGGAGGTCAAGATCGCCATGCAGGCCGAAGCTGCCGGCTTCGGCTATGTGTGGAGCTTCGACAGCCACGTGCTGTGGCAGGCGGTCTTCCCGCGCTTTGCCCTGTGGGCGTGGAACACCAAGAAGGTGCACATCGGCACGCTGGTCACTAACCCGGTGGTGCGCGACGTGACCGTGTGCGCCAGCGATTTCGCCACGCTACAGCGCATCAGCAAGGGCCGCATGGAGATGGGCATCGGGCGCGGCGACAGCTCGCGCCGCCGCCTGGGCAAGAAGCCCACGACGATGGCTAACCTGGAAGAGTTCGTGGACCAGTTCCGCAAACTCACCGCCGGCGAACACATCGACTACGACGGCGTGGATACGTATCTGAGCTGGGCCGACGGCGGCGTGCCGCCGGTCTGGGTGGCTGGCTACGGGCCAATCGCCCTGCGTTCAGCCGGGCGCATCGCCGACGGCGTCGTCCTTCAGTTCGCCGACCCCTATCTCATCAAGTGGTGCTTACAGTTCGTGAAGGAAGGCGCGGAAGAGGCCGGACGCGACTATTCCCAGATCAAGATCATGGCCTGCGCGCCGGTTTGGATTTCGAGCGACCTAGCGGTAGCGCGTGAGCGCGTGCGCTGGTTCCCCGCCCTGGTGTCTAACCACGTAGTGGACTTGCTCAAGCGCTATCCCAAGGAAGAGTTGCCCAAAGAGCTCTACGCCTACGTCGAGGATCGCCCCGGCTACGACTACCTGCATCACGCCGAGGTGGGCAGCAGCAACGCCCAGTTCGTCAGCGATGAGATCACCGACCGTTACTGCGTCGTCGGCTCGATCAAAGACCACATCGCCAAGATCGAAGAGCTGCAGTCGCTAGGCGTACATCAGTTCAACATCTACCTGATGTGCGGCGACGAGGAGAAACAGGTCGCCGCCTATGGGCGCTACGTCATTCCGCACTTCAACGGGAAGCGACGCACAGTGGTGGCTGCCAAGGCCTTGGCCAACGGCAAAGCGCGCAAGGCTCCGGCCAAGACCAAGGCTGCGCCCAAAAAGCGCTGATCGCCGCACACCGAACGCAAGCCGGTCCTCCGGCTGACCGAGGAGAGAAGCATGGCTCTACTGATCAAAAATGGCACCATCGTCACGGCCGGCGAACAGATGCAGGCCGACATCTACTGTGAAGGCGAGCAGATCAGCCGTATCGGGAAGCACCTCGACGCCGCGCCGGACGCGACGGTCATTGACGCGACCGGCAAATACGTCTTCCCCGGCTTCATTGACCCGCACGTGCACGTGTATCTGCCCTTCATGGGCACGTTCGCCAAAGACGACTACGTCAGCGCCAGCAAAGCGGCGCTCATCGGCGGCACCACCACCCTGATCGAGATGGTCTGCCAGGCGCGCAATGGCCGGCCGCTGGCCGATGGCTTCGAGTTCTGGATGAGCCAAGCCGTCGGCAAAAGCGCGTGCGACTTCACCTTCCATCAAGCGGTGACTCGCTACGACGCGCAAGCCGAAGCCGAGCTGACCGAGATCGTGAAAGCCGGCGTCGCCAGCTTCAAGGTCTTTCTAGCCTATAAGGGCGCCTTCGGCATCACCGACGAAGAGCTGTATCACACGCTGCGGCTGGCCAAAAAGCTCGGCGTCATCGTAACGGCACACTGCGAGAACGCCGACCTCGTGCTGGAGCTGCAAAAGCAACTGTTGAGCGAAGGCAAAACCGGGCCGGAATATCACTACTGGAGCCGTCCGCCGCGCGTAGAAGCCGAAGGGGTGCATCACCTGCTGTCGTTCGCCGAGATGACCGGTGCGCACACTTACATCGTGCACACCAGTTGCGAAGAGGCGCTGCAGGAGGCGATGGCCGCCAAGGCGCGCGGCCTGAACGTCTGGGTGGAGACGCTGATCCAGTATCTCCTGCTGGACAAGAGCTACGCCGAACTGCCCAACTTCGAGGGCGCGAAATACGTCATGTCGCCCCCGCTGCGCGATAAGAAAAATCAAGACGTGTTCTGGAACGCGCTCCGGCAGCGCTTCGTCTCGACGGTTGCCACCGACCATGCGCCCTTCGACTTCAAGGGACAGAAGGAGATGGGGCGCGATGACTTCACCAAGATCCCCAACGGCATCCCCTCGCTGGAAGACCGCGTGAATCTGCTCTACACCTACGGCGTGACAACCGGCCGGCTGGACCTGAACACGTTTGTAGACTGCGCCAGCACGCAGGCGGCCAAGCTGTTCGGCCTGTTCCCGCGCAAAGGGACGATCGCCGTGGGCAGCGACGCCGACCTGGTGGTGTACGACCCGAACTATCGCGGCGTGATCTCGGCCAAGACACACCACATCAACCTGGACTACAACGCGTTCGAAGGATGGGAGATCAAAGGCCGGCCTAGCGTGGTCACCGTGCGCGGCGAGGTGGCCGTGCGCGATGGCGAGTTCGTCGGCACAATAGGGCGCGGCCAATTCTTGAAGCGCGAACCAACGCACTTCTGATCCTCCCAAGTGGGCAAAGGCAATGCCTTTGCCCACCTAGGTGGCGACTTCGCCCACCCGGCCCTCCTCGCTTGCCCGCCGCTTGAACGGCGCTATAGTGCCGGATATGATTCAGACACCGGACATCGTCCGTCCCCCCAAAGAACTCATCGAAGGGCTGCGCCATATCGGCTGCGCCACAGCCGCCGGCGAGTTGTATCGTCTGGGCATCCGCGACGCGCATATCCGCGGCCCGGTTTCGTGGAACAAGGGCAAGAGCGTCGTCGGCCCCGCGCTCACGTTGCAGATGATGCCCAAACGGGAAGACCTTTACGGCGAGAGCGAATATAGCAACGTCGAGGCGCAACTTCACCGCCACGTGCTATACCATACCCAGCCGGGCGACATCGTCGTAGTGGATGCGCGCGGCGACATGGGCAGCGGCGTCTTCGGCGAGATGATGCTGACCTATTTCAAGGGCCGCGGCGGCGCCGGCGTGGTCATTGATGGTTGCATCCGCGATTACCCCCGCGTCAAAAACCTGGATTTGCCCATGTGGCTGCGCGGCGTCACGCCCAACTTTCACACGCAGACCAACCTGATGCCCTTCGCCGTCAACGTGCCAATCGCCATGAACAATGTGCTGGTCATGCCCGGCGACATCATCATCGCCGACGACGACGGCGTGGTGGTGGTGCCCATCAAGCTGGCGCCGGAGCTATTGAAGAAGGCCAGCGAGCACGCTGAATGGGAGGACTTCACCCGCATGAAGCTGGCCGAGGGCGGCGATTTGCGCAAATACTATCCGCTGCGCGAAGACGCCCGCGAGGAATACGAAGCCTGGCGCCGTGCGCAGGGCCGGTGAAGCATGACCGACAACACAGTGTTGTTCGTCTGCACCGGCAACTACTACCGCAGCCGCTACGCCGAGCTGTATTTCAATGCGACCGCGCCGGCGCGTTTGGGCTGGCGCGCCGCTTCGCGCGGGTTCGCTCCCAACCCGCTCAACCCCGGACCGATCGCCGTGAGCGTAATCCAACGCGCGCAAGAGCGCGGGCTGCCCTTACCTGCCGACCTATCCTACCCGCGCCGCCTGACCGAAGCCGACCTTCTCTCAGCGCAGCGCATCATCGCGCTGGATGAGGAAGAGCATCGCAGCTATGTCGAGCGCTACTTCCCCGCGTGGCGGCACTGTATCACTTACTGGCGCGTGCATGATCTTCACCTCATGCCGGCGGCCGAGGCATTCGCGCTGATTGAGCGCCATGTGGACGCGCTGATGCGAGAGCTGACCACTGCCGCGCCGGTGCAGCCCTAGCGCAACGATTGACCGTGACACCGATCACCTTTCACCTTCAACGTCCCACGCATCGCGCCGCACAAGCGCGCTTGATAGCGATGTGGACGAATGCCTGAGTAGGACGAAGACATTGCCTCCGTCCTACTCAGAATCTTCCAGTTCCATCTATGCTTGAACTTATAATCACCTTAAAGCTAAGAAGCCCACATCTCAGGAGAAAGGAAACATGTCAACCAACAGTCGCCTGCTCAACTATGTAAACGGCCAATGGATGGAATCCAGCGCCAGCGCCTTCCTCGATGTGAAGAACCCAGCCACCGCCCAAGTGATGGCGCAGGTGCCCCTCTCGCCCAAGCAAGAAGTGGACATGGCTGCCGAAGCTGGCGTCAAGGCGTTCAAAGATTGGCGCCGCACGCCGGCCGTTGAGCGGGTGCAACATCTTTACAAATTCAAGCGCTTGCTAGAAGAGCACCGCGATGAGCTTTCGCGCCTAATTACCAACGAATGCGGCAAGACCTACGCCGAAAGCCAGGCCGAGATGCAGCGCGCCATCGAGAACGTCGAGGTCGCTTGTGGCATTCCTAGCTTGATGCAAGGCTTTAACAACGAAGACATCGCGCGCGGCATTGACGAGCATTGCTTCCGCCAGCCGCTGGGCGTCGTGGCCGCCATTACGCCCTTCAACTTCCCGGGCATGGTGCCGTTGTGGTTCTTGCCCTACGCCGTCGCCACCGGCAACTGCTTCATCCTCAAGCCCAGCGAAAAGGTGCCGATGACGATTCAGCGCATCTTCCAATTGCTGGAGCAGTCCGGCTTCCCGCCCGGCGTGGTGCAGTTGGTGAACGGCGCCAAAGAAGCCGTGGACGCCATCCTCGATCATCCCCAGATTCGCGCGGTGAGCTTTGTGGGCAGCACGCCGGTGGCCCGCTATATCTACGAGCGCGCCGCGCGCGCCGGCAAGCGTGTGCAAGCGCAGGGCGGCGCCAAGAACCCGGTCGTCATCATGCCGGACGCGGACATGGACATGACCACGCGCATCGTGGCCGACTCGGCTTTCGGCTGCGCCGGCCAGCGCTGTCTGGCCGCCTCGGTCGGCATCACCGTGGGCGAAGCGCGCAACATCTTCGTGGAGCAACTAGCCGACGCAGCCGCCTCGCGCAAAGTGGGCTATGGCTTGGACGAAGGCGTGGAGATGGGGCCGGTCATCTCGGCGGAGAGCAAGGCGCGCATCGAGAAGCTGATCGCGCTCGGCGAGCAGGAAGGCGCGCAGGTGCTGGTGGACGGGCGCAATAAGAAGGTGAAAGGCTACGAAGACGGCAACTTCGTCTTCCCCACCATCCTCGACCACGTGCCGCCCAAGAGCGAGATCGCCCGCACCGAGATCTTCGGCCCGGTGTTTAGCCTGATGCACGCTGAGAGCATCGAGGAGGCGATCGCGCTGGTCAACGACCGCAGCTACGGCAACATGGCCTGTATCTTCACCAGCAGCGGCGCGGCAGCGCGCCAGTTCCGCTACGAGGTGAACACCGGCAACGTCGGCATCAACGTCGGCGTGGCCGCGCCGATGGCTTTCTTCCCCTTCAGCGGTTGGCGTGAGAGCTTCTTCGGCGATCTGCATGCTCAGGGCATGCACGGCGTCGAGTTCTACACCGAGACCAAAGTCGTCGTCGAACGCTGGCCCAAAGAGTGGAGTCGGAAGTTCTAGCCCGACGCGAATTTAGAACGACTTCATCAAGGAGAAACCGACGCCGAGCTGGTGGATACGACGACAGGGCGAACTAAACGGCGCGCGCCGCGGGCTGGGGCCTGTTCAGCGCGGCGATATTGCGTGCGTCTAGGCAACCAGCCCTCGCGTTGAGTCGAATCACATGCAGCGCATGACGAACTTGAACAACCCGCACGTCCAAATCACGCTGCTGGCGACGGCGATGCAGACGAGCCAATCGCCAGGGGACAACGCACCGGTACAGATCACGTTAGCCGAACCTAACGTCTCTACGCCAGCCAGCTTGCGGATGACGGCATTGCGCCGAGCCATGCGCTGCATGCCAAGCGCCAGCACAATGGTGAGGACGGTGGCTAGTCCCTCCAGCACGGCAGCCACCGCCAGCGACACGCCGACGATCCGCACATCCACAACCGCCTTCACTGTGGTCACCCGCTGCGTGAGAAAGACCGCAGCGATGATGACGACGGCGATGAGGATCACGGCAGCGCCGAGCGCCCGGCCAACGCGTTCGATCTCGGTTTGCAGCGGCGTCGCAGCGTCCTCGGTGCGTTGAAGCAGGCCGGCGATCTTGCCCATCTCGGTCTGCTTGCCCGTCGCAGTGACGACCGTGGCGACTAACCTGCGCCAGGCCGGCGGCGACGCCAATTCATTCCAGCCATATTGGCGCAGACGCGCCGACGCCTCGGCAGTGGTCAAACCAAGCGCCGGATCGGCGCCTAGGCGCACCAGCGCGACCTCCAGCGATTCCCGATACGCCGGCAACTGAGAAGGGGATTGCGTGCCCGACAAGGACATCGCTCAAAGGCTAGCCAGGACGCAACACATTTTCATTCATGCGGCCGGCCTCGAAGTCGCTCAGGTTGCGGATGGTCGTCTCGGCGATCTGCGCTAACGCTTCGTGGGTGAAGAACGCCTGATGACCGGTGATCAGCACGTTGGGGAAGGTCATCAACCGGGCGAACACGTCATCGGTGATGATCTGGTCAGAGCGATCGCGGAAGAACAAGTTGTCCTCTTCCTCATACACATCGAGGCCGACAGCGCCGACGTGGCCGGATTTGAGCGCCTCGATCAACGCCTCGGCATCTACCAATGCCCCCCGACTGGTGTTGATCAAGATTGCGCCGGGCTTCATCTTGGCCAGCGCCTCAGCATTGATGAGGTGGTAAGTCTCGGGCAAGAGCGGCGTATGCAAGCTGACAACGTCCGACTGCGCGAGCAGCTCGTCCAGCCGGCAGTAACGCATGCCGAGCTGGACGCATTCGGGGTTCGGCGCAACATCGCAGCCAAGCAACGTGACGCCAAAGCCGGCCATGATGCGGGCAAACACCGCGCCGATGCGCCCTGTGCCGATCACGCCGATGGTTTTGCCGTGGATGTCGCGGCCCTGCAAGCCGTCGAGCAGAAAGTTGCCCTCGCGCGTGCGGTTATAGGCGCGATGGATTTTGCGGTTGACAGCCAGCAACAACGCGACGGCAAACTCGGCTACGGCGTAGGGCGAATAGTGCGCTACGCGCATCACGGTGATGCCGCAGCGCGCCGCAGCGTTCAAATCCACGTGGTTGAAGCCGGTGCTGCGCAGGGCCAGCAGCCGGACGCCGCCGCGCGCTAGGCGCTCCAACACCGGCGCAGAAGCATCGTCATTGACGAAGATGCTGACTGCGCGAAAGCCGTCGGCCAACGCGGCCGTCTGCTCGTTCAACTGCGACTCCACAAAGATCAGCTCATGGCGCGCACCGCTCGCCTGATTTGCGGCCTGCAGCGTTTCATGGTCGTATTTCTTCGCATCGAAGATGATCGTTTTCATGCGCGCGGGATTGTAGCTGCTTGAGGGCGAATCACCTATGCGTCGCCTCCGCGCAGTCCGGCAAGCTGCTCAAGCGCGCGCCGCGCGACCTGGGGCGATAACGCTGAGCCGGGCTGAATCGCTTGCTGAACCAGCTCCGCGAGGGCAGCATTTACCGGCGTGGGCACGCCGAGCGTGCGTCCGATTTCGGCAACTGCGCCGTTCAACACATTGACCTCAGACCGACCGGAGCGAGTCGCCACGTCATAGTAGAGCGACGGAAGTTTGTTGCCGCGTCCCTGGGCTACCCGACGCGCGAGCAACGCCTGCAAGGCCGAATCCGGCAGCAGCCTGAGGGCAAGCGCCAGGAAGCGCGCCGGGTGCCCCGGCAAATTGACCGCTGCGATGGGCGGCGTGTGCGCTGCCATCACCGCCAGCGCCTCGCGCAACATGCGCATCTCCAGCGCAAAGAGCCGACGGTCGTTGTAGATCTCGGCCACCGACGCGCTCAACAGTGCGCTGGTCGCATTGCCCATGATGTTGAGCAACAGCTTCGACCACTTCATCGCGCGCCAGTCGGCGTAGGTCTTCAGGCTGAGCAGCGGCGAGCGCGACAGCGCATGCGCAATTGGCTGCCACGACTGATCCGCCGAGAGCGCTGCCAAGCCGACGCCCCCGCCCAGACGCTCCAGGCGCACTGCAGCCGGCCCTTCGACTGCGATCGGGCTGGTCAACGTCGCAGCAAGCACGCGCCGTTCACCGAAGACTGCCGCTAGCTTCTCTTCGTTCCCCACCCCGTTCTGAAAGGCGACGAACAGCGCGCCGGATAGCTTATCCGCGCAGCCACGCAACTCGTCAATGGCCCGATCAAGCCCATGCGCCTTCACGCACAACAACACGGCGTCATACCCTAGCGGGGAGCGCTGTAGCGCCTCGGCCAGGCCGGTCGCCACATCCACATCGCGCAAGCGCCAGGTTTCCCCACCGGGCAGCGTGACGTGAATGCCCCGCGCGCAGACCGACTGCGCAAACGCCAGACGGCCCACAAACGTGACCGCCTGGCGCGCCATGACCAGATTGGCCCCGATCCACGCGCCCACGGCGCCGGCGCCTAAGATCAAAAACCGCATCTCACTCGATCTTCAGCGTCACGTGATCGGATGTCGGCCGGCCCGATCCATCCAGCAACATGACGTTCCGCAACTGCGGGTAGAGATATGCGCCCATGCGCAGCGTGTAGGGCTTCGCCGGCGCGCCGGCAGGCACGGGAATGGCAAAATGATGCAACAAGATGTCGCCGACTCGCCAGTTCGATGGATGGATGCCGCCGCCGTCGAGCGCGGCGAACTTTTGGTCGCCATGATACAGATGGTTGAACCAGTGATAGTCCACGCCCTGCGCCGCCTCGCGAAAGACGCGCAAATAGTAGTCTAACAGCAGCGCATCGCCGCCGGCGGCGACGCGATAGCCCAGCATGCCCACGCCATTCTCCCACTGCGCCGGATGTTCGACCAGAGAACCCAGTCGCGCGCGGTTGACGCGAACGTAGATATAGCCGTCTTCGCTGCCGGCGCGCAGCGGGACGGTCTGCGCAACGGCAGCGGCATCGGCATGTTGCATTAAGCGCTCGAACGCGCCACGCGCGGCCGGCGTAATAACATACTGCGCCGCGTCTTCGCGCAGGATCAATCCGGCGTTCGCGTCGGCGAAGCGGTGCGGCAGGTCGGCAAGCAACACGTCCATCACCGTCGCCGGCTCGTTGACGCTGGGGTCGCCGCCCGGCGCAACGACGATGACATCGCGCGCTTCGCCGGCGCGGATGGCGTCGCGCGCGCGCTGCGTCACGTCGAGCGCGCTGCGCAACGGCGGCCCGTAGCCGCCCGCGCCGGTGTCGTAGCGTTGGATGAACTGCGTAAAGCGCAGCGTGGTGAAGAGCTGCCAGCCGAGGATGAGCGCGATGGCCGACGCAGCGACGGCGGCCGGGGCGGGGAATGCGGCGGTGGCGTCAGCAGCGTCACGCCATGGGAGGCGTAGGCGAATGGCAGCGTCCAGCCCTAACGCCATCACGACAAAAGAGATGGGATAGAACGCCGTGAAGTAGTGGAGCTGCAGCGGACGAGAGGCGCGAATTTGCAACGCGACGGGCAAAACCAGCCACGTTAGCAGCACGGCAATAGTTGCGGTGGGATAGACCGCCGGCCGGCGCATGAGCAACAGGATCAGCGCAACCCCGCCGACGACCAGCAGCGCTATCTGCATCCCGTCGATCCACGCCAGCGCCGCCGGCGTTTGGTCGCGCCAGATAGGAAACGCACCGCCGGTCAGGTCACTCAGGTGCGTCCCGCCGCTGAGCCACAGCGTGAAGCGCAGCGCGTCGAGCGACACCGCTGCCGGGTCGGACGCCGCGCCGAGCAAACCGCGCGTGTTGCGAAAGGCTTGGCCGGCGTCGAAGCCGAGGTAAACGCTGGCTAGCGCAACCAGCGGCAACGCCCCAACCACGCACGGCGCCGGCCGCAGCGTCGCGCGACCGATCAGCAACGCCACAAGCGCGACCGGAACAAGGTAAAGCGCAGCCAGGTGTGAGCCGACGCTGAGCGCCAATCCCCAGCCGGCGATCGCCCATCCCCAGGGATTGCGCTTCTGAACGGCTTCGAGCAGCCCGAACAGCAACAAAGTGGAGAACAGCGGCATCGGCGCCAGCCAAGTGCGGCGGGCGAACTGCACTGCCCATGGCGCAACGGCGAACAGCAGACAGGCGAAGAACCCCGCGCGCGCGTCGAAGAAGCGCCGAATCACCCACCAGCACAGGGCAATCGCCGCCACGTCGAGCAAGGCGCGATAAGCGGCGATGACCATGAAATCCCGCGTGAACAAGTAGGGCAAGGCGAGCAGATACAAATAGACCGGCGGGTGGTTAGCCACGCTGCCGCTGAACGGCGCGACCGGCAACCAGTTGCCCTGCGCAATGCTCAACGCCAGTTGCGGCGCAGAAGCCTCGTCGAAGCGCACATCTATCAGGTCGAGGCGATGCAGTCGCAGGAATGTCGCCAGCGCCATCACCAGACCGAAGGCGAGCCATTCAGCATGTCGAGGAGTTCTCATAGTCGTCGGTCGCCGGTCGTTGGTTGCCGGCCGCCGCCGGCCTCATCATGGCAGCACGGTGATATGTACCGGTTCGCTCTCGATGACGCGGCCATCGCGTAAGCGCGCCCGCGCCACCAGGGTGTGCCGGCCGACGGTGAGCTGCCAGAAGGCGCGATACGGCGCGCGGTCGAATTGGGCGAGCACCTCGCCGGTCGCCAACGCCACATCCACGCTCACCACATCGGATGCATCCACGCGCACCTCCAACGGCACGCGCTGCACCGAGGGCGGCAGCTCCTTCGCCACACGATAGATTGTGCCGGGGTCGGGGCGCAGGACGGCGACGGGTTGATGAGGAACGACTGACGCGCGAGGGGCGGCATCGGCGACGGAGTCGAGCACGGGCCAGCCCTGCGCGCGCGCCCAATCGCGCAGCGGGGCCGGCAGGTCAAGCGCCAAGCGCTGGACGATGCGCTCGCGCGGCGTATCGGGCGAAGCCGGCTGTCCGGTCAGCCCATCTACGAGGATGCGGCGATGCCAGGTGTCCGGCTGCGTCGGCTGCGTGCCCTCCAGAAACCATTCCATGCGCGTCTGGGGACAATCGGGCGAAGGCAGCATGCCGGATAACGCGCACACCTCGACGCGCACCAGGCCGGGCGGGCGCTCGAACCAGCGCACCGGCAGGGCACGATGGGCGATCTCCATGAAGTCGTGCCAGATCGGGCCGGCGCCGGTCACGCCGCTGATGCGTTGCATCGGTTGGCCATCGGCGTTGCCCACCCACACCCCGGCCACAATCTGCGGCGTGTAGCCCACCGTCCAATTGTCGCGGAAGTCGGTCGTCGTGCCGGTTTTCACCGCCGCCGGGCGCGATAGCTTCAGCACACTCGACTCGCCGAAGGCCGGCGCGCGCGCCGCGTTGTCGGCCAGGATGTCGCCGATCAGCCAAGCCACGCGCGCGTCGAGGGCGGATCTACCTGCGACTTGCGCTGGGCGCTTGAAGAGCGACCGGCCATCTGCCGTAGTGACTGCAATGACGGCGTAAGGGTCCACATATCGGCCTTCGTTGGCGAATGCGCCATAGGCGGCAACCAGCTCAAGCAGCCGCACTTCACCGCCGCCGAGCGTGAGCGCCAGGCCGTAGCGGTCGAGGTCTTTGAGAGAGCGAATGCCCATCGCGTGGGCCTGGTCGAGCATGGCGGCAATGCCGACGCGCTGCAGCACGCTCACCGCGGCGGTGTTATTCGAGGTAGCCAATGCCTGCCGCGCGCTGATCGGGCCATAATGACGGCGGTCGTAGTTCACCGGCACGTAGGGCAACCCTTCGCGCGTGGGGAAGGCGGTGCGCACGTCGTAGATCGGCGTGGCCGCCGTCAGCGCGCCTCGGGCGAACGCCGCAGCGTAGGTGATCGGCTTGATGGCGCTGCCAGGCTGGCGCAGCGCAACGGCGGCATTCACCGCGCCGCTGATGCGGGCGTCGAAGTAGTTCGGGCTGCCCACCATGGCCAGGATTTCGCCGGTGCGCGGATCGAGCGCCACCAGCGCAGCATTGTTGGCGTTGTGACCAAGGCCGGGCCGATCCGCAAGGTTCTCCAGGCGGCGCAGGTGTGCGCGTATGATGTCCTGCGCCGCGTCGTTCAGCGCTAGGTCGAGCGTGGTCGTCACCACCAAGCCGCCGCGCACAACGGCGTCCGTGCCGAACTCGCGCTCCAGCCAATGGCGCACATAGGCCACGAAGTGCGGCGCGCGGATGTCGAACGGCGCCGGCGCGTAGGACAAGCGCGCTTGCTTTGCCGCCAGCGCTTCATCTTCGCCGATCATGCCGTGCTTCACCATCAGGTCGAGCACGATCAACTGGCGGCGCTTAGCCAACGCCGGGTCGTTGAACGGATCATAGGCGACCGGCGACTGCGGCAATCCGGCCAGCAGCGCACATTCGGCCAGGTCGAGTTCACTCACCGACTTGCCGAAATAGGCGCGCGCTGCCGCTTCGACGCCATAGGCCAAGTTGCCGTAGTAGGTCTGGTTGAGGTAGAGCGCCAGCACCTCATCCTTCGAGTAACGCTGCGTGATCTGCCAGGCCAGCAGCGACTCGCGCAGCTTGCGCAGCAGCGTGCGTTGACTGCGCTCATCGGGGTCGAGCAGCAACATGCGGGCGAGCTGCTGCGTGATCGTGCTGCCGCCGGCCAGCGCCTCACCGCCTTGCAGGTTGATCCACAACGCGCGGAGGACGCCGACGAGATCCACGCCGGCGTGAGCGTAGAAGCCGGCGTCCTCGACGGCGATCGTCGCTTGGCGCAGGCGCAGGGGGATGCGTTCGAGCGAGATCGGCGTATGGCGCCCGCCGCTCAGGCTGCGTGGGTCGAAGATCTCGTAGAGCAGTCGGCCGTGGCGATCGAGGATGCGCGTGCTGGGCGTCTGCGCGCGCCGATAGAGCTGATTGACGTCCGGCAACGTGAACCACAAGGCGGCCAACGCGAACAGCGGCGCGGTGGCCGTGATTGCCCCGCAAACAATCAGGGCGCGCCGTGGTCCAAAGCGGCGTAGCATGGCGCACATGCTAGCACGATAATTGAGCGGCCGAATGAATATCGTCCACCTGGCTCCTTTCGCCTTCTCGCCGAAGGCCACCGTGAGCGCGCGCATCCTGCCGATGGCCGCCGCGCTCGCCCAGCGCGGGCATGCGGTGACCGTGCTTATCCCGCCCTACGACAATCCGGCCGACGACGGCAAGTGCTGGGAGCGCGATGGAGTTCGGGTGGAGAACGTGTCGGGAACAGGGGGGCAGAGGTCAGGGGTTGGGTTGTATGTTCGCCTTGCGCGCCGGCTTGCCAACCGCGCCCGCGCGCTTAATCCAGATGTCGTTCACGTCTTCAAGCCGGTCGGCGTCGCTGCGCTGGCCATGTGGCTGCTCACATTCCAACCGTCAACCCGAAAACCACGGCTGATTCTCGACAACGACGACTGGGAAGGGCGCGGCGGCTGGCTGGATGTCAACCCTTATCCGCCTGCGCAGAAGCTATTCATGCAGTGGCAAGAGCGCTGGGCGTTGCGCGCCGCGTCACACGTCACTTGCGCCAGCGAAGTCTTGGTCGAGCGCACGCGGCAGTTCCGAGCGGCGCGCAGGCGCTCTGCAGACGACATCCATTTCTTGCCGAACGGGCCGGACGAGGCCATGCGCGTGCAGGTCGCTCAGGCGCAGTCCCGGCGCGAGGCGCTGCGCGCGCAGTTCGGCTGGCGTCAGCCCATCGCTATCTACGCCGGCACCATCCCGCTCAACCACGACCTGGACATCGCGGTCCGCGCGCTTCAGCGCCTGCCCGACGCGCGCTGGGTCATCATCGCGACGGGCGACGGCATCGCCTCGCTCCGGCGAGCCATCGCATCCGCCGGCATAGCCGATCGCGTCGAGTGGCACGACTTCATACCGCACGCCCAACTCGTAGAGCGACTGGTCGCCGCCGATATAGCCATCTACCCTTACCGCGACACGAACATCAATCGCGCCAAGTGCAGCGGCAAGGTGATGGACTACATGGCCTGCGGCAAGCCGATGGTGGTGAGCGACGTGGGGATGAACCGCGTGTATGTCGCGCACGAGCGATCCGGCCTGCTCACTCCGCCGGGCGACGCCGACGCGTTCTATGCGGCGATGAAGCGGTTGCTGGACGAACCGGCGTTCGCCGAACAGCTTGGTCACGCGGCGCAGCAGCGCCTCTGGACGCAGTTCGGCTGGACAGAACGCATCGGCGCGCTGGAGCGCATCTACGCCGCAGCCTGATGCGCTCACAACGCCCAAACGCGCACAAGTGAACCCTGCTCGTCGGATCGCGCTGCCATCATCGGGGCAAGGTTACGGACGAAGTGGCCGAGATTGCCGCGGCGCGAGATGGCCCGCCTGCGGCGTAGCTGCCGCCGCGTGATCTGGTTAAATCCGCTCCTGGGCGGGGCAAATTACCAGCCGCTGGCGCGCGGCATGGAAGCCGCCCTACCCTACATTGACGACTTCTTGCCGGTGCACAACCTGGCCTCGCTGGAAGACTTGGCCGACCGGCTGGCCCGGTTGAAGTGACCGGGCGCGCTCCAAAGCGCAAAACCTTTGCAACTGTCGTTTTGACACCGCGCTCACTTGACACAATGCGCGAGCGCATCCAACCCTATCGCGCCATGCAGTCCGGAGAACTCGCCTGGCCGGAGCTGCGCGCGCAGGCGCAGGCCGGCAAAGTCGTCGTCTTCCCCACCGGCTCGTTGGAGCAGCACGGGCATCATCTGCCGCTGCTGACCGATAGCCTGATTGGCGGCGAGATCGCCCGGCGAGTGGAAGCCGAGCTGAGGGACGAAGCGCTCTTCCTGCCGATGCTGTGGGTTGGCGCGTCGCACCATCATCTGCCCTTCGCCACCGTCAGCCTGAGCGCGCCGCTCTACGCAGAAGTGCTGAAGGAGATGTTGACATGCGTCATCGCTGCCGGCTTCCAGCGCATCTTCATGCTCAACGCGCACGGCGGCAACGGAGCGCCGGCGACGCTGGCCATCCAGCAACTGCAACTCCAACGCTACAAGGAGCATCCCGACCTGTTCATCGCTTTTTCGAGCTGGTTCGGCGGGATCGCCCGCGAGCCGATTGCGCAGATCGAAGCGCTGCAACAGAAATTTGTGACGCACGCCTGCGAGCTGGAAACCAGCGCTGTGCTGCGCATCCGGCCGACGCTGGTGCACATGGACCTGGCGCGCGGCGCGCATTACACCTACCCGTTAGCTATAAGACGCGCCTCAGCCGTTGAACATCGCCCCAGCCCGGGTTAAACTCGGCCCGTGTTCAGCCGACAGATGCTCGATAGATTCCGCGCGCGATTGCGCGCTGGTGGGCAGCCGGCCTGGAGCGCGTTCGGCGGCGCTGCCGGCGCGGCTGTTTACCCATCCGGCCCACACCCTGACGCCCGCGCTGCGAGTTCAACACAGCGCGGGCTACTGATGGCGATCGCCGACGCCGGCGGCGAGCTGCCGGTCAGCCAGAGCCTGATGGAGCAGATCATCAAGGCCTACGAAGAAGTCCCGCCCGACGTAGATCGGCTCATCGCCCTGCGCGCCACGCTCGACAAAGCGAACCGCGCGCTCCAGCGCCACTCGCAGAGCAGCGAAGCGCCGGCGCGCGCGCCGATAGTGATCGCTGCCGTGGTCGGCAATCAGTGGTATGGTATAGGCAGTGGCGCGATTCGCTGCTACTGCATTCAGGCCAGCGGTCGCATTGATGCCATCCGCATGGAACCCACTGCCCAGCGCAAGCTGGAGCCGGAGGATAGCTTACTGATCTGCACGTCGTCGGTGAGCGAAAAGCTCGATGAATATGACATTGCGCTGACCGTGTACTCGCGCAACCCGCCGGGTGCCGTCCAACGCTTATTGGCGATGGCCAAGGAGAAAGGCGCGCAGGGCGCCCTGGGCGCAATCGTCTTCGGCGCGCAGCGCTCGTTCGTGACAAGCATCCTCGGCAGATCGTCCAGAAGATGACCACCTCTTTCTCGCTGTGCGACGTTGCGACCACTTGCGCCGACGCAGCGCTGGTGGGAATCGGCGGCCTGGCCGGCCTGCTGAGCTTGCTCTCGCGCCGCCGCGCGCCCTCAGCCTATCTGGTGATCGGCGGCAAGCGCTTCCCGTTGAGCGAACCGATTCGCCTGGGTCGCGCGTCGTGGTACCGTATCACCGGCAAGTCGGTAGCCGATCTGGCCGAGAACCACGCTGAGATCTTTCGCGCGGCAAATGGCATGTGGGAGGTGCGTCTGCTCGAAGGCGAACACATGTTTGTGGATGGCCGGCGCTCGCGCCACAATCGCCTGCGCTCCGGCGCGACTATCTCGCTGGGCAAGTCGCAGCAAGTCGTCTTCCAATTCATGTTGCAAAATTGACGAGCAGTGCGTCCCAGATGACTCTTTCGACCTCCACGCTCTCCACGGCCTCCGATCCGCTGCCGGTCGGCGAATATGTGACCGACGCAGCGCGCAACGCGTCCTATGTCATTACCGCGTTCGACGAAAGGTCGCAGGCCAACAGCCGATTGCGCACCTACGAGGCCATTTCCTCCGACGGCTCGGCGCGCTTTCTGTTGCACGAAGGGCTAGCGCCGCTTGACCTCGCCGGCGCCATCACGCTGAGCGAACAACTCCAACAAAAACCGACGCCTCACGTGGCGCGCCTGTTGCCGATGTTTGAGATGGGTTGGTTCGACCGCGTCGTGCGCTACTATGTGCCCGAAGTTGTCGCGCCCGATCTGATGAGCGTCGCCTGGCTCAATCAACAGTCGAAGCGGCAGTGGGAGGCGTGGTTTGAGCAACTGGTAGAGGGGCTAGACGCGCTGCATCAGTGCGGCGTAGCGCTCGGCCTGGCCAATGAAGATGTAGTGATGCACCATATCGGCGTGAATGCCGACGGCGCGCACTGGCGAAACCTCGGCACACTCGTCTTGTTAGAAGACAACCCCGACGCCGCTTATGCCGACGTGCGCGCGCTGTGTGCGGCGCTCGCGCACACCCGGCTGGTCGAGGCACGATCGCATGTGCGCTATGCCCTGCGCCGGGCAACCGACCCGCACGAGCAGATCAGCGCAGCAGTGCTGCTGGGCGGGTTGCGACGCGCCAAAGCCGACGCCGCCCACCACGGGGACGGCCTGGAAGCCGAACTCGGCTACGCGACGAGCACCGGCATGGTGCGCGCCGAAAACGAGGATAGCGTATGCGCCATCGAGATCACGCCCGGCCCGTCGAGCGACGGCACCCCCCGGCGCAAGCCCGTCCTACTGGCCGTCGCCGACGGCATGGGCGGCGTGGAAGCCGGCGAAGTCGCCAGCGAGATCGCTATCCGCACCCTGGTGGAGGCAGCACAGCAGTTGTTCGCCTCCGGCGAAAAACGCTCGCCCGCCGAGATCAACTCCTGGGTGCTGCACACCGTCAAGGACATCAATGACCGGATCGTCGCCGAAGGCAGTCGCCGCGGGAATCAGATGGGCTCCACACTCGCCTTCGCCCTGGTAGTGGACGACAAGGCCTACTTGGGCAACGTCGGCGACAGCCGCATCTATCTGTGGCGCTCGCAAGAGGACGGCCCACTCGTCCGCCTCTCGAAGGATCATTCACTCGTCCAGTCGCTGATAGATGCCGGCGTGCTGCGCGATGAAGACCGCTATGCGCATCCAGAACGCAGCCTAATCTACCGGTCGCTGGGCGACCCCAAGACCGGCATATCCGACGCGTACGAGCCGGTGCGCCTGCAGCCGGGCGATTGGCTGATGGTGTGCTCTGATGGCCTGTGGGAGATGGTACGCGATGCAGCGATGCGAGATGTGTTAGCCTTCTCTGCGAATGCACAAATCGCTTGCGACCGCCTCGTAGATTTGGCCAATGCCAATGGGGGCGAAGATAATATCGCCGTTGCGATCGGTAGATTCTTATGAGGAACGCGCTTAGTTACAATTGAGTCCATCATGCGCGCACACCGTCATGTTCGCGTCGGACTTTGCGCATGACTCGGGCAATCTTTCGATGATTTAGGAGACGATGACACTCAACAAAAAGCACACAGAAATGATCAAACGAACCTGGCAGCGCGCCCGTGTCGTCGCTGCGCTGGTTTCGCTCGTCTCAGGAATCGCGCTCCTTCCATATCCGGCCGCTGCGCAAACCGGCGGGCCTACGCTCGAGGTGAAGCAGGTGGACAACACGCGCGCGCCCGACTACACGATCACGGCGTCGGTCGTGTGGCCGGACGGCAGCGCTGCGACCGGGTTGACGGCGCAGAACTTTGCGCTCACCAACCTGGCCGATAACAGCCCGATTCCCATCACCGGCGTCGAATCGGACAACGCGGGCATTGGCGCAATGATCGTGGCCGACCTGGCCGGCCTTAACAACACGCGCGACTACAACGTGGTCAACACCGAGAACGTCCGCCGCGTCGCACAGCAATTCATGCAGGCGATATCGGCAAACAGCGGCGGCAAAGACTACATCGGCCTGGTGGTCACCACCGGCACGGGCGATAACAAGATCGCTGCGCTCATCCCACCGACTAACGACCTCGGCGCCATCGCCGCCCAGTTAGAGGCGATTCCGCGACTGCCGGTAGAGCGCACTTCAGCGTTGTTCGATGGCCTCAACCAGGCGCTGAACCTGCTGACGCGCAACCCAGACGCCGCCGTGCGCGAAGCGCTCGCCCAGCGGCGCAAGATCATCCTGCTGTTCTCCGACGGCGCCGATAACAAGTTCAGCGATGAAGGCATCCGAGGGGACATCCTGCGGCGAGCCAACGAAGCCGGCGTCTCCATCTTCGCCGTGCAGGTCAACCAGCGCGGCCCGCGCGAGTTCACAAACATGAGTGCGCTGGCCGCGCAGACCAACGGTGGCTACGTGCTGCTGGATTCGAGCGTACCACTAGCCCAGGCCGAAGAGCAACTGCGCGCCTTGTACGACCGCATAGACTCGCAGCGGTCGCAGTACATCTTGCGCTTCACCAGCGTCAAGCCGGCCGGCGAGCACTCGGCGCGACTGACGGTGAACACCCAACTCGGCAGCGACACAGCAGAAGTGCGCTTCGCGTCCACGCTCAGGCCGCCCACGGTCAGGCTGATCGCCCCGCCAGAAGGCGAAACCTTCTTCCAGGAGACTGCCGAACCCGCGCCCCCGATCACGATCATCGCGCAGGTGGACTTTCCCGATGGCCGAGCGCGCGACGTCAGCATCGAGTTCTTCGCCAACGGCGCGTCCATCGGACGGGTAGACGCTCCCCCCTACGAGCTGGTCTGGCAACCGCCGAAGGAAGATCGCAGCGTCGTGACCAAGACGCTGCCATATGCCTTCCAAGCCGTCGTCATAGACTCATATCTGGAGACAACGAGCAACAGCCCATCGGTGCGCACCACACTCCAGGTGGCCTCTGTGCCGGCCATCCCCTTTGTGCCCACCGAAGCGCCATCGTTCGACCAGTGGCTGCGCCAGAACACCGCCCTGGCCGCTAGCTTGTGCGGCCTAGCGCTCATCACGCTTGGCCTGATCGTGGCGCTCATCATCATGAACCGCCGCTACAGCGATCAATTCGCTGTGCTTCGCGCGAACATGTCGAAGGGCGTGCAGAGCGGCATCCGCATGGTCACGCAACGGCTGGGCTTGAACCGCCAGCCGATCGCCGAACTCAAGGTGGTGTCCGGCCCGATGACCGGCGCCTCGTTGCCGGTCGGGTCGGATACCGTATGGGTCGGCCGCGATCCCTCGCAGTGCGAGGTCGTGTTGATGAGCGACCCCTACGTATCAAGCCGTCACTTCCAAATCACGCGCGACCCGGCCACGCAACAGTTCTATATCCTCGACGAAGGCACGGCCAACGGCACGCGCGTTAACCGCATGCCGCTGCCGATCAAGACGCGCACGCTGCTGCCGGAGGATGCCGAGATCGAAGTAGGCATGACGAAGCTGATCTTTCAACAAGGTCGGAGGACGCAACGGTTGAACTCGTGAGCGCCTTCTGGCCAGAGGTTATCGAGTTCGGGAGAACGCAAGGATGATTTGCCCGAATTGTGGCGCAGCGCAGCCCGAAGGGGCGCACTTTTGCAACCAGTGTGGAACGCGCCTATCCGAGCCGGTGCTTACAGCCATCAACTTGACTTGTGCTCGGTGTGGCCACGTCAACCCCGCCGGCAGCAAGTTCTGCGGGGAATGCGGCGCGCCGCTTCAAGCGCCCCCGGCGTCACCTCGGCCGCCGGCGCCCGCGCATCGCCCCGGCGAGACGCCGGCCGAGCCGGTCGTGAGCACCGCGCTGCGGCTGATCAGCAGCAACGGTACGATCATCCACTTCCCACCGAACCCGACGAATGCCTGGTTGATCGGCCGCGAAGACCCCGTCAACGACATTCATCCCGATATTGACTTGACACCATACGATCCCGATCGCACGGTGTCGCGGCGACACGCGCGCATCATGCTGACGGCCGGCCATCAGCCGACGATCGTCAGCATCACGGCGACGAATTGGACGAGGATCAACGGCACGCGCATCGAAACCGGCCAGCCCGTCCTCTTGTGTCCGGGGGATCGGATCGAACTCGGCCGGTGTGTCGTCACCTTCGACATGCAAGGCTAACCCGCGCCCGACACAGGCAAGCGGACGGCCAGCGCGCGCCGGTCACACCCACCCGCCATGCTTATCACCGGCCAACTCGTCAACGGACGCTACCGCATCATCGAGAAGATTGCCGAGGGCGGACAATCCATCGTCTATCTTGCTGCGGATGAGCGAGCGTTCGGCCATCGCGTGGTGGTGAAAGAGTTCAAAATCGGGATGGGCACGCCGGCATCGCGCGAGGCGGCGATGCACCAATTCGAGGCGTCGGCGCGCATGCTGGCCCAGCTTCACCACCCCGGCATCATCCAGGTGATCGAGTACGTGCTGAACGGGGACACGCCGCTGTTGATCACCGAATACGCCGAGGGCGAGACGCTGCAACACCGCTTGCAACTCGAAGCGTTCGGCCTGCCGGAAGAGCAAGTCCTGGACATCGCCGAGCAGTTGTGCGACGTGCTGAGTTACCTCCATAACCAGACGCCGCCGGTCATCTACCGCGACCTGACGCCGGGCAACATCATCATCTCGCCAAGCGGCCGGATCAAGCTGATTGACTTTGGCATTGCCCGCACGGTCAAGGTTGGCAAAACGTCGGACACCGAACCGCTGGGGACGACGGGCTACGCCGCGCCCGAGCAGTACGGCAACCTGCAAACCGGCCCCTACAGCGACATCTACTCGCTCGGCGCAACGCTGCTCTACGCGGTGACCGGCTACGACCCCAGCCTAACGCCGTTCATGCTGCCGCGCGCCGACCTCGTCCATCCGGATCTGAAGGAAGTAAGCTCGGCGCTGGCAGACGCGATTGAAAAGGCGACGCGCCTGGACATCACCGAGCGCTACCAGTCGGTCGAAGAATTTCGACGCGACATTCGGCGCGCCCGCCGCCGCTCACCCGACATCACCATCGGCCGGTCGCCCATTCGCGGCGCATACGTCGGCGCAATCGCCGGGCTCGCCTTCGTGGTCTTCGTGCTATGCGGCGGCATCAGCCTCATGCTGGCGAGCGCGCTCGGCAGATTGCCCGGCGGCCCGACGGGTGACTATGCGACCGCTATTGTGCCGCCCGGCAGTGCACAGCCCCCTGCGGCGCTCGGCTTGACCGAAACGACTACGGCCACGGCAACCATCGCACCAACCGAAGCGCCGCCTCTAACGCCGACACCCACATCGTCGCCCACACCAACGCCGTCATCTACGCCTACCGCAACGCCGACAAAGGCGCCAACGCCCACGCCATCACCATCACCATCGCCATCGCCTTTGCCGGCGCCGGGTCTCCCCTCGACGACGACCGGAGTGACCGCAACCTCGCCGACGCCGCAGCTCACGCCGACCCGCCGGCCCGTCTTCGTGGATACGCCGACGCCACAGCCCACGCCGACAGCAACCGCTGGATGACAGGAGCCGCCGCAACCACAGAAACCCGCACCGCCAGCCCGGTCCGCCGCGATGCTCAGCCCCGTCGCCCGGACACACAATGCGCCCTCCGGCAGCGAGCACAACGCGCCCCCAACGCCCCCCGGCCGAGCGGTGCTCAGCCGCTTCATTGTGCGACAATTGCCCAACGGAGATGCTAACTCCAGGAACGATTCTCAACGATCGTTACGAGATCCTCCGCTGGATGGCCGATGGGGGGCAATCAACGATCTATTTGGCTGCGGACAAGCGAACGTTCAACCGGCAAGTCGTGGTCAAGGTGTTCAAGCTCGGCATCGGCATGTCTTCCGACGCCGAGGCCGCTCGGCGCCAGTTCGAGACGACGGCCCGCATGCTGTCGCAGCTCAGTCACCCCGGCATCGTTCAGGTCATAGACTATTTTGTTAGCGAGGATGACAAGCCCGTCCTCGTCACCGAGTACATCCAGGGCGAAACGCTGGCCGAACGCATGGTGGGCCAATGGTACGGCCTGCCGGAGGAGCAGGTGCTGGACCTGGCCGACCAACTGTGCGACGTGCTTACCTACTTGCACACGCAGTCGCCGCCGGTGATCTATCGCGACCTTACGCCCAGCAATATCATCTTCGCCGCCGGCGACCGGATTAAGCTGATTGACTTCGGCATCGCCCGCACGTTCAAGCAGGGCAAAGCCTCGGATACCGAGCCGTTCGGCACGGCGGGCTACGCGCCGCCGGAGCAGCACGGCAAGGGCCAGACCGGCCCCTACAGCGATATTTACTCGCTGGGTGCCACCTTGCTGTATGCGCTGACCGGCTACGACCCTAGCCTAACCCCGTTTGTGCTGCCGCGCGCCGACCGCGTGCACGGCGACTTAAAAGCGGTCAGCCCAGCCGTCGCCGACGCCATCGCCAAAGCGACCCAGGTCGAGATCGGCAAACGCTTTCAGACCGTTGAGGAATTCCGCAGAGCGCTGCATCGCAAAGGGCTGGCCTCGCTCAGCAAGCGCGCGCGGATTGGCCTGAGCGTCACTGCCATCCTGGTCGGCCTCCTGCTGTGCTCCGGTATCGGGCTGATGCTGAGCAGCGCGTTCGGCATCGCGCTGCCCGGTGCGCTGCCCGGCGCGTCGGCGTTGGCCGGCAGCGCGAACACCGACGAACCCGCAACCGCACCATCTCCCTCGCCGACCGACACACCTACACCGACGGCCACGCCGGCGCCGACCGACACGGCCACACCCGCGCCGACGCCGCGACCCACGAATACACCCAGGGCTACCCCTACACCGCTTGAGACGTTAGTGGTCGCGCCGCCCACCGTCGGCGAATCAACCGCGACGCCACCGCCGCTAACAGGTGCATCCGCTCCGACGTCATCGCCCACATCCACGCGCACGCCCACGGCAACACCGCTCGCTACGGCAACACCCAGACCCACACGCACGCCCACGGCAACACCCACGCCGACCGCGACGCCGACGCCTAGCCCGACGCCCACGCCGTCGCCGACGGTCGTCATCGTGCTTGCGCCGAGCAAAGGCACGGGCAACCTGCCGCAGCCGCGCATTGACGGCATCGCCATTCCCGGCACCTTCCAGCCTGGCCGTCCGTTCGATGTGATCGTCTGGGGCAGCAACGCCGGCGGCGCAACGGCCGAGGCCGGCTCGATCACCATTTCCTTCCAGGAAGCCGAGGCGATCGAACTGCTCAACGTGGACAACAACATCGTCAACGTCGAGCCGGACAACTGCATCTTCAACACCGAGTCCTACGCTCGCGTGATCACGCCCAAGAACCGCTGCAACCAGATGGTGTCCTACATCACCTGCAAACCGTCGCAGGCGCCCATCACCTACCCCGTCGCCGAGTCGTATTTCCTAAACTGGGAGCCGGGCAAGCAACACTACATCCACGCGCGCGTCACGCCCAGGGATGACACGAAGACCGTGGTCGTGGACATTCGCGTCGCAATGACCAGCCCGCTGGCGAATGATCGCCCCTGCAACGCGCTCATCGCGCCGAACGAGGCCGAGACCAGCCACCGCGACCAGCAACTCTTCCCAGTGCGGCGTTACTACGTCATCGTCGCAAGCAATCTGCCGTAGCAGTTTAAAATCCAAGCTGTGGGAGTGATCCGCTTCATCAACAACTTGATCTGCGTGCTGGGCTGCATCACCGTCGCGCTGGCGATGGCCGTCTTGGTGTGGCTACCCACACGCCCGTTTGCCCGCTTGCAGATCAACCTAACGGCCGATAGTCAGCCGATCTTCCTGAGCATAACGGGCTACGAGGCGCTGATGATGGCGAACGGCCTGGCGACGATTCCCGCGAAGGCAACGGCGCTCATCGGCGAGCTTCAGAAGCAGGAAGGCGGCGAGCGGCTGATCGGCCAATACGACGTTGGCGAGCGACAGCAAGGTTACCTGCGCGACCTGGCCGCCCAAACTGAGTCGCTCCCCGGCCTGGTCATGCTGTTTCAGGTAGCGTTCTTCGTGCTACCGGCGCTGACGCTCTTCATGGCCATCATCGTGGCGCTCAGCCGAGGATACTTCGGCGAGCAGTTGGTCAAGGGGGTCGCGCTGATCGCGCTCACGTTGCTGGCTTCCGCCGTCACCGCCGGCGCGATGCTCTATCTGAGCGAGCGGCTGGACGCGGTGATCAACGCCTCGCTAGCGCAGAACGCCGCCGGCTTCCCCGGGCTTGGCGTTTCGGTGAATGACAAGCTGCCCGAGCTGCGCGTGGGGGTGATCAACTTGATTGACACACGCACGCCGGTGATTGCCAGCGGCGTGGGGTTAATCGGCGCAATCGTCGCCATGCTCGGCGCGACGCTCGCCGCGCGGAAGCCCGGCCTGAACCCGCGCCAACTGGCCCAGGCTGCCATGCTCCAGGCGCAGGTGAACGCGAGCGGCGCGCCGATAACGCCCAACCCTTATCTAGCATCGGCTGCCGGTGGGCCGGTTCAGCCGACGCAACGGTTGAACCCTGAGCCGCTACCGGCTCCCCCGCCGCCGGCTGCTCCTGCGCCGGTAACGCCCTCGCTTGCCCCTTCCCCCCCGCCGGTTATGCCTGCGCCGGTAAAGCCTCCACCCCCCGTGGCTGCGCCGCCGCCTGTTACGCCGCAACCACCCCCTTCGAGAGTTTCCCCTCCGCCCGCGGCGCCAGCGCCGCCGTCGTCGCCCTCGCCCACCCTGCGGCGCGTCTGTCCGATGTGCGGCGCACCGATCCTAGGCACGGAGAAGTTCTGTCGCAGTTGTGGCTCGCGTCTGCCGCCGGCATAGAAAGAGACAGGACCAAGTCCCGTCTCTTCAGGTTATACCCACCTAACCGCCTAGGCGAAGGCTATCTTAACCCGTCAAACGCGCTGCTTCGGTCGAGTTTTAGGCGCACCCTTGCCAGATTAAGCCGTTGCGCTCGCCATTGCGACCTGCGCAGCCGACGGCCCGACTTCGGCTGGGGCGTCCGGCACCGTTTCCGACACATGCGCCGGTTCAGCGGCAGACTTCGGGGCATCATCGCGCACCGGGCGCGCCGGGCGGAACTTGTAGCCATACACCAACATGCCGCGCTCGCCGTCCTCGCGCAGCACGCGCGTCACCATTTCCACCGGCATGCCAATGTAAACCTCGGCTTCATCTACGTCGGTGAGCTGCGCAGTCACGAGCGGCCCTTCAGCCAGCCGCACTAGCGCCACGGTATATGGCGCAAACCGCTCGAAGCCCTGCGGCGGGACGTGGATGGTGCTGTATGAATACACTTCCCCCTTCCCACTGAAAGTGAACGGCGTCCGCGCCTCCTTCGTGCACACAGGGCACACATCGCGCGGCGGGAAGATGGGCTTGCCGCAGTTCGGGCATACCTCACCGGTCAGACGATAGCGTTGTCCTGTCGTCCTCCAGAATCGTGCCACTTCCATACTTATTCATCCTCTCTGATTACAGTCTTTCCAGTATCGTTGTCACCACAGTTGCTCCGCTGCCGCCGATGTTCTGGGCCATACCCAGCCGCGCATTCTTCACCTGATTGGCACCGGCTTCCTCGCGAAGCTGCTCAACCACCTCGACGATCTGATACATGCCGGTTGCGCCGACCGGATGGCCGCGCGCCTTCAGCCCACCCATCGTGGTGATCGGAATGCGGCCGTTCAGGCCGATCTCACCCTCCATGGCCAACCGGACGCCCTGGCCGCGCGGCGCAAAACCAGCCGCCTCCAGCGACAGCGCGCTCATGATGGTGAACGCATCGTGCACCTCAAACAAGTCAATGTCCGATGGGCCGACGTTCGCCATAGCGTAGGCCTTCTGCGCGCTGATCGCCCCACCTTCTAGGTAGAGCGGATCGCGCCGATCGTGTATGGCCAAGGTGTCGGTCGCAATGGCCATGGCCCGCACGCGAACCGGCTTGCCGGTGAACTCTTTAGCGATCGCCGTGGGCGCCAGGATCACGCACGCCGCGCCATCCGCGATCGGCGACGAATCGAGCAGGTTGATCGGGTCAGCGATCGGCTTGGCCGTCGCAAATTGCTCGCGCGTGATCGGCGTGTGGAACATGGCGTAGGGGTTGTTCATCGCGTTGGCATGCGCGGTAATAGCGAAGTTGGCGAAGTCCTCCTTCTTGTAGCCATACTCGTGCATATAGCGCCGCATCAACAGCGCGTTGATGCTCACGAAGCTCAACCCCTGCAGGGCCTCGTATTCGGCATCTGCTGCGGTCGCCAGGGCGCTCGTCACCGTGTCGCTTTGCTGGTCGGTCATCTTCTCCACGCCGACGCAAGCGACGATGTCGTGCAACCCGCTCGCCACCGCCATATAGCCCACACGCAGCGCTGCCGCGCCGCTGCCGCAGGCCGCCTCGACCTTGATGGCCTCGATGCCGCGCAGTCCGGCGAAGTCGGCGATCAATGCGCCTAGGTGCTCTTGGCCGGTCAACTCACCCGACAGCATGTTGCCAACGTAGAGCGCGTCAACCCGCTCGACCCCGCTATCGTTCATCGCCGCGTGAAGCGCCTGGAAGCCTAGCTCGCGCAGGCTCTTGTCCCAGTGCTCGCCCACCGGCGTCTGTCCAATCCCAATGATTGAAACGTCGCGCATCACATTCCTCGCTGCCCGGTTCTGGATATCCCAACCAGAGCTAATTCAGCTTGTAATTCCCCTTCATCCGTGCATACTGCGCGTAATCAATCGGCGTCCGCCGTTGCACGTATTCGCGCGTCGTCCACACATGCTTCGCCGGCGCAGTCTTCTTGACGCGCAGGCAGAACGCATCGCTGCCCGCGCCGCTGCCGAACGAAGCCAGCAAGATGCGGTCACCCGGCTGCGCGATATCCAGGATGGCCGTCAACCCGATGACCGAAGAACCGGCGTACGTGTTGCCGATCTCATTGACCAGCAAGCCCGGGCGCAATTGCTCGCGTGTAAAGCCCAACTCCTCGCCCACTTTGAGCGGGAACTTGACGTTGGGCTGATGAAAGACGGCATACGCGAAATCGCGCGCCGAGAGGTTCATGGCCTGCAACAGCGCCGTGACGGACGAGGTGATGTGATGAAAGTAGGCCGGCTCGCCGGTGAAGCGCCCGGCATGTTCAGGGAACTTCTCGTATTGCCGCCGCCAGAAGTCAGGCGTGTCGGTGACATAAGAAACCGAGCCCTCGATCTCGACCAGCGCATGCTCGGCCGGGCCAATGACGAAGGCTGCTCCACCTGCGCCGGCGGTGTATTCCAGCGCATCGCCCGGCCGCCCTTGCGCAGCGTCCATCCCAATCGCCAGCGCATAGGCCGCCATGCCGCTGCCGACGAAGCCTATCGCTGCCTGGATGGCTTCCGTGCCTGCTTTGCAGGCGAATTGCCAGTCGGCGGCCTGCGTGTAAGGCGTAGCGCCGATTGCCTCGGCGACTATCGTGCTGGTAGGCTTCACGGCATAAGGATGCGACTCGCTGCCCACCCAGACTGCGCCGAGGTCAGCAGGGCTGAATCCGGGATCAGCATAACTCGCGCGCGCAATGGCGTTGCGCGCTGCCTCGATGCTCATCGTGGCGACATCTTCATCCAGCCCGGGCACTGCCTTTTCGTTCACCGGCGGCGCAACATTGCCCCCGGTCCATAGATCTGAAATCGCCTGCCCTGGGAGGCGATACCTCGGCACGTATGCGCCATAACCCGTTATTCCAACCGGCTTCACCGGCCTCATCAACGTCATATCGCGATTTCCCAAACTTATCCCAAATCCTTTTGGGTTATTTTCGCCCGCTTGGACTCAGGCAAATCGAACCTCTACTGCCGACTGACATTCTAGGCGTGCCATCCTGTCAAAAGCAGGCGAGCTTGACAGGACCGCCAGACGGATAGATTTTGATAGTGAAATTTAGCACAAGCTGAAAGGGCAATTCTTAAGGGAGTATGAGACATAATAGATGCAGGCGATGCCCTACCGCCACGTGCGCATGCCTCGCTCTTGCAGAGTGAGCGACACCAGACTGAGCAGGGATTAGCCGGCCAAGGGTTGACAAGCGGGGCAGAAGTGTGTGCTGCGCTGGGTTACGGTGATGCGCCTAATCGGGCTATCGCAAGTCGGGCAGCGTTGACCGGTTCGGCCATAGACTTTGAAGTTCTCTTGGAATCTGCCGCCGGGATATACCCAGTCGAAGCTGGCGCCGTTGGCCGCGATGCCCTCTAACAAAACCTGGCGGATTGCCGCATAGAGGCGCAATGCCTCATCCTCGGAGAGAGAATCGGCCGTGCGCAAAGGATGCAGACGGGCAAGGTGCAACGCTTCGTCGGCATAAATGTTGCCGATGCCGGCGATGAAGGTCTGGTCGAGCAGGAGCGGCTTCAATGTGCCGCGTCGGGTTCGCAGGCGAAGGACGAACTCCTCAAGCGTTATGGCCAGCGCATCCGGGCCTAGCTTGCCGATCACCTCGGCTGGGTCGTCAACCAGCCAGACGCGACCGAACTTGCGCGCGTCCTCAAAGCGCAGCGCCAGGTCATCGTCCAACAGCCATACTAAGCGCGCATGCGGGGTGAACGCCGCCGAACACGAGACGACTTCCAGCCGCCCACTCATCCTGAGATGAACAAGCAAGCTAAGCCCATCTGCGCCATCGCTGGCGCTGCTCAGGCCGATCAGGAGATACTTGCCGTAGCGTCCGACGGATTGCACGCGAGAACCGGCGATCCGGCGCGCAAACGTGCGCGGCGTTGGGCTGGCTACCTCGCGCGGCCAGAGCACTTCGGCGGATCGGATGGTGCGACCCACGAGCGGTAGCGCGCCCTCGCGCAGCATGCGGGCTACGGTCTCGACTTCCGGCAGCTCGGGCATCGGGCCAGCGACAGTGCGTCAGTCTTCGCGCTCGTCCAGCGCAAGCCGCATGTGAACGAGCGTGCGCGTGGGGCGAAAGCCGGCAGCCTGCAGCGCCGCATGGGGCGTCTCGTCAATGCGCGCATGCGCGGCATAGATCGGCTTAATCGCGTAATCGCCCAGCCGGCGCAGGCCGCTCGCGATCAACTGGACGGCGTCTTCAACGGTTGCGCCGACGTTGGGCAGCACTTCGAGATGGTGATAGCTCCCGTCGAAGGTCGCGCGCGTCCGCACTGCGCCGATCAACTCCCCGCGCTGGCCTGCGTCCATCACCCGCCATTGCTGCGTATTCCCATTGAGCGAATTGAGCAACGACCAGCGCAGGCCCAGGCGATACAGGTTCGCGTCGAACGGCTCTGCAAAGGTAAACGGCTCAGGAACATGTCGCTGCGCCAGCGCCCACACCGCGGCGCGATCCGACCATTTGGCCTTGCGCACGCGCCGTGATAGTCCGTCGCTCGGCAGATTGAGTTCCGCCGGGCGCAGATAGTGCGTCACCTCACCCAGCCGACGAAAGCCGAGTTTTTCGTATAAGTGCAACGCCGGCTGGTTGTTGACGTCGGCCTGTAACGCGATATAGCGCGCGCCGCGCGAGGCCGCATACTGGATGCACGCCTCGACGACAGCCCGGCCAATGCCCCGGTTGCGATAGGCCGGCTGGGTTGCCACGTTGCCGATGATCCAGGTGTCCCGCCGCGTATAGTTGCGTTGCACCGAGGCGTTCGCAATCAGTTGCCCTTCTTCAATCCACACAAAGCCCGTCGCGCCGCCGAGCGCCAGCGCATCCAGCAGGCCGTAGTTGCGCAAGGCGTGGATCAGGCGAACGCCATCGTCGCCCATCGCCTCGTCGCAAAAAGAAATTTCAAGCAGGTTGGCGACGGCGCGGCCATCGCGCCATGGATCAATCTGCCGAATGTGCGGATCAGCCGGGCTGAATACGGTGCGAACGTCGGCGATCATGCGACCGAATTGTACCCGCGCCGTCACATGCGCCCGGCGCGTTCGGCGCAAACTGCAGCCACGAGCGCCAGCAAACCGGCCAGGAGGAAGACGATCGGCTGAGCCACACCCAGGCTAAGCAAACCCACTCCCAGAAAGGGCGCGACGAAACCGCGCAGGCCGATGATCGTGGATTGCGCCACAGCATACTCCTGTGTGCGATCAGGCTCAGACAACTCTAGGCAGCCGTTGGTAAAGCCAATGTCTCCGCCGGCCATCACCAGTCCAATGGCGACGAATGCCGGTAGCAGCATCCACCCTGCTGTGGCAAAAGCGTAGGTCAGCGGCGCGACCGCCTGAACGGCGAACGTAAGCATGATGCACCGCAACGCGCCGTAGCGATCTACCACCCACCCCCAAACGAAATAACCGATCAGCCAACTGATGGATTGCACCAGTCCAAACAAACCCAGCTCGGTGTATGACAACCGCAGGCGATTGATCTGCACATCGGGATATATCGGGCTTGCGGCCAGCGCAGCCAAACCAAAGAGTATCAAGCCAAGCTGATACATCATGAAGCGTCGGTTATGAGTCACGGCGCGCATAGCGTCCAGCGCTGAGCTGCGCTTCTGCGCCTCACCTGGCTCAACAACGATGCGCATCTTGATGAACACCAGTGAAGAGACCAGGCCTAGGGCACCGGCCAGCGGGAAGACCACTGGGTAGCCCAACCGGTCAAGGCCCAGGCCGATCAGCGGCGTGGCGACCAGAATGGTCAGCGCCATGCCAAAACGCACCAGGGCCATAATCTTGCCGCGCTGGGCAATGGGATAGACGCTTTGCAATATGCGCGTGTAAGCCGGGCCGGGGACAATCTCCAACAACCACAACGCCGTTACCCAAGCGAGCAACTCGGGCGCGCCGCCGGCAAAAGCCATCACAATCAGCACAATGCGCCCCAGCGTCCAGCTCGTCACGGCGAAAGTCTTCGGCGTCAGCTTGCGCAAGAACAACAGGCTGACGCTGCTAAAAATATGGCCGAGGTAGCTCAGGGAGAGATAGATCGAGACCGTCGCCGGTGAGCCGCCCAGTTTTGTCAACACCGCCGGCATGAACGTCAGCGTGGCCATGAACACGCCATAGGCAACGGCGCTGACGATCTCGATGCGCATGTTGTAACGCACATCCTCTTCCAGCGAGCCGACGAGTTGCGTTTCGAGGTATCGCAGCGCAGCGTTCAGTTGAGTGGAGAGCGTCATGGATGAGTCCGGGCCGTTTGTACAACGCGGGTCGCGGATGAGCAACTTGAGGCCAACAGGGGCGCATTTGCCGGAGACAGCAGAACCCAGACGTGCGCAGCCAACTTCGCGCCACGAAACGAGAAGGAGCGGGCAAAAGCCGCTGCTATGGCCCCACGTCGAAGCGCGCATAGCCGACGAGCGGGCCGTTCGACGTGCTCGCCGTGACGCGGATGGTGTAGCGCCCGGCAGGCAAGCCCTCGATGCCCCACTCCGTGAGCTGGCCGTCCACGACGGGCGCGAGGTGCGGCCCACTGATCCACTTCCATTCGCCGGGGTTTTCGCCCTCGCCGTATTCAACGACGTAATGCTGGAAGCCCGGCGGGTTCACCGTGCCGCGGATCGAGAGCAAGCCACGCATGATCGGCTCACCCAGGGAGGGATGCGTGATCAGAATGTCGGGGAACTGAGGGACGGAGACCGGAGACTGCAGGTTGTTCAGCAAGTTGGGATCGCCAACCTGCGCGGCGCGTTCCACGTTCTCATCGGGCGGCGGTGGCAATTGGTCGGCGCTGAAATACTCGATGCGCCGGCGGGGACAATTGGGCGAAGGCGCGCGGCCGCCGTACTCGCAGATTTCCGCCGCCACCACGCCGGGCGGCGGCGCAAAGCCCAGCGCCGGCCTGCCGGCCAGCGCCTCCTCCATGATCTGCTTCCAGATGGGCGCCGCGCCGGTGATGCCGCTCACGTTTTGCATCGGGCTATTGTCGCTGTTGCCCACCCACACGCCGACTACCAGATCCGGCGTGTAGCCGACCGTCAGGTTATCGCGGAAGTCGTTAGTCGTGCCGGTCTTGGCGGCGGCTGGCCGAGATAGCCGCAGCGGGCTGTTCAAGCCGAAGGACTTGGCGCGGGCCGCGTTGTCGCTGAGGATGCTGGTAATCAGCCAGGCATGTTCTGGTCGAACAACCTGTTGCCCTTGCATCTGTCGGTAGTCGCGCAGCAGCCGGCCGTCGGCGCTCGTCACACGGGTGATGGCGATCGGCAATAGGCGCACGCCACCGTTGGCCAACACCGCATAAGCCGCAGTCAAGTCGAGCAGCCGCGTCTCAGCGCCGCCCAGCGTCACGGCCAGCCCATAGGCCGGGTTGGGCGGAAAATTCAAGCCGACGCGCTGCGCCATTTCCAGGAAGCCTGGCACGGTGACAAAATTCAACGTTTCGACCGCCGGAATGTTCATGCTGCGCGCCAACGCCTCGCGCATGAGCATTGGGCCGTGGAACTTGCCATCGTAGTTGCGCGGCGCATAGACCTGGCCATATTCGTTGGTGAAGGTGACCGGCCGGTCCCAGTACAACGTCGCTATCGTCCAGCCGCGCTCCAACGCCGCTAAATAGGTGAATGGTTTCACCGCCGACCCCGGCTGGCGCGGCATGAGCGCGACGTTGACCTGGCCATCTATCCTGGGGTCGTTGAAGTCGGCGCTGCCAACCATGGCGAGGATCTCGCCGGTCTTTGGCTCGATCACCACGGCTGCGCCGTTGGTCACATTCCTATCGCGCAGTTGAGCGATTTGCTGGCGGATGGCGTTCTCGGCAATCGCCTGGATGCGCGGGTCGAGCGAGGTGTATACCCGCAGGCCATCCCGATACAGGCCCTGCGCGCCGTACTCGGCGTCGAGCTGCTGTTTGACAAACTGCATGAAGTGTGGCGCGATAGTCGAGATGTTCGGCAACGTAGCAGTAAACGTCCGACGCTCGATCTCGCGTTGCGCCTCATAGATCTGGTCGGGAGTGATGTAGCCAGCCTTCGCCATCAGTCGCAGCACATCGTTCTGTCGGCGCAGCACACCCGGCTTATTGGTCACCGGATCCCACAGCACCGGCGACTGCGGGATGCCGGCTAGCATCGCCGCTTCGGCCAGATTCAGCGCGCTCGCCGGCTTGCCGAAGTAGAGCTGCGCCGCCGCTTCGACGCCGTAAGCCTGGTTGCCGTAGTAGTTCTCGTTGAGATAAATCTCCAGAATTTGATCGCGCGTGTAGCGGCGCGTCAGCTCGTTGGCCAGCACGATCTCGCGAATCTTGCGCTGCGGCGTTCGGGCGCTGCGTTCGGCCGGCGCGAGCAGCAAATTGCGCGCCACCTGCTGCGTGATGGTGCTGCCGCCGCTGACGAACTCGCGTTCGGTCACGGCGTAATACAGCGCGCGCGCGATGGCGACCGGGTCAAAGCCCACGCCCTGCGCGTAGCGGTAGAAGTTCGGATCCTCGGTCGCCAGCGTGGCCTGAATCAGGTAAGGGCTGATCTGACTGAGCGGCACGCGCGTGCGTCGGCCGGCGGTTGGGTCGGTCGGATCGGTCAGCTCCACGACCAGGTTGCCTTCGCGGTCGAAGATCTTCGTGCTGGCAAACGCGCTCTGTGCTGCCGCGAGCCGGCCGGGGTCGGGAATATCGCGCACGATCAGCAGGTAACCGGTCAGAGCGAGGATGACTATTGCGAAGGACGCGACGAATGTGACCAGCGCGAAGGCGAAGAAGACGCGCGCGAGTCGCGCGCCGAGCGATCGCAATTTGGGCCGCGGCGCCGCGGCGCGATCCACCGCGCGCGGGGCGGCGTCGCCGGCCGGCGTAGCGCGGGTCGTCACCGACTGCGCCATCGCCTGGGATGCGGGGGCCGCGTCGCCCGCCGGCACATAGCCGGCGCGCTGCGAGAGCGGCGTGCTGCGAACCACCCGCTGCGCCCTGCGATCGGCATCACGTTGCTCGTTCATCGCTTCAAGAAGACGCAAGGAAGCTTGCGCTTTGTTCCCTGGCCATGGCAGTATAGCCAGTCTGTGGTATAAGCCCAAATATGCAAGCGTTCTCCTACGTTTCCGCGCGCACGCTTTCGGAAGCCGCCGATATCCTGGCCCGCGAGGGCGACCAGGCCAAGTGTCTGAGCGGCGGCACCGATCTCATCGTCTTCTTGCGCGAGGGCCGGCGCAGCGCAAAAGTCGTGGTAGACGTCAAGGGTATCCCCGAACTTAATCAGCTCAGCTACAGCCCCAAAGAGGGGCTGACCATCGGCGCAGCCGTGCCGCTGCATCGGATTTACGACGATGCACAAGTGAATGAACACTATCCGGGACTGATTGACGCGGCGACGCTGATCGGCGGCATCGCCATTCAGGGTCGCGCGACGTTAGGCGGCAACGTATGCACGGCTTCACCCGCCGGCGATTCCATCCCGATTCTGATCGCCTATGAGACGACTTGTATCGTCGCCTCGCGCAGCGTCACCAAAGCCATCCCGCTGGAGAAGTTCTTTGTCGGGCCGGGCCGCACGGCGCTGCAGCCAGGCGAGCTGCTGGTTGCGCTCAAATTGCCGCCGCCCACGCCGAACTCCGGCGCCGCCTATCTGCGCTTCACTCCGCGCAACGAGATGGACATCGCAGTGGCCAGCGCGGGCGTCGTGGTCGTGCTCGACGAGGACAAGATGCGCTTCGTCGGCGCGCGCATCGCGCTCGGCGCGGTGGCGCCCACGCCGCTGTTCGTGCCGGAAGCCGGCGCGGCGTTGGCCGGCCAGCCGGTTTCGGACGAGGCGATCGAGGCCGCAGCGCAGGCCGCGCAGGCCGCGGCGCGACCGATTACCGATATGCGCGGCAGCGCCGAACAGCGCAAGCATCTGTCGTATGTCATGACCAAGCGCGCGTTGCTAAAAGCGATCGAACGCGCGCGCGGCGGCGCCTAATTCGCAACGACATGCGCAACCCGCAACCGGAAATTCGGCGATTCGCTTACACTTGACCGGCAACAATCCTACAAAATCATGTCCAACAAAGTTCCAGTGACCGCGACGATTAACGACGAGGAGAAGTCGTTCTTGTGCGAGCCGCGCCAGAGCCTGCTCGAGGTGCTGCGCGACGTGCTCAACCTGACCGGCGCCAAGGAGGGTTGCAACAACGGCAACTGCGGCGCGTGCGCCGTGATCATGAACGGCGTGCTGGTGAATTCGTGCCTGGTGCTGGGCGTCGAGGCCAACGGCGCGACCATCACGACTATCGAGGGCATCACGCCCAAGGAAGGACTGCACCCGCTGCAGCAGAAGTTCCTGGAAGACGCCGCGCTGCAATGCGGCATCTGCACGCCGGGGTTTATCGTGGCCGCCAAGGCGCTGCTGGACAAGAATCCCAGCCCTACCGAGCATGAGGTGCGCTACTGGCTGGCCGGCAACCTGTGTCGGTGCACCGGCTACGACAAAATCGTGCGCGCCGTGCTCGACGCGGCAGCGATCATGCGCGCGGAGAAGCAGACGGCGTGACCCTATGCGCGCGTCCGGCATCGCTCCCTAAAAGGGAACGGAGGGTTCAGCAATGACAACAGTTGAAGTGGAAAAGACAGAGGCGAGGACGAACGGCAAGCACTTTAAGGTCATCGGCCAGCGCGTCATCCGGCCAGACGGGGTGGACAAGGTGACCGGCCGCGCCCAGTACGGCGCCGACGTGATGCTGCAGGGCTTGCTTTACGGCAAGGTGCTGCGCAGCCCGCACGCGCACGCCCGCATCCTTTCGATTGACACCAGCGCGGCGGAGAAGCTGCCCGGCGTGAAGGCCGTCATCACCGGCAAAGACCTCAAACCCGGCGAGGACAAGGTAGCCAAGAGCGGCGAGAGCAGCGTGAACTACAGCTACCTCAGCCAGAACGTCTTGGCGCAGGACAAGGTGCTGTATCACGGCCACCCCGTCGCCGCGGTCGCTGCAACGAGCATCCACATCGCCGAGGAGGCGCTGGCCCTGATCAAGGTGGAGTACGAGGTGCTGCCGCCGGTGCTGAACGCGCTTGACGCGATGAAGGATGATGCGCCCATTCTGCTGCCCAACTTGCGCACCAGAGAACTGGGCGAGGTGGTGAGCGACAAGCCGACCAACGTCGCCAGCCACGAACAGTATGCGCGCGGCGACTTGGCCGCCGGCTTCGCCGAGGCCGACGTAATCGTCGAGCGCGAGTTCCACACCAACACCGTGCACCAGGGCTACATCGAGCCGCAGAACGGCACAGCGCTGTGGAACGCCGACGGCCAGATCACCGTGTGGACTAGCACGCAGGGCGCATGGGATCAGCGCCGCGACCTGAGCGAAATCCTACATGTGCCGCTCTCGCAGATTCGCGTCATCCCGATGGAGATCGGCGGCGGCTTCGGCGGCAAGTTCCCGGTTTATCTGGAGCCGCTGGCTGCCCTGCTCTCGCTCAAGTCCGGCCACCGCCCGGTGAAGATGTGGATGCAGCGGGACGAAGTGTTGAAAGCCACTGGGCCAACCAGCGCTTCGGTCATCCGCGTGAAGATGGGCGCGCGCAAAGACGGCAAGATCACCGCTGCGCAGGCCTGGATGGCTTACGAGGCCGGTGCCTTCCCCGGCTCGCCGGTGAGCGCGGGCATGGGCGTGATCTTCGCGCCCTACAAGCTCGATAACGTGCAAATTGACGGCTACGACGTGGTGGTGAACAAGCCGGCCGCCAAGGCATACCGCGCGCCGGGCGGCACCAACGCGGCCTTCGCCGGCGAGACGGTGATAGACGAGCTGGCCGAAAAACTGGGGATGGATCCCATCGAGTTCCGCCGCATCAACGCCGCCAAGGAAGGCGACCGACGCGCCGACGGTCCGGTCTACGGCCGGATCGGCTTCATCGAGACGCTGGACGCTATCGAGAAGCATCCGCATTACAACGCGCCGCTGCCGGAGCCGAGCGCGCCCTACATGAAGGTCGGGCGCGGCGTGGCCTGCGGCTTCTGGTACAACTGGGACGGCAAGTCGTCGGCCTCGGCTGTGGTCAACCCAGACGGCACGGTGTCCTACCTGGAAGGCAGCACCGACATCGGCGGCACGCGCGCCTCGCTGGCAATGATGCTGGCCGAGACGCTCGGCATCCACTACGAAGACGTCAAGCCGATGGTAGGCGACACCCAGACGGTGGGCTACAACGATGGTACAGGCGGCAGCCGCACCACCTACGGTTCCGGCATGGCCGCATATCACCTCGGCAAAGAGATCATCAAGGAAATGAAGCAGCGCGCCGCAGTGCTGTGGGAAGTGCCGGCGGATGACATTGACGTCGAGGGCGACGTGTATTCCTACGGCGACAAGCGGATCACCTTCAAAGAGTTGTGCGCGAAGCTGGACGAGACCGGTGGGCCGATGAGCGTGAGCGTGTCGTTGGACACGAAGGGCGCTATTCCCGCGCTGGCCACCCACGTGGTGGACGTTGAAGTGGACACCGAGACGGGCAAAGTGAACATCCTGCGCTATACCGCCGCGCAAGATGTAGGGCGAGCCATCCACCCCAGCTACGTCGAGGGCCAGATCCACGGCGGCGTGGCGCAGGGCATCGGCTGGGCGCTCAACGAAGAGTATTACTACGATGAAGACGGCCACCTGATGAACGCCAGCCTGCTCGATTACCGCATGCCGACGGCGCTCGACCTGCCGATGATCGAAGCGGTTATCGTCGAGGTGCCCAACCCCAACCATCCGTTCGGCGTGAAGGGCGTCGGCGAAGTGCCCATCGTCCCGCCGGCGGCGGCGATCGCCAACGCCATCTATCGGGCCGTCGGCGTGCGCATGACCGTGCTGCCGATGAACCCAAGAAACGTGCTCAAGGCGCTTGGGAAGATCTGAATCAGAAAGCGGAAACCTGCCTAAGGAGGAATTGAGAATTGAGAAGAGATGAACAAGCGCACGCGATTCTCTCTTTTCAATTCTCAATCCTCCGTTCTCGATTTTGCGGCAGCGCTTGCGCTCCTAATCGGCCATTTCTTGCCTTGGGCAGCGCACGCCGTCGCACCGTTAACCCGCAGCGGCCACGACCTGTCTATCTCGACCAACTTCACGCCCGGCGCCGGCATCTTCCTCAACGAGTGGTTCTTGCTTCCGCTGTGGTCGGCTTCTGTGCTCATGGCGCTGACAATTCGCAACACCCTCTGGCCACAGCGCGCCTTGGGCGGCGCCTTCGCCCTGCTGATTGCCTCATTGGGACTGCCGGCTTATCCGCACATCCTGACCGCTTACGCCAACCCCGATTACCGGCTGCAATTCTTCATCACACTGGGCGTCTTTGCGCTGGTCGCCGCAGTACTCTTGACCGGCGCGCTCCCGAAGCGGTTGCGCGCGGCCTGCTCAATTGCCTGCGCGCTCGCCTCCGCCGTGCCGCTCATCGGTTATTTCGCGGTCAAGCCATCTATCGAAGCGCTTTACCGCAGCCCGGTCGGCTTAGGAGCGGGATGGTGGCTCACGCTGGCCGGCGTCGTGCTGCTCTTTGGCATCACCGGTGCTAGAATTTTCGCGCGATTCACGCCAAAACGCGCCATCGGGCCGTCCGAGTAGGCCAGCGCCGGTCTCTGCCGATGTCATGGGCTACGATTATCTAAGTCTTTGCCGTCCTCTTCCGCTATCAGGCCAGCCTGAATGGCGATAGCGCGAGGATGAATCGCCGATGCTTGAGTGACATCATGATGAAGCGACTCTTTGCCCACAAACTCCTCATCGGCTGGATGGTGATTGCAATCGGGCTGCTTGCGGCCTGTGGCAATCCCGCTCCCCCGCCTGCGGCGCTGCTCACATCGCCGTCGCCCAACGCGCAGTTCCGGGCCGGAGACGAAATCCGAATCTCCGGCAGAGTGGTCGGCAGCGCGGTTAAGCAGGTAGATGTTTTCATCAACAACGAGCGATACGCCACCGTAGATCAGGCCATCCGTCCTAACGAGTTCGAGATTAGCGTGAGCTGGATCGCGCCGTCGGAAATTGTCGGGACAAGCGTCATCCAAATCAAGGGCATCAACGACCAAGGCGAATCCGTCATCGCCTCGGATGCGGTCTTTATCACCATTCAGGCTCCGCCGCCAACGGCGACGCCCACCGCCGAGCCGACGCCGATCCCAACGGCCACGCCCTCTACGGCCGGGCAGCCGGCAACGACATCTGCTGCGAATGCACCTTCTGCCCCGGGCGCGCCGGCGGCTGTTGTCAGCGTGCTGCTCAGCCCGCGCCCAGAGAACGATTTTGTCAACGTTCGTGAATTCCCCGACCTCAACGCTCGGCTCATCGGCCAGATCAACAAAGGCCAAAGCGTGCCTGTGCGCGGCAAGAACGCCGACGGCTCCTGGTATCAAATCAACTTTCCATCCGGCGCCGACGGCGCCGGATGGGTATATGCGCCTGTCGTCAGCGTGACCGGCCCAACGGAGACGCTGCCGGTCGTCACGCCGCGCGCCTCCTCCACATCCGCTGCCGCCTCGCCGATCAATCCGGCCGGCCTGAAGCCGCCGTTCGTCACACTCAAGGCCGGGCAGGAATTCGCCAACGTCCGCACCGGACCGGACACGGCTTACCAGAAAGTGGGCGAATTAAAGGCGACGGGCATCAATGCCGCTGCCGTAAAGGGCAAGAGCGCCAACGGCCAATGGTGGCAAATCGCGTTTGACGGCGCGCCAGGGGGCGTAGCCTGGGTGTTTGGTCAATTAGTGGACTTGACCGGTGACGCGGCGACCGTCCCTGTAGCCGCTGCGCCGCCGCTCACCACCGCTACGCTGGGGAACGCGCCGACGACTGCACCTACGCCATCGCAGCCTCAGCCGACGCCTACTCCGCCCATCCCGGCTTCGGCGGTGTTGCCCTATAGTCAGAACGTGCGCTTCTCGCCGCGCGACGACATTGGCGACGTGCCGCTCGGCTACCAAGGCCAACCCAAGACGGCAACGCTGGAATGGCAAATCAACGGCGCGATAAAGGCTGAACTGGAGATCACCACGCAGCAGGGGCCTGGCATCTTCGAGAACTGCCCGGCCGGCAATCTATCCAGCATCGCGCCGGGCGACGCCGTGAACAAACGCATGCCGATGCAGTTGCCCAGCGGCACCTTCCAATTCACGATCCCCGACAAGGGTTACTACTTGTTCACGATCTACGTTGTCAAGTCGGACGGCACGACGACCACCATCCCCCGGAATGTCATTGTGGACTGCTACAAAACCCAGTGACACCGCACATAGCCGGAAAGAAAAGATCTGTGAAGCGCTTGGTCGTCTTGATCTCAGGCTATGGCAGCAACCTGCAGGCCATCCTCGACGCCTGTCAGCGCGGGGAGTTGCCGGCGCAGGTCGTGGCGGTCATCAGCAACAAGGCCGATGCATTCGGCCTACAACGGGCGATTGACGCCGGCGTGCCGGCCATCCCGCTGCCGTTTTGCAGGGACCTGCACTTCGACCGCGCCGGCTACGACGAAGTGCTGGCCGAGGTGATCGAACAATATCAGCCCGACTTGATCATCTGCGCCGGCTGGATGCGCATCCTCAGCCCTCCCTTCGTGCGGCGCTTTGCCGGCAAGGTCATCAACCTGCACCCTGCGCTGCCCGGCGCCTTCCCCGGGACGCGCAGCATCGAAGCCGCATACCAAGCCTTCCAGCGCGGCGAGATCCAGCACACTGGAGTGATGGTGCATTACGTGGATGAGGGGGTGGATACTGGGCCGGTGATCGCGACGCGCGAAGTGCCCATCTACCCCACCGACACCTTAAAAGACCTGGAAGAACGCATCCACCAAGCAGAGCACGAACTGCTTGTGGCAGCGATCAGAGAGGTAATCGAGAAGCACGGCTAGAGAGCAAGTAGGACATCCCCTGCAACGCGCAAGTCAGACGGGCGCGGAGGCAATGAGACAAGGGCGGGTCTTATAATGCGCGCATCATGAGAGCCCTTCTCTCCGTGTCTGACAAGACACGCTTGACCGAATTCGCGCGCGGCTTGCACCAACACAACGTCGAACTGATCGCCAGCGGCGGCACCGCCCGTATGCTTCAGCATGCCGGATTGCCCGTCACGACCGTTGAACAACTCACCGGCTCGCCAGAAATCCTCGAAGGGCGCGTGAAGACGCTGCACCCCATCATCCACGGCGGCATCCTGGCGCGCGACACGGACGAAGACCGCGCCGACCTGGCGCGCATCGGCGCGCAGATGATTGACCTGGTCGTAGTCAACCTATATCCTTTCCAAAAGACCGTCGCCCAGCGGTATGTCACGCTGCAAGACGCCATCGAACACATAGACATCGGCGGCGTCGCGCTCATCCGCGCCGCGGCCAAAAATTACGCGCGCGTGGCCGTGGTCTGCGACCCCTGCGACTACGACTTGGTGCTCAAGGACATCGCCCAAAACGGTGGCGTCTCGCTGGAGACGCGCGAGGTGCTGGCGCTGAAGGCATTCGCGCACACCGCCGCATACGATGCCGCCATCCGCGATTACTTGATGGGAATCCAATCGAGCGACTCGCCAATCTTCACCCTCACCTTGCACAAGGTGCAGGACCTGCGCTACGGCGAAAACCCCCACCAAAAGGCGACGCTGTTCAGCGTGAACGGCAACGGATGCGCCGGCCCACTCGGCGGCCGGCTGTTGCAAGGCAAAGAGCTGTCCTACAACAACCTGCTCGACCTCGACGCCGCCTGGCGCGCAGCCGTGCACTTTGAACAGCCAACCATCGTCATCGTCAAGCACCTCAGCCCGTGCGGCATCGCCTGCGCCGACGAGTTGCACAAGGCCTACACGGCGGCCTTCGATGCCGATCCCATATCCGCCTTCGGCGGCGTGATCGCCTCCAACTGGGAAGTGGACGCAGCGACGGTCGAGGCGATGGGCGACCTCTTCATCGAGTGCATCGTCGCTCCGGGGTTCACCGACGAGGCCAAAGCGATGTTGAGCCATCGCAAGAACTGTCGGCTGCTCGAGATCGAAGACCCTGCCGCAACGATGGCGCCGGCCTACGAGTACCGCAGCATCACCGGCGGCCTGCTGCGCCAGACGGTGGATCGCGGCGATCCGGACTCGGCAATTTGGCGCGTCGTGACCCAGGCGCAGCCCAGCGATGACGACATGCGCGCGCTGCGATTCGCCTGGAAGGCCTGCCAACACGTGCGCAGCAACGCGATCGTGATCGCCCGCGAAAGCCGCGGGGTGATGGCGACCGTGGGCATCGGCGGAGGGCAACCGAACCGGGTGGATTGCGTGAAGATCGCCGCCAAACGCGCCGGCCACAAGGCGAAGAACGCTGTGCTGGCCAGCGATGCCTTCTTCCCCTTCCCCGATGGCATCCGCGAAGCCGCCAAGGCCGGCGTGAAGGCCATCGTGCAGCCCGGCGGCGCCATGCGCGACGCCGAGGTCATCGCCGCCGCCGACGAAGCTGGAATTGCGATGATATTCACCGGCGTGCGGCATTTCAGACACTGAATGCGCACGATGCGCGATTTCTCAACGAGTCAACGGTTGATTGAACGGGCGAAAGCGGGAGTGGGTAGTGGGAATATGAATCGCTTGCATTTGCGGTATTTGATCATTTCGTTCATTGCGACGGCAACGGTCGCGATCCTCGTTCAGCTCTTCATCCTCTCTCTGTTGGAGCGGAACAATGCTGTCCTGGCCGGTGCGGCGCTTTCAGCCGGTTGGTGGGGCAATCTCGCCACTGCCGCCACCGTCGCCATCATGGCAGGTCGGAAAGCCGCAACCGGTTTCACCGACCCGCGCATCGGTCGGATACTCGGCGCCGCCGTCGGCCTGTGGGTGGGCGTCGGCGCGATCATGGGGCTGGTGGCCTCCACGCTCGTCCTCGGCGGCCAGGTGCCGGGGGTGGATGTCCGTCCCGGGTTGATTCTCACCTTCGGGTTGGTCAGCCTCGGCATCAGCCTGATCGCCGCCACAATCGCCGGGCGCGAGACGGCGCACCCACCGGAGGCAGAAGAAGAGGCTTGATGGCAAAGCGCAGAGACGTCGGCGCTTGGGGCGAGGCCATTGCAGCCAGGCATCTCACCGAGCGCGGCTACGTCTTGCGCGCGCGCAACTGGCGTCACGACCACGGCGAACTTGACATCGTGGCCGAACGCGGCGATACGATCATCTTCGTCGAAGTGCGCATGCGGCGCAGCGACGCCTACGGCCGGCCGCAGGAGACCATCTCCCGGCGCAAGCGCGCCAAACTGATTGCCACGGCCCAAGCTTACCTGGACGCGCACGGCCTTCAAGATGCTCAATGGCAGATTGATGTGATAGCCATCGAGCTAGACCAACACAACGCCGCGCCGCAGCTCGAACACATCGAATGCGCCATAGAAGGCTGAGCGCGCAGCGTCATCCCGCCATAGGTTGCGGCGCGCCGGGCCGCCGCTAGGGTAACTCGCTCAGGTCGGGCGGCCGGCGCCAGCGCCGCACTTCGCTGCCTTGCGCGTCATACAGGATAAACGTAGGCGTGAACTCGAAGCCAACCTCAGCAGCGAACTGACGCGTTCCGGGATTGGCCATGTCGAGCAACAGCACCCAACCGTCCTTCCATTCCTCTTCGATCCGGCGCACGGCCGGACGCGCGCTGATGCAGGCGCTTCAGTAGTTAGAGTAAAACTCAACTAGGACGGGCCTGCCCGCTGTCCGGATCGCCATGCGGATGTCGGCAGCGGTGTCCAACTTCACCGTGGCCGTTTGGGGCACGCGGCTCAGCAGCGCGTAGGCAACGACGCCGAACAATACCGCACCCCACGCCACCCAGAAGCTCGGCCTGGCCCGGCGGCGGAGCAAAACCGCGGCCACAATCGCCAGGGCAATTGCTGGCAGCAGGAGAAACGAATACTGGTTGAAAACCTGAACGATCGTCATCACGCCTCCAACTGAATCAACATGAATCGCCCAAATCCACAACGACCCGCCCACGTACTTTGCCTTGCAAGATGGCATCAATCATCGGATCAAGCCCGGCGAGCGTGACGGTCTGCGCAATAGCCTCGAATGCCATTGGCGACGGCTTCCACGAGTTTGCCAAGTTGTGCCACATCTGCAGCCGCAGCGCCATTGGCGTTTCGGCGGAGTCCACGCCTTGCAAGGTGACGCCGCGCAGGATAAACGGATACACGGTGATGTGCAACTCAGGCGACGCGACGTTGCCGCAGCACACCACGCAGCCGCCGCGCTTCGTCGCCTTGATGGCCGTGGCGAGGATATCCCCGCCGACGGCATCCACTACACCGGCCCAGCGCTCGTTGAGCAGCGCTTTGCCGCTCGCGTCGCGCAGGTCGTCGCGGGGCAAGACCGCTTGAGCGCCGAGCTGCTTTAGCCAGTCGCCGGCATCGGCCTTGCCCGTTGCCGCAACAACGCGGTATCCCAGCTTGCTCAAGATGGCCACGGCCCAGCAGCCCACGCCCCCGCTCGCGCCGGTCACCAATACGTCGCCCTGCTCCGGCGTCAGCGCGTGGCGCTGGAGCTGATGCACGCTCAGCGCAGCCGTCAAGCCCGCCGTGCCCAGCGCCATACTCTCGCGCAAGGTCAGCCCCTCCGGCTTCCGCACCACCCACGCCGACGGGACGCGGATATACTGGCCAAAGCCGCCCGGCGTGTTCATGCCCAGGTCGTAGCCGGTGACAATGACGGCGTCACCAGGCCTGAAGTCCGCATCGGCGCTTTCGACGACCTCCCCGGCGGCGTCAATGCCCGGCGTGTGCGGGTAGCGGCGCGTCACCCCCCGGTGGCCCGTTGCCGAAAGCGCATCTTTGTAGTTCAGCGACGAATAGCGCACGCGAATCAGCATGTCATTCGCCGGCAGATCGGCAAGCTGGCGCGTCCTCACCGACCGCTCAAACCCACCTTCAGGTCGCTCGCTTACGACAAGCGCCTTGAATCCCCGCTCCATCGCTGCGTTATTGTAGCCTGCAACGGATAGCCATCCTCAGCGCCAATCGTTCTTGCAAACAAGTTCCGGCAAACTCTTTGACATTTGCCTTGTACTGATTCAAACTCGAATCGGTCCTTAGCACAGTTCGCGTGTACCCCCCAAGGAGGAAATATGGATTGGTTAATCCCTGTCATCGTTGCGGTCATCGGCATCCTCATTGGCGTTCTCTTTGCCGTTATTCCCTATCGCCGGCGTGTTGCAGAAGCCGAGAGCCGCATCCGTGACCTAGACGCGAAACTCCAAAGCGCCGAACGGGACTTGAAAGACGCGCGCGGCCAAGTGCAAACGCTCCAAGCCACCATCCGCATGACAGAAGCCAGCCTGCTGGACGCTCGTAGCCTAATCGACACACTGGAGGGCAACGTGCAGTCACTTAGTAGCGAGAAGGAAAGCCTAGAGGCCAACGCGCAGGCGCTGAGGGAACAGAAAGCAGCCCTCGAAACGACCATCCAGGCATTGACGACCGAGAAAGCCGCTTTGCAAGCTCGCTTGAGCGAGCAAGAAACCAAGTTGGCGCAGGTGCAATCTGAACTCGCCCAGCTTCACGGACAGTACGACGCAATGACAAACCGTGTCGTTGAACTGACCGCTCAGTTGGAGGGCGCCAACGCTGAAATTGCAACGATCAGGGCCAACTATGAATCGGTCATCGAAGTGCTGGCCAGCAAAGAGAAGGAACTCCAATCGCTCGCGGCCAATCTACGCGAGGCACGCCAGAATGAGGCGGTAAGCAACAAGATCAGAGAGGAGCTGGAAGCCCAGCTCGCCCGCACCCGCAACGACGTAGCTGTCGAACTCGCACTCTATACCTCAACTCTCATAAAGATGAAGGAGGACGCGCTGGACAAAGCGATGGCCTATATCAGCTTGCTGAAATCTCGTCTGAGTGAAGCCGGACTACCGGTACCCGATGAAACACAGTCACAAGGCGCTTAATTTGGCCTTATACATCCAGGAGCAAAGACTTATGGATATCTATATCCTTTTGCTGTTCGCTGTGCTCATCATCGGTCTTTTCGTGGGCTGGCTCATAGCGCACGGTCAAGCAAGTGGAGTCATCAACGAGCTTGAATCGCGCGTGCGAACAGCGCAGACGGCTGCAGAGAACGCCAAGCTCGACTTCACGAATGCGCAGTCTGAGCTAATTGTCAAGGACTCACGCATCAATACCCTCAACGCCAACATCGGCATCCTCGAAGAGAGGTTGCGCCTGGCTGAACGCAGGCGAGAAGAGTTCACGACTACTATCACGCGGCTGCAAGACGAGCTACGCATCGCTAACACAGATCGCTTGGCGTTTGAAGTCGAGCTGCGCCGGTGCCACACTGAGCTGGTCGAACTGAGGGCGCAGTTGGCCAAGGCGTTAGTCGAAGCGGATGAGCTACGCGCGCGCATCGCAGCCGAGGAAACCGAACGCGAAATCGCCGCCCTTCGCGCCCAATTCACATCTGAAGCCGCCGGGAGCGAAGGCGCCGAATTCCAGGCTGCGCTGACGACGCCGCCTGAACTTGAGACTGAGGTGAACGCGGATGAAGCCGAAGTGCAGGGAGAGCCCATCGCCCCAGCAAAACCGCCAGGGGACGCTGAGGTCGCACCCGCTGCCGATGCAGCGCCGCAGATAGCCACGGCAGAACTCGAAGCGCGCGCCGCGGCAATGCAGAATGAGATTCTCTCCCTGCGCGACGGACTTGCCACACTTACCTTTGCCGGAGCAGAACTCGTCGCTGCATATGAGAAGCGTATCAGGGAATACGAAGACCGCTTAGCACGCCCACAGCGCTCCGGAACAATCGAGGAGCAAGGCATTACCCCGGCCGAAACAGCAGGGGGTGTTGACGACAACGCGTCGGCTGAAGCAGCCCAGGAAGGCGAGCCAAACCTAGCGCTGCCATCGAAACTTGCCGCGCTCGAAGCCGAACTCGATGCCATCTTCGCCGGCAAGGTCGAATTGGAGGCGCAGCTCCACACGCGCACAACAGAACTGGAGAATCTGCAAAAGAGATACGATGCGCTCCGCGCAGACTTGGATGCAGAGATCGCCCACAAAGCCGGATTGACCGCCCAGACCGATGCGGCAGTCGCCGAACTGCGTGACCTGCGCGCCCGCCTTGCCCGCGCCGAGGCCGACCTCGACGCCCTGCTTGGCCCGGTCGAGATGCCCGCGGGTGAGCCCGCGCCTGACCTCGCCGCCAAGCTCGGCCTGCTCAGGGCCCGCTTCGCCGACCTCGACCAGATCAGGGCTTCCCTCGCCGCCCAGATCGAAGCCAAAACTGCTGAACTCGACGACCTGCGCGCCCGCCTTGCCCGCGCCGAGGCCGACCTTGATGTCTGGCTGCACAGCCAGCCCGAAACGCTGGGGGGCGAAGCCCCGGCCGATTTAAGCGCCAAACTCGTATTGGCTATGTCCCGCGCCGACAGCCTCAAGCAGGCCAAGGTAGACGCCGAAGCCCGAATCGCTGGCCTGAGCGCACAACTGACCCAGTTACGCGCCGACCTCGAAGCCAACGCCCAGGCCAGAGCCGAACTCGAAGCCAGGCTGCAGGACAAACAGGCCGAGTTTGCCGAGCTGAGCGATCAGCTCGCCACAGTTCAGGGAGAGCTAGACGCTGCTAAACAGGCCAAGGACTTGCTAGAGGCGCAGTTGGCGGTGACTAAGGACGCCCTGCAAGCACGTCAGGTCGAATTCGATAAGTTGCAAGAACAGTTGACGGCTGTGACCGCCGAGCGCGACGCGCTCAAGTCGGCGGTTGAAGCTAAGTCAACGGCATCCGCTGCGGAGATAAGCGCCGATGAGCGGCTGCAGCTTGTACGCGAGCGTGTGAAGCGGGGCAAAGAATTGGCGATGAGCGCCGCTATCGAGGCCGGCAGTGCAGTCCAATCCTCGGAATGCCCACAAGACCT
>CALHLE010000026.1 GCA_938034415.1 uncultured Anaerolineae bacterium
GAATACTTCGTTCAACTCGAGAGGCAAGTGAACGGCGAGCAAGACCAGGGGGGCGGTCTGGTGATGCCAACCGGATTCAACGACCTTGATGCCATCATCGGCGGCGGTTTGGCGCGCGGGGATTTGTTCGTCATCGCAGCCCGCCCCGGCGTAGGGAAGACCAGCTTGATGTTGAACATAGCGAACCACCTCGCTCGAAACCAACGCAAGAAGGTGGCCTTCTTCAGCATGGAGATGAGCAAAGAGCAAATTTTGCAGCGCATGCTCGCATCGAGCTGATGCGCGGCTCGCACGGGGTGGGCCGATTTGTAGAACAGGGCCGACCACCCGTATGTGACTTGAACATCAACCATATACGAGGGGGCATCGTGCGGCGCTCCGGCGCCCGTAGCCGGTGCGATCCTCAACGCCGCGCCCAACGCGTCGCGATTGCGAAATCGGTGTGAACCTGCGCTGACCGTCGGCGCAGGGTGATGTTACGCGTGCGCAGCCGGAATGGGGATAATAGCGGGCGGACAATGCGCGCAGCGCGCGACGGAGACGCGCATGAATTTGTTGAGACGATTGTTTGGTGGCGCAGCCGACTTGGAGGCTGCCGCCCGAGACTCAGACGCGTTGATCTACTACGTCAAAGGCCACAAGTGCGGCGCGATCACATTGGTGCGCATTGACCGGCGGAACGAGCTGAGCCGGGACGATGACGACAACTTCTTCGTGCGCAAGGTGGTCGTGGACAGCAAGTGCTATGGTCAGGTTGAGATCGAACTGCGCTTTGATTCCCAATACCACGAGATTAGCCGAGAGATCAGGGGGGGCGTCTTCGTCACGCGCCAGGAATGGGAAGCGCAGCAAGCGGAAAAGCGCTGACCTTGAGCCGCGCGCCGGCTTTTAACAATGTTAAAGAAAACTTTTAAGCTTGCTGGATGCGCGAATATCATTGACAAGCCCAACGCACAACATAGAATCGCGCCATAAGGATTGATGAGTCCTGGCGCATATGGCAGCAAGTTCGCAGCAGGCAGAAGCAGAGATTGCGCTTGCAACTGCAAGCGGTACACCGAGCGGACACCGTGCAACGAGTAAGACGGCCGGCCCGGCGCTACGGTTCACTCCCGATGCGTGGCCGGCAGCCCGCAAGATGCGGGCCGAACGCACCTACCGGGTCGCGCTGCTCGTCAACCTGGCGCGCAACGCGCCGCCAATCCGCCGCAGCAACGTGCCTCCCGACATCTGGGCCGAACTGGACTCGGACAAAAATGTAGAGTCATACGCGCAGGCTCTGCGCCAGGCCGGCCATGAAGTGCTCATCCGCGAAGGTGATCCGTATCTTGCGGCCTGGCTCGACGAAGTCCGGCCCGATATTTGCTTCAACACGTGCGAGGGCTTCGGCGGTGACAGTCGCGAGGCGCAAGTGCCGGCGCTGCTGGAGATGATCGGCGCGCGCTATACCGGCCCGACGCCGCTTGCTGCGGCGATCACGCACGACAAGCCGACTACCAAGCGCATCTTGCACTACTATGGCCTGCCGACGCCGCACTTTCAGGTGTTTAATACGCCGGATGACCCGCTGCGTCACACGTTGCGCTTCCCTTTGTTCGTCAAGCCGGCGCATGAGGGCACCGGCATAGGCGTGCACAACGAGAGCGTGGCGTACAACGAGCGCCAACTGCGCGACCGCGTCGCCTGGACGATCGAGGCTTATCAGCAGCCTGCGCTGGTCGAGACCTACATCGCCGGGCGCGACATCACCTGTGGCCTGGTAGGCAACGGCCACGACGTGCACTTCTTCCCGATTACCGAGGTGGATTTCAGCGGCTACCCCCCTGAACTGTTGCCGATCTACGGCTCGGTGCAAAAGGTCGAGCTAGACCATCTCTATCGAAACAAGTGCCCGGCACCGCTTGGCGAGGCGCTGACCCGCAAAATCCAGCGGCTGACGCACCAGACCTTCCTCGTCACCGGTTGTCGCGACTTTGCGCGCGTGGACTTCCGCGTGGACGAGCGAAACCGGCCGTTCATCCTTGAAATCAACGCGCTGCCCGGCATCGCCCCACGCAGCGACTTGACGCTGATGGCTGAAGCGGAGGGCTGGACGCACGGCGACTTGGTTCGGGCGGTGCTGGATGCAGGTTTGAAGCGGTATGGCATGTGACGCGCGCGGATGCGAGCGACGCGCGATAGCCGGCCCCTAGGCACCGATGACCCCTCCGCTGCTTCTCCTCTACGGACTTGACGAAGCCAGTCGCGACTTCGAGATTGCGTCCACGCTGGCGTTGATCAAAGCTGTGACGGAAGCGCTTTTGTCGCGCGGTTGGCGCGCGCTTCCCCTACAAGTTGCTCATGACCTGATCGCACTGCTCCGACCGTTCGACCCCGGCGAGTGGCTGATCTTCAACCTGTGCGAGGGCGCGCCGGCGCAGGAGTTCTACTACGCTCGCGTCACCCGCGCGTTAGCGGAGCTGGGCTACACCTTCACCGGCTCGGACGCCTGGGCGCTGGATGAGACGCAATACAAGTGGCGCATGAAAGCGCTCCTGGATGCACATGGCGTGCCGACGCCGACTTGGGCGGTCGTCGAACGCGCGGAGGACTTAGCTTTCGACATCTTCCCCGCCATTGTCAAACCGGCTGCCGAACATTGCTCCTACGGCATCACGCGCGACTCGGTGGTGATGAACGCCGATGAGGCGCGCGCGCAGGTTGCCCGCATCGTTGCCGAGTTTCGCCAGCCGGCGCTCATCGAGGCGTTCTTGGATAGCCCCGAGTACAACGTGTCGCTGTGGGGCGGCAACGACAACGATGATGTAAGCGTGCTCGGCATCAGCACGATGACCTACGACGCCTTCGATGACATCCGAGACCGACTCTGCACGTTCGATGCGAAGTGGAATCCGGAGTCGGAAGCCTACCGGCGCATCCCGGCCATCTGCCCGGCGCCGGTTTCTCCGGCGCTGCGGGCGAAGATCGAAGCGGTTGCAATCGCTGCCTATCGCGCGACCGGCTGCCGCGACTACGGTCGGGTTGACTTGCGATTGTGGGGGGAGCAGCCGATGGTCCTCGACGTGAACGCCAACTGCGACGTGAGCCCGGATGGCGGCTTCGCCAACGCCGCGCGCGCCGCCGGCCTGGACTACGCCGACATGCTCGAGCACATCATCAGGCTGGCCATGCGTCGCATGCCGGCCTGTAATTCCCATGCCGTGATGGAGGCAGCGCGATGATGCGCGCATCGCATGCGACTGCCGGCGCACCGACGCCGGTGCAGTTCGAGGTGCGTCCTTCCAATTTCGATGACCGGCAGGCCATCTACGACGTCCTGATGCGCTCGGAGGTCTTTGGTCGCGCGGACGCTGAGTGTGTGGACGCGATGTTTCTCGAAACCTGGCAGTCTCCGCCGCGCGAGGATAGCTATCGCTGGCTGTCATGCTGGCACGACGGGCGCATGATTGGCTTTGCCTGCTACGGGCCGGAATCGCTCACCGATCGCACCTGGGATTTGTTCTGGATTTGCGTGTCGTCGGAGGCGCGGGGCAGAGGGGCCGGCCAGGCCTTGATAGCTGCGGCCGAATCCCAAGCGCGCCAAGCCGGCGGACGGTTGATGGTGATCTACACCTCGTCCACACCGAAGTATGCGCCGGCGCGCCGTTTGTATGAACGCGCCGGATTTGCCCGCGTCGCCGTCGTGCCCGATTACTACGCCGAAGGCGACGATTTGAACATTTACTGGAAGCGTTTATAGGGAGAAGGAGCGTATGTCAAAAGACAAAGCGCGCGTGCCGGTCATCGTGCTCTACAACATCTACCGGAGCTGGTCGCCGCAGGATAGGGCGGAGGCCGACCGCCTGACCCAAATCATGGTGGACGGCCTGCGCGAGCTGGGCCACAGGGTGGCCGTCGCTGAGTTCTGGAAGGATGTGCGGCCGGCGCTGCGCCCCTACGACCCAGCGGAGTGGATCGTCTTCAACTGGTGCGAAGGCGTTGAGGACGAGATCGGCGGAGACGCGCGTGTGTGCGCCGACATGGAGGCGATGGGCTTCACCTACACCGGCAACTCGCCCTACACGCTCCGGCTCTCGGTGGAGAAGGGGCGCGTCAAGAAGATGTTGCAGCGTTGGAAGATCCCGACGCCCGACGGGCGCGAGTTCAAGCATCCGGATGAAGTGACGCCGTCCAACTGGGATGCAGCTAACTTCCCGGCGATCGTCAAGCCGGTCAGCTCGCATTGTTCGGTGGCCGTCACGCGGGATGCGGTGGTGCACGACCTGGAATCGCTGCGTCGGCGGGTGGCCTACGTGCTGGAGACGGTGAAAGAGCCGGCCCTGGCCGAGCGGTTCATCGCCGGGCGCGAGATCAACGTGGCCATCTGGGGCAACGGCCGCCCGCGCGTGCTGCCGCTGCGTGAGATTGACTTCTCGCGCGTGGCTGACCCGTTCCACCGCATGGTGACATGGGATAGCAAGTGGGTGCCTGATAGCCCGGAGTGGAACAGCATGCCGGTCATCACGCAGCCGAGCGTGTCCGATGTGTTGCGCGCGCGCGTCGAGAAAATCGCCTTGGACACGTATCGCGCCTTCGACTGCCGCGACTATGCCCGGGTGGATTTGCGCATTGACGCCAACGAGCAGCCGTATGTGGTGGATGTGAACCCGAACCCCGACATTTGCCCGGATGGCGGCTTCGCCGGCGCGTGTTACGCCGCCGGCTACACCTACGCCGAGGCCGTGAGTCATATCATCTCGATGGCGGTGGCGCGGCGCAACCGGCGTCAGGCGTTGTTCAGCACGCTGGCGCGGCTGGGTCGGTCGGAACGGCGCCGCGTAGCCGTGCCGGAGCCGGCATGAGGCTACATCGCGACGCCGCAATAGAATTTGCCGCATGGCGCGCGAGGTGTTCTTTGCAAAAGCTGCCGACGATGGTGCGATTGAGGCCGCGATAAACTTCGATGAAGCGACATTCGGCGTTGCCGAACGCGGCGTCTCGCCCTGGACGATTGCGATCAGCGACGGGCAAAAAGACCTGGGCCGGCTGGTCGGCTTCGAGGGCACAGGGCAGACCATCATCGGCATGCATCAACTCAAACCCGATCCTTCGGCAAAGCGCGGGTTGGAAATCACCGTCTTTCGCGTCAGCGAAGCCCTGCGCGCTACAGGTCTGGACGCCGCGTTGTTTGGCGCATTCGAGCGCTGGCTGTTGAGACGCGGCTGGCGGGGGAACGTGATCAAGCGCATGAAATTCACCGACCCGCAGTTGGTCGTGCCCATTCGCGAGTTCTGGGTTAAGCGCCTGGGCTTCGAGTTGATCCTGGCCGAAGACGGTAAGTGGGACGAGCACGTGGTGAAGCGCTGGCGCTGATTGCGCCGGCGACGCAGGCCGAGCGATGCCGCGCGCATCGCATGCGGCGCCTGCTCCGCCAATACGTTGGTCAGCCTACATACAATTCGCCGCATGAACTTCGAGACTCTCGCCATCCACGCCGGCCAGCCGCCCGATCCAGCCTATGGCGCGGTGATGACGCCGATTTATCAGACCTCGACCTACGCGCAGAAGAAGATGGGCGAGGCGGCTTACGATTACGCGCGAACCGCCAACCCCACCCGCACTGCGCTGCAGGACTGCATCGCCGCGCTGGAAGGCGGCAAGTATGGCTTGGCGTTTGCTTCCGGCATGGCGGCGATTGACTGCGTGATCCGGCTGCTCAAGCCCGGCGATCACGTGCTGGTCAGCAACGACGTGTATGGCGGTACCTATCGCATCTTTAAGCGCGTCTATGAGGATTACGGCGTGCAAGCCTCATTTGTCGAGATGAGCGATCTGGACGCCGTGCGCGCCGCCGTTCAGCCCAATACGCGCATGATCTGGATCGAGACGCCGTCCAATCCGCTGCTCAAGGTGGCCGACATCGCCGCGATTGCCCGTTTGCGCGACGCCGTCCAGGCCGCGCCGCAAATCGTCGTGGACAACACCTTTGCCTCGCCATATGCGCAGCAGCCGCTCCAGCTCGGCGCAGACATTGTGGTGCACAGCGCGACCAAGTATCTGGGCGGACACAGCGACGTGGTGAATGGCCTGGTTGCCTTGAACGACGACGCCACGTTTGCGCGATTGAAATTCTTGCAAAACGCCGTTGGGGCGGTGCCTGGGCCGTTCGATTGTTTCCTCGTCCTGCGCGGCATCAAGACCCTGCACGTGCGGATGGAGCGCCACAGCGCCAACGCGATGGCCGTCGCGGCCTGGCTCGAATCACATCCGCGAGTGGAGCGCGTGATCTACCCCGGCTTGCCCTCGCATCCGCAGCACGCGATCGCCCGGCGGCAGATGCGTGCGTTTGGCGGCATGATCTCGTTCATCGTGAAAGGTGGGCCGGAGGAAGCGCGCCGCGTCGCCGAGGGGACGAAGCTGTTTGCGCTGGCCGAATCGCTGGGCGGCGTCGAGTCGCTGATCGAAGTGCCGGCGGCGATGACGCATATGAGCGTTGCCAACTCGCCCCTCGAAGTCAGCCCGGCGCTCATCCGCCTTTCCGTCGGCATCGAACATGTGGACGATTTGATCGCCGATCTGAAGCAGGCGCTTGAAGCGCGCTGACCAAGGCCCACTGCGCGATGTTTATCGCGCGAACCGCCTGCGCGCCATCCCTGCCGCGAACAGCGCCTCTTCGCTGCGCAACATCAGGGCGACGCCGAAGTAGGCTGCTGCGCCGATGACGATCGCGGCGATTGTGGCCGGCGCGCTATTGCCGGCGAGTTGCATCCATCCCCATAGGGCGATCCCCATGGCCAGCGCCGCGAGCCCGCTCTTGGCCAACGCGACCCACGTCGAGCGCGGCCGTATGCGCCTTTCGCGGCGGACGAGCAGCGCATATAGGATGAGCGTTTCCAGGATCGTGGCGATCGCATTGGCCAGCGCCAGCCCGCCGAACGGCAGCCGGCCGGCGCGGTCGAACATCTGATATAGCCCTATGCTCAGCAGGATGTTCAGGGCGACGCTGAACACGGCCAGCATCGCCGGCCGCGCGCTGTCCTTCAGCGCGTAAAACGCCCGCGTGATCAGCTCGAGTGCCGCATGAGCCGGCAGGCCGATCGCCAGCAGCGCCAGCGCAAACGCTACCCATTCGGTCGAGCGCGCGTCGAACGCGCCCCGCTCGAACAGCAAGCGGATCAGCGGTTGGCCGAGGATGATCAGCCCAACTGCCGCCGGCAGGCTAAGCGCGATGACGGCGTTGATCGCGCGGGTGAACGACGCTGCGAACAATGCGCCCTCACCCCGCGCCGCGTGCGCGCTGATCGCCGGGAACAGCGCTGTGCCGACGGCTTGGCCGATCACAGCGATGGGCAAAACCAGGATGGCAAATGCATTGTTAAACGCCGACACGCCGCCGGAGATGCCCGAGGCCAGCGTGGTGTTCACCAAGCTGTTGAGCTGCACTGCCCCTAGCCCCAACATGCGCGGCGGCATCAGCGCCAAGATTTGGCGCAGGTCGCTGCGTATCGCGTGATCTACGCGCTGCGCGCCATGCGCATGGGCAGCGGAAGACGAAAGTCGCATGACCGAGCGCAGCGACGGCAACTGCACGCCCATATGCATCAGCGCGCCGAGCACCACGCCCACGGCCAGTCCATATACCCCCAGGCCGCTCAGCACGGTGGCGCCCAGGATCATGCCGAGCTGGTACATGCTGGGAGCAATCGCCGGCGCAAGGAAGGCGTCGTTCGATTGCAGCACGCCCATCAGCAGGCCGCTGACGCCGAAGATCACGGTCGCAAGCAACATGATGCGCATGAGCGATGCGGTGAGCGCCACCTGCGCGGGGCCGAATTGGCGCGCGACGACGTGCTGGATCAGCGCCGGTGCGGATGCGGCGGCCATGATCGCCAGCGCGCTCAGCACACCGAACACGATCTGCGCAACTGCGCGCGCCAGCCGCCAGGCAATATCGGTTTCGCCCCGGCTCAGCCGCCCCACGTAGACCGGGATGAACGCCGAAGCCAGCGCCCCGCCGGCCAGCACGTTGAACATCAGATCCGGGATGACGAACGCGGCGCGGAAGGCGTCTTGCTCGGCGCCGGCGCCGAAGCGCGCGTTGATCAGCAAGCGCGCGACGAAGCCGGCGATGTTGCTGAGCACATAGAACCCGCCGACGATGGCAGCGGATCGGGCGAGGGAGCGGCGCGACATCGGGCGACGAAGGGCATGATCACCAGTCATCCTGCGTGATCGGCGGCAGGCGCGACGCTGCTTGCTTTTCGAGCGCCGCCGGCTCTGAGCGCGTCGGCGGCTCCGGCCTAGCCGACTCCTGCGGCAGCGCCGCCTTGATCTCGGCTAGCTTGCGCAGCACGTCCATCAGTCGCTGCTTCCATTGCTCCGGCGTCCCGTGGCGCCGGAAGGCAACCTGCGTTCGGCCGATTAACGCATCTTCGCCGATCAGGCGGCGCACGCGGCGCGCATCCATCTGGCCGATGGCCTCGGCGCGGATGATGAAGCGGTCGCCGTCGCTGGTGATGCTCTGCGCGCCGAGCGCGTTGGCCAGCAGCTTCAAGCGCAGTTGGTAGGTCAGGTTGCGTGCCGCCGGCGGCAGCTTGCCGAAGCGGTCCTCCAGTTCTGCCTCGAACGCGCGGATCTCCTCTTCGCTGTTCAAGCTGGCAGCGCGGCGGTACAACTGCACGCGCAAAGGCGCATCGCCGATGTAGCCCTCCGGCAAGCCCACGGTGAGCGGCAGGTCTATCGTCACGGCTTTCGGCTCCGGCGGCGGCAACGGCGCGCCGTCGCGCATGGCGCGCAGCGTTTGCACCTGGTTGGCCAGCAGGCGTGTGTATAGGTCGAAGCCGATGGCGGCGATGTGGCCGCTCTGCTTTGCGCCGAGCAACTCGCCGGCGCCGCGCATCTCCAGGTCGCGCAGGGCGATGGAGTAACCGGCGCCGATGCCGGCCGTCTCGCGCAGCGTCGCTAGCCGCTCGCGCGCTTCCGGCGTCATGGGTGAGTGGCGCGCGTGCAGAAAGTACGCATACGCCTGGATCGTGGATCGTCCGACGCGCCCGCGCAGTTGATACAGCTCGGCCAACCCGAAGTGATCGGCGTGATCCACGATGATCGTGTTGGCGTTGGGGATGTCCAGGCCGCTCTCGATGATGTTCGTGCACAGCAGCACGTCTATGCGGTCTGCTCCTGCGCCGCCTTCGGCGAAGCGCGCCATGACTTGGGCCAGCGCCCGTTCGCTCATCTGGCCGTGCGCCACGGCGATGTTGGCTTCCGGCGTCAGCCGGCGCAGCTTTTGCTCGACCAGGTGAATCGTCTGCACGCGGTTGTGCACGAAGAACACCTGCCCCTCGCGATCCAATTCCCGGCGGATGGCCTGCTGCACGATGGCATCGTCCCATGGGCCGACGAAGCTGATGATCGGCAGGCGCTCGGCCGGCGGCGTCTCGATGCGGCTGATGGCGCGCACGCCGCTCAAGCCCAAATACAGCGTGCGCGGGATGGGTGTGGCGGTCAAGGTGAGCACATCCACCTGGGTGCGCAGGCGCTTGAGCTTCTCCTTGGCGGCGACGCCGAAACGATGCTCCTCGTCAATGACAAGCAGGCCGAGGTCGTGGAACTTGACCTCCTGGCTCAGCAGCGCGTGGGTGCCGATGACGATGTCCACAGCGCCATCGCGCAGCCCTTCTAGCACGGCCCGTCTTTCCGCCGGCGTGCGGAAGCGCGACAGCATCTCGATCCGAATGGGATATGACGCCAACCGCTGGGTGAAAGTGTTCCAGTGCTGCTGCGCCAGCACGGTGGTCGGCACAAGCACGGCGACCTGCTTGCCATCCTGCACGGCCTTGAACGCGGCGCGCAGCGCCACCTCGGTCTTGCCGAAGCCGACATCGCCCACCACCAGCCGATCCATGGGTTGCGGCTTCTCCATGTCGGCCTTCACCTCGCGGATGGCCTGGAGCTGATCGTCGGTCTCGATGAACGGGAAGGCCGATTCCATCTCGATCTGCCAGGGTGTGTCTTTGCTGAACGGCGGTCGGCGGGCCAGCTCGCGCTCGGCGTAGAGCTGCAGCAGGTCGCGCGCCAGTTCTGCGGCTGCGCCGCGGGCCTTTTGTTTTGCGCGCTCCCACTGGCCGCTGCCGAGTTTGTCGAGTGGCGGCCGGGCATCGTCGCTGCCCACGTAGCGCGACACGCGGTCGAGCTGGTGCAGCGGCACGTAGAGCCGATCGCCATCCGCGTATTCGAGCAGCAGATACTCGCGCTCGCCTTCGACCGGCTGGGTGGCCGTGCCAGTGTTGACGGTGAGCCGCGCCAGGCCGCGATAGATGCCGATGCCGTAGTCCTCGTGCACCACGGCGTCGCCCGGCTGCCAATCGGCAAACGCCTTCTCCGGCGCAGCTTTGCGCGCCCGCCCACGCAAGAACCATTCCGGCCGCACGTAGCCGTAGATTTCGCCGTCGGTCAGGAGGACGAGCGTGGCATTGCGCCTTTGCGCCTGCCCGTCCGCCTCGGGCCGCCAGATGAAACCCGCGGGCAGCGCGGCGCTGATGAAGGTGAGCGCGCCGGACGGCGGTTCATCGAGCGCAGTCTGCGCGGCGATGGCCGCGTGGCGCTCGGACCACAATTCGGCTAGTCGGGCGGCTTGTCGCGAGACCACGACCGTCTTGATGCTATCGTCCGCGCTGCGTTGCGTCTTCAGGTAGTCCAGCAGCGGGGTGATCTGGGCGGCGAAGTGCGGCGGATTGACGAATTGCCTGGCCAGCGGATGCGCGCTCAACGCGCCGGCTTCGCCTTGGCCCAGCACCAATGTTTGGACGCGATCGCGGGCCGCAGCAAACTCGTCCCAGGAAATGTAGGGTGCGTGTGCGTCTACAGGCATCCCGGATTCGGCCAGCGTCTCACGCTCGCGCCGGGCTTTCTCCTCCAGCGCGCGCCACGCTTCGCGCAGCTCTTCCTCGTCGTCAATCGCCAGCAGCGCGCGGTCGTCGAGGTAATCGAGCAGCGAGCTTCGGTTGGCGCGTGAGGGTTGATGGCCGCTCCCCAGTTGCGGGTTGCCGATCTCCGCTACGTCCAACGGCGCGATGACGACTTGCGCTAGCGCCTCGCTGCTGCGCTGTGTGCCCGGATCGAAAGCGCGGATCGAATCGGCGGTGTTGCCGAACAACTCGATGCGCACCGGCAGCGGGTGCGCCGGTGACCACACATCCACGATGCCGCCGCGCCGGCTGAACGCGCCGATGCGTTCGACCACCGGCTCGACCTCGTAGCCGATCTTGACCCAGTGCTCCAGCGTGCCTTCCAGGTTGATCGCGGCATCGCGCCGGATCACGCGTGTGTTCAGCGCAAATGTCGCCGACGGCAAGACGGGGTGCATCAGCGCACGTGGGCTGGTGACGATGATGGGCGACCCGTGATCTGCGCGCAGGCTCAGCGTCGCAAGCACGACCGACCGCTGCGCGATTACCTCGCGCACCGGCGCGACGCTATCGTAGAAAGCCGTGTTTGGTTCGGCGAAGCGCAGCGGCGGCGCGTCGGCCAGATTGCTCAGCGCGTCGGTTGCGATGCGCGAAGACTCCACCGATGAGGTGACGTAGATGATCGGCCGTTGTAGGCGGCGATGCAAGGCGGCCAGGACGAACAGTCGCGCGGCGCGGGGCAGGCCGAGGCTAACCGGCGCTTGCCCGGAGCGAATCTCGGCAGCCAGGGCCTCCAGCACCGGCGCATCGGCGATGACCTCGGTAAGCCCGCGCAACGGCATGAGATGCCATTGTAGTATTGCGACGCCACAGCGACGGCGCGCCCCGGTTGCGCCGCGCAGCCGCCCCCAATCATTGCACGACGATGGTGCAGAGCATCACCAGGTCGTTGAGCGCTGCCGCATTGCCGGGGTTGATCACGCGCAGACGGCCATCGCCGTCATACATCCCAATCACCAGGCGATAGGTGCCGGGCAATAGACCGTCGGGGATGCGCAGCGCGTAGGTGTCTTCGATGATCATGCCGCTGTCCCAGGCCGAAGTTGGCGCTGGCAAGCCGTTGTGGCGCGGCGCGCGGTCTTCGCCTTGCGCCAGCACGACCGTCATTTCGGGGTTGAAGAGATACCAACCCACCTTGTAATCGCGCCCGACCGGCTGGTTGGCGCGCCAGGTGACATGAAACTGCACGGCCTGTCCGGGGAAGTAAGTCGAGCGCTGCAGCGTCACCGCGTCCAGCGTCACCGGCCCCATGTCCACGTTCAGCGCGATGCGCCCGCCGCTGCTCACGGTCAGCGTCAGCGTCTCACCGACAGCCAGCTTGCTGCCCGCCGGGGGGTGTATTGCCAAGATAACCCCGCGAGGCGCGAAGTCCAACGCTTCGGTGACGACGACGTTCCAGCCCAGCGCGGCCAGCGTCTGGCTGATTGCGGCGTCCAGCGCGCGGCCGATCAGGTCGCCAGGCACTTCGCGCGCCTCGGCGGGTTTGCTGATCGCCACTTCGATCACCGCGCCTGGGTCCACCAGTGCATCTGCCGGCGGTCGCTGTTCGAGCACGACGCGCTGCGTCGCGCTGTTGTCCGGCCGTTCCTCGGCGACGCGAATGCTGAGGCCAAGCAGGGCCAGCTCGCGGGCGGCCTCTTCGAGCGTCCTGCCGGCCAGTGCCGGCGTTTTCACCTTGAGGTTGCCGCTCGCGATGGGCAGCCCAGGTGGGGGATTCGGGGGGGTGGCCGTTGGCGCGAGCGACGCCGGCGGCGTTTGATATGCCTGGTAGACCAGCACGTAGAGGGGAATCAGCCCCAACACGCACAAGAACGCGATAGCGGCGAGCAACCATAGCAGCACATCTGGGCCGGTCTGCGCCGGCGTGGCCAGTGGCGCTGCCGCGCGTGACGTGACCATCGGTGCGCTCGGCGCGTCGGTTGGTGGCTGTGGGGTGGGGCGTCGGACGAGCGCAGCGGGCGGCGGTGCAACCGGCGGCAGGTTCACCAGTGTTTGTTCCGCGCTTTGCAGGACGTAAGCCGACAGCGCGCGAGCGAGCTGGTCGGCGTCGCGGTAGCGCTGGGTCGGATCTTTTGCCAGCGCGTGCATGACGATGTCCTCCAATTGCGGCGAGACGCTCGGGTTCAAGGCGCACAGCGGCGGCGGCGGCGCTGTCTGGTGCATGTGCGCCAGGCGCAGCGGGTCGGACGAGTCGAAGGGCAACCGGCCGGCCAACATCTCGTAGAACATCACGCCGATGCTGTAGACGTCGCTGGCAGGCGTGGGCGCTGCGCCGGCGGCCTGTTCCGGCGCGTAGTATTGCGGCGAACCCCACACTACGTCGGCGCGCTCGCCGGTGTTCGGCATGGCGGTGTAGGCGCGCGCAATGCCGAAGTCGGTCACTTTAGCTCGGTCGTCGGCCGTGAGCATGACGTTTTGCGGCTTCAAGTCACAATGCACCAGCCCGCGCCGATGCGCATAGCCGACGCCTTCGCAGATCTGGCGGGCCGTATCCACTGCCTCTTCTATTGTGAATGGTCGGCCGTTGGCAGCGCGCCAGCGCAGCGCTTGCTTGAGGTCTTGTCCCTCTATCAACTCCATGACGATGTAGTGGCGCTCGCGTCCGCTCACTACGTCGCGCCCAACGTCGTAGATCGTGACGATGTTGGGGTGGTTGAGGTTGGCGGCGGCCTGCGCCTCCTGGCGGAAGCGTTGCACGAACTGGGGGTCGCCGGCGTAACGATCGCGCAGCAGTTTGACGGCAACCAGGCGACCGAGCAGCATGTCCTGTCCCTTGTACACCGTTGCCATGCCGCCGGCGGCCAGCGTGGCCAGTAAGCGGTAGCGACCGTTGAGCACGGTGAACTGCGGCGCTGGGCTTTCGGCACCGGGCTGAGAACTGCTCATCGTGACCTCGCGCATTCTACCCGTCGCTGCATTGTTCGCTGTCGGCATACTGTTTTCGGACGCTCGACGCCGATTGCCGTCGCTTCGTCCTCGCGCAATAGACGCTTGTGTTGCCGGATTGGTTTCAAGGGCCGCCGGCAGATGGCTGCCGGCGGCGCGCTGCGAGGCGCGCGCAGAACTATCGCTCTACCCAGCCGAACGCCCGCGTCACCGCCTTCTGCCAGCCACGATACAGGCGCCCTCGCGTGGCGTCGTCCATGCTCGGCTGCCACGTCTTGTCGGCGCGCCAGTTTGCGCGTAGATCCTCGACGTTGCGCCAATAGCCGACGGCCAGCCCGGCCGCGTAGGCCGCGCCCAGCGCCGTGGTCTCGCTGACCATGGGACGGATGACCGGCACGTTCAGGATGTCGGCCTGGAACTGCATCAGCAGTTCGTTGCGCACCATGCCGCCGTCCACCTTGAGGGATTGGAGATGGGTGATCGGGGCCTTGTAGGTGTCTATGGCGGCCTGGATGTCGCGGTTCATCGCATCGAGCACATCGCGCGTCTGGTAGGCAGTGGCCTCCAGCGCGGCGCGGGCGAGGTGCCCCTTGTTCACGTAGCGCGTCAGGCCGGCGATCACGCCGCGGGCGTCGTCGCGCCAGTACGGCGCGTACAAGCCGCTGAACGCCGGCACGAAGTAGATCCCGCCGTTGTCCTCGACCGAGCGCGCCAGCGCCTCGATTTCGTCCGATTGCCGGATGAGGCCAAGGTTATCGCGCAGCCACTGCACCAACGCGCCGGCGATGGCGATCGAGCCTTCTAGGGCGTAGACCGGCTTCGCTTCGCCGATCTTATAGCCCATCGTGGTGAGCAGGCCGTTTGCGGACGGCACGGGCGACTCGCCGGTGTTCATCAGCATGAAGCAGCCGGTGCCGTAGGTGTTCTTCGCCTCGCCCGGCGCAAAGCAGGTCTGGCCGAACAGCGCGGCGTGCTGGTCGCCCATATCGCCGGCCACCGGCGCGCCCTCGCGCGTTTCGCCATATACCTCGGATGAGGACGCGATGTGCGGCAGCATCGCGCGTGGGATGTCCAGGTCGCGCAGGATATCGTCGTCCCAGTCCAGCGTCGCCAGGTTCATCAGCATGGTGCGCCCGGCGTTGGTCACGTCGGTGATGTGGCGGCCGGTGGCGTTCCAGATCAGCCAAGTGTCCACCGTGCCGAACAACAGTTCACCATCCTGGGCGCGGGCGCGGGCGCCGGGCACATGGTCCAGCAGCCACTTGATTTTTGGGCCGGAGAAGTAGGTGGCCAGCGGCAGGCCGGTCTTGGCGCGATAGCGGTCTTGGCCGCCGTCCTTGGCCAGCTCGGCGCAGATGTCGGCGGTGCGCGTGTCCTGCCAGACGATGGCGTTGTAGATCGGCTTGCCGGTCGCCCGCTCCCACACGATCGTGGTCTCGCGCTGGTTGGTGATGCCAATGGCGGCGATGTCGGCGACGCGCGCGTTGACCCGCGCCAGCGCCTCAGCAAATACGCCTTGCGTATGCGCCCAAATCTCTATGGGGTCGTGCTCGACCCATCCGGGCTTGGGGTAGATTTGGCGATGCTCCTGTTGCGCAGTTGCGACCGGTTGCCCTTCGTGGTTGAAGAGGATGCAGCGTGTGCTGGTGGTGCCTTGGTCTATCGCAGCGATGAACATGGCTTTGTGAGTGACTCGGTTTTGGATTTTGGCTATCGCGCGTGTTCTGGCAGGCCAGTGAGCGCCCGCACATCTTTCATCGTCGCGCGCGCGATGGCGCGCGCCTTCTCCGCGCCTTCTTGCATCAGATGGCGAATGCGTGCGCGGTCGGCGCCGATTGCCTCGCGGCGCGCGCGCAGGCCGCTGGTCAGCTCCACCAGCGCGTCGGCGACGGCGTCTTTGAGCGGCGCATAGCGGCGGTTGCCTGCCGCATACTCCCGCTCGAACGCATCGGCCTGCTCATGCTTGCCGCACGCGCGCAGCAGCCCCAGCAGGTTGCGCGCGCCCTCGCCCATCGGCGTGCCCGCTTCGCCGGCGTCCGTCACTGCCGCGCGCACTTTGCTGCGCACCGTCTGCTCGTCCTCGAACAGTCCGATATACGACTTCGGGCCGAGGCTCTTGCTCATCTTCTTGGTCGGCTCGTTGAGCGAAAGGATCTTCGGCGTCTCGGTCGCCAGCATCTGCGGCTCGGGGAAGTACTCCCCGAACTGTGTGTTGAAGCGGTTGGCGATGGTGCGCGATAGCTCCAGGTGTTGTTTCTGGTCTTGTCCAACCGGCACATGTGCCGCCCGATATAGCAGGATGTCCGCCGCCTGTAGCACCGGATAAGTGAATAGGCCGGCGGAGATGAAGGCATCTTGCTTGCCTTCGAGCTGTTCGCTCTTCTCCTTGAACTGCGCCTGGCGCGTTAGGTCGCCGTAGGAGCACACGCAGCCGAAGATCCACGCCAGCTCGGTGTGCTCGGGCACCATGGACTGCACGAAGACGATGGACTTATCCGGGTCGAGGCCGCACGCCAGCAGGTCAATGAACATCTGCTCGGTGTTCCGGCGCAGCACGGCTGGCTCGTAGGGGATGGTCATCGCGTGCAGGTCCACCACGCAGTAGATGGTGCGATACATGCCGGTGTTTTGCAACCGCACGTAGTTCACCACCGCGCCGAAGTAATTGCCGATATGCATGTCGCCGGTCGGTTGAATGCCGGAGAAGACGATGTTGTTGGTCATGTTTCCCTCTCGATGATTCATGATTGCCGATTCTCTACTCTTGACTCCTGGTCGGGTCGCAGAAGTCGAAAGATGGCACTTGTCAAGACAAAAGCGCCCGCCCTCTAACTCCTCTTCGGAATCTGAGGACGGGCGCATGAATCACGCACTCGCGGTGCCACCTCAGTTGACGCGCGTCGGCGCGTCCACTCATCGCGTTGGCCATCGCTGATGTTTTGTTCCCTTCCAATTCGGCTTCGCGCGCGCGCTGGCTCGCACCGACCGCCAGCTCCCTGAATTACGCGTCCGCAAATCCTACTCCGCGGGGACGATCAGCCTGGTCATCGAAGATTATACAGACGACGGACGACCGCTGCGCATTGTGGGCGAACCGCGCCGACGAGCAGGCAATCGGCGCATGATGGAGAAACCGGATTGGCATAAGTTGAGGGCATGTAGTACAATATGATCCGCGCGGTTGCGCACGCGGATTTATCTCTCGTTATCTTTCAGGAGGTCTTTTATGAGCACCTTACAGATCTGGAGCCCGTTTATCGGACTCGCCGTTGCCGGCTTGCTTTTCGTGTGTGGCTTCGCCACCTTGCTGTTGCCGCAAGAGAAAGCGCTGGGCATGCCGCTCGCCGGCCGCATCAACGAAGCTTTCGGGCCGGATGACACTTGGCGCTTCGTGCGCTTCATTGGCGTATTTCTGATGGTCGTTGGCGCGATGATCGTCATCGCATCGCTCGCTGCGCTCCTGAACAACGTGAAGTTGTTCGTGCCCTAGGCCATATTTCAACTCAGGCATTGGAAGCCAGGCTTCGTCACGAAGCCTGGCTTCGTCTTTGTTACACTTTTGCACCGGCATGAACGTTGCAGATCTCGTCGCACACTTTATGCAGACCTTTGGCCGGCAACCAGCCTTTGTGGCGCGCGCGCCCGGCCGCGTGAACTTGATCGGCGAACATACCGACTACAATGACGGCTTCGTATTGCCGATGGCCATTGACCGCGATGTCACCATCATCGGCGCATCGCGGGATGACCGCGTCGTGCGGTTGCGCTCCGTCAACTTCGGCGATGAAACCAGCTTTGCGCTCGACCGCATCGAGAAAGCGCACGACGGCGCCTGGAGCAACTACGCGCGCGGCGTGGCCGACGTGTTGCAGCGGGCCGGCTTTGCCTTGTGTGGCTTTGACGGCGTGATCTACGGCGAAGTGCCGATCGGCAGCGGGCTATCGTCGTCGGCCGCCATTGAGATGGCGACCCTGATGGCCTTCGCCGCGGCAGGGGCGGGTGGCTCGGCACCTTTGGCTTTGGACGGCGCGCAGGCCGCCCGGCTGGCCCAACGCGCCGAGAACGAGTTCGTCGGCGTGAACTGCGGCATCATGGATCAGTTCATCGCATCGCTTGGCAAAGCCGGCCATGCGCTGTTCATTGACTGTCGCTCGCTGGCCTATGAGCTGACGCCCATGCCCAAGGGCGTGACCGTGTTGGTGGTGGATACGTCCGCGCCGCGCAGTTTGGCTGCCAGCGCCTACAACGAGCGCCGCGCCCAGTGCGAAGCGGCGGCGCGCCTGCTCGGCGCGCCGGCGTTGCGCGATGTGTCGGCCGAGACGTTTGAGCGACGGCGCGGCGAATTGCCCGACCTGATCGCGCGGCGCGCGGCGCACGTGATCTACGAGAACCGGCGCGTGCTGGATGCCGTCGCTGCGCTCCGCGCCAGTGACGTGGCGACGTTCGGCCGGCTGATGAACCAATCGCACGCCAGCCTGCGCGACGCATACGAGGTGAGCAGCAAGGAGCTGGACGCAGTGGTGGAGATTGCGCAGCGCGTCCCCGGCGTATATGGTGCGCGCATGACCGGCGCAGGCTTTGGCGGTTGCGCCATCGCCTTGGTGGACGATGCGCAGGTCGGCGCGCTGACGCAGGCCGTCCTGCATGAGTATCCGCGACGCACCGGCCGTGCACCGAAGGTCTATGCCTGTGTGGCGAGCAACGGCGCAAGCTGGAGGACGCTATGAAATTTCTGATCACCGGTGGTTCTGGTTTCCTCGGCATCAATTTGACGCGATACCTGCTGAATAAAGGGCATCAGGTCATCTGCTACGACATTGCGGATTTCGACTACCCGGAGCGCGACCGCATCACGTTCTTCAAGGCTGACATCCGCGACCGCGCGACGCTCGACCGCGCAATGCCCGGCGTGAACATCGTCGTGCACACCGCTGCTGCGTTGCCGCTCTATTCCAAGGAGGATATCTATACGACCGACATCGTGGGCACGCGCAACGTGGTGGATGCAGCCTACCAGGCCGGCGTGGAACGGCTCATCCATATCTCTTCGACCGCGGTCTATGGCATCCCGGATCATCATCCGCTCCACGAAGACGACAAGCTGCAGGGCGTTGGTCCATACGGCGAAGCCAAGATTGAAGCGGAGCGCATCTGCCTGGAGTACCGCGAAAAGGGCATGTGCATTCCGATCATCCGGCCCAAGTCGTTCATCGGCCCGGAGCGGCTCGGCGTGTTCGCGCTGCTCTACGACTGGGCGCGTGACGGGCGCGGATTCCCCGTGCTCGGCAACGGCAAGAATCGCTACCAGTACCTCGACGTGGAAGATCTGTGCGACGCGATCTATCTGTGTTGCACCTTGCCGTGCGAGAAGACCAATGACACGTTCAACATCGGCGCGAAGGAGTTTGGCACGGTGGCCGAGGACTTCCAGGCCGTGCTCGACTACGCCGGCCATGGCAAGCGGGTCAAGCCCTTCCCCGCCGCGCCGATGATCTGGGGGTTGCGCATCTTGGAGGCACTCAGGCTCTCGCCGTTGTATAAGTGGGTGTACGAGACGATCGCCAAAGACTCCTTTGTGTCCATCGAGAAAGCCGAACGCGTGCTGGGCTTCAAGCCAAAATACTCTAACAAAGACGCGCTGCTGAGGAATTACCAGTGGTACCTGGACAACTACGAGAAGTTCGCCAATAAATCCGGAGTCTCGCATCGCGTGCCGTGGAAGCAGGGGGTGCTGGGAATCGTCAAGCGGTTCTTCTGATAGCTCCCGCCTTCGGCAGCGGCCATGCTTGGCTATGGGGTAACGCGCAGTTCGCCGTTCGCTCTGATCGCCCTGGCGGTCGCTGCCGGCATCTGGTTGGCGTCGCAGTTCCCGATGCCGGCGTGGTTGCCGGCGCTGGCGCTCGGCATCGGTTTATTGGCGTCGCTCGGCGCGCAGCGGCTGCGCAGCACGGCTGAGGCGAGCTGGGCGGCGGCGTTTTGCGCGTTGGTTGCGTTCGGCGCGCTGCGTTACACCCTGAGCGCGCCGCTTCCTTCGCCGGAATCTATCGCGCGCTACAACGGCCAGCGCGTGACGTTAGAGGGTGTGATCGTCGCGGAACCGGATGTACGCCCGACGCACACCAACCTGCGCCTGCGGCCGTGGCGCGTGCTCGGCGCATCCGGCTCCGACGAAGCGCTCGATGATCTCGCGCTCGTCCGAATCGCCGCTGGAACCGACGCGACGCGCTGGCGCTACGGCGACGCCGTGCGCGCCACCGGCCTGCTCGACGCCCCGCCGCGCATGAGCGCGTTCGACTACCGCGAGTATCTGGCCCGGCAGGGCGTGTTCTCGTGGATGCCGCGACCGCGCGACCTGGCGCGCATCGGCGAGGGCTATGGCAACCCGATCTTCGCGCGCCTGCTCGACGCTAAGGATGCTGTGCGCCAGGCCGTGCGGCGCATCTTGCCTCGGCCGGAGGCGGCGCTGCTGAACGGCATCTTGATCGGCGACGACAAGGACATCCCCGAAGACCTGCAAGAGGCCTTCCGGCGCACCGGTACATCACACATCGTCGCTATCTCCGGCTTCAACGTCAGCATCGTCATCGCGTTGGTGGTTCCGTTGATCGGCCGGCTGCTGAACCCGCGCCGGGCGGCGCTCTTCGCCATCCCGGTCATCGCGGTCTACACTGTCTTCGTCGGCGCGTCCGCCTCGGTCGTGCGCGCCGCGACGATGGCCGGCATCGGCTTGTTTGGCGCCTTGTTCTGGCGCAAAGGCTTCACGCTGAACACGCTGTGCGCGGCGGCGTGCCTGATGCTGATCGCCAACCCACAGACGTTGTTCGACGTCGGCTTCCAACTCAGCTTCACGGCTACGTTGGGGTTGGTGTTGTATGCTGAACGGCTGTCCGGGCCGGTGCGGGCGTGGGCGCAAGTGCGCCTGCGCGACGAACGTGTGCAGAAGGCGGCCACGTTGATCTCGGACGGCGCGCTGGTGACGCTGGCGGCGCAACTGACGACGCTGCCGCTCATCCTCGCGACCTACAACCAGTTCTCAAACGTCGCCCTGCTGGCCAACGTCCTCATCCTGCCGCTGCAACCGCCGATCATGATCCTCGGCGGCCTTGCGGCCTTTATCGCGCTCTTCACACCGCCGGCGATCGGCGCGTTTGCGGCGCTGCCGGCCCACGCCTTCCTCACCGCGACGATCCGCATCATCACCTGGCTCGGCGAGTTTGAGGCGGCGGTGCTTCCGGTGTATGGCTTTGGCCCTCCGGCGGTGCTGGGGTATTACACCATCCTGCTGGCGCTCACGGTTTTCGCGCTGCAGCCGGCCCTGGAGCGACGCGCCATCACCGACCTCCTTCGCACGCATTTCAAGACGACGGCGATCTTGGGCATCGCGTGTGTCGCTCTTGCGCTTGGCGGCGTGTATTGGTTTCAACGGCCGGACGGCAAGTTGCATGTGGTCTTCGTGGGCGGCAGCGCCATCATCCAATCGCCATCCGGCCATCAAGCGGTGTTCGCCGGTGGTGGCGGCGATGTGGCTGCAGTAGTTGAACGCATTGCGCCGCTGTGGGATCGCAAGATCGAACTGTTGGTCGTGCCGCAACGCGGCGAGTACAGCCGAAGGGACGCGCTGCCGCTGCTCCATCGCTATCGCGTTGAGACGCTCGTTGTTCCTGGCGGCAGCGAAGCCGAGGGCGACTCGTTGGCCGAATGGCAACGCGCGCTCGCGTCCAACGTGGGGCGCGTGGTGACGACCTCAGCAGGGATGTCATTCACGCTTGATGCTGATGTGTCGGTTGTGGTTGCGATACGCGCGCCCGAGCGCGATGGGTCGCAGGTCATCGGCGCGCATCTGATTCACCGTTCGGTGGTGATTGACCTGGTGGGCCGTTACAAGGCTATCGAGCATCCGGCGCGGCCTGACCTGATCTTTCTAGGCCCGACCAAAGCCGATGCAGCGAAGCTGAACCGCGCGCAGCCGCGCTGGGTCGTCTGGGCAGACACGTCAGGCGCGCCGTTGACGGGGCTTGATCCGCGCATCCGCGTGGTCAACTTGCGGGAGTTTAGGCAAGTTGCTTATACGAGCGACGGCATTCGCCTCATCGCGCGGTAGTGCGGGCTTTGATTTGCCCCCGTGCGTGTCCTGTATAATCTCTCGCTAGGTGGCTACTTATGGAATGGCGCAGCACGGTTGACGAATTTCTGGCATCCCTTCAAACAGAGCGTAACGCTTCGATCAATACGGTCATGGCCTATCGCAACGACCTTACGCAGTTCACTCACTATTTGAGCGTAACGCTGCCACAGGATGCGAATTGGTCGAACGTAACTCTCGAAGTGGCAGAGGCCTACGTCCAGCGGCTTGCGGAACAGAACTACACGGCCTCGACGATTGCGCGCAAAGTTGCCGCACTGAAAACTTTCTTTCACTGGCTGAGCCAGCGTGGATTCGTGCCGGAGGATCCGACGCTGCGGCTGCGTTCGCCGAAAGTGGAAAGACGCGCGCCTCGCCTGCTGAGCGAGGAAGAAGTGAATCGCCTATTAGAGAGCGCCTCAAAGATGTCGCCGCCGCGTTCGTTGCGCGACCGGGCGCTGCTCGAGGTGCTCTACGCGACCGGCATGCGCGTGTCGGAGGCCATCAACCTGCGCTTGGGCGATGTGGACCTTGAAGCGAACACCGTGCGCTGCGTGGGTCATGGCATGCGCCAGCGCACGATTCCATTGACCCCGCGAGCATCGGCGGTGTTGCGCGACTATCTGGAGAATGCGCGCGGCAACATGGTGAACGATAAGAACACTGACTTCGTGTTCATTAACCCGCTGGGGGGCAAGCTAACGCGCCAAGCTGTGTGGCAGCTCACACGCCAGTATGCCCAGGCAGCCGGCATCGAAGGCGAGCTGACCCCTCACACCCTGCGACACTCGCGCGCTGCCCACATGTTGAACAACGGCGAAGACATCCGGCGCGTGCAGGAGTGGCTCGGCCATGCCAACCTGGCGACGACGCAAATGTATCGGCCGCGCCCGGATAAAGAGAGCACACTCGTCCCCGTCAATTCGTGAGCGCTCGATGAGGCGCGCAGGGTAAGGGAAGGCGATAAGCGCGCTTGCGCCGACGGCGTGATATACTCCCAACAGCCGGCCATGAGGCCGGAGTAAGGTTCAGTAAGGTGCTGGCGCTGTTTCACCGCATGGTTCGCTTCGCTCACGAGACCCCCTTTGCCTCGCCCGCTTTTGCTTGTCTCCGTTTCGTCCTCTGTCTTTGACCCTTCGGCGCATCGCGCGTTGAGGATTCATCGGTGAGCACACGAGCCACACCCTAGTGCGCGCGCCCGTCGCGCTTAGCAGGAGAGAGCCACGCGAAAGGAAAGAACAATCTAATCATCTGCCATCCCATCCACTTTTCGGCTCCGCTGCGGAGCCTTCCATCGTTCGTTGAGTTTGAGTGAGAGATAAACGCTTTTGAAACAAGACAAAAAGACACACACGTCATGACCAGCAGACTGTATGTGGGTAACCTCGCATATTCCACGACCGACGAGGGGCTGCGCGCCTTCTTTGCAGTAGCCGGCGAGGTGAAATCTGTGGAGATTGTGCTTGAGCGCGGCAGCGGACGTTCAAAGGGCTTCGGCTTCGTCGAGATGGCCACCAGCGCAGGCGCGCAGAACGCCATCAACATGCTCAACGGCAAGCTGCTCGATCAGCGTCCGATCCGCATAGATTTTGCCAGACCCAAAGAAGAGCGACCGCGCAATGTGAGCAGCTATGCGCCGGAGCGGATGAGTCGCCTCGACAGCAGCGGGAATCGCGGCAATGCCCGTGGCAATCGCGACCGCCGCGATTCCGAGCGCGGGCGCGATCGCAATCGCGATCGCGATCGGCGGCGAGACGACTACGACGACTTCTAGGCGCACGACCTGACCCATGCGCGAGGGGTGGCCTTCGGGCTGCCCCTCGCTTTTCCAGCAGTTAAAATCGTGTGCGATCATGACCAGCGAGTCCACGCTCGGCGATGCGCTGTTGGAGGTCGAGGCCGCGATTGCGGCCGGGGATTGCGACCGCGCGATCGCGCTCACCGACGATTTGCTGCAGTCTTACCCGGACGCGATCGGCGTTTGGCGCGCGCGGGCCGAAGCGTTCGACGCGTCGGGGCGGCCGTTCCAGGCGTCGGAGGCGTATCAGCGCACGCTCGACATTGCGCCGGCCGACGTCAACGCGATGCGGCGCCTGGCGCTGGCGCTGAGCGCTTCCGGCAGGGGCGCCGAGGCGAAACTCGTCGCCCGGCAAGCGCTCGACTACGAGCCGGAGGATGAGGCGCTTCTGCGCATCATCGCATCCCCCAGCGTCGAAGATGCCGAGTGGCCGGATGTGGGCGCGGATTTGCGAGAAGGCTTGAGCGACGTGCGCGCCGGACTGCTCGACCGAGGCATCGCGCGGCTGCATAGCGTCGTCGCACGATGCCCAGACCGCGCCGATGTGCTGGTGGCGCTGGCCCATGCGCTCTGGAAGGCCGGGTTGCGCGTCGCCGCCGCCGAGGCATGTCAGTTCATCCTGGATATCCAGCCGGATTGCCTGAACGCACATGCGTTGCTGTTGGCGCTCTGGCGGCAGATCGGCCCGTCCGGCTTGGAGCAGGCGCATCTGAACGCCATCGAGCGCCTCGATCCCGAACATCGCCACGTCAAGGCGTTGCTCGGCGACGATTCACCGCTCGAAGTGTCAAGCGTCCCGGCGGTTCGTCAGCCCCTCGCCCGTCCGGCGGCGGAAGCGGAAGCGCTGGATCGCGCAGACTGGGTGGACGATTTGGTGGCCGCGGCTTCATCCGCGCCCAAGCCGCTGGAGCGCATCGCGCGGCCGGTTGCGCCCGACGACGTAGCGCATCCGTTGGAGCGCGATGACGCGCTGATCGCCGCCGCCTCGAGCGGCGAGTTTGCAACGGCGGTCGCCGGCGACGATGTCGTCCACCTCGACGACACTGCAGCGACCGACGATGACGTGATCCCTATTGAATCGCTCATCCCGCTAGAGTGGGAGGAAGCCGAGGATATGTCCGGCGAAGGCAGCGAGGCGGCTTCGGTATGGCTGACCGACGCGGCGGATGCCGAGCCGGGCGGCTTCGTCCCGACGCGCTCACAACCCACGACGCCAGATGCGTCGGCGCACGGCGCGTCGTCAGAATGGGAGGCGAACGAAGCGGTGATTCCTGCGCGGGTCGCCGAGCCAAAGCTGCACGCGCTTGGTCGAGGTGCATCGAGCACGCCATCCGCCGGCCCGACGGCGACCAGCAGGACGGTGGCCGCGCGCGAGGCAATCAGCCAGGGCCGCTGGCAGGAGGCGGTGAGCCTCTACGAGAAAGCCATTGCGCTGGGGCGGGGGAGGGCGCTGGATGAGATCATCGCCGACCTGGAGGCCCTGCGCGCCGCGCAGCCCCTGACGCGCGCGGTGCACGAGTTGCTCGGCATGGCCTACGCCCGCAAGGGCGATATGGACGCTGCGCTAGAAGCCTACCACCGCGCTATGGCGCTGGCGGCAGATGACTGAATCATCGCTATCCTTCTCCGCTCAACACGCAAAACAGGACAATACGACCTATGGAACGCACATTGATCATCATCAAACCCGACGGCGTGCAACGCGCGCTGGTCGGCGAGGTCATCAAACGATTTGAGGCGCGCGGCCTGCGCATCGCCGGCTTGAAGCTGATGCAAATCTCGCGCGAGCTGGCCGAAGCGCATTACGCCGAACACAGAGGCAAGCCGTTCTTTGAGAGCACGGTGAAGTTCATCACCTCGGCGCCGGTCGTGGTGATGTGCCTGGAAGGGCCGAACGCCATCGCTGCAGCGCGCCAGACCATGGGCGCGACGCGCCCCAACGAGGCGGCGCCGGGCAGCATCCGCGCCGACTTCGGGCTGGACGTTTCGCGCAACATCGTGCACGGCAGCGACGGCCCGGAGACCGCCGCGCGCGAGATCGCGCTCTACTTCAAGCCGGAGGAGCTGATCGCGTATCAGCGGGCCGGCGATGTTTGGCTGAAGGAGTGAGCGTGAAGGCGCGCACTCGCTTTGCGCCCTCGCCGACGGGCGAGCTGCACATCGGCGGCGTGCGCACCGCCATCTTTAGCTGGCTGCTGGCCAAGCACACCGGCGGCGAGTTCTACCTGCGCATTGAGGACACCGATCAGGAGCGCTACGTCCCCGGCTCCACCCGGCGCATCCTGGAATCGTTCGACTGGCTGGGCATCACGCTGGACGGCGGGCCAGATCACGAGGAGCTGCGGGCGATGAAGACGAACGAGGACTATCCTGGCGCGCTTGAGGATGGCGAATACAAGGGCGTGCCGGGGCCGTTCGTCCAGTCGCATCGCCTGCATCTCTACAAGCAGTGGGCCGAATGGCTGGTCGAGCACGGCTACGCCTACCGCGCTAACGAGACGCCGGAAGAGCTGCAACGCATGCGCGAGGAAGCGCAGGCGCGCAAGCAGACCTTCATCTTTCGCGAGGAGATGCGCCTGCGTCCCGACGTGCGGCCGGATGAGCCGCACGTCATCCGCATGCGCGTCTTGCCGCGCGATGGCCGCACCGAATTCGACGACTTGATCAAGGGGCGGGTGAGCTTCGACAACGCCCAGGTGGATGATCAAGTGTTGTTGAAGATGGACGGCTTTCCAACGTATCACCTGGCCGTCGTCGTGGACGACCACCTGCAAGGGGTGACGCACGTGTTGCGCGGCGACGACTGGCTGCCCAGCGCGCCCAAGCATGTGCTGCTCTATCGTTACTTCGGCTGGCCTGAGCCGCAGTGGGCACATGTGCCCAACGTGCTGGGCACCGACGGCAAGAAACTGAGCAAGCGCCACGGCGCGCAGAGCGTGTTCGAGTTCCGCGACCAGGGCTACATCCCCGAAGCGCTGATCAACTTCCTTGCGCTGCTGGGCTGGGCGCCCGGCGGCGGGGACGAGCAGAACGTCTTCACCCGGGAGGAGCTGATCGCCAAGTTCTCGATGGCGGGCGTGGGCAGCTCGCCGGCCGTGTTCGACTACAACAAGCTCGACTGGTTGAACGGGGTGCACATCCGGCGGCTGTCGCCCGACGACCTGGCCGAGCGACTGGTGCCCTTCCTCGCCCGGGCGGGCGTGAGCGTGGACACGCCGGAGAAGCGCGCCCTGCTGCGGCGGATCGTCCCGCACATCCAGGAGCGCACCAAGAAGCTGACCGACGCTGCGCCGCTGGTGGACTTTTTCTTCGGCGACATCCAGACGCCGCCGGCCGAGATGCTGATCGGCCCGAAGATGGAGCAGCCCCTCGCGCTGCACGCGCTGCGCGAGACGCGCCGGGTGGTCGCGTCGGTCGAGCCGTTCGAGGACGCGCCGCTGGAGCAGGCCATGCGCGCGCTGTGCGAGGCGCTAGGACTGAAGCCGACGCAACTGTTCACCATCGTGCGCAACGCAGTGACCGGCAAATCCGTCACGCCGCCGCTGTTCGCCACCATGGCCATCCTGGGCCGCGAGACCTGCCTGACCCGCCTCGATCGCGCCATCGCCCGCTTGCAGGCGAGCGCGTAAGAAAGAGAAACCCCGGCTCCTCGCGGAGTCGGGGTTCTGCCTGTGACGCCTCGGTGTTACGGCCCTGCCTGGAACGCCAGGTCATCCACCAGCCAACTGCTTGTGTATAAGCCGTCAGTCTTGGCGTGCAGCTCAAGCACGACGGTCTGGCCGGCGTAAGCGCTCAGGTTGACCGAGGTCTTCGTCCAGTTGGGATTGTGGGTGGTCAAGCACAGATGGGTCTTCTTGACCTCGGTGTTGTTGACCTTGATGCGGGCGACGTCGTAGGCGTCGTTGCACGCGTCTTCCGAGTCGATGATTTGCCAGAAGCCGAGATACGGCGCGCCGGCGGGCACGGTGACGGTCTGCTTCAACGAGGCGTTCTCGTTGTTAATGCCGCCGAACCAGGCGGCCCAGTTGCCGCTGCGCGGACTGAAGAACGGCGACAAGTCGGCCTGATTACAGATCAGGCAATAGGCTGGGTAGTTCGAGCTGATCGTCCAGCCCACGCTCGGCCCTTGCTCGAAGTTGCCGTTCACCAGGCCGCCTCCGGCGGATGATCCGAAAGACCTTGCTACGAAGGGGAGACGGGCGCGCGGGCTGAGGGATGGCAAACTCTGCGCGGCCTGGACGGCGGCCGCAGCGTTCACGATGCCGGCGCCGCAGATCGTCGTGTTGCACGTGCTGCCGGATGGGAAGGGCGTCGCTGTGCTCTGTAGCAGGTTGCGAACCTGTGCCGGCGTGAGCGACGGCCTAACCGACAGCATGAGCGAAGCGACGCCGGCCACGTGCGGCGCTGCCATGCTCGTGCCTTGGTAGAACACATAGTTGTGCGCTCCCGGTGCCGTCGTGCCGGCGTTCAGCGTGGAGAGCACGCCGTTGCCGGCGGTCGGGGAGGTCTCGCCGCCCGGCGCGCTGATCTTGACGACGGCGCCGTAGTTGCTGTACCACGCCCTATTACCCTGGCGGTTGGTGGCGGCAACGGTGATGACGCCGTTGCAGTTGGCTGGCATGAAGCCGCCGGCCGACGTGTTCGAGTTGCCTGCAGCGACCACGACCACCGAGCCGGCAGCGACGACTGCGTTGATGGCGTTCTGCATCGCAGTGCTGCACGATCCGGGTCCGCCCAGGCTCAGGTTGATCACCCGCGCAGGATTAGGATTGGCGGGCACAGCCGGCACGCTCAAGCCGGCCGCCCAGCGTATGCCGTCAATGATGTCGCTGTCGACGCCACCGCACCGGCCTAGGACGCGCACCGGCAGGATCTTCGAGGCCCAGTTGATCCCGGCCACGCCGGTGCTGTTGTTCGTCGCCGCGCCGATTGTGCCGGCCACGTGGGTGCCGTGCCATGAGCTGTTCCGCGCGCCGCACCAGTCGCTGCTGGTGGACCAGTCTCCTGGGTCGCTGGCGTCGGCGTCGCGCCCGTTGCCGTCATTAGCGGTATACGGGTTGCTGATGAAATCGTAGCCCGGCACGGTGCGCCCGGCCAGGTCGGGGTGGCCGAAGAGGATGCCGGTGTCTATGACGGCGACGACGAGGCCGGCTGCGCCGGTGGTGATGTTCCAGGCCGCGGGCAAATTGGCGCCGTAGTTGCCGGGCGTCGGCGCGAAGTAGTGCCACTGTTGATTGTAGAGCGGATCGTTGGGCGTGAGCGCGATGAACATTCGGCCGGAAGGCGAGGCATATTCCACCTCGTCGAGTTGCTCAAGCTGCTTAGCGATGCGCGCAACCTCGTCATAGGGCAGGGGCTGCGGCAGCCGGAGGACGTGCGCCTCATCGGACATCTCGCGCACATGGGTTAAGGCGACGCCGGCTTGCGCGCTGAGCGTGCCCATTGCCTCGGCGGTCAGGATGTGCGTAGGCGGCACGTCGCGGCCGGCGGCGAAAGCGGCCATCTGTGTCGCGTCAGCATCCAGCACGCGGAATTGCTCCGGCGACTTGTATTTGAGGATGATCTCATCGGTGGGGAGGGGCGTGTCCACCGCGTCCACAGCCGCGGCGCGCCGTTGCGCTGTGCCGTCGCTGCCTTGAGCGTGGGTTATCGGGAGCGGCGTCTTGGCCGAACAGATCAATGCGGCTGCGATGAGTATAGGGAGGCCGAAGCTCTTTGTCATATTTTTGTTCTTTTTATCACTGATATCGCACGGACAACGTAGATTGCGCAGGCGGCGTGGGGCTGCGCATCGCGGCGATGGCCCATGCGGCGTGCTCGCGCACCAGCGGCTCTTCGTCGTCGAGCAAGCGGCGCAACGCCGGCAGGGCTTCTTCGTTTCCCCAGTTGCCGGCCGCCACGCAGGCGTTGCGCACCAGGCCGCGCCGCTTTGCGCGCATGATAGCCGTGCCCTTGAAGCGCGCGTTAAACGCTGTCCGATCCATCCTCAACAAGTCTAGCAGCCGCGGCGCGATGCGCTCGACGTTTGATGGGCGAAATGCCTTCGCCAGCGGCGAGTCCGAGGGGCGCGAGAAGCGTCGGACATAAGGGCAAACGTCCTGGCAGATGTCGCAGCCGAACACCCAATTGCCCATCAGCGGCCGCAGCTCAACCGGGATGCTGCCTTTGAGTTCGATGGTGAGGTAGGAGATGCAGCGGGATGCATCGAGCACGCCCGGCGCCGGCAGGGCGTTGGTCGGGCAGGCAGCGAGGCAGCGCGCGCAGCGGCCGCACCGGCTGAACGGCGCGTCTGGGCCTGCGCTGCGGCGCAGGGCGCCGGTCGCGTCCGATGACGGCGCAGCAGCGGTTCCCCCATCTGCTCCCTCGTCAACAATTTCCTCGCCCAGGAGCACCGCGCCCAGGAACAGGTAGCTGCCCCGCTTGGGGTGGATCAGGCAGGTGTTTTTGCCAATGAAGCCCAGGCCACAGCGCTCGGCCCAGGCGCGTTCCAGGACTGGGCCGGTGTCCACATAGGCGCGCGATTCCTTGGCCAGCCATTCGCCGAAGGCGCGCAACACCGGCGTGATCACGTCGTGGTAATCGGCACCCCAGGCGTAGCGCGCGATGCGCCCGCGGGAGGGGTCGCGCAGGATCTCCTCCGGCACAGCCAGCGTCTCGTAGCTCAGCCCGACGATGACGACGCTGCGCGCGCCCGGCATCACGCGCCGGGGGTCCAGCCGGCGTTCCGGCTCGCGCGCCAGGTAGGCCATCTGGCCGTGATGGCCGGCGCTGAGCCACTCGAGGAATCGCTCGGCGCCCGGCGTCGGCCCGGCCGGCGCAAACCCGACCAGATCAAATCCCAGCTCGACGGCGCGTTCGCGCACCAATTTCGCGCTCAGCATGAGTGCCTACAAGCTGCACGCTCCGCGCCTCTGCCCTCTCGTCCGGCTCGTTGCCTGCAGCCGGCAGCCGATCAGTCCATGTTTTCGATCTTGATCGGCGCGATGGGGTCGGCCGGCGTGAAGCCGAACACTCGTCCGTAGAAATATAGTTCGGCCTCCAGCGCCCGCTTGATGTTTTCGGCCTTGCGGAAGCCGTGCTGTTCGCCCTCGAAAGCCAGATAGGCCGTCGGCAGCCCTTTGGCGCGCGCGGCGGCGAACATCGCTTCGGATTGGCCGGGCGGCACGATCACGTCCTCCAGGCCCTGCAACAAGAGCAGCGGCGCGCTGATGCGGTCGGCGAAGTGTATTGGCGAGCGCTGCGCGTAGCGCTCGCGCTGTTCGGGGTAGGGGCCGATGAGCCGGTCGAGGTAGCGCGACTCGAACTTGTGCGTGTCGCGCGCCAGCGCCTCGGCGTCGCTCACGCCGTAGTAGCTGGCGCCGGCCTTGAAGGTGTCGCGGAAGGTCAACGCGCATAGCGTGGTGTAGCCGCCGGCGCTGCTGCCGCTGATCATCAGCCGTTCGCCGTCCACCAGGCCTTGTTGAACCAGATAGCGCGCGCCGTTCACGCAATCGTCCACATCCACGATGCCCCATTGGCCGTTGAGCCGCTCCCGGTAGGCGCGTCCGTAGCCGGTGCTGCCGCCGTAGTTCACGTCGAGCACGGCAATCCCCCGGCTGGTCCAGAATTGGATCTTCAAGCTGAGTGCGTTGGTAGTGGCGCCGGTGGGGCCGCCGTGACTCATGACCAGCAGCGGCGGGCGTTCGCCTTCGGGCGCGGCGTAGTCGCGATTGCGCGGCGGGTAGAAGAAAGCGTGCGCGCTTAGGCCGCCAGCGGTGGGAAAGGTGATCGGTTGGCCGATGGAGATGTAGCCTGGGTCAATTTGCAGGTCGCTCGCTCGCTTGAGCGTGGTGAATGTGCCCGAGGCGACGTCGAGCCAGACGATGGCGGCGAACTGATCTGGTGCGCCGGCATGGAAGACGAGCCGCTTCCCGTTTGCGCATAGGCTGCTGATGGCGGTGTAAGGTGAGGCGATTTCGCGCCATGCGCCCGTCTCGGTGTTCAGCAGGCCCAGGCGCTCAATGCCGTCTTGCGCGTAGGCGCACGCAATCAGCGTCGGCGCGATGAAGGCGTAGGTGCGCTGGCCGAAGGTCCATTGCGGCTCGCCGAACTCGGCCTCCATCGGATGCAGGGCCTGGGGTTCGCCGTCGCGCCGGCGGTAGAGGTTCCACCAGCCGCTGCAGTCGGAGACGAAATGCAACACGCCGTCGGGCGACCATTCCGGCTGAAAGATGGATTCACGCGCTCCGCCGGCGATTTGGCGCGGGTTGCTCAACGTTCCGTCTGCGCCGACCTCGGCTAGCCATAGCTCGGTGCCGTCCCAGGGCATGTTGGGATGGTTCCAGGCGAGCCAGGCTAAGCGCGTCCCGTCGGGGCTGAGGCGCGGCGCGGCGTAGAAGTCGTAGCCGCTGGCGAGCGTCGCGCCGCCGCGTTCGTCGCCGTCGCAATGAACGGCGACGAGGGTATTGACCGGCTCGCGGCCGCCGGTGTGGTCTTCGCGCACGCAAATCAAGCGGTGGCGCTGCTCATCCATTGTCGCGTCGGCGTAGCGCAGCTTGGCGCCGGTTTCGGGCGTGATCGGCGTGGGCGCGCCGCCCTCGGCAACGCGATACAGCCGCTGGTCGTCGAAGTTGGAGAAGTAAACCGTCCCGCGATGAACGAGATAGGCGCCGCCGCCGTATTCGTGCACGCGCGTGCGGACGTTGAAGGGCGCGGGGGTGATCTCTTGGTAGGCGCCATCCCGCAAGCGGATGAGGGTATAGCGACCGCCCTCAGACGGCCGGCCCTCGATCCAGTAGGTGTCGTCGCCGTCCAGGGCGATCTGGCCCAGGCCGATGGTCTGGCCGACGATCAGGTCGGCGGTGATGGGCGATCGCCAAGTGCCGTAGGGGGCGACGATGGGCGCGCGCATGGCGAGCTGGTTCATTCACAGATTGCCAATGACCGCTGTGGCGAACTCGCTGCACTTCACCTCTTTCGCCCCGTCCATCAGCCGGGCGAAGTCGTAGGTGACGATGCGCTGGCCGATGGTCTTCTCGAGCGCGGCGAGGATGGCGTCGGCGGCTTCCGTCCAGCCCATGTAGCGCAGCATCATCTCCCCGCTCAGGATGACTGAGCCTGGGTTGACCTTGTCCAGGTTGGCGTATTTGGGCGCGGTGCCGTGGGTGGCCTCGAAGATGGCGTGGCCGGTGACGTAGTTGATGTTGCCGCCGGGGGCGATGCCGATGCCGCCCACTTGCGCGGCCAGCGCGTCGCTCAGGTAGTCGCCGTTCAGGTTGGGCGTGGCGATCACGTCGAAATCCTCTGGCCGCGTGAGCACCTGCTGCAGCGTGATGTCGGCGATGCTGTCTTTGATCAGCAGCTTCTTCTTCCACTTGCCGTCGCCGTGCGTGGGCAGCAGCTTGAGCGCGGCTTCGACCTCGGCGCGGATCTCGGCCTGCTGCGCCTCGGTCATCATGTCGTAGCCGGGGTCTATGGCGCGCGCGTTGTCCTCGATGCTGATCCCCGGCCTGCGCTCGACGTTGTCCAGGATCCAGCTCTCGCGCTGGGTCACGATCCGGTCGCGGTATTCGCGCTGGGCCAGGGCGTAGCCCCAATCGCGGAAGGCGCCGGAGGTGAACTTCATGATGTTGCCCTTGTGGACGAAGGTCACGCTCTTGCGGCCGAAGCGCAGCGCGTAGTCGATCGCCGCGCGGATCAGGCGTTCCGTGCCCGGCTTCGAGATCGGCTTGATGCCCACGCCGACTTGCTCCATGGCCTCGCCGCCGAAGCGAATTTTCTTGAACTCCTCAGGCATCTCGGTCTTGAGGAAGTTGAGCAGTTTCATCGCCTTGGGTCCGCCCGCCTCGAAGTCGATGCCGGCGTAGATGTCCTCGGTGTTCTCGCGGAAGATCACCATGTCCACCTTCTCCGGGTGTTTGACCGGCGAGGGCACGCCGTTGAAATACTTCACCGGCCGCAGGCACACGTAGAGGTCGAGCAACTGGCGCAGCGCGACGTTCAGCGAGCGGATGCCCTTGCCGACCGGCGTGGTGAGCGGCCCTTTGATGCCGACCAGAAATTCGCTGAAGGCGTCCACGGTCTCCTGGGGGAGCCAGTCGCCGAACTGCCGGAAGGCCGACTCGCCGGCGTAGACTTCCATCCAGTGAATCTTGCGCTTTCCGCGATAGCACTTTTCCACGGCTGCGTCGAACACGCGCACGGCGGCGGCCCAAATGTCCGGGCCGGTACCGTCGCCGCGGATGAAGGGAATGATCGGGTTGTCCGGCACGGCGAGCTGGCCGTTTTCGATGCGGATCTTCTCGCCGCCGGCTGGGATTTTGATGAGAGAGTAGGTCATGGCTGATTGCGATGCTCCTGTGAGGATTGAGACAGACATTATCACTCACGTGCGGTATTTGCCGTTGATCGTCACGTAGTCGTGTGAGAGGTCGCACGTCCAGATCGTCGCGCTGGCATTGCCCAGCCCCAGGTCGAGCCGCACGACGATCTCGCGCGATTTCATCGCCGCGGTTGCCTCCGCTTCGGCGTATGAAGTCGGGACGCCTTTGGCGAACACATGCACGCCGCCGAACCACAGCGACATCTTCTCCGGCTGCACGTCCTCGCCGCTGTAGCCGGCGGCGGCGATGATGCGCCCCCAGTTGGCATCCTCGCCGTAGAACGCCGTCTTCACCAGCGGTGACCTGGCGATCGTCCGCCCTACGTTCTCGGCCATGCGTTCGTCGCGCGCGCCGACGACTTCAATGGTGATGAACTTGGTCGCGCCCTCGCCGTCGCGCACGATCTGCTTGGCTAGATCGGTGCAAATGCTGGTGAGCAGGATCTCGAACTCCAGCGGCGTGGGCTGCAGGCCGCTGGTGCCGTTGGCCAGCACGACCAGCGTGTCGTTGGTGCTGGTGTCGCCGTCCACGCTGATGCGGTTGAACGACTTGCGCACGGCGTTGCTCAGCGCCTTCTTCAGCACCTCCGGCGCGACGATGGCATCGGTCAGCACAACAGCCAGCAGAGTGGCCATGTTAGGGTGGATCATGCCGGCGCCTTTGGCGATGCCGACCAGACGCGCCATGCGTGGGCCGCCTTGCTTCTCGTCGCCGGTCACGGTGATGTCGTCGGCGGCCATCTTGGGGACGGTGTCGGTCGTCATGATGGCGCGCGCGGCGGCCTCTAGTCCGTCTTCCGACAGCGCCTGCGCCGCGAGGGGGATGCCGGCGCGCAGCTTGTCCATCGGCAGCGGGACGCCGATGACGCCGGTGGACATGACGAAGACTTGCTGCGGCGCGATCGAGAGCGCCTCGGCGGTCAGGCGGGCCATTTCTTCGCAGTCGCGCAGGCCCGGTTCGCCGGTGCAGGCGTTCGCGCAGCCGGAGTTGACTACCACGGCGCGCAGCGGATGGCCTGCGGCCATGAGCTGTTGGTCATAGATCACCGGCGCCGCCTTCACCCTGTTCTGGGTGAAGACCGCCGCGGCCACGCAGTCGGCCTCGCTGGCGATCAGCGCCAGGTCGAGGTTGCCGTTCTTCTTGATGCCGACGGCGACGCCGGCCGCGCGAAAGCCTCTGGGAAGTGTGGGGTTCAACATAGCTAGGTCACATTGCACAAAAACGCGCCGCGCGCGGCTCTGACGAATGCGCCCACGGATCGTAGCCAGCCGCGCTCGTTGGGGTGGGCTGCAAGGCCGGGTTCCTCGGCGATGATCTTGCCATCCTGTGCGGGATGGTATTCGAGCGACGGCGACTTGCCAAAGAAGCCGCTGTGCTGGTTGACGCTGAGCAACCGACCTTTCTCCCGCGCGGCTGCGATTATCCTGGCGGCCAGCGCGCTCCTCGATGTCGTCATCCGCGCGACTTCCTGGGCGCGCGCGAAGTTTGAATCGCAGATCGCAGCGATTTCGACGTCGGCGGCCTGAAATCCGGGAATATGGCCTTGTTGGCCGATTGCGCCGTCTCCAATGACGGCGGCGCGCAGGGGATATGTGCCCATGTATGCAGTGCTGCTCTTTCGATGGCGGAAGTGCGTCGCGCGCTAGTTTAGCACCGGCGCAGCCGCCACACGTCGCGCCGATTCGACGTGCAGGCTCTCGTCGTCAGACATAGAATTCACATAGCACAACAACAAGAGGCACGATTTACTCATGGCAAAGTCAACCGAACACCTCAAGACCCGCAGTCGAGAATTGGAAGGCATCGCTCGCGCGCCGCATCGCGCGTTCCTGCGCGCGATGGGCCTGACCGATCAGGATTTGCGACAACCGCTGGTCGGCGTGGCGCACACCTGGAACGAAGCGACCCCGTGCAACATGTCTATGAATTTCTTGGCGCAGGAAGCCAAGCGCGGCATTTGCGAACTGGGCGGTACGCCGCGCGAGTTCGTCAGCATCGCCGTCAGCGACGGCATCGGCATGGGCCACGAGGGGATGAAGGCGTCGCTTCCCAGCCGCGAGGTCATCGCCGACTCGATCGAGCTAATGATGCGCGCGCATTGCTACGACGCGCTCTACGGCATGGCCGGGTGCGACAAAAGCCTGCCCGGCACGCTGATGGCCATCGCGCGACTGAACTTGCCCAGCATTTTCGTGTATGGCGGCACGATCAAACCCGGCAAGTTCCGTGGTCGCGACGTGACCATCCAGACGGTCTACGAGGCGGTCGGCCAACGCGAAGCCGGCCAAATTACCGATGAGGATCTCTACGAGCTGGAATGCGTGGCCTGTCCGGGCATCGGTTCGTGCGGCGGCTTGTTCACGGCGAACACCATGTCCAGCGTGAGCGAGGCGTTGGGCATAGCGCTGCCGGGCAACGCCTCGCCGCCGGCGGTGGACGAGGCGCGCAAGGTCATCGCCTATGAGAGCGGCAAGGCGTTGATGCGCCTGATGCAGCGCGGCATCTTGCCCAGCGACATCATGACCAAGGAGGCATTCGAGAATGCCCTGGCCGTGGTGTTTGCGATGGGCGGCTCGACCAACGCGGCGCTGCATCTGCCGGCCATCGCTCATGAACTGGGCATCAAGCTCACCTTCGACGACTTCACGCGCGTCACCTGCCGGACGCCTCACATTGCCGACATGACCCCCGGCGGCAAATACGTGATGGAGGACTTGCATCGCATTGGCGGCGTGCCGGTGGTGATGAAGACGCTGCTCGACGCCGGCTTGTTGCACGGCGATTGCATGACCGTCACCGGCAAGACGGTGGCCGAAAACCTGAAGAAGGTGAAAAACGCCGAGCAGCTCACCAAACAGGATGTCGTGTATCCGGTGAGCCGTCCCCTGCGCGAGAGCGGCGGTATGGTGATCGTGAAAGGCAATCTGGCGCCGGAGGGCGGCGTGGTGAAGGTGGCCGGCGTGAAGAACCTGCGACACGTCGGGCCGGCGCGCGTGTTCGACGATGAGCAGTCGTGCGCCGAGGCGGTGGCGCGGCGGGAGATCAAACCGGGCGACGTGGTGGTGATCCGCTACGTCGGCCCGAAGGGGGCGCCCGGCATGCCGGAGATGCTGTCGGTCACGGCTGCGATTCGTGGGCAGGGCTTGGGCTACGACGTCGCCTTGCTCACCGATGGCCGTTTCTCCGGCGCAACGACCGGCCTGATGGTGGGGCATATCGGTCCAGAAGCGTTCGTCGGCGGGCCGATCGCCGCGCTGCGCGATGGCGACATCATCGAAATTGACGCCTCGAACCCGGCCAAGGGCAAGCTCAACGTCAAGCTCAGCCGTGAAGAGATCGCCCGACGCTTGAAGAAGTGGAAGCAGCCCGAGCCGCATTACGCCAGCGGCGCGTTGGCTAAGTATGCGCGCTTGGTGGGCCGCGCCTGCGACGGCGCCGTGACGCACTAAGAACGGCGCTCAACATCGGTGCAGGGATCGCCGAGCAGTGCGATCCCTGGCTTTGCCAGGGTTTATCCGCGCTTTGCGCGAGGCAAGGGAGGCGGACAGGGACGCTGGCGCACCCCAGGCATTTTGCAGGCGCGCGTGACGTTGGGGGCGCGCCGCTTGGTCAGCGTGGCTCGATAGTGAACTTGATGGCGGTGCGCTCGACGCCGTCAATGTTTACCTCGCCGAACGAGGGGATCAACACCACGTCAATGCCGTCGAGCAGCAGATAACCGCGCGCGATGGCCGCCGCCTTGACGGCTTGATTGACGGCGCCCGCGCCGATAGCCTGAACTTCGGCTCGTCCGTGCTCGCGCACCACGCCGGCGATCGCCCCCGCGACTGCCGTTGAACGCGACGTAGCAGATACCTTGATGAGTTCCATGGCTGCTTTCTCCTCTTTGCTGTCGTGGCTACTCTACCAAGCACGCAATCGTGGCGTATTCTCAAAATCAAGTGTTAACGATTTTTGAACGGTTGTTCATCTTTTGCAAACGGCGATTGTATGACTAAGCTGCGTTCGGGCGAGGATGCGGAGCGTCACCGGTTGCCCTGGTTGGGGTCGAGCGAGCTAAAGTAGTCGCGCACGTAGTCGCGCATGTCGGGCGGCACACGGCCGCTGCGCAGCGCTTCGTCGGCGGCCTTCGAGTAGTCGCCGTAGACCTGTTCGTAGGGCACGCTGCTATTGCCGCCCGGCGCGGTGGAGGCGCGCCCGCTGGGGTCGGGTGCGGTCTGGTTCTGCGCTTCGGGCAGCACGACCGGCCGGCCTTCGCCGCCGATGCGGCGCGGCGCATACACCGTATTGTCGGAGCCGAAATCATCGCTCTTGCGCGATGAATTTGTGCCGTTTAGCTCGTCGTTAGCCGTCGCGCCGACGCGCGCTGACGAGTTGCCGTCCTCGCCGCGGCCGGACGTTTGCGCCTGGCCCTGGCCGGGTTGTCGGCCCTGCGCGCCAGCCGGGGTGTTCGAGCCGGCCTGACCGACCTGGTTCTGGCCAGGGCGCTGCGATTGTGATTGTGATTGCGACGCCTGTTGGGCAATGGCTTGGCGCGCTGCTTCGGCCTGGGCTTGAGCGCGGTCTAGCGCTTGAGAAGCCTCGCGCGTTTCTTGGGCGCGTTCGAGCGATTGCGCGGCCTGGTCGAGCTGCTGTTGCGCCGCCTGCATGTTGCCCTCGCGCATATTTTGGGCCGCCTCGCGCAGCCGTCGCGCCAATTCGGGGTCGCTGTTCTGCACGCTGCGGGCCATCTGATCCAGTTGATTGGCGGCGCGCTGCATTTCCTCCTCGCTCAACGGTTGGCCGGTTTCGCTCGAATTCGTCAGGTTGCGCATCTCGTTGGCTGCGCGGTCGAAGTTCTCGTTGGCCAGCGCGTTAGCCAGCGCATTTGTCAGCGCGTCGGGTGCGAGGCTCTCGCCGGCGCGCCGCAGGTCCTCGGCTCGCTGTCGGGCGGCCTGGTCGTTTAAGGCGTCGAGCTGCGATTGGGCCTCGTTAATCGCGGCCAGCGCTTCCTCCGGGGTGACGTCTGGATCTTCCAGCTTGCGGCGTGCCTCGTCTAGCGCCTGGATGGCGGCCTGCTTTTGCGCGTCGCTCAGCGCCGAGTTCTCGATCATCTGCTTGGCCTGCTCTAGCTGCTCGATCTGTTGGGCGATTGCCTGGCGCAGTTGCTCGCGCTGGGCCAACACTTGCTGTTGCGGGTTGGGCAGGAGGATGGCGACGATCAGGGCGATCAGGAAGATGAGCGAGACGATGGCATCGCGCCGCGAGATGCGCAGCGGCATGAGCCGTCGGGCGTCCACGCTTTCGATGACGCGCTCGGCGTCCCGGCGCTGGATGTTGCGGATCAGGTCGTTCCTGACGCTGAGGCGGCCTTCGCCGATCTCGAGCGCGGTGGAAGTTCGCTCTTGTAGGCCAAAGCGTTGATCGAAGGTGCGCGCCCACTGCATCGGCGAGGTGCGCGCATGGCGTAGCCAGGGGTAGGCGAGCGCGCTCACCAGGCCGATGACGACCAGCGCGATGGACAAACCGATGAGCGTCGCCGTGCTCATCAGTGGGAACACGCGCGAGGCGAGGGCGATCAACAGCGCGATGCCCAAGCCGCAGGCCAGCCCGAAGAAAGCCAGGCTGACGCTATGTTGCAGGCGCGCGCGGCGCGACCATGCTCGGATGCTTTCCGTCAGTTCGTCCATCGTCTTCGTCGGTGCATCATTCCATAGCTGCTGTTCACAGCTTCCATCATCCCACATCTCATGGGGTGGCGCGGCCGGTGGCGCCGCTCAGCAGTTCGATGCATCGGCGCGCCCACGCGAATGGCCGCTCCGGGCGTGACCAGATTAAGCTCATCACGCTTTTGATAACGCAGTTGCGACTCACCCAGTTCCGCACGCGCGCCGAGCTGCGGGCGAAGCAGAAAAGCGCGACCAGCGCGAATGGCCATACCGGCATGACCGGCGTAATCGCGCCGACGCCGGCCAGGCCCAGCGCACCGAATCCGGCGCAGATCACCAGTGCGCGCTTGACCGGATGCGTGACCGGCGCGATGTGAATCGGCCGGTGGTTCGCCGGGTCGGCGTGGTGTCTGACCTCACGCAGCAGCTCGCCGAAGAGCCGCTCGAGCAGATGCGTATTGCCGACGCCTCGCGGACGATCCGTGCTCATCTCTCGCATTTGCGCGTTGGGCAATTCTTAGCAAGCCAGGATAAGAATCCGGTGAGAGTGAAGAGTGAGCAGCGCTTACGCTTGGCCAGCGAAGAGCCGATCGGTTAGTATGTGACCGAGGCGACTGACCGCAGTGCGCCGGACAAAGGCGGCTTGACGGACTATCTCAAGCGCCTGCCGCAGATGGGCGCTCCCATCGAAGCAGTCGCAGCCGTTGAGCCGGAGGCAAGCTGTTGCGCGCCAAGCGGGGCTGGAGCGGTTTCGCAGAAGAAGGCACGATCGAGACCTTTCGCTTCTTCTGCGGCACGCGCGTTGTGGGCGCGGAAGGGTAAGGCGGCCGGCAGTGTCATTCTGCGCCATTCACCCGTGTCATTTTGTACTGCGCCGTGCGCCGGGGCGGTGCTATATTCTTCGCCATGGCGCCGCTGCTCGACGTTCTGAAGGTCGAACTTCGCATCGAGGTTAACGATCAACCGCTGGTCATCAGTGCGCAAGTGCAAGGGGAAGGGGAATATGCGCGCCGCGCCGCGGCCGAACTGTCTGCGGCCATTGTCGCCGTGCTGACCGCAGTAGATAAGCCGACCGATTCCACTGCGCCCGAGGGCGATGCGGCATCCCGATTGGCGCAACCCGCCATGGGGTTAGCCGCGCAAGTCGCGCCGGAGGCGTCGGCTTCCGCCGCCATTGCCGATGCTTCGCGGAACGAAACCGCCGATGGGGCGCGCGCGCTGCGTGCCGATACCCCGGCCGGTCCGCCGCCGTCGCTGCTTGTAGGCCAAATGCAACGCTATCGCGCGCAGATCAACCTCGGCCTGGGCGGGTTGTTGCTTGCGCTGGCCGTGCTGGTGCCGGCGGTTGTCCCGCCCGATCAGCGCCGTGAGGTGTTGATCATGACCATCCTGTTTGGGTTGACTGGCGCCCTGTTGTTGTTCACGGCGATGTTGCCCGGTCAGGGGCAGCGAGCGGCGTTTGCGGATGCGGCGCCGGCGCACAGGCCGTCCGCATCGGCAGCGATGAAAGGGGAGGCTGCGGCCATGCGGCTTCGTTTGTCCGCCAAACGCCGGACGCCGATGAAAGCCGGATGGGGGATTGCTCTTGGCGCGGCGTTTGCGTTGCTGGGGATGCTGGCGCCGTTCACGCTCGGCGCAACGACGGCGGACGAGCGCTTCGTCATCATGCTTGGCTTTGCGCCCATCACCGTCATAGGCTTCTTCCTGATCGCTATCTTTGGGCGCGGCCTCGTCGCCGGGCGGCTCCCGCAGCACGCGGCCGTTCAGCCTCAGCCCGCGATCCAGCCATCGAACGCGCCGGCGGCTAAGCGCCCGCCGGTGGCGCGCGTGCCGCAGACGTTTGAGTATCGGGCCATCGTGCCGGCGGCGATCATCGGCTTGCTGGTAGTGATGATCGCCGTCGTGGGTTTGGTGATCTACGCTACCGTCGCATCGGCTCTGCGATAGCGGGCGGTATGGATTGGGTTGCTATGAGTTTGAATTTCATCATCGGTTTTTTGACGGCGATCGTCTCCGGCGTCTTCGCGTATCTGGTGCTAAACCGTTACCGCCTGCGCGGCGGGACGCATCTGTTGGTATGGGGGTTGGGCCTGGTGCTGTATTTCATCGGCGGCCTGACCGAGACCTGGTTGAACTTCGGCTGGAATGCGCTCGCCTTCCGGCTGTGGTACTGGTCTGGCGCGTTGATGGTGGCGCCGGTGCTGGGGCAGGGCACGCTGCACTTGCTCGTGCGAAAGCCCTATGTCGCCAGCATCCTTTCCATCGTCGTCGGCATCGTCGCGTTCGTCAGTTTGGTGTGGATGCTCTCGCTGCCGCTTGATGCGTCGCAGTTCACGCCGGGGGCCGACGTGGGCAAGTTCCTCACCGAGAGCTATCGCACTATCTTGCCGGATACACCGGTGCGGCGCATCCTGCCGCCGGTGTTGAACGCCTATGGCACGACCTTGCTGGTGGGCGGCGCCGTCTATTCAGCCTATCTCTTCCTGCGCAAGCAAATCCTGCCCAATCGGGTGATCGGCAACATCTTCATCGCCATCGGTGGATTGTTGCCGGCGCTGGGCGGCGCAATCATTAAGCTGGCCGAGACGTCGCCGATGCTGAGTGAGGCCGGCTCGGCGCTGAAATACCTGGGCATCTTCCTGGGCGTGGTTTTCTTGTTCGTCGGCTTCCAACTGGCGACCATGGGCGCGCCGCAGCCGCGGCCGATGGTGGCGAAGTCCGCCGCTTGAGGACGAGACGCCGGCTACGTGTGCAGCCGCACGAGGCTGCCTCACCCTCGACCGGAGTCGCCCGCGCTGAGTCGCGGCGTGGGTTGCTCTGGGTGATGCTTGCCGCCGTGCTCTGGGGCACGGTGGGCGTGACGACGAAATCGCTCTACGCCTTATCGGAGACCAACCCGCTTTCGGTGGGGTTCTTTCGGCTGGCGCTCTCGGCACCGGCGCTGCTGGCAGCGTGCGGGCTGGCGGTCGGCGCGCGGATGTTTGCCATCGCCCGGCGTGATGCAGTCGCGGTCGTCGTAATCGGCGCGATGATGGCGCTGTATCAGGCGTGCTACTTCGCTGCGATTCCGCGCGTAGGCGTCGCCATTGCGACGCTGGTCACCCTGTGCACGGCGCCGGTGATCGTCGCGGCGTCGTCGGCGCTTTTCATGGGTGAGCGGTTCACGCGGGTGATTGGCGGGGCGATGGCCTGCGCGTTGGCCGGCACGGCGCTGCTGGTCGGCTTCGCGCCCGGCGCGTCGTCGCAGGCAGATGCTCCGAGCGGCGTGCTGCTCGCGCTCGGCTCGGCTACGGCGTATGCCGTGCTGACGTTGTGCAGCCGGCATCTGGCCGGCCGCTATCATCCGCTGCAGCCGATCGCTCTCGGGTTTACTCTGGGCGCGCTGGCGCTGGCCGCGTTTGCCGTTGCGTCGCCGGGCGGCTTGGTCGTGAGCTACCCGGCCGTCGGCTGGCTGCACCTGCTCTACCTCGGCCTTGTGCCGACGGCATTCGGCTACTTTGTCTTCCTGGCCGGCATGCGCACGACGCCAGCGACGGTCGCCACCCTCGTCACGCTGGTCGAGCCGCTCACGTCAACCTTTCTGGCGTGGTTAATCTTCGACGAGCGATTGGGGCCGACCGGTGCGCTAGGCGCGCTGTTGTTGTTGGCCGCGATGGTCGTTCTGTATCGCGACGCCCGGCAGTAAGTCCGGCTCGTTGCAGTTACGCCGCCGGGCGCCTGGCGACGTAGTGCGCTTCTAGCGTATCGCGCGGTTGCCATCCCTCGTCCATGCGAAACTGAGCCGGTACGTCGGCGAACAGCGCCAGTGCGCTGCCCAGCACGATGCGCCTGGCGCCGGACTTTGCCGCAGCGTCCATCAATATGGAATGTGCCGCGCGTGGCATGGTCGAGCGACGCATCATCGCTCGCCAGCCGCGTTTAGAGCGGCGCGAGATGAGTCACGTCGGCCACGCCCTCACAAATGGCCTGTGCGAAGGCCAAGTCGCGCAGGTCGCCTGCGTGCGCCTCGCCCCCTTCGGGAAGCGCGCAGTCGAACTGTATGTCCACTGCGCGGATGTGCCGGGTCTTGTGAAGGGCTTCGATGGCGTGATGCGCCAGGAGGCTGTTGGCGCCGTTGATCAAAAGCAAGTCGCTTATCTGATGTGGGATGCTAGGCAGGCGGCCAGAAAGGGCAAGCGCAGATAGGCGCTAGTGCACCGAGCGCCAGCTCGGAACAAGGTCGTTCACGCGCAGCGCGCGATCCGGGCCAGGCGCCGGCCAGCGGTTAGGGTGCAGCAGGCCGGCCAGGATTTCCACGCCGTCCACGACGCGCGGGCCGGGCCGGCTGAAGTATGACGTTGCATCCACGGCGTAGAGCTGCCACAGGTAGGTCGCCGGCAGATCGCGCCAGATCTCGCGCGCGGCGACGTTTTGGAACTCCCGCGCGCTGCCGGCCAGGTCAAAGCCACAAGGCATGGCGATCACGCACTCGGCTTGTGTGCGCGCGACATCATCCCAGGCGCAGCGGAAGCTGGGCTTGCCTTTGCGGCCGAGCACTGGGTTGCCGCCAGCGATTTCGATCTGCTCCGGCACCCAGTGGCCAGGGGCGAATGGCGGGTCTAGCCATTCCAATGCGGCGACGGTCGGGCGATGGACGATGTTGGCCAGCGCTTCGCGCACGCGCTCCAGCCGGTCGCGCAACGCTTGCACGCGCGCCCTGGCTACCGCGCTCACCCCGGCCAGCTCGCCGACGGTGAGAATGGTCTGGAAGATGCCCTCGATGTCGGTTGGCTCCAGCGAGACGACTTGCGCCGGGCCTTCCCACTTGTGGCTGAGGTCGCGCACTGCGGCGCGCACCGTGGCGTATGAGACGGCGCATACGTCGCACAACTCCTGGGTCAGGATGAGGTCGGGCTTGGCGGCGTCGAGCCGATCGGTGTGCAGGCCGTAGAGGCTGAGGCCGTCGCGCAGTTGTTGCGATACGCGCGCATCTATCTCTGCGCTGGTCAGCTCGGGGTTGATCGCGCCGTCGTCGCCGGTGACGCCGATGCTGCTGTAGGTCATCACCGGCACGTCGGCGACGTCGGGCGGGTAGTCGCACTCGTGGCTGCGGCCGACCAGCGAATCGCGCAGGCCGAGCAAGCACACGATTTCCGTTGCGCTGGGCAGGAGGGAGACGATGCGCATTTGGATAGGTGTTCAGAGGGTGCTTAGTCGGCGCTTGGCTCGATTGTCACCTCCCGCCCCTCTTGTGATGAGCGGTAGATGGCGTCGATGATCTGCAAGCCGATCAGGCCGTGCTCGCCGGGCGATTCCGGCGTAGCGCCGCTCAGCACGCAGTCCACGAAGTGATGCACGGCGATGCGATGGCCGCTGACGCCGGCCGGCAGGCGCGGCACGATCGCCGCCGGCTGGTCGTTGACGAGTTTGTACATCACCACGGTCTCGCCGTTCGGTGCGCCGGTGTAGAAATTTGCGCCGGCCTCGCTGCCAAACAGCCTGACGTAAAAGCCGTCTTGCAGTGGCTCGCGGTGCGATGCCCAGGCCGACTCGAACTGCAGCACGGCGCCGTTGGCGAAGCGCACGAAGCCGAGCCCCATGTCGTCCACGTCAAAGTGGGCCGGCTTGACATCGCGCGGTTGGGTCTTCTGCCCACGTGGGCCGAACTCGGCGAACGCCGCGCCGCTCACGGCGACCGGCTGCGGGTAGCCCATCAGCCACAGCGCCAAGTCGAGCACGTGCACGCCCAGGTCAATCAACGCGCCGCCGCCGGCGCGCTCCTTCTGCGTGAACCATTGGCCATGCGTCGGGATCCAACCCTCGCGCAGCCAGCCTGCTTTGGCTGCGTAGATGTGGCCGAAGTCGCCGGCGCGGATCTCACCTTTCAGCCAGACGATCTCCGGGCGATAGCGATGGTTGTAGCACACCATCAGCGTTTTGTTTGCGGCGCGCGCGGCCTCGATCATGCGCCGGCCGGACTCGACCGACACGGTGAGCGGCTTCTCGCACAGCACATGCTTGCCATGGGCGAACGCTTCTAGGGCGACCGGCTCGTGTAGCCAGTTGGGCAGGGCGATGCTAATCGCGTCTATCTCGCTCGACTTCAGCACCTCGCGATAGTCGGTGAAGCGGCGCGACTCAGGGACGTTAAACCGATCGCCGCGTTCCTTTAAGATGGCCGGGTTGATGTCGCAGATTGCGGCCAGCTCGCAGTTGGGGTGGGTTTGGTAGCCCTCGATGTGGTTCCAACCCACGCCTACGCCGATCACGGCGGCGCGGAGTTTCGATGCGGACGTCATAGTTCTGCTAGGGCTTCTACCAGCGCGTCAATCTCCTCGCGCGTGTTCGTCTCGGTGCAGCACAGCAGCATGTGATCTTGCAGTTCGGGGTAGTCCTGCCCCAAGTCATAGCCGCCGATGATGTCGTGCTCATCGAGCAGATAGTCGTTGATCTCCTTCACCGGCGCGGGACAGGCCGCGACGAACTCGTTGAAGAAGGGTTTATCCGTCCAGACGCGCCAGCCGTCCAGCTTGCCGATTTGGTCGGCGGCATAGTGCGCTTTCTGATAACACAGGTTCGCGACCTGGCGCAAGCCTTGCTTGCCCATCACGCTCATATAGACGCAGGCGGCCAGTGCCATCAGTCCCTGGTTGGTGCAAATGTTGCTGGTGGCCTTCTCGCGACGAATGTCTTGCTCGCGCGTCTTGAGCGTGAGCACGTAGCCGCGCCTGCCTTCGCGATCTACCGTCTCGCCGACGATCCGGCCGGGGATGCGGCGCATGAATTCGCGGCGGGTGCAGAAAAAGCCGAGATACGGCCCGCCAAAGCTCAGCGGGATGCCGAGCGGCTGACCCTCGCCGATGACGACGTCTGCGCCGTACTCGGCCGGCGGCTTGAACAAGCCTAGGGCAATCGGATTGGTCGCGACGACGAATAGCGCGCCGGCGGCGTGGATGTGGTCGGCCAGGCCGTTGACCTCCTCGAACTGACCGAAGAAATTCGGATTCTGGATGCAAACGCAGGCGGTATTCAGGTCAATCGAGTCGGTCAGGGTTGCCAAGTCGCCCTCGATGACCTCGATGTTGGGGTGAAATTGAGTGTAGGTGCGGAGCACCTGGCGGTAATGCGGGTGAACGGCGCGCGAGATGATCACCTTGCGACGCTGCGTGACCGCCATGCTCATCAACACGGCTTCGGCGAACGCTGTCGCGCCGTCGTAATGGGAAGCCGTGCTGATCTCCATGCCGGTCAGCGCGCTCATCATGCTCTGGAACTCGAAGATGGCCTGCAGCGTGCCTTGGCTGACCTCCGGCTGGTAGGGCGTATAGGCGGTGAAGAACTCGCCGCGCCGGATGATGTGATCCACCAGGCTGGGGATGTAGTGGTTATAGGCGCCGGCGCCGAGGAAGCAGGCATGGTGGTTCACATCGGCGTTCGCGTCGGCCAGCGCGCCCAGCTCCCACATCGCCTCCATCTCGGTCACGGCCTCGGGCAGATTGAGCCGGGGGAAGCGGAACTTTTCAGGGATTGCCTGGAACAGGTCTTCGATGCGCTCAACACCGATGCGCGCAAGCATCTCGCGGCGCTCGTCGTCGGTGTGCGGGATGTAGTGCATGTCCTAGTCTTCGGTATCTTCGGTTTCGTTCAGCAGTTGCGCGTAGGCGTCTGCGTCGAGCAGGTTGTTGAACTCAGCCATGTCGTCGGGCTTGATGCGGATCATCCAACCGCCCTGATACGGGTCTTGGTTGATGATCTCCGGCTTGCTTTCGAGCTGGGTGTTCACGGCCGTGATCGTGCCGCTGACAGGCATGTAAACGTCAGAGGCTGCTTTGACGGACTCCACCACTCCGAATGCTTCGCCGGCTTTGTATGTCGCGCCGACGCGCGGCAGTTCCACATAGACGAGATCGTTCATCGCCGATTGCGCGTGGTCGCTGATGCCGCACACGATCTCATCGCCTTCGATGCGCGCCCACTCGTGGGTTTTCAGATAGCGCGCGGATGGATCAATTTTGGATGCCATGTTGTTTCTCTCTGTAGATTCGTGGCTTGGCGCTGCGATGCGGAAGCTCGCGTGCTATGATGCTCGCCTCGCTCGAATAATACCAAAGCGCCGCGACTGTGCTAGAGTTCTACATCGCCCCACGTGATGATGGGGATATTCCGACTTTGCTTCAGTTCTGAGGTGACATCGCATGTCGAATACGCTTGCGGGGGTGCAGACTTCTGGGGTGACAGCAGACAGTAGGCTGAACACAGCGGCTGAGCCAGTGGCCTTCGCCAGCCGGCTGAGCATTTGGTGCGACCGGCTGATCGAGGCCGGCTGGTTGGCGGCGGTGATTGTCGTGCCGCTGTTCTTCAACATCTACTCCAGCCGGGTCTTTGAACCCGACAAGTTGACCACCCTGCGCTCGATTGCCCTGGTCATGGCCATGGCTTGGGTGGTGAAGTGGATCGAGGAGCGCCGCAACCCGCGACGCGATCGCAACGTGACTTGGCGCACGCCGCTAGTGTTGCCGACGCTAATCACCGTTGTGGTTTACATGATCAGCACTGCGTTCTCAATTGCGCCGCGCACCAGCCTCCTCGGATCGTATCAGCGCCTGCAAGGCACTTACACCACCTTTGCCTACATCGTCGTCTTCCTCATGATTCTGCAGGGGATGCGCCGGCGCGCGCAACTGGATCGCCTGCTCACGCTCATGATCGTCACTTCGCTGCCAATCGCGTTTTATGGCCTTTTGCAGCGCTTGCAGCTTGACCCGTTGCCGTGGGGTGGGGATACGGTGGAGCGCGTGGCCGGCAATATGGGCAACTCGATCTTCATCGCGGCCTATCTGGTCATCATCTTCTTCATCACCGTCTACCGCATCGCCGATAGCCTTGCGTCCATCCTGCAAAGCGACCAGCCCCGATGGTCAGACGTCGTGCGCGCTGCGTGTTACATCATCGTCGCGCTGTTTAACGCGATTGTCGTGCTGATCCTGGCAGGCAGTCGCGGGCCGCAGCTTGGTTGGCTGGTCGGCGTGCTGTTTGTCGTGCTGTTATTGGCGCAGCTCGTCCGCCGCCGAAAGGCGCGATTGCAGCTTACTGCGGGGTTGATCGGCCTCGGCATAGCCGGGCTGGCTTTCTTGTATTTCATCAACGTCACGCGCAACGACCCGAACTATGAGTGGCTGCGTCAGTTCCCTCTGTTTCGTCGCTTGAGCACCGTGTTTACGACGCAAGAGGGCACCAATGCCGTGCGCGTGCTGATTTGGGAGGGTGCGGCTGAATTGATCTTGCCGCACGACCCAATCGCTGGGCCGGACGGCACGCCTGACGCTTTCAATGCCATTCGGCCGCTGGTCGGTTATGGGCCGGAATCCATGTATGTCGCCTACAACCGCTTCTACCCGCCGATGTTGGCGAACTTTGAGGCGCGCAACGCCTCGCCGGATCGCAGCCACAACGAGACGTGGGATGCGCTGGTCATCACCGGCCTCCTCGGTTTGCTGGCCTACATGTTCCTCTTCGGCAGCGTGCTTTTCTATGGCTGTCGCTGGATTGGGCTGATTGCGTCGCGCTTCGAAGCTGGGCTATTCATCGTGATGTGGATTGCCGGCGCGGCGCTGTTTGGGGCGGGGGCGATTGCGCTTGGGCGTCGGGAGCTGTTCGGCATCGGCGTAGGCGCTGGCGTGGTATTCGGCATGACCGTATTCCTGTTCGTCAGCGCGCTGATCAACGCTCGTCGCGGCGATAATGAGTCGTTGCCCGTTCAGCTTTCGCTGCGCGACCAATTGTTGCTCATCGCCATCGTCTCCGCCATCATTGCGCACTTTGTGGAGATCCACACCGGCATCGCCATCGCAGCAACCCGGACCTATTTCTGGGCCTTGAGCGGCGTGATGGTCGTAGTGGGCGCCGGCTGGCTGCAGGGTGACTTGCCGAACTCAAAAGAGGGAAAGCCTGAGGGCGAAGCCGCCGCGGCGAAAGCTGCTTCGTCTGTGGGCGGCGGCTCATCGGAAGGGCGTCAGAATGTAGGCGGCACGCGCCGACAGCAGCGCGCCGCACAACAGCGCGCTGCCGCAGCGCGGCGTGCGGCGGCCCCGGCCAGGCGTGGCTTTGTGCTGCCCGGATGGTTTGCCGGTGTCTCCGTCTATGGCGCCTTTCTGGGCCTGATCTTGGGCATCATGGCCTTCGACTTCACCAACAACATCGAGCGCAGCGTGACCGCCGGCCAGGTCTTCATCGGCGCGATGACCCGCGTAAAGGGCCAGCCCAGCTTTGGCGTGTTGGCGATGTTCCTCATCACGCTCATCGTTGGCCTCGCCGTCGTCCTGGCCGAGCTGCGGTCGGGCGGCGCGCTGCGCGACAACGAGCACACCGTGGCCGCCGGCGCGCTCCTCACATCGATCGCGGCGTTTGTGTGGGTGTCGTTCGGCACATTCATCGCCGGCCGCCTGGTAGCGTTCTCCGCTTCGCAGCAGAACTCCGTCAGCAGCATCCTCACCATCGCCGACGAACTAGCCGCCTTCCCGGCCTACGTGTACCTCTTGATCGCCGCAGTCATGGTCGCCAGCGCCTTCTTGTTACGCGGCGAAGAGCTGGTTTTGCCCACGCAGAGTGCTTCCTACGCCGGCCTAACCGGATTGTTCGTCGGCATCATCGCCGTGCCGATCGCTGTTGCTTACAGCAATTTGCAGCCGATTGCCGCAGACATCATCTACAAGCAAGCCAGCCCATGGGATCAACGCGGCTCGGGCGAGTTGATGCAGGGCACCGGCGTTCAAGGCTGGGACATGGCCATTGAACATTACCGCCGCTCGATCCAACTTGCGCCGAACGAGGATTTCTATTACCTCTGGCTCGGTCGGGCGCTGCTGGAGAAGGCGAAGGCCACGCCGAATCAATCGCTGAACAGAACGATCCCCGACGATGCGACATTTATGCGCATCATCGGGAATGAGCCACAGAACTGGAATCGCCCCTATGGCTCCAACGATCTGCCCTCGGCCAGGTTAAGTCGCCAAGACTTGCTTGCGGCGGCGCGCATCATCCTGGAGGAGGCGCGCGTGATCAACCCGTTCAACACCGACCACAGCGCCAATTTGGCCCGCATGTGGCAGCAGTCTGGCGACATCGCGCGGGCAGAGCTGGACGCGGCGCGCGCGCAGGGGAGCGCAGACGCAGCACGCATTGCCGAGCTGGAGGCCGATGTGCAGCGCCGCTTTGAGAACGCCTCGCGGGAATACGCGACGGCTACCCGCCTAAGCCCGAACAATGCGCAGTTGTGGAACGAATGGGCCAGCCTGTATCTCTATCGCCTAGGCGATTTAGAAGAAGCAAAGGCCCGGCTCGACCGATCGCTGGCGCTCGATAAGAAATTTGGTCAGACCTATCTGCTGCGCGCCGCCTGGCATCTGGAGAAAGCGCGCGCGCTTGATCGGCAGGCCAACCCGGCCGAATGGCGCGCCCAGTTAGAGCGCGCGCGCGAAGAACTGACTCAGGCTGTCGCTGTGGATCCCGGCTTGCTCCAGGCGTATCAGGAACTGGCGCGGATTGCGCTGGATTTGGGCGACGCGCCGGGGGCGATCAACGCGCTGCAGGAATTGCTGGCCCGCAACTCGAATGACTGGAACACCCTCAAGAATCTCGCTTTGCTCTACAGGGACACAAACCAGATTACGCTGGCGGTTGAATACGCCCGTCGCGCGCTTGCGCTGGCGCCGGCAGACCAGCAGCCGATACTACAATCGTTTATCCAGCAGCTCGGCTCACCCTAGACAGCCGGCTTGCTGCCAAAACGAAAAGGATGGTTGAACTCGTACTGCTCTTCTTCGGCGCGCTGGCAATTGCGGTAGCAGCCACGCCGCTCAGCAAGTGGCTTGCGCCTCGCGTCGGCGTCGTTGCTCAGCCGCGCGCGCGCGATATTCACGCCCGGCCGGTGCCGAAGTTGGGCGGGCTGGCCATCCTGCTCGGCGTGTTGAGCGTGGCGCTGATCTTGGGCCGCCGACTGGAGTTTCAGCAGTTAGCAGCCATCGTCGTGGCTGCTACGCTGATGTCATTCATGGGCCTCGTGGATGATCGCTTCAGCCTCAACGCCTACGCCAAGCTGGTCATCCAGTTGTGCGCTGCGTTGGTGGTCTATCTGTTCGATGTGCGCGTCGCGCTGTTCGGCAGTCCGGCGCTGGATGCGCTGCTCACCGTGGTCTGGATCGTCGGCATCACCAACGCCATGAACTTTCTCGACAACATGGACGGCTTGCTCGCCGGCGTCAGCGCTGTGATCTCCGCCTTCTTTTTAGTATTGGCCATCATCAATGGGCAATACCTGGTCGGCCTGCTCAGCGCAGCCGTGCTGGGTGCGTGCATCGGATTCTTGGCCTGGAACTTCAATCCGGCGAGCGTGTTCATGGGCGATTCGGGCAGCATGTTCCTCGGCTTTCTGCTGGCGTGCATCGCCGTTAAGCTGCGCTTTTGGGGGCAAAGTCCGCTGGTTTCATGGATGGTGCCGGTGATCCTCATGGGCTTGCCGATCTTTGACATGACCCTGGTGACGCTTTCTCGGCTGCGACGCGGCAAGAACCCGCTCACATCGCCGGGCAAAGACCACACTTCCCACCGCATAGCCAATCACGGCTTTAGCCGGCGCGAAGCGGTGATGATCCTCTACCTCGTGTGTGGCGCGCTTGGCATCGTGGCCATCATCGCCTCGGTGGCCAACCTCTGGGCCAACCTCATCATCGCCGTTGCGCTGTTGATTGCCGGGGGATACATGTTGTGGTTCATGGAGTTTGGACCGTGGAAGCTGACAACGATAGACTGGGAAAGCCCGGGGCTGGGGACGCCGCCCAGCGCGCGCCAGCCCGTTCCATCGCCTACCGAACCGACCAGCGCATCGCAGTCCTAGGGCTGGGCTACGTTGGCCTGCCGCTGGCGATAGCGTTCGCCAAAGCCGGCCGGAGCGTCTTCGGCGTAGACACAGACGCGCGCAAGGTGGCACAACTCAATGCTGGCGTCAGCTATATCGCCGACGTGCCGAGCGAAGATGTCGCGCAGGTTGTGCAAGCTGGCGCATTCACGGCCACTGGCGATTACGACGCGCTGCGCGACTGCGACGTTATCTTCATTTGCGTCCCGACTCCCTTCGACGCCATGCGCGCGCCTGACCTCTCGTATGTGGTCAGCGCAGTCGAGGGCATCCAGCCCCGCCTGTCAAAGGGGCAATTGGTCATCCTGCAAAGCACGACCTATCCCGGTACAACGCAGGAGATCGTCCAACCCATCCTAGAGCGCAGCGGCCTAAAAGCCGGTGTGGACTTTGATCTAGCATTCTGCCCTGAGCGCATTGACCCCGGCCGCACCGATTGGACTGTGACAAACACGCCTAGGGTGGTTGGCGGAGTGACGCCTGCGGGCACGCAGCGCGCGGCTGTTGTGCTAGGCGCGCTGGGGGCGCCGGTGCATTGCGTGTCTTCCCCGCGCGCAGCCGAGATGACCAAGCTGTTGGAGAACATCTTTCGCTCGGTCAATATCGCGCTGGTCAACGAATTGGCGCTGTTGAGCGAGCGCATGGGCATTGACATCTGGGAAGTGATCGAAGCAGCCAAGACCAAGCCTTTTGGTTTTATGCCCTTTACGCCGGGAGCAGGGGTGGGCGGGCACTGCATCGGGGTGGATCCATACTACCTGTCCTGGAAGGCTCGCGAGTATGACTTCTACACTCGCTTCATCGAATTGGCCGCCGAGATGAACCAAAGCATGCCCTTCCATGTTCTAGACCTGATTGAGCAGGCGCTCGATCGCGTGCACATCGCCCTGCGCGATGCGACAGTGATGGTGCTCGGCGTGGCCTTTAAGCGCGACGTGGACGATCCGCGCAACTCGCCGGCTGAGCGTGTGATCGAGCTGTTGCTGCGGCGAGGCGCCAAAGTCATGTATCATGATCCATACGTACCGCGCTTCCAAGTCGGCGGCAGCGTTTTCCACCGCGAGTCTGTTGAGCTGCTGTCTCAGCCACTTAGCGAATCAAATTTGCGCAGGACGCACTGCGCTGTGATCGTCACGGGCCATCGCGCGGTGGATTATGGCTTCGTAGTGCGCACCGTGCCCGCGGTCGTAGATTGTTGCAACGCGACTATGGCCGTTGACGGGGATAAGCGCCACGTGGTGCGTCTGGGCGTAGGGCGCTGATCGCGTCACCGTTTGGATGCGCAGTCACGGTGGATGCGCTGATTCGGTGAACTTGTTGTGGCGGATGAATGCTGAGCTGCCGTATTACTTGGCCTTTGCCCGAGTGAAGGGCATCGGCGCTGTGCGCGTTCGCAAGCTGAAGGCCCACTTTGGCTCGCTACAAGCGGCTTGGTCTGCCGGCGAGTTCGATCTTGCAGCGTCCGGCTTGGACGCGAGATCAATCGCGGCGCTGGCGCAGGCGCGCCGGCATATTGTCCCGGAACAAGAGGTCGAACGCTTGGCCGGCGCCGGCGCGATGGCGCTCACCTGGGAAGACGCCGGCTATCCTAAATTGCTGCGCGAAGTGGCCGACCCGCCCCCGGTGTTGTTTGTGAAGGGCACACTGGCCGAGGCCGATGCGTGGGCAGTGAGCATCGTCGGCACGCGCCGCGCGACGGTGTATGGCCGGGAGGTGACCGAGATGTTGGCCGGCGAATTGGCGCGCAATGGCATCACCATCGTCAGCGGCATGGCACGCGGCATTGACGCGATCGCCCACACGGCCGCGCTGAAGGCCGGCGGCCGCACGCTTGCCGTGCTGGGCTGCGGCGTGGATGTGGTGTATCCGCCGGAACATCGCAAGCTGGCGCAGCAGATCGCCGAGCACGGCGCCTTGATCAGCGACTATCCCCTCGGCACGCCGCCGGATGCGTTGAACTTCCCGCCGCGCAACCGCATCATCAGTGGGCTGAGCCTGGGCGTAGTGGTGGTCGAGGCCGATGAGCGCAGCGGCGCGCTGATCACGGCCGAGTTTGCCGCCGACCAGGGACGCGATGTATTCGCCGTGCCGGGTAACATCTTCAACCGCACCAGCCGCGGAACCAACCGCTTAATTCAGCAGGGCGCGCATATCGTGCTTGATGCGCAGAGCATTCTGGAGGAGCTAAATCTGAACATGGTGACGGATCGTGTGGAAGTCGAGGCGGTGATGCCGGAAAGTGATGCGGAACGAGAGATCTTGGCGCGTCTCTCTCATGAGCCAACATCCGTAGATGAGCTTGTGCGCAATTTGGCGATGCCTGCTGCTGATGTGACAGCTACACTGGCGCTCATGGAATTGAAAGGCCTGGTGCGTCAAGCGACCGGCACAAGCTATGTGCTGGCCCGCGAAGCGCCCGCAGCCTATACAGTAGGTGACAGGGACTATTAGCAGACGGGAGGATGTGCGCCGCCTTACAGGCGGCAAAAGCGGGTTCATCATCCATCAAGATATGTATCACGCATTGATCATGGCCGGCGGGAGCGGCACGCGACTTTGGCCGCTCAGCCGCAAAGATCGCCCCAAGCAATCATTGGCGCTCGTCGAAGGGCGGACGATGTTTCAAGTGACCGCCTATCGGTTGCAGCCGCTGATCCCGCTTGAGCGTGTGCACGTGGTGACCAACGCTCAGATGGCTGCAATCTTCAAAGAGCAAGTGCCGGGCATCCCGGACGACAACTACATCATTGAGCCTAGCGCAAAAGATAACGGCCCGGCAGTAGGTCTGGCGCTTACGCACATTGCGCATGCCGACCCGGATGCCACAGTCGCAATTCTGACCGCCGACCATCACATCGGCAAGACGGCGGAATTCCATAGGGCGCTGCAAGCGGCTTATGAAGTGGCCCAGGATGGCTACATCGTTACCCTGGGCATCATGCCAACGTATCCCGCGACCAGCTTCGGTTACATCGAGCGCGGTGACGCAATAGGTGCGCGATACGGCCTCGACATCTTTTGCGCGCGCCGCTTCACCGAGAAGCCGAAACAAGAGGTCGCAGAGGCCTATCTGGCCGATGGACAGCACTTCTGGAACAGCGGCATGTTCATCATGCGCTGCCGAGTAGGGTTGCGCGAGTTTCAACGCCAGCAGCCGGAGTTTGCCGCGGCCCTGGCTCGGCTTGAGACAACGATCGGCAGCCCGGCCTATGACGACGCGCTACAAGCTGCCTGGGATGTTGCGCCGAAGAAGTCCATAGACTATGCCATCATGGAAGGCGCCGAACGCGTTGCCGTCATCCCTGTGGATATTGAGTGGAGCGACATCGGCAGTTGGGCTTCGCTGTTGGATATTCTGCCGAAAGACGCGCAGGGCAACGCTTTCTTCGGCGACCGAGTCTTAGCGATCGAGACCAGCAACACCCTTGTGCGCACCAGTGATCGTTTTGTCGCCGTCATGGGCTTGAAGGACGCTGTCATCGTGGACACGCCTGATGTGTTGCTGGTATGCTCCTTAGACCGCGTGTCCGATCTGAAGCAGATTGTGGAACGGCTGCGCCAGGATCGGCGCGACGATCTGCTTTGAATGCATGATTGCCGATTACGCTCGAATCCTGCTGCGGCGTTGGTGGCTGGCGCTGTTGCCGGTGGCGCTGATCGCGGCGGTCACCCTGTTGACGACGCGGCCCGCGCCGCCGACTTATGTGGTGACGCTGTCGTTCGCAGTCGGCCTAGTGCCGGAGCCGTTGCGCGAGCAAGCCTATAACTACGACCGCCATTACAACTGGCTGGCGTCGGAATACGTCACGCAAGGCTTCTCATTAATCATCGGCAAGGGCGTATTTGCCGACAACGTCGCCAGGCGTCTGGCGCGGCGCGATATATCCCTGCCCGCGCCGCTCGCCGGCGCGATTCGTTCCGAGTATCGCTCCAGCGTGCTGGTTGTCTACGTGTCGTGGCCTGACGCTGAGCAAGCAGCGCAGATTGCCCAGGCCGTGGTGGATGAACTGGACGAGAACTACGAAGCCTACTGGCCACAACTGAAGGGCGCCGGCGCTTCGCCGGTGCGGCTGATGGATCCGATCGTGCCTGTGCCGACGGCGGCGCCCCTGCGCGACCGCTTTGATTTGCCGGTGCGCCTCGCGCTCGGCGTGCTCGCCGGAGCGGCCCTGGTTCTGTTGTGGCATTATTTTGACCCGGTGATCAGGGAGCGCCGCGAAATCGAGCGCATGGGGCTGAACATCATCGGCGAAATTCCTGAGCGGTTCTAGAACCGACCTGCAGAAAGATGGAGTTACAGGATTACATTCAAATCGTCAAACGACGCTGGTGGATCGTCGTGCTGACGGCGCTGATCGCGGCGGCCAGCGCGTTCGTCTTCAGCCGGCTGCAGACGCCGATCTACAAATCATCCATGAAGCTGACGATTCAACCGGCGCGCACCGACTTCGGCCAAACCCAGGCCGCCAAGCAGTTGTTGTCTTCCTACATTAGCATCATTCGCACCGAGCGCAACGCGGCGGAGGTTGGCAAGCGCTTACAGTTGGATTACTCGCCTGCCTACATCTATGGCCAGACGCGCATGGCTGACGACGCTGCCAGCTATGGGGTGGAGATCGAAGTGCGCGATTACGACGGCGAAACGGCCAATCGCATCGCGCGCGAGTGGGCGCAGTTGTTCGTCGAGTTTCGCAACCGCGACAACGCCAAGCAGCGGCGCGAAGATCGCGTCGAAGCGATCCTGGGTGATGACCCGCGCTACACGCAGGATTACCCGCGCACCGGTGTGAACACAGCGGCAGGCCTGCTCCTGGGCCTGGCTGCCGGCGCAGCAATTGTGGCGTTGCTCGAATGGCGTCAGTCCGCGCTGCTCCGCGCGCCGAAGGACGTCGAACGCAATCTGTCGCTGCCTATCGTCGGCGACATCCCGGCTCACTAATTCGCCATGAACCTCATCACGCTCACTGAACCGAAATCCCCCGCTGCCGAGGCATATCGCACGCTGCGCACGAATTTGCACTTTGCGATGCTCGACGCGCCGATGCGGACGCTGCTTGTGGCCTCGCCGGATTCCGGCCGGAACGCGGCGAAGGTGCTGGCAAACCTGGGCGTCACGTTGGCGCAAGCCGGAAAGCGCACCATCGCCGTAGATGCCGATCTGCGCGAACCGGCATTACACATCGCTTTTAGCGTGCCGAACGCAACCGGCCTGGCCGATTGGCTCGCAGGCGGCGCGAACGGCCTGGGCGAGCCGCCGTTGCGCTCAACGTCGCTGCCTAACCTCAGCCTGCTCACAAGCGGAACGCCGCCGGCTATTCCTGCCGATCTGATCAGCTCAGATCGCATGACCTATGCCATCGAGCGACTTGCGAGCATGGCCGACCTGGTCTTGTTCAACGCGCCGCCGCTCGGCTGGGTCAGCGATGCCGCCGTGCTGGCTTCTCGCGTAGATGGAGTGTTGCTCGTCATCGAAGCCGGCAAGACGCGACTCGATCGTGCGCAGCAAGCCAAGGACATCCTCGCCCGCGCGCATGCGCGGGTGATCGGCGCGGTGATGCTAGGCGCGAAGTAACGCTGCGGATCGCACGCCGGCGAGGGGCGCGCGCACCCTATCGAGCTATGTGCGATTGCGCGTCGGGTATAATCGCGGTGCTAATCCGTGGAGAAGGTCCTCGATCGCGTGATACATCGCCCAACCCAAACCGCAGATTACTGGTCCGCCCTCACCATTACTGCGGATGATGCGGATTTCCTTTACAGTTTCATTCTTGAAGCGGGAAAGCCTCAGCGCATCGCCGATCTGGCGCTGGCGCTTGTCCGCCACCGTGTTGACCAAGAGAATGCTGCGCTGCGCCGCCAATGGTCTGATAACAACGTCTACCAACCGAAGAAGCGTTATGCAATTGGGGAAAGACTGGTCTTCCCGGCGCTGAAGTTTGCTTCCGGCCAAGTCGTTGGGGTGCGTCCGGGCAATAACCCAGACCTGGGTGAGTTCGAAGTCATCTCCGTGCAGTTCGACGATGGCCGGCGCCGCGAATTTGCGGCCAACTACCATCGCCCGCATCGTCTGAACGATGAAGATGCGACAGCGCTTTTCGATTCAGCATCGCTTCAATCGCCTGAAGCGTTGTACGAGGCGTACGGCCGATACGTCGTTGCCGCGCTAGAAGCCGCGCTTGAGGGCAACCGCGAATTCATCCGCATCGGCGATGAGTGGTTCCTGCGCGCCCTCATGGCTGAAGTGAACATCGGCCACCTGAACTTGGCGGAAGCGGTGCTCGATATGGCGAACGGTGGGCCGCTGACGACGGATGTGATTCTGCGCGATTTGGGGTTGCCGCCGGACGTAAGCGCTAACGTGCAGGAAGTCTCGCTGAATAGCGCGCTGGCCGCGGATCCGCGCTTCGACGAAGTCAGCTTGAACGACACGCCGGCTTGGTTCCTTCGGCGGTTGGAGCCGGTAGAGGCGCGAGAGATGCCGGAAGTGTTGCGCGCCGAACGGCCATCGGGGCGCGCCGCGCTAAGCCCTGAACTTGCCGCGCTGGCCTATGAGCTGGACGATGAGCTGGAGTTCGACGAAGCAGCGCCGGTGTCGCCGGCGCAGAGCGCCACGCTTATCCTAACCTATCCGCACCGCCGCGCCGGCACGCTGGGGTGGTCGCGCGCCGCAGCGTCCGTTTTGCCGCAGTCGCGCAAGCCGCGCATCCCGATGCGCTTCAAAGACCGCTTGACGCAGAAAGAGATGACCGTGTGGTTGGTGCGCGAAGGGCGCTACATTTGGGGGCTGGGTGACTGGTTCAAGGCCAATGACCTCCCCGCCGGCGCCTACATCGAACTGGCGCGCAGCGACGCCGAAAACGTCGTGTGGATAGACTATCGCCGGCGAAGGCCCAAGCGCGAGTGGGTGCGCGTGGCCAGCGTGCGCGATGGCCGGCTGTGCCTGGAGACGGCGCAGCGCGCGGTAGCGTGCGAGGTAGATGAGCTGATGTCCGTGTTCGTGGATGACCCACGCGCGCTAGATGTGCTGCGCGCCGAGCGACGGCGCGACCCCTTGCAAGCAGTGCGCGAGGCCTTCCCCGAGATCGCCAAGCTGAGTCCACAGGGCAACGTGCACGCCCGGACGCTCTACGCGGTGGTGAACGCGATCACGCGCAGCACGCCGACCGACGTGTTCGCGGCATTGGCGGCGAGCGGCGCGTATGTGCCGGTGGGAGACAACTACTGGCATCTGGGCGAGCGTTGAAACATACGAGCATGCGATGAAGCTTTTGCGACCAACCGAGAACACGCCGTTTCACATTGACTATTCCTGGTTTGAAAAGAACGGCCAGGATGTCAACGTGCTGATCTACAAATGTCTGACGCCGGAGCAACAGGAACGGCTAGCTGGTTTGCCGGCCGATGAAGCACTTGACTTTGTTGACGAAGCGACCGGCGAGGTGCGGCGCGTGACGCGCGCACTGCAGATGATTCGCGCCGAGCGCGCCGGCGATGCGACGTTCATCAGTGCGCGTCTGCCTTTGGCCGAATCCGTCTTCCGCGTCTTTTTGCTTAACGACAATGAGCCGTTGACGCCGATCGAGCTGGCAGCGCGCATCGGGCGCAAACCTTCTGAGATCCTCGCTCAACTTGGCGGCCGCGCTGTTTATAATGGCATACGGCCGATTATGAACTAGCCCCCGTAGCTCAATCGGATAGAGCAGGGCACTTCTAATGCCGAGGTTGTGAGTTCGAGTCTCGCCGGGGGCGCCTTTGGCTGTCCTCTATGCTCGTTGCCCACCCGTTCTAAGTCTTGCCCGCCCCGCCGCTGCCCTGGCCTCAAGGCGCAAACGGCCGATGTGTTCGGCGAAGTCGCCCCTTGGTGGTAGCGCTTGTTGCTGCATGCTGTCAGCCTGGCGCTGATCGTCCTGCTTTGGTTATCGTTGCGCCGTCTGCCTGCTCATATGTAGAGCGGCTGAAGCCGCAGGCCAGAGGACTTGGCAGTGCGGCTTATCGGGATCGACCGCACGCTGGCGCATGGTGACCGCCCATGCCGTTGTCGCGTGTGCCACCATTCATGCTTGTCACAATGCGCTAGTTGAGATACTCTCGGAGGCATTCTTCCACCACACGGAGTGACACATCATGACGCTGCTTGGCATTGACCTAGGCACGACTGCCGTCAAAGCGTTGCTCATCAACGAAAGTGGCGATACGCTGGCCAGCGCGACGGTCGAGTATCCGCTTAGCACGCCGCGCCCGCTGTGGAGCGAACAGGACCCTGCCGACTGGTGGCGCGGAACGAGCGAAGCAATTCGCCAGGTCCTGGCGAAGGCCGGCGTCTCGGGTCGAGATGTGCGCGGCATCGGCTTGAGCGGCCAGATGCACGGGCTGACCCTGCTCGACCGCGCCGGCCAGGTGCTGCGCCCGGCAATCCTGTGGAACGACCAGCGCACCGCAGCGCAGTGCGATGAGCTGGTGCGACGCGCGGGCGGGCCGATGCGCACCCGCGAACTCATCGCCAATATCCCCAGCCCCAGTTACACCGCGCCGAAGCTGCTCTGGGTGCGCAAGCACGAGCCGGATGTCTACGCGCGCGTGGCGCATGTGTTGTTGCCCAAAGACTACATCCGCTACAAGCTCAGCGGTGAATTCGCCACCGAGGTTGGCGACGCTACTGGCATGGGCTTGCTCGACGTGCGGCATCGCCGCTGGTCGGATGAGATGTTGGCTTTGCTGGACATTCCGCGCGAGTGGCTGCCGTTGTGCGCCGAGTCGCACGAGCCGACGGCGCAGGTGAGCGACGCGGCGGCGCGCGAGACCGGCTTGGCTGCCGGCACGCCTATCGTCGGCGGCAGCGGCGACCAGCCGGCGGCGGCCGTCGGGCTAGGCTCGGTGCGCGAGGGCATCGTCAACGTCACGCTCGGCACGTCGGGCGTCGTGTTTGCGTCGGTGGAGCACTACCCGCCGATCCGCGACACGGCCATCGAAGTGTTCTGCCACGCCGTGCCGGAGACCTGGTTCTTCATGGGGGTGATGCTCTCTGCCGGCGGCAGCCTGCGCTGGCATCGCGATGTGATCGCCAACGGCCATCCGGTTCTCGTGGCGCAGCGCGATGCCGTTGAGCCATACGACGCGCTGCTCAGCAGCGCTGCTGAGGCGCCGATCGGGGCAGAGGGGCTGATCTTTTTGCCTTACCTGACCGGCGAGCGCACGCCGCATCGCGACTCGCTGGCGCGCGGCGCATTTGTCGGCCTGACGCTGCGCCATACACAAGCGCATCTCGCCCGTGCGGTGGTCGAGGGCATCAGCTTCGGCCTGCGCGACTCGATCGAGTTGATGCGTGAACTGGGTTTGCATGTGAACGAGGTGCGCGCGGCCGGCGGCGGGGCGCGCAGCGCAATCTGGCGGCAGATGCTGGCCGACATCTTTCAAGCCGACATCACGCTGGTCAATTCGACAGAGGGCGGGGCGTTCGGCGTAGCATTGTTGGCCGGCGTGGGCATTGGCCTGTGGCGCAATACGCGCGAGGCTTGCGACGCCGTGATCCGCGTGACTTCGCGCACGTCGCCCAGCGAGGACTCCGCCGTATTGCGTCGCTACGACGAAGCCTATGCGCGCTTCCGCGAAGCCTATCCGGCGCTGAAGCCGATCTTTGCGCGAGCTGCGCAGTGAACTTGTCAATTCGATTCGTTGCGCTTAAAAATCGCGCAAAGAACCATGCCGCTGTTGCATCGGCGTTGCCGTTGCGCGATAGCGAATCTGCAAGGCGTTGAGACGTCGCTTGCACGGACGAAGCATCCTGCGCTGTGTTTCTCTTCGGCACAAACTTGAAGATGCATCAGACGCCGCAGCAGACGCAGGCGTTCCTGCGGGCGCTGCGCGAGCGCGTCGCGGGCGTGCCAAAGATCGAGCGCGCGAGCTTGTGGGTGATTCCACCGTTCACATCCATTGCTGCGGCGGCGGAAGCTGCGCAAGGCTCCGGCATCCGAATCGGCGCGCAGAACATGCACTGGGCGGATGAAGGCGCATTCACCGGCGAGATTTCGCCGCTCATGCTCAAGGCCTGCGGAGCTGAATTCGTCATGCTCGGCCACGCCGAGCGCCGCGCGCTGTTTGGCGAGAGCGATGAGATGTTGAATAAGAAGGTGCTGGCTGCGGCACGGCATGGCTTGGGCGTGATGTTGTGCGTGGGCGAGCCGGCCGCCATCAAAGCAGCCGGCGCCGGCGAGGACTACGTGGCGCAGCAGTTGAAACTGGCCCTGCGCGGTCTTCCTGCTCCGAATCACCTCCAAGTCCTCTATGAGCCGTTGTGGTCGGTCGGCGAGGGCGGCACAGCAGCCGATCCGGATTACGTCGGCGCAGCGTTCGACAACATCCGTCGTGTGTTGTGCAAAATTTTCGGCCTGGCGGGCGAGCGCGTCCCGATCCTCTATGGCGGCAGTGTGGACGCGACGAATTGCGCCCGATACGCGCGCTTGCCCAACGGGAGCGGCATGGGGGTAGGGCGCGCCGGCTGGAACGTAGATAGTTTCGTCGCCGTGTTGGCCAACGCGCTCGCGGCGCTGGATTGAACGATGCAAAACCTCTGGAACGATGCTGAAGCTGAAACCTTCGTGGGCGACCTGGCTCAGCGGGTCTATACGTCGCGCTTGCTGGGGCGTGAGCCGGCGCTGGTGTTGCACGGTGGGGGCAACACCTCGGTGAAGACGCGCGCGCGCAACGTCTTCGATGAGGAGGAGGACATCCTCTACGTTAAAGGCAGCGGCTGGGACCTGGCGACGATTGAGGCGGCGGGCTTTGCGCCACTGCGCTTGCAACCGACCGCGCGGCTGGCCCAGTTACCTCATCTTGCCGACACCGAGATGATGCGTTTGCTGCGCAGCTATGCCGTTGAACCCAGCGCCCCCGCGCCTTCGGTCGAAGCCGTCTTGCATGCCATCTTGCCCTATAAGTTTGTGGATCACACTCACGCAGATGCACTGCTGACCATCACCAACACGCCGGATGGCGAACGCCGCGTGCGCGAGTTATACGGCGACGCCGTGCTGATCGTGCCCTACGTCATGCCAGGCTTTGCGCTGGCTAAGGCATGCGCCGAGCAGTTCGCCGCGTGCACTAACAAGGACGACCTCGTCGGCATTGTGCTGATGCAGCATGGGCTGGTCACTTTTGGCGATACAGCGCGCCAGGCCTATGCGCGAATGATTGATTTGGTGACGCAGGCGGAGGAATACATCGCGCAGCATGGCTGTTGGCGCGTGACCTTTCCGCCGGCGCAGCGGAGCGACCGGCCCGTGCGAGTAGTGCTGGCCGAATTGCGCCGCGCCGTGTCTGATGCGGCCGGTGCGCCGATGATCCTGACCGCGCATGACGACGATAAATCCCTCGGTTTTGCCCGTCTACCCGACGTAGCGTCCATCGCGCGGCGCGGCCCCGTCACGCCCGATCACGTCATTCGCACCAAGCGCCTGCCGTTGATCGGTCGTGACGTGGCGGCGTATCGCGCCGAATACGAAGCCTATTTCGCCCGTCACAGCGCGGCATCGTCGCAGCCGCTCGCCATGCTGGACCCGGCGCCGCGCGTGATCCTCGACCCAGAGCTGGGGGTAGTGACTGCCGGTCGCAGTGTGAAGGACGCGACCATCGCTGCCGAGATCTACGCCCAGACGATTGACGTGATCCTGCGCGCGGAGTCGCTGGGCGGATGGCGCGCGTTGCCGGAGGCGGAGGTGTTTCGCGTAGAGTATTGGGATCTGGAGCAAGCCAAGCTCAAGCGCATGCCCGCGCCGCAGATGTTCACCGGCGAAGTAGCGTTGGTGACCGGCGCGGCTTCCGGCATCGGCAAGGCGTGCGCGCAGGCGCTGCTGAAGCGCGGCGCAGCCGTGGTTGGCCTCGACATCGCACCGGTCATCGAAAGCCTCTTTCCACAACCAGAGTTTTTGGGGATCGTCGCCGACGTGAGCGACGAAGCGGCACTGCGCGAGGCGCTGGAACGCACGGCGCGGCGCTATGGTGGGCTGGACATGTTAGTGCTAAACGCCGGCATCTTCCCGGCCAGCCAGCGCATTGCTGCGCTGGAGACGCAGGCCTGGTCGCGCGCGTTGCGCATTAACCTAGATGCCAACGCGATGCTGATGCGCGAAACGTATCCGCTGCTCAAGCTGGCGCCGCGCGGTGGACGTGTGGTCGTGGTTGGCTCGAAGAATGTGCCGGCGCCGGGACCGGGGGCCGCCGCTTACTCAGCGTCGAAAGCCGCGCTGACGCAGCTTGCGCGCGTGGCTGCGCTGGAATGGGGCAGCGATGGCATCCGCGTGAACGTCGTTCACCCAAACGCGGTGTTCGACACCGGCATCTGGACGGATGAAGTGCTGTCCGCGCGCGCGCAGAACTACGGGATGACCGTTGAGCAATACAAGCGCAACAATGTGCTCGGCGTAGAGGTGACCAGCCGCGACGTTGCGGAGCTGATCGCCGAGCTATGCGGCCCCGTTTTTGCCAAAACCACCGGCGCGCAGATCCCGATTGATGGCGGCAATGAGCGAGTGATCTAACCGTCAAGCTATCGGGATTTCAAAGCCTGCTATCCCTTGCCCCTCTCCTACCGAGTGCCTACACTTAAACGGCGCTCGGCGCTGCGTCGTTAAAGGACGAAAGCCCGCACTGCTGACTCGCTGATGTCTTCGCCCCTGGTCAAACGCCTCTACGTAAGCAGCTCTCTCATGCGCGGTCGGCCGAGAGCGTCGTAGGCTGCGCGTCTTCCTCCCTCATCCGGATTCGCAGTCAGCAGTGTCTCAGATCTCTTTCCACGAACCTGACGATTCATGTATAAACGCGGAGAAAATTCTTGGCTCCGCGTCAAGCATCCGCGCCATTGCACTGCGAGACTATCGGCAAGCAACTCTAAGAAGGACAGAAATGAAAGGGAGGACAAAGATGAAAGGGCAAAACACTTCTCGCAAACGGCAGATCGTTTCGGCTCTCGTGCTTGCCGCCTCGCTCGTCACCGTCTCGCAGCCGATGCACGCCCAGACGGCAGAATCGGAGGAGGACCTGCTGCTCGGCGCGCCCGAAACCCAGGCCGATGCCGACTCCGTCCAGGGCGCTCAAGCTCAGGCGGCGGATTTGCTTGAGATACGCTTAAACAGCGATGGGCTGTGGCAGGCGACGCCGGTCGCGGGCAACTTTTCTGCATATACGCTGAACAGTCCGGCCCGGCGCACCTGGGACACGCTTTCGGCGTGGCTGCATGAGGATCAAAGCCTGCTGTTTGGACGGACGGGACACGCCGCAATTGAGATGCAAGGATGGGTCAGCGCAGGGAGCGCGTTCTCCGTGACCTTGCCCTGCAACCCTTCCACCGGCTTCATCTGGGAAGCCGAGCAGCTCGATCCTGCGCTGGCTACTGCGCTTGTTCCCGACGGCATTCGCCCCTACACCGCTACGCTCGGCAGCCCGGCAACCTGCACATATCAGGTCACAGCGGCCAATGACGGCGTCGCTGCGTTGAGTCTGGTTCATCGCCGCCCATGGCTGCCCCATCAGCCGGTTGCGCGGCGGCTTAGGCTGATCGGGGAACCAGCAGACAAGGTCGGTCTGGAGCAGATTGCCAACGCTGTGAGCTGGCCGCTGCCGCCCCCCTTGCCTGACGATGCCTTTGCCACGCCGTCGAAAGAAGGTGAGGCTCAAGAAGCGCCAGCAGAGGATGCTACACCCCTATCGGCAAATGATGCTTCGTCGGCGCAGAATCTGCCCCCTTCCTTCAACTGGTGCGCTCATGGGAAGTGCACGCCGATTCGCGACCAAGGCTATTGTGGTAGTTGCTGGGCATTTGCCACGGTCGGCGCAATGGAATCTGCATTGTTGATTGCGCGTCCCGATATTGACCGCAACAGAGTGGACTTCTCGGAGCAGTTCCTGGTGTCATGCAATCGTCGGGGATGGGGATGCGATGGCGGATGGTGGGGGCACGACTACCACACCAACCTGCGCATCCTCGGTGAACCGATGGCAGGGCCGGTCGGCGAGCGCTTCTTCCCCTACCGAGCCGCGGATGTAGCCTGTAACAGCCCCTATCCCCACTTCTGGCAAGGGAAGGTATGGGCTTACGTCCCTGGGCAGTCTATCCCAGATGTTGCTACGCTGAAGCGGGCGCTGCGCGACTATGGCCCGTTGTCGGTTGCCGTGTGGGTCGGCCCGTACTTCCAGCAATACAGGGGGGGAGTTTTTAGAACAAACGAGGCGCCTGATTCAAGATATGTAAATCACGGTGTAGTGTTGGTGGGATGGGACGACAGCCAGCAAGCCTGGATCATCCGCAACTCATGGGGAACCCGGTGGGGCGAAGGCGGGTATATGCGGATTGGCTACGGGATATCGAACATCGGATACGGAGCCGCTTACGTCAACGGGGTCAGACTGTTCAACCGCCGCCTGTCCATACCGGTTGTGCACCAACGCCCGCAGGCCGGGCCGGCCGTCTTCCCGATCCCAGATGGCGACTTTGAAGGACGTGTGGAAGCCTGGTGGCTTGGCGGGTGGGCTTGGCCGGCTCAACACATATACCGGAGCGGCCGTCGCAGCATGTGGCTCGGAGGCGTCTCAAATTCGGAAGATTCGATCCGCCAGCCGCTGCGCGTTCCGCAACAAGCGACGCATCTGCGCTTTTGGTACTATGTCTTGAGCAGTGTGGACTGCGGCGGTGATTACGCGGTCTTGCGCCTGAACGGTCAAGTTGCGCGCACATGGCCGCTGTGCAACGCTGCCGTTGTGCGCAATCAATGGGTCGAGGAGCGCATAGACGTTCGCGCCTTCCGCGGGCAACAGGTAAGCGTGCAAGTTGCGGCAATCACAGATAGGACGGGCAGTTCAGCCTCATTCTTCGTGGACGACATGGCGTTCATCAATTGAACGAACTACCCTCACTTGCCTAAACGCAGCCGCGCGCCGTTCTTGAATTCCAAACGGCGCGCGGCCTCCTGCGCGCGAAGGTCTCGGTCGGGCAACGGCAGCAGCACTAGCTGGCGTGGAGAATACTCGGCATCTCGTCCCTAAGCGTGGCCGGGCCAGTCGGCTGGGCGAACGTGCGCGCGGCTACCAGGACGCCGGCGCGACGAGCGCCTG
>CALHLE010000027.1 GCA_938034415.1 uncultured Anaerolineae bacterium
TTGGAAGGCGACGAACGCCTCGACCGGTGTCTCGCGCCCGTAGTTCATTGCCATCCACATCCACGCGGTGCTGTCCACCAGGTCGTGCGGCGTGACCATAAGCTGAATCGCCAAGCGCTGGGTAGATTGCTTGAGCAGATAGGCCGTCAGTGGCCGCAGCGCGCGATACACATAGGTCACGTAGTCGCCGACGCCGGTGCCGTAGGGATCGGGCTGGTATACGCGCACCCCACGCGCAATCACCCCATCGGGGGTGATTTCAGCCTCGTAGTCCATGATCTCCGGGTAGGTCGGATCGCCCAGGATGCCTTCGTGGACAAACGGGAAGTGGCCGACGTCGAGGAAGTTCTCGATCAGGCGCGGGCCGCTGGCCTTGACGCGGTATGGGCCGCACAGCGCTTTACGATACGACGGGTCATCCCATTCGGCAAAAGGCGGCACGTCGTGCTGCGGCTCACCCAGCGAGGCCCACACTAACCCATACTTCACCTGAGCGCGGTATGTCTTGACGCGGGCCTTTTCGGGCGGCTTCTGGTCAGGATGCGCCGGGATATGTGTGCAACGGCCGTCCGGGCCGTAGCGCCAGCCGTGGTAGGGGCAGGCCAGCGTTGCGCCATCAGTCGCACCGAGCGAGAGGCGCGTGCCGCGATGGATGCACAAGTCTTGCCAGACCATCACAGCGTCGCCGCAGCGCCACACGACCAAATCCTCGCCCAATAAGCGCACGCCGAGCACCGGCTGCGCGTCGAGCTGTTGCAGCGACGCGACCGGATGCCAGTCGTTGATGAGCACGGGGTCATGAATCATGGCTTTTGTCCGGCGGATGGTAATGGCGGCCGGCAGCGCAGTCACTCCTGCCGTGGCGCGATCGCGGTGAGGCGAACGCTGACCCAGCCGGCGCGCTTCCGGCGGCTCAGCCGGTTGCGGATGCTCACTTGCCACTCGATCAGCCGCCAGATCAAGCCGTATTTGGCGGCGATCTTCCGGCGGGCGGCCTCGCTGGCTGCTGGGTCGTCGAGGATCGTCGCGCGCGCCTCTACCCAGTCGCCCAGCGGGTCGCCGCGGCCGGTGCTGGGCGCGATGCGCACGCGATTGTTGTTGCGGATGCGCTTGACCTTGCCAGAATCGGCCTCGGTGCGGATCAGCAGCGCATCGCCATCGCGCACGAAGCCCACTGGCGTACGCACCGCAACGCCGTTTTTGCGAAAGGTCTCCAGGGCGAGGAAGCGTTGGCCTTCGAATGGCTGCAAGGGGTCTGTCTGGGTCATGTCTTGATTATCTACCTGACGAACGAAGCCGATAGCGCGATGAACAGTTGCGCGCAGTAATAGGTGGAAAGCACCCAGATGCTGTTGCGCTCGCCTTCGCCGTCGAAGACGAACTTGTTGATGGCAAGCATGAAGTCGGACATGTAGAAGAGCAGCGCGCCGCCCATTGCCAACGATGGCTGCGCCAGCAGGCCCCCGCCGATTTGCACGCCGGAGAAAGCCTGGTGCACCATGAGCGAGATCACCGTGATGTAAAGCAGCACCGGCTGCCGCAGGTTGCCCAGCGACGGGCGCAGGTAGAAATACAGCACCATGCCGATGAGGGCCAGCACGGCAGCGGCCAGGGCGGCGCGGTTGAAGTCGAACGGCGTGCTGCGCGCGAGCTGCGCGTAGGCGAAGGCGACGATGTAGGCGATGTGCGCGAACAAAAAGGCCGCCAACCCGGAGACGAAGAGGCCGGGGCGCTCGTCCGCGTCAATCAGCAGCCAGTCGCCGACCAACGAAAGCGCCAGGCCGGTGAGGATGAGCGCCGAGTACGGCGGCACGTGCATCGGCTGAGTGAACGACAGCGCTGCGATGAGGATCACCAACGCCGTGGACAGCAGCTTCCAGAGCCTGACCTGCCGCTTGTTGCGCGGCGTCTGCGTCTCTGCGCGAAGCAACAGAAGGACGGTGATGATCGGCAAAGGGACGAGTAGCAGCGGCAGGATCATGCGCGACGAGTCTATCACGCGCGCCCCGGCTATGCTTTTGCGCGCAGCAGCCTGCCTTCGCTTGGTGTGAAGCGCTCGGTCGTCAAGATCACCGCGCTCTGCTCGGCGCCGCCGCGCGTATCGTCCACCGCTTTCTTGTCCTTCGCTTTCGCGTCCAACGTCTTGCGCCAAGCGCGCAGCGTCTCGGCTTCGGCAGCGCTGATCTCGTAGCGCGCGCTTTGGATGAGGATGTGATCCACCAGCAGCCGGAGCGCGCGCCAGCGCAACTCAAAGGCGTCGCTGAATCCTTGCCAGCGGCCGAACTTCGCCGCCTCGCGCGCGAAAGCCTGGGCGGCTTGCGTCTGGAGCGCTGACGACTTGTAGAACAATGCGACGGGGTTGCCGGCGCGCCGCGCCGTCGCCCACTCCAGGCCCACCGGCGCTTGGATGTCGCTGCCGAGGATGAGCAGATGCACGTTGGCGCGCGTCACCGCGTCGAGGTCCGGTTCGCGGTTGGCACCCGGCGTCTGGGTGATCGTCCAGCCCAGCGAGGTAGGGATCTCGGCGACCGCGCGCGCCAGCAAGTCGCGCTCGAAGCGCAATTCCGGCGCAGCGGAGATATACAACCTGAGCTTATCCACCATGCCATTTAGATTAGCACAGTTCGGGTGGACGAAGGCGTTGCCTTTGTCCACCCAGCAGCGCCTTCGCCCACCCAAGATTCGATTTGCCACATCCATATAATGACTGCGATGAACGCCATCGCCACGTTGTTCGCGATGCTGCCCTTCCTGCTCGCCATCTTCCTAGCCAACGTCGCAGAGAAGGAGCGCAGCGTTCGCATGCTCGTCTATCTTTATCTGCTGTTTCTGAACGGTTTGGCTGCCGTCATCGGGTTGTTCAGCCTGGCCGGCGCCGAGCTGCTGTCCGGCGAAGTCTTCCTGAATGCCATACAGCAGCAATACCCGGGAGTGGAGGCGTCGCAACTGCGCGCCGCGCGGTTCGATCTCGCCGGCCTGATCCTCATCTGCGCTGCGTTGTTGGCCATGGTCGCCCTACTGCTGCCGGTGCGCCGGCTTGCGGCGCGCATCTTGCCGATGCGGGCGGACAGCGCCGTGCATGCCACGGCGCTCTCGCTGACGGCGACGGCGCTCGGCATAAACCTCTTCCAAATGGTCGCGCTCGCGCCGCTGCTGTTCGCCGTGACCGCCACCGAGCAGGGCGTTCAGCAGGTGCAGCAGATGGGCGGCGTGTCTTATCTGGATGTGCTGGTGTTCCCGTTGCTCACCTTCGTCGTCGCCGGGTTGCTGGGCGTCGGGCTATACACGCGGCGCAGTCAGCCCGAAGCGCTCGCGCGTCTGGGCTTGGCGCCGCTGACGCTGCAAGAGTTGGGCATCGCCGCCGGATTCACCGTTGCGTTGCTCGGCATGGCCATCCTCACCGAACGCGCCTGGCAGTCGTTGGATCCGGACAGCCTGAATAAAGTGGGCGGGCTGTCGAAGGCGCTGATGGGCAACTTCACCGGCCTCGGCGGCGCGCTCGCCGTCGGCGTTGCAGCGGCGGTTGGCGAAGAGACCTTCTTCCGCGGCGCGTATCAACCGCGCATGGGCATCCCGCTCACCTCGCTGTTGTTCACGTCGTTTCACGTCCAGTACGGCATCACGCCGGCCACGCTGCTGGTGCTGGCGATGAGCGTCGTCTTGGGCCTCTTGCGCCAACGCACCTCGCTCACCGTGTGCATCTTGGTGCATTTCCTCTATAACTTCACCACGGTACTGGTAGCGACGTAGAGCGCGTCGGCAGGGGCCTATGGCAACGGCGCCCCAATCAGCTTATACGCCGCGCCGTTGTGATCCAGCACATAGAGTTCGCCGGCCTCGTCCTCGCCGAACGAGCTGATGTTGTAGGGCGTGCGGAGGAGGAGGTCGTTCTGCCAGCCGCCGCTGCCGTTGGGTCGCAGCGCCCAAATCAATCCGGAGCAAAAGTCGCCGTAGAGATAAGCGCCGACCAACGACGGCAAGGCGGAGCCACGATAGACGTATCCGCCGGTCACCGCGCAGCCGCCCTCGCGATGCGCGTATTGATGGATCGGATCGGTGAGCGCCAGCGTTCCCGGGTCGCCGGCGTAGGGCGCGAAGCCCTCGCGGAACCTCCATCCGTAGTTCTGGCCGCCTTGCCCTGCAGGTTGGAAATTGATCTCCTCGAAGGCGTTCTGGCCGACGTCGGCGATGAATAGGTCGCCCGTGGCGCGGTCGAAGCTGAACCGCCAGGGGTTGCGCAGGCCGGATGCCCAGATCTCCGGGCGCGCGCCATCGCCGAAGCGCGGATTGTCGGCGGGCACGCGATACGGCTGCGCCGCCGAAGATTGCGACACGTCAATCCGCAGCATCTTGCCGAGCAACGAGCGCGTGTTCTGTGCGAAGTTCTGCGGGTCGCCGGCGGCGCCGCCATCCCCCATGCCGATGTAAAGCATGCCGTCTGGCCCAAACGCAATCTGGCCGCCGTTGTGGTTGGGGTAGGGCTGCTCGATGCGCATCACGACCCACTCGCTGGATGGATCGGCCGTGAGGCCGTCAGCGTTCGCGATGAAGCCGGAGATCACCGTGTTGCCGTTGTTGTCGGTGTAATTGACGAAAAGGCGGCGCGACTGCGCGAAGTCCGGGCTGAAGGCGATGCTGAGCAACCCTTGTTCGGTACCGCGGTCGCCGACGCGATCGGTCAGGTCGAGGAATGGCGTGGGGAGCAATTGCCCATCGCGCCACACGCGCACGCGGCCGGGCTGCTCGGTGATGTAGAGCGTCCCACTGCCATCGCCACTGTGCGTCAGGTGGGTTGGCTTGTCCAGCCCCGCGGCGATCATCTGAAGCGCCGGTTGCACGTTTCGATGAGCCTCGCTGCCGGCCGGTGGCTCAACGGCTGTCGGCGCTGTCGGCGGCGAGCTGGGCCGCGCCGCTGTTGGCGCGGGCGTCTCGGCCGGCGCGGTCACGACAACCGCGGTTGGCCCCGCAACCGATGCCGGAGCGTTCGCGCCCCCGCACGCCTGAAGCAGCAGCGCCATGCCGATCCCCATGCTTGCCCCGGCCAACGTCCTGATCCGGCGATGACCTCGTTTGTTCAACGGATTGGTTCCCATCGAATACCCTCCTGGCCAGTGCGTCCCTGAAAGCTCGTCGCGAGCATTGCGCGCGTCCTTTCGGACGACTCACCGGCGAACGAGATGATAGCGGGGGAGGATGAGAGCAGGCCGAGATGCCGATGTGACGCGCCGTGATATAAAAGCGCGCATGGCAACGGAGACCCGCGTCGCATATCAGGGCGAGCCGGGCGCCTACAGCGAGCAGGCGATCTTCGATTTCTTCGGCGCATCTGCGCAGCCGATCCCCTGCCCATCGTTCGACGATGTCTTCGAGCAAGTGGCGCAGGCGGCGTGCGACTACGGCGTGGTGCCGGTGGAGAACTCGCTGGGCGGCAGCGTGCATCGCAACTACGACCTGTTTATGCGCCACGCGCTGCATCTGGTGGGCGAGGTGGTGGTGCGCATCCGATGGTATCTCTATGCGTTACCCGGCCGGCAGCTCAGCGACATCAAGCGCGTCATCTCACACTGGCAGGCGCTGGCGCAGTGCGAACGCACGTTGTCGGCGTTGCTCCCCGGCGCCGAGCGTGAGCCGGTGTACGACACCGCCGGAAGCGTGAAGATGCTGGCCGAGTCGCAGCGCCGCGATACGGCGGCGATCGCCGGCCGACGCGCGCAGGCGCTCTACGGCCTGCCGATCTTGCGCGAGGGCATCGAGGACGACCCGACCAATTACACGCGCTTCGTGGTGATCTCGCGCAGCCCCGACTTGCCGCCCGCCGCACCGGTCGAAGCCGCCGACGAACGCAAGTTCAAGACCTCCATCGTCTTCGCCATGCGCAATCAGCCGGGCGCGCTCTTCCGCGCGCTGGCTGCCTTCGCGCTGCGCGATATTGACCTAACCAAGATCGAGTCGCGCCCGCTGCAGGGGTCGCCCTGGGAGTATCTGTTCTATCTGGACTTCGCCGGCCACGCCGAAGAGGCGCATTGCCGGCGTGCGCTCGATCATCTGCGCGAACTGACCACGGTGCTGCGCGTGTTGGGCAGCTACCCACGGGCTAGAATGCCCGGATGAACACACAGAGACGGAGAGACCGGCTTGCTGGCGGGGACTTTCTGTCAGGGAGGTGATCAACAAGATGAAGATGATTCTGGCGGTGGTGCAGGCCGACGACGCATCCAAGGTCACTCAGGCGTTGATCGAGGCCGGCCATCGCGTGACGCGCATCGCCACACAGGGGGCGTGGCTGCGCCGGGAGAACGCCACCTTGCTGCTCGGCGTGAACGACGAACAGGTGGATGACGTGCTGCGCATCCTGCAACAGACGGCCCGGCGTCGCACATCCTACATCAGCGTGCCGCGCGAAGTGCCCGGCGCGTTGAACGCCCAGGTCATTGACGTGGAAGTCGGCGGCGCGACGGTCTTCGTGCTCAACGTCGAGCGGTTCGAGCAAATCTGACGGCCGATCGCCGATGACTCGCGAGCGGCGTCCTGCGCTCAAGCATCACTTTCATCGTTTGCCATGCGCTCCAGCCGGTCATACTCCTCCCGCAGGCGCAGCGGCAAGCGGTGCACGGCCGATGACGGCGCGCGCAGGTTGAAGTGAAAGATGTCGCGATTGATCTCCTCGACTTCGCGCTCAAACTTTGCGCGCGCGCGTTCCCATTCGCGCTCGATGCGGCTGCGCTCGCTTGCATGCGCGGCTCGCGCCAGCCGAAGCCGCCGCCAAGCGTAGGCGCGGTAGAGCGCGCCGCGCGCTGCGGCGAGCCTCTCGCGCAGCGCTTTGTCCTCCTCGATCCACGCCGGCAGGAAGTCATTCGCCTTGAGCAGATGCATCGCCAGCCGCTCGTCTTCCGGCGCGCCGTCGTCTTCGCTCAAGTCGAGCCGTCCCTTCCGCGGCAGGTTGTCGAACTGGCCCGCCTCGCGCGCTTCCTTCAACTTCTGCTCGATCAATCGGCCGAGGTTCATGGCTGCATTGTAAACCCTGCGTCGCGCAAATCCGGCTGCGGTGATAAACTGGTTAACGCTCGGCGTCGTGGTTGCGCGAGCCGAGAATGCGGTTTCGGATGTGAGGATCGAGTGACAAAACGAAGTCTGGCTGCTGAAGAGTCGCCCGACCACGCCAATGGGTCGGGCCATCGCAAGCGTCGGCAGCCCGCCCACAGCCACAAGGTCACGATTGGCGACATCGCCCGACACGCCGGCGTGTCGAAGACGGCTGTCTCATTCGCCTTCAACAGGCCCGGCCGGTTGTCGGCCGAGACCACGCGCCATATCCTCAACGTCGCCCGCGAGCTGGGATATACGCCCAATCCGGTCGCTCGCAGCCTAAACACGCGCCGCACCCATGCGCTGGGCGTGATTGTGCCGCAGGATATTCCCACCGTGCTGAGCAACCCCTTCTTCGCCGAGCTGATGAGCGGGATCGGCGAAGTGTGCAAAGTCGAAGGGATGTCCCTAGTGATCGTGCCGCCAATGCGCGGTTCGCTGGAGGAGGCGACCTACGCGGCTTTGGTGGACGGCTGCGTCGTCACCGGCCTGAGCGCCGAGGATAAGGCCGTCCGGGCGCTGCGCATGCGCCGCATCCCGTTCGTCATGCTGGACGCGGATGCGCCGGATGACATTGCGTCGGTTCAGGTGGATGACTATCGCGGCGCTTATCTGGCCATGAAGCATGTGCTTGACCTAGGACACCGGCGCATCGCCATAGCCACGTTCGAACCGTTTACCGGCCGCGTCGAGGACTACACCGGCACGCTGCGGCATCGCTTCTCGGGCTATCGGGCGGCGCTGGCCGAAGTCGGCATGTCGCTGTGCTCCCCGCGCATCCACATCATCGAGTGCTCCTGCGACGTGGCAGGCGGCAAACGCGCCTTTCAGCTTTTGACGACGCTGCGGCCGCAACCCACGGCCGTCGTCGCGTTGAGCGACGTGATCGCATTCGGCCTGATCGAGGCGGCGCACTGCGCGGGCGTGTGCGTGCCAGAGGATCTGTCGGTTGTGGGTTTCGACGACATCGAGGCCAGTCACCTGCTGCGGCCGGCGCTCACCACGGTGCGCCAGCCGACGCGCGAAAAGGGCCGTCGGGCCGCTGAAATGTTCATCCAGATGTTGCGCGCCGAGGAGCCGGCTCAGCCCCAGCACGTCATGCTGCCGGTGGAGCTGATCGTGCGCGAGAGCAGCGCCCGCGCTGCGAGGTGAGAGCCGAATGCGCTATCGCGTCGTCGCCGATCACATTCGCTCGTGCGAAGAGCCGATCCGCTTTGAGCGGGGCGAGTCCATCCTGGTTGAGCAGCCAGACGCACGCCATCCCGGCTGGTGGTGGTGCACCGACCGGCGCGGGCGCAGCGGCCGGGTGCACGAGAGTTACTTCGAGGAAGAGGACTACCGCTTCGTGGCGCGCGAAGACTACGATGCGCGCGAGCTGAGCGCGAAGGCCGGCGAAGTCGTGGAAGCGCTCGACACACGGGGCGGCTGGGCGCTTTGCCGCAACAACGTCGGCGAAACTGGCTGGCTGCCGCTGGCCAAGCTGGCGCTGGTCGCCGATCACTAGCCGCCGGTCCGCTGTCCAGGAATCTCGCTCATGCGCACAGCGTCGCCACCAGCATGTCGAGCGCGGTCACGTCGTCCATCCGTCCGGTCTTGATGGCCAAGTCAGCTTCCAACAGCGCGGCGTGCGCTTGCTCCAGCTCGCTGAGCGAGAAGCGGCCGGCTTGCTGGGATGCCTTCTTGGCCACGAACGGATGCGCGCCGACCACGCGCGCCAGTTGCTCCGGGCTGAGATCCGCGTTCTCCTTCGCTTGGATGAGCAGGCGGGTCTGCCGGGCGATGTGGGCGAGCACGACCAACGGCGATTCGCCGCGTGCCAGCAGGCCGCGCATGGCGCGATAGGCTGCCTCGGCGTCGCGCGCGCCCATCGCATCAACGAACTTGAAAATATCGGCTACGTCCTCGTCTTGCACCAGCAGCGCGACATCCTGGCTTTCGATCCGTCGGCCCAGGGCATAGCTCACCAACTTGTCAAGCTCGTTGTCCAGCTTAAGCAAGTATGCGCGGCTGTCGGATTCAAAATGGTCGCGGTCGTTGGCATTGCCGCGATTGATCTTAATCGAGAGCAGTTGCGCCGCCTGGGCGGAGATGTCCCCGCCTTTCGCCTTCGCTCGCTCGATGATCCACTGCGCGGGGTCGGCGGGCAGCTCATAGCGTTTGACGATGCCGCCGCCGGTTTTGTCCGCGGCCAGCTTGACGAGCGGATGCGCGTCGTCCAGCGTGGCGTCTTCGGCAAACACCAGGCGCGTGGTCTCCGGCATGGCCGGCAAATAGCCCAGCAGCGCCTGAAGCGGGCCGGCGCCTTCCCCCGGCTTTGCCTTGGCTTTCGACGCGCCGAGGCCGGCCAGCCAGCCATACGCGATGACCAGGCGCTTGTCGGTGAGGAAGGGCATTGTGTCGCAAGCCGCGATCAGGTCGCGCAACGGCGCGCCGCGCTCGATCACCGTCGTGTTGAGCGACGCCATTTCCGGCTCGCCCAGCTTCGCCTTCATGCGGGCGATTTCCTCATCGCGCGCCAGGGTGTTCGGGCCGTGGAAGAGATACCACATGCGATTCACCTTTTGCCATTCGCGTTGATGTACCCGTGCTGCACATACCAAGCATACGTCCGCGCGATCGTCTCGGCGATCGGGCGCGTCGTTAGCCCCAGTTCGCGCCGCGCTTTGCCTGGGTCGAACCAGAATGTCTCGGCGGCGAAGCGCACCTGTTCGCCGCTGACCGGCAGCTTCCGGCCCAATCGGCGATTCAGGAGGTCAACCGGCAGGGCGGCGGCTTTGAGGACGACGGGCGGCAACTCCAGGCGAGGCCGCGGACGACCCACCACGTCGGCCACGATGTCGAACAGTTGCCGGTAGGTGAGGTTCTCGCCGGTCAGGATGTAGCGTTCGCCCGTGGCGCCGCGCTCGGCGGCGGCGATGTGCCCGGCGCACACGTCGGCGACGTCCACGACGCTCACGCCGCCGGGCGGGACGAAGGGAATGTCTCGCCGCGCCACTTCGACAATCAGGCTGCTGCTGATCAGGTTCACGTCGCGCGGGCCGAACACCACTGCCGGGTTGACGATGACCACGTCCAACCCGCGCGCGATGAATTCGCGACACACCTGCTCGGCCAGGTGCTTGCTGTAGCCGTAGGGGAACTCGTGCGGCTGCAGGTTGAACTGCGCGCGTTCGTCCAGCATTTGGCCGAACGGCGGCCGGCCGAGCGCGGCGCAACTACTGGTGAACACGACGCGGCGCACCCCGGCATCTAGCGCCGCTTGGAGCACGTTGCGCGCCCCGTCCACGTTCACCCGCATCATCCTGCCGGCGTCGCTGCGCCAGTAGTCGGCGACGGCTGCGACATGGAAGACGATGTCCACGCCGGCCATCGCCGCGCCGAGCGACGCCGGCTCGGTCACATCACCGATGGCCGATTCATAGCGCAGGCCGGCCAGCGCTTTGAGCGAAGAGGACGGCCGGTGCAGCGCGCGCACCGTCCAGCCGCGCTCGGTCAACGCTTCCACGAGATTGGCGCCGATGAAGCCGGTCGCGCCGGTGACGAGTGCAAGCATGGCGCTGCGGAAGTTTACAGGATCGTCGGCTGCGGCTCACGCATGGCCCGTTCGCCTCAGGCGGCTGGCGCCTGGCGACGCCCACGTCGGCGGAGGCTGAGTATCCCGCCTACAAATCCATCGGCGCCGACTCGGCGACATCGCCCAGGCCGGCCAGCCAGGCTGTCACCTCATCCGCGCGGTAGTGGCCGGAGGATTGCAGTTGCGCCGCCGCCGACTGTGTCAGGTGACGCGCAGTTTCGACGTCGCCGCGCTCGCGGGCCACGCGCGCCAGCACATAGCGCAGCAGGGCGGCCAGATCGTTGTGTCCGCCCTTGCGCGCATGGGCCAAGGCTGTAGCGCACACGTGCTCGGCTTCGTCGAGTTGGCCGGTAGCCAGCAAGCACTCGCCCAGCTCGATCGAGACGTTGGACACCCACACATGCCACTGAATGGATTGCGCCATTTGCAACGCCTCGCGCAGCATGCGCTCCGCCTGCGCCCACTGCTTCAGCCGCATACAAAGCACGCCCTGTGCATGGCGCAGTTGCAACAGCGGCCACAGCGGACCCAGCCTGAGCGCCAACGGCTCGGCTTCGGCGAAGTACGCGGCAGCCTGCTGGTGCTGGTTGCGCTCGTTGGCGATGATGCCCAGGGCCGTTAAGGCCAACGCGGTAGGCTCGCTCGCGCCCAGGCTGCGCGCGAGGCCTAGGCCGTGTGCAAGCCAGGTCTCCGCCTCGTTGTAGCGCCGTTGCTGGCGGGCTACGGCGCCTAGGGCGAGCGCGATCACGACCTCCTCCTCAGACGCTTGCAGGTCGCGCGCTAACGCCAGCGCCTCTTGGAATATCGTTCTCGCCTCGGCGTAGCGCCCGGAGTTGACCAGGGCTGCGCCCTCGATGCGCTTCAGTTCTAGCGCCAGGCGCGGCTCAGGGATGTCGAACGTTTTGGCGCGCGCGCACGAGTCCAGCGCGCCGAGGGGGTCGCCGACGGCGCTGCGCGCCCAGGCCCGCGCCACCAGCGCACAGGGGAGCAGCGCGGGCTGCGCCTCTTCGGCCATCGCCACGGCCTGATCGGCGCAGGCCAGCGCGTCCTGCATCCTGCCCAGGCGGGTGAGGACGCGCGCGTAATAGGCCCTTAGGCGAATTGAGTCGGCCGCGCTGTTCGGGCAGCCCTGCGCCGTCGTCAGCAAGTCGTCGGCGAGTTGCAGCCACCCGCGGATGAGCAAAGAGGGTAGCAGCCGCAAGCTCAGCACGCGCGCGACTTCGCCCAGGCCCAGTTCCACCGCGGCCTGCGCCCCGGCCAGGAGCAGCGCCTGGTCGCTCTGCGAGGGCCGGTTTAACCCCTCGTCGGTCTCGGTCAGGGATTGCGCCAGTTGCGCCAACTGCACCTGTCCGGCGCGATGCTCGTCGGCGGCAGATGGATCGGCCAAAACTGCGTCGCGCAGCACCGGGTGGATGCTATAAGCGCCATCCACACATTGCACCAGCCCCAGGTCAACCAGCGCGTCCAAATGAGCCACGTTGCCGTTGAGCATCGCCAGCATCGCGGTCTCATCGAATACGGCAGGGGCGGGGGGCAGCGCGACTAGCCGGTGCAGCGCGCGCTGTTGCTCGCGCGGGAGTTGGGCGATGGTGGCGCGGATGACGTTGCTCAGCCTGCTAAGGCTGGCTTGGGGGCGATCGCTCAGCAACTCCAGCCGACCGCGCGTCTCGAAAAGCTGCGCGATTGCCGCTTCGATGCGTCGGGGTTGGCCGGAACGCAGCGCGCGCCTCAGGTGTTGGCCGAGCAGCTCGAGGGCAAGGGGCAGGCCGCTCGACCATGCGACGAGCTGATCTTCTAACAAGTCGCCATGCTGCGCAATCTCCGGCGCAATGTGTTTGAGCAAAGCTCGGCTCTGTTCGGGCGTCAACGGAGGGATCTGAAAGTGATGATCGGGCGTCAGGTGTAGCGCCTCATTGGTGAACGGCGAGCTGATCACATGGCAGCAGCGCGAGCCGCCAAGCAGCATCGGCCGGGCATCCTCCGACGAGGAGACATCTTCGAGGACGATGAGCACGGCGCGGTCTTGCAGCACCGAGTGGATCATGCCGGCTAGCAGGGCTGTGTCGCTCGACAGGCTGGCCAGGTCGGACTGGCTGATGCCCAGCGCCGCCCCCCACTGCTGCAGCGTGATGATGGGCGGCGCGCCTGCTTTGCATTGCGCCCATAGCACGCCGTTGGGGAATCGTTGGCGGATGACGGGATGGTGCGCGACATAGGTCAGCAACGCCGTCTTGCCGCTGCCCGGCAGGCCGGTCAACGCGCACAATGCAGGCGGCGTCAGAGCATCTATCAACTGCGCCAACAGCGCCTCGCGCCCGATCAGCCGTGGATGGAGTGTGAGGGGCGGGGCCAAGTTGATCCATATCTCGGTCGGCGCCTGCGACGTCTCCGCCTCAGCCCGGCGCTCAATCTCGGTCAACGCATGGGCGAGGTCGTCCAGCGCCTGGGTCAGGATCCGTCGCACGGTGCGATCGTCCACGTGCAGCGCGTCGGCCAGCGCCTTGAGCGGCTGCCCCTGCATGTAATGGCCCTCTACCACGATGCGCTTGCGCCGCTCATGCGGCGCGGTAGCTTGGTTGGGCCAAGTCGCATCTATTGCGCGCTGTATCACTTCGCGCAGCGCTTTGACGCTGTCTATGCGACGCGCCCGGCGCAGCGACTCGACGGCGCGCAGATGGACGGGCGCTTGCTGGCCTAGCTTTGCGTCGCTCGACCAAGCGCGCATCAATTTGCGAACGGTTTGTCGGTCGAGAGGTACGCTCGGGTAAGCCTCCATCGTCCTGGGTTTGGCAGCGGTGAGCGTTGTCTTGTTGTGTGTCGTAGACTAGCTCGTTCGTTCAGCCCGCCTGTGCGCCGTTGGCCATAGGTCACCTCGCCGATTGCGCTATAGCCCGTCCGGCGCACTTGTTCCACCGCTCTTCGCGAGATGATACCGCCCAATCGTGTTCATGTCCAGTGTGCGCGCGAGAGGTGGAAGAACCCCCGGCCCTCCCCGCTTGCGGGGAGGCGAGGGGTTCGGGGAGGGGGAGGCCCCTCTCACCCCCTTCCCCCTCCCCCAAGATGGGGGAGGGAAAAAGAAAGGGTGGGCGAAGGTACCGCCTTCGCCCACCCGCTTTCTCAACCCCCTTCATCCTTACCCCTCCCCCTTTATGGGGGAGGGGTAAGGGGTGGGG
>CALHLE010000028.1 GCA_938034415.1 uncultured Anaerolineae bacterium
CAAGATTTCGCGGATGGCGGTTAGCTCTTTCTTTTTGCGCTGTAATTCGGCGCGCAGGATCGCGGCGCCGTTCGATGCGGCTTTGGTCCTAAGTGCCGCTCCCTTCACTACAGGCATGCCCCGATTCTAAGGCCGCCTTGCGCCGTGATGCATGAGGCGCAAAGCTTAGCCGCGCCGGAAGACGCGCGCCGCCGAAATGATCAAGATGATGCCTAGTCCGACCTTCAAGAGTGACGCCGGCGCGACGCCCGCCAAGGAGCCGCCGATGAGCGCGCCGATCACAGACCCGATCCCCATCGGCGCTACCGTGCGCGCGAGCGGCGCGGAGTCGGCTAATGCGCCGCGATGCGCGTAGCGGATTAACCCGATCACGACGGTGGGGATGCCGATGAGCAAGCTGCACGTGCCGGCCGTCTTAATGTCCGCGCCGAAGGCAAACACGAACGTGGGGATGATCAATTCGCCACCGGCGACGCCCAGCAGGCTGCTGACTAGGCCGATGCCCAGGCCGAACAACAGGCCGGCCGCAGCGCGCGCCAGGGCGATATCGGGGATGAGGGCTGGAATCCACTCGGGCAGGAAGCCCTCCACAATCAGCGCCAGGCCGATGGCGACCAGCAGCGTCAGGATGATGCGCTCAAATTTTGACATGGACAGCCGACCAGCCAGCGTCGCGCCGAAGAAGGCGGCGAGCATCGCGCCGCCGGTCATCGCCACGATCGGCCCGCTGTACGACGCCGCCGCGCCTAGCGACAGCGCGCCGCTGCGGATCACCAGCGCGGTGAGCAGGGTGATCAAGCTGATGGCCAGGTTGAGCGGCACGGCTTGTTTAGCGGAATACCTTAACAGGCCGGCCAGCACCGGCAAGCGGAATTCCGCGCCGCCCAGGCCGATCAGCCCGCCTAGCACAGCGATCGGGATGGCCGTGAGAAAGGCGAGCTGCGCATGGCGCGCGGCGACGTTACTGGGTGAACAATGCAACGAGTTGATTTTTGTCTCGGTCGCTTTGTACGTCAAAGCACCGGGCGATGGGCAGCGTCGCGCGGGCGGCGTCGAGCAGCTCAGGGCGAACGACGACCAGCGCGATGCGGTAGCCGCCGCCGCGCAGGACATCCAGCGCCGCAGTCCAACCTTCGCCGCGCAGCAGCTCCAGCGGGCCGATCTCGTCCACGATGAGCGCGTCGCAGGGGCAGCTCGTTGATAAGACATGGTTGCCCCAGGCCAACGTCGCTGGGCTGAAGAACCAGCGGCCCAGCGCGATCTCCAATCCAGGTGCCGGAGCGGCGCGGCCAAGGACGCGCCGCTCCCCGCTGCGGATGGCTTCTACATCGAAGCCGATGCGCGCGCCCTGCGCGACGACTGCGGGGGAGGTCACCCCGGCGACATCTCGGCCGGCTGCGCGCACCAGGTCAATTAGCTCGCGGCAGAAGGTGGTCTTGCCGACGCCGCGCGGGCCGGTGAGCGCATAGAGGAGCAGTGCGTGTGCGGCGTTGTTGGTCATGTCCAGACTATCTGTTTGCGTCCGTTTACTTCTATCAGGCGAATCGGCAGACGATAGATGCGGCTGAGCGCATCCTCGGTGAACACCTCGTCCGGCAGGCCGAAGACCGGCGGGCGGCCGGCTTCCATGAGCAGCACGTCGTCGGCGACGGCCAGCACCACGTCCGGCTCGTGATTGGTCATCACCAAGGTCACGCCCTGCGCGCGCAGGTGACGCATGATCTGGATCAGGCGCGCTTTGTTGTGCAAGTCCAGGTGCGCGGTCGGCTCGTCCAGCAGCATTAGGCGCGGTTGTTGGGCGATGGCACGCGCCAACAACATGAGCTGGCGTTCGCCGCCGCTGAGCTGCGGGACGGGCCGATTGGCGAGCGCAGCGATGCCGGCGCGCGCCAATGCGTCCATCGCAATCTCGTAATCCACCGGGCCGGGGATGCCCAACGGCGGCAGGTGCGGCGCGCGGCCCATCAGCACGTATTCGAGCGCGCTGTAGTCGAAGGGGGTGTGTTCGCTCTGCGGCACGAGCGCGAGCCAGCGCCCGCGCTCATCGCGCTTATAGCGATGGATGGCGCGGCCGGCCAGCAGCACATCGCCCCGCCAGGGGCTGAGCCACCCCAGCGCCAGAGCCAGCAGCGTGGTTTTGCCGGCGCCGTTCGGGCCGACAATGGCCAGCACGCGCCCCGGGCGCAGGCTGAAGTTCACGCAGTCCAGCACCGGTGCGCGGCGGGCGTGATAGCCGAAGGTCACATCCCGGAACGTCAGCAAGGCTTCGCGGTCGCGCATCATGTTCGTGCTCGGAATTGCTGCGCCGTCATCAGCCCCAGGAAGATCAGCGCCCCCAGAAGCGATGTGAGGATGCCAAGCGGGATTTCGCCGGCCAGCAAGGTGCGGGCGGCGTTGTCGCACGTCACGGCGAAGATGCCGCCTATCAGCATCGTCGCCGGCAGGCCGAAGCGCGTGTCGGCGTCGAACAGGCGACGGGTGATGTGCGGCACGATCAGGCCGATCCAGCCCACCATGCCGCTGATGGAGATCAGCGCTGCCGTCGGCGTCACG
>CALHLE010000029.1 GCA_938034415.1 uncultured Anaerolineae bacterium
GCTCGGTCGTGCCCGGCTGGTCGTAGAGCAACCGCCGCCCTGTGCCGTCCATGTTCACCACATAGAGGCCGTAGTCCTGGTTAATGTCGTTCGCCCACGACACGATCAGTTTGCCGTTGGGCAGCACCTCCGGCTCGGTGAAGTATTCGCCCCTGAAGATGCCGTAGGAGCTGTTGTTGTAGTTAGGGCAATAGTAGTAAGTGCGGCTGGAAAGGTCCAGGTCAGTCACGCCCATCAGCCGCACATATCGCTGCCCGCCGCGGCGGTAGAGGCGCAACCCGCCGAAGCCGGCCGCCTCGGTCATGTTGTACATCGGGAAGAAGTTGGCGACGAATTCGCCGTTTGCTGTGAACGTCCCGCCGTAGGCGTGGTTGGCTTCCTCATTGCGGAAGAAGCCGCTCCACATCTGCAAGTCCGTGCCGTCGGGGTTGATGGACGCCAGGTGCCAGGCGTTGCGCCAGAGCAGGTCGGCGTATTGCGGCTCGCCGGTGAGTTGGGTGTTGCGGTCGGTCGTCAAGCCGTCCTTGCGGATGTAGCCGCCGCGCGGGTCGGTCACGGTGCTCATGTCGTTGATGGCGAAGCGGTAGTTGCGCCACCAGCGCGCGAACACGATTTTGCCCGTCAACGGATCCACCGCCGGCCGGTCGGCGCCGTTGCGCTCGGAGGTGATGCGGCGCAGGTTGCTGCCGTCGGCGTTGACGACGAACAGGTTCGTCGTTCGGACGCCGCTGTACTGCGCATAGCTGGGATAGCGCGTGGATGCGAAGACGATGCGGCCGTCGGGCAGCCAGGCGGGATCGGTGTCGTCATATCCGCCCAGGCTCGCCGGCAGCCCGCGGCTGGCCAGGTCCAGGTTCATGTCGGATCGCGTGACTTGCCGCAGGCCGCTGCCGTCCACGTTAATGGTGTAAATGCGCCAGGCGCCGGGGTTGTTGGCCGGACCGAGGTTGTAGCTGCCCTGCGGCAGGCCGGCAAACACGATCCGCGTGCCGTCATAGGAGACGTCCGGCGCGTTCACGTCAATCAGGTATAGCGAGGCCGCCGTTGGGTTCGAGCCGTCCACCAGCGTGCGGATCGTGCCGTTCGGCTCGCGCACCAGCAGCTTGCCGGGCGCTGCCACACGGAAGCGGCTATGCGGGCCGACGCCCGGCTGGTCTTTGGCCGACGCGTAGTAGATGCTGCCGCGATCCGGTATCTGGCGCGACACGAACACCACCGGCCAGTTGACATCGGCGTCGAATTGGGCGGCGCTCACGATCGGCACATACGCCCGCGGCGTCAGCTCGGCGGCCGCGTTTGCCGTCGCAGCTCCGCCCTCAGGTCGCATGGCGGCTGTTTGCGAGATGGCGGTCTCGGCCGGGGCGACGAACGCAAGCGCGCAGCCGATGGCCAGGGTCAGCGAAACCGTGGTTGCAACAAGCCGCCGGATGTGCGCGACAGGTTGGCTCTCTGGATAAGCGTTATCGGTGGAATAGGACTGCATCTTTTCTTACCTCGCTTGATACAGACAGGCGTAACCGGGGTATTCTAGTATCGCTCGCGCAAAGCGCGTTGAATATCCCGTTCGGCATCGCGTTTGGCGGTGGCCTGCCGCTTATCGTATAGCTTCTTGCCCTTCGCCAGTGCGATCTCGACTTTTGCGCGTCCGCGCTTGAGATACGCCTTGGTCGCAATTGCGGTGTAGCCTTTGCGCTCGACGCCGCGCGCCAGTTCGAGGATCTCCTTCTTGTGCAACAGCAACTTGCGATCACGGCGTTCGCCATCCTGCGCTGCCGCGCGCGCGAAGCCCGTGGCGAGATCGTAGGTCGGGATGTAGGCGTTGAGCAACCACGCTTCACCGTCGCGGATTTGCACGAACGCATCGCGCAAATCCATTTTGCCCGCCCGAACCGACTTGATCTCCCCTCCGGTCAAGACGATGCCCGCCTCGAAACGCTCCTCGAGGGCGTAGTCGAAGGTTGCCCGACGATTGGATGCGACGATTTTTATCGAGTTGTCATCGGCTTTGCTCATCGTAACTCCACCTGCGAGGGCGACGATCTGACCATTACGCGACCCGCTCGCTGCTCGATGCGCATCGCAAAGAATAACAGATTGCAGGCATCGTCGCATTGCTCCCAGGGCGCGGAGACTCAACGCGCGCGACAACCGGCCGGATCAGCGCGCGTCTGTCCCCATCATCGCCGCGGCGCGCGGCGCAACTTCGTAGATCGTGACTCCCGGGTTCTGATAAGCGATGCGCAGGTCGCCGGCTTCGACCATCGCGTCAAATTTGTCGAGGCCGGCCGGATCGTTATACAGCCGCTCCATCTCGCCCACAATCACGTAACGCACGTCGTAGCGGCGAAGCAACCGGCGCGCGCGCGCGATGTCGGTTGTGCTGTAGAACTCGCGCACATCGGCGACGCGGTCTTCGACGACCGGCGCGCCGAGCGCCGCGCGCTGCTGCCGCTGATGCCATTCCCAGCCGACAACAGCCGGCAGGCCGGTGTAGATCGAGAAGCGCGCGCTCCAGCGATACTGATTCCCGCCGGCAGCGCCTTCCTCGATGATCGTCGGCGAACCTTCGACGTTGTCCTGCATCCAGCGGATGGCATCGTAGTCGTGTTGCAACGGGAACTCGGCCCGGCGGCCGGCGAACTCCTCGCTGCGCACCGCATACGGCATGTAGGCCATGCCGTCCAGGCCGCGCGGCGCCGCGCGCACGTAGCGATCGTCCACCTTGGCCGGTATGGCAAAGGCCGGATACAACATCGCCAGGAAGAAAGCCACGGCAAAGGCCGCCGTGAAGGCCACACGCCAGAAGACCTGCGAGAGACGCGGCGCGGTTGCGCGCTCGCCGGCAAACAGCGCCTCGACCGACCAGACCAGCGCAACCGCCGCCGAGACGCTCAACAGCAGCCAAGCCTGAATGTAGAGCTTGAACTGCGTGTTCATGCGCCCGATGTCGCCGCGCAGCGTGAACAGCTCGACGAACAAGGTGAGCGCGAACGCGCCCGCCGTCATCAGCCACAGCAGGCGAGTCGGCGACGAACGACCCGGCAGCCAGGCGGATGCGAAGGCCAGCGCCATCGCCGGCGCCGCGATGAAAGCCACCAGCGCTTCGCTCGGCGCCAGCAGCGCACCGATGGCGCAGCCGACGACCGCGGCAGCGCCCAGCATGATGCGCAGCGCCCGCTCCCCGACGAACAGCCCGCGCAGCAGGTAGAAGCCGATCGGGATGAGGAACAGGCCATAGATCGTGATGTAGGTTTCCAGCCGCGTGCGGTCGCCGCCCCAGGGATCAAGCTCGTTGTAGGCAGAGCCGTAGTTCACCAGGTAGGGCGCCATCGCCAAGCGCGTGAGCGCGACGAACGCGACAACCGACGGCAGCGCCCGGATGAGCGCAGACGGCAGCCGGCGCAGGTCGCACGTCTGGCCCTCATCGGATGCGAGCTGCCCCAGCGCCAGGCCGGCGACGACCAGCAGCAGGTAGGACGGATAGTCCCATGAGTTCGTCGGCCACAGCATGCCCACCGATGCTGCGCCGAGGGCGATGGCCGACCAATGCCGCGCGCCGGCGGCGAACGCCAGCCCAAATGCCAGCGCCAGATACGCCAGAGGCATCGCCATCATGTGCGCGTGCAGGTCAGCGTAGAGGAAGGTGAAAAGCGGGAACTCGGCGATCATCACCTCGGACGCCGGACGGGTCGGGTTCCAATACGGCCACCAGGGCGCGATGGGCAGCGGCGCTCCCCCTAGCCACTTCAGCAGGCCGGTCACGAAAGCCACCGGCGCGGCGACGCCCTGCTCGATCCCCCCCAGCTTTTGCCATGCCGGGCCGACCACGCGAATCTGGTCGCCGTTGCCGATGAAGACAGCGAAGGTCGCAGCGATCAAACCAGTAGCGACGGCGCGCCGGAGCGCAGGGGCATTGCCGCCTTTGTGCGCTGCGTAGAACGATGCGCCCAGGCCGAACGCGCCGCACGCCGTCATGGCAAACAGCGTGGGAATGGCGAGGTTGTAGGCGACGGCCGGGTCAATGCCCAGCGCCTTGATCGGCGCGCCAACCATGACGAAGCCGTAGTAGTAATAGTTGATCGCCCCGCCGGCGAACCACGGGTCTTGCGGCGGAAAGTAGGTCGCTTTCAGCACGGCGTTGAGGTAGGCGAAGTCCATCGGCTTCTCGCCGCCGAAGAACGGGTGCCATAGGTCGGGATTGCCAGCGCGCACGAGCAGGAAAAGCGCGAAGGCGGTCAGGAACAGGGCCTCGCCGGCGAGCAGCACCGGCCAGCGTGCGCGCGCCAGCGCAATGATGGCATTGCGGTGGAGATGGCCGACCGTCGCCGCAAGCGCGATGACGGCCAGGACCACCGCCCAGATCACGCCCGGCGTGAACGGCGCGATGCGCAGGCTGGCCAACCACCACGCGATGAACGATGTGATCAGCAGGCCGAACACCTTCCCAAACGCATATCCGCCATCAACGAGAGATGCGCAAACCGGAAGCTGCGCGCCGGCGGAGCCATCTCGCATCCGAGCCGCCGCCCCCTGGCGCTGCGTCACGGCCGCCAGCACTATGAACCCCGCGATGCCCAGCGCCTCGATCAGCGCCAACCAGGCGAGGACGGCAAGCAATGGCGACCGATTCAGCGGCGAAGCGCGCGGGAAGAGGTCGCGCCATGTGCCGCCGGCCTGCTGCGCCTCGAGCGTATGCGGATCGAGCAGCAGGCCGCCCGGCGCATTGCTGGCGCGCAGGGCGGTCTGGCGCAGCGTGCGGCGGTCTGCGTGCGGGCTGAGGGCCTGCTCGACGAGTGCGGAGGAATAGGCCGGCGTCTTCTTGAAGATCAGCACGCGCGGGTGGTCGTAGACCGAGAACGCCTCTTCGGCCTTGGGATAAGGCACTTCGATGCCCGGCGGCGTGCCCTGTACGCCTTCCGGACGCGCCAGGCGCTGCGGCATCTCCTGATCGTTGAAGATGAACGGGCCGATGCGCGGGAAGCGATTGAAATCGGCGCACAGCGCGAAGCCCAGCTCGCCGCCCATCAACGCGCGGTAGTAGGCGTTCGTCATGGGAAAGCGCCAGGGTAAGCGCGCCACTGACCCGTAGTGCCGGTTGCTGTTCAGCACGATGTAATCCGCCTCGTCCAGCGCGCGCAGGAACATCTCGTACTTGGCCGGATCGTCTTCGTTGTACACCGGCATATCGCCCCATGGGGTGCTGCTCAGCCCTCGGTAGTACCAGCCGAAGCCATCCTTGCCCTCGATGCGGAAGGGGATGCCTTCGTCGAAGTGCTGATTGGCGATGACGCTGGTGCGCGCGCGCACGCCGGGGCCGTCCAGCAGCGTCAACTCGAGCGTGTAGTCGGCGTCAGGCTCGATCACAGCCTCGTCGAAGAGGATGGTGGACGCATCGGGGCCGATGCGTTGCTGGGCCACGCCTAGCTCGGCCCAATTCAGCGCCTTCCACAGCCGGGCCCGGACTAACCCCTCGCCTTCCACATAGTTCAACGTGAAACGTGGCCGCCGCAACGGCGCGCCGACGCCGTCGGCCCGGGCGCTCACGCGAACCGTTGCGACGAAAGGCTCGCCCGGCTGTAGCGCGATGTCCTTGATCGGCAGTTGCACTTGGCGCGTCTGGCCAGCGGCGTCCCCCGAAAGCGTCAGCGCCGTCGGCACATGTGCGTAGATCCAGCGCGACGCCTCGGTGCGCGTCAGTTCGCCGTCGTAGATGCGCATGAACGCCAGCGTCCAAGCCAGCGCGCCGGCCAGCACGATGGCCATGAGCGCTGCGGGCAGATGGGACATTGGTCTGCGCCCCCCGCGTTCCGCCGGCCACCCCTTCCTCCACAGCGCCAATAAGACCACTGCCGCCGCGATGCACAGCATGGGGTAGATGGGCAACTGGTAGCGGAGGGATTTGACGAACTGCGTGCCCTGATACAGGAAGAAGCCGAAGATCCACAGCGCCGGCACGAGATAGGCATATCGGCGCCGGCCGCGCAGCAGCCGGCCAAGCAGGTAGAACGCGCCGATCACGGCGGTCACCCCCAGCGGCACGCCCAGCCCATAGAACACGATGTTGACGAGCGGAAAGAGGATCGGCGCGCGGTTGGCCCACTGCCAGCCCCAGGGCGGATCGGCGGCGCCGGAGGACTGCGCTGCGGCAAACTGCAACTCGGCGATCCAGCGCGCCGACGGCGCGATGACCGGGCGAAGAAAAGCCGGGATGCGCTCGACGAGACGCGCCAGGGTTTCGGGCATCGGCGGCGTCTGCTGGCAAATTTGGAACTGTTCGGGATCGGTCAGCGTTTCGCAGGCGCGGATGGTATAGGCCCACTCGACCTCGCTGTTGCCCACAAAGCCGTAGGGCTGCGCCAGTCGGAAGCCGGCAAAGGCGGTCAATCCCGCTATCACCACGGCGACTAGCGCAGTGAGCACGGCCGGGCCGGTAGCGCGGCGATCGCGCATCATGGCGGTTGCGACGGCGACCACGGTAAGCGCCGCAGTTGGCCAGGCGCTGATCTTGCTGGCGACGGCCAGGCCGGAGCAAAGGCCGGCCAGCGCAGCGGTGACCCATAGCGCATACGCCCCGCGCCGGGAATGGATCTGCATCGTCGCCAGGCGCGCGCAGAAATAGAGGCACGCCGCGACGAACATCGTCAACGCGCTCTCGACGACGAAGAACTTGCTGTGCTGGATTTGCAGCACGGCCAGGGCGCTGAACGCCGCAGCCAGCAGGCCGACGCGCCAGCCGAACAGCCGCCGGCCGGTGAGATACACGATCAGCACAGTGAGCGTATCGGCCAGCATAGAGAGTAAGCGCCCGACCAGCCGGATGTGCTCATAGCCGGTGAAGAAGCCCTGGGTGCAATCGGCGACAGCCGCCCCAAAGAGCAACCGCCCAAGCAGCGCAGGGATGGCGGCATTCGTCGGCGCACAGCCCTGATCGAGGAACTCGGCAACCGCCCGCCCGCCGAAAAGCGGCAGTGTGCCATACACCCAGCTCTGCCGGTTGTTGTAGGGATTGAGCGGCGACTGAGCCGGGTCGAGATATTCGCCCAGGTCGCTCGGCATCTGCAACGCCGAGACCACGTTCGTCACGTGGCGCTCGTCGGGGTGGTTATATTGGCTCTGGTCCCAGTTGAGGTCGTGAAAGCGCAGCGCCGAGGCGACGACGAGGATGACGAACAAAGCGACCGGGTGCAGGTATCGCCGCGGGGGGGTGCGCCGGTCGCTTGAGGAGATGGAGCTTGCTTCGGCGGGAGCGGCCTCGGTCAACTCCGTAGACATCGCTGCGCGCGATTATATCGGGCAGGCGGCGATGGCCAGGATCACAAAGGCCGAACAATCGGGCAGATGCGAAAAAACAAGAACCCGAAGCCTATTGAGGCTTCGGGTTTCACAAGATAGCGGGAGTAGGATTCGAACCTACGACCTTCAGGTTATGAGCCTGACGAGCTGCCACTGCTCTATCCCGCATCGGCGCTTGTGATTATATGCACAACTGAATTTTGGTCAAGGGTATGTGCTGAGGCAAGCGCATTCCTCCGCGGGGACGGGAGCGCTGGAAGTCTTCCCATCCCTAAGTCGGCGAAGGGAGCGCCCCAGGTTTGCCTGATGCAATCGCTAGAGCCGGCGGCGCGTATAATCTCGGCCTAGAACAAACGTCCTATGGCCAAAAAGCAATCCCCATCCACGCGCAACGGCGACGATGGCCGCGTCCCCGTCCAGGCCGTGATCGAACTCGAAGACAACCGCTTCGGCCGCATCCGGCGCACCGACATCAATCAGGAGATGCAGGTCAGCTACCTCTCCTATGCCATGTCGGTCATCGTCAGCCGCGCCCTGCCCGACGCGCGCGATGGCTTGAAGCCCGTGCAGCGTCGCATCCTCTATGTGATGCACGACACCGGCCTGCGCCCCGATGCGCCCTATCGCAAAAGCGCGCGCATCGTCGGCGATGTGCTGGGCAAGTACCACCCCCACGGCGACCAGTCGGTCTACGAAGCCATGGCGCGCATGGCGCAGGACTTCTCGATGCGTTACCCACTGGTGGATGGCCAGGGCAACTTCGGCAGCGTGGATGGCGACCCGCCGGCGGCCATGCGCTACACCGAGGCGCGCCTCAGCCGGCCGGCCATGGATCTGCTGAGCGACCTGGAGAAGAACACCGTTGACTTCACCGATAACTACGACGGCACCGCGCGCGAGCCGACCGTCCTGCCGTCGGCGCTGCCCAACCTGATCCTCAACGGTGCGACCGGCATCGCCGTCGGCATGGCCACCAACATCCCGCCGCATAACCTGAATGAGATCGTGGACGCGATCGCATTCATGATCGACCGCATCGCCGCTAAGCGCGGCGCAGCCAAGCAACTGCAACAGTGGCTGTTGCCCGAAGCCGAGGTTGATGTGGATGAGCTGATGCAGTTCGTCAAAGGCCCCGACTTCCCCACCGGCGGCATCGCCTTTCGCTATGATGAGCGCATCGAAGGCGGCGACGCCATCAAATCGGCCTACGCCACCGGCCGCGGCAAGATCACCGTGCAAGCCAAGGTGCACTTTGAGGAGGGCGCACGCGGGCGCAACCACATCGTCGTTACCGAGCTGCCCTACGCAGTGAATAAGTCGGCTCTGATCGAGCGCATCGCCGACCTGGTGCGCGACGGCAAAATCACCGGCATCACCGACATCCACGACGAGAGCGACCGGCGCGGCATGCGCATCGTGATCGACGTCAACAAAAACGACGACCCGCGACAAGTGCTGAGCGCGCTCTACAAGCATACCGCCATGCGCACCTCGTTCGGCGTGATCATGCTGGCGTTAGTCAACGGCGAGCCGCGCATCCTACCGCTGCGCCGCATGTTGCAGGTCTTCATCGAGCATCGGCTGGTCGTCATCAAACGGCGCAGCGAGTTTGACCTAGACGAAGCGCAGCGGCGCGCCCACATCCTCGAAGGCCTGGTCAAAGCCCTCGACATCATTGACGAGATCATCAAGCTGATCCGCACCTCACGCGATACCGACGCAGCGCGGCGAGGGCTGATCCAGCGCTTCCAATTCAGCGAAGTGCAGGCGCAAGCGATCCTCGATATGCCGCTGCGCCGGCTGACCCAACTCGACCGCAAACGGCTGGAGGAGGAGCTGGCCGAGAAGCGCAAGCTGATCAAATACCTTGAAGACTTGCTCAAGAACCCCATCAAGATCCTGGGCGTGATCAAGGAGGAGTTGCAGGCGCTAAAGGACAAATACGGCGACAGCCGGCGCACCACAATCGTGGGCCGGACGGAGACAGGGGCGAAGGTCAAAGGTCGGGGAGCGGGTAGCGCGGGCCAGGCGTCAGAGGGCAGGAAGCAGAAGACAGAGGTTGGAAAGAACCGCAAGGCGGCTTCCGGCAACCGCCAACCGGCGACCGACGACCTCCCACTGACTGCGCATGAGTTGATCGGCAACGAGGCGGCCTACGTGATCATCGGGCAGAACGGCAAAATCGGGCGTGTGAGCGAGCCGCCGCGAGTGACCAGCGCCGCCGAAGTGGCCCCGGCCGCCATCGTCAGGGCATACACCAAGGAGATGGTGTACGTGATTGGGGCATCGGGCAAAGGGGTGGCGCTCAGCGTGGGCGCGCTGCCGCAAGAGGACGTGACTCGCGGCCAAGGCGCGTCGCTCAGTGCCATCAGCGCCTTCCCTCCGGACGACGAAGTAGTCGGCGCGTTCGCGGTGGATCGCGCGGCGATCAAGAAAGGCGATGACGAATCCGGCCCCTACATGGTATGCGCTACGGCTAACGGGATGGTCAAGCGCAGCGCAGCCGGCATTTTGCCCGGCGTGCCCGGCCAAGCCTTCACGGCCATCGGCGTAGCCGAGGACGACAGCGTGATTGGCGCGCGTTTAGTTCAGGGCCACGAAGACCTGATGCTGTTCACCCAGCAGGGCATGGCCATCCGCTTCAAGCAAGACGAGGTGCGGCCGATGGGCTTGCCCGCCGCCGGCGTCGTCGGCATCAAGCTCGGATCCGGCGACATTGTAACCAGCTTGGTTGCTGTGGATAAAGCGAACAAGGCTATCGAAGTCGTGATCGGCACAACCGATGGGCGCGCTAAGCGCGTGGCCCTCAAGGAGTATCCGGTTCAAGGCCGCGCCGGCAAAGGCGTGCTCACCGCTAAACTGGCGAACGATGTCACCGTCGCCGACGCAGTGATCGCCGCGCCGGACGACACCATCGTCTACGTCACCTTCAAGAAAAACACCAAATCGCTAAAGGCCAAAAATCTCACGCGGCGCGGACGCCCGGCTGGCGGCGATGAAGCGATCGCGCTCTCCGGCAGCGACTATCTAGTGCGGATGATAGCAGTGCAGGAGTAACGCGAGCGGCCAGATCGGGGATGGTTAGGCGGAGGTGTTGCCTCCGCATAACCTCAACACAATCATGCGGGTTGCCGGCCAAACTCCCGCAGCGATTGCCAGTGGTTCTTCAGCGCGGCGCGGAAAGTGGGATAGCAACGATAGGTCAGGCCAAACTCCTCGCACGTCGCCTTCACGATCGGCGCGATCTTCGGATACACCAGATGGCACATGTGCGGAAAGAGGTGATGCTCGATCTGGTAGTTCAAGCCGCCCACATACCAATTCAGAACGGGATTGTTCGGCGCAAAGTTGCTCGTGGTCTGCACCTCGTGGATCGCCCACTCATTCTCGATCTTGAGCGGGTCGCCCGTCGGCTCGGGGAACTCCACATCGTCCATCACGTGCGCCATCTGCAAGATGACGGCCATGACGAAGCCGGTGACGATGGACGTGACGGCAAAGATAACCAGCGCCCCGCCGACGCCGAACACCAGCGCCGGCAACACCAGATACACCATCAAGTTGATCAAGCGGCCGATCCAGAACACGATTTTGTCGTTGCGCGACATGGGCGGATATCGAAAGGTGTCGCCCGACTTGCCGGTGAAATACACCCGGAAGTTGCGGCCGATCAGTAGACCGACGCCGGCCAGCGCATACACGATCGGCGCATACAGATGCTGGAAGCGGTGAATCGGCTTCCAGATGTCGCGCGGGCTGTTGCGCACCCAGCCGTCCATCTCCAACCCCTCGTCCAGGCCGGCGATATTGGTATAGGTGTGATGCCAAATGTTGTGTTGCTGCCGCCAAATGAAGTTGCTCAGCCCAACCAGCTCGACGGTCAAGCCGAGCAAACGGTTCACCCACGGCCGATTGGAGTAGCCGTTATGGTTGGCGTCGTGCATGATGTTGAAGCCGATGCCGCTCGTCGCCAGCCCAAATGAGATCGCGAAGAACAGCGTGACGAGAAAGTGCCAGCCGGCGACGCCGCTATAGAGCATCAACCCATAGCTGATCGCCCACCAGCTCAGGCAGATGGCCGACTTGACGTACATGGCCGGCAAGTCACGCGCGCGCAGATTGTTCTCCTTCAGGAAGGTTTCGACGCGCTGCACCACCGTTCGGCGAAAGCCGTACTGCTTGGTGAAGGGCACGGATCGAACGGGGGTTTGCTTGACTGCCGGGATGACCGGAGATTCGAACGTCGTCTTCGATAAGGTTGAAGCGGATTGGATAAGTGACACGGCGACCTGATTTACCTGCCTTTCGTAGTTGTTCCTCGGTGACTCAACATGCGCCGTCGTAGGGCCGTCGGTCAAGAGGGATGTATCTTGACTCAGACGTTACCACAGGTTGGTGTGGCAACGCTAAGCGCGTCGCATCGGCGCGCGCAAAAGCCGCGCGGTCGCGTCGCGCGGGCGTCAACTCATCTGGCGCTTGGCCAGCGCGCCGCCCACGATGCCGAGGATCCAGCCGAACAGCAAGGCGAAGAGCAAATAGCCGAAGATGTAACTGACGTCCTGCCCGCGAAAGAACTCCGCGCCGAGCACGACGTTGAACTGTTCCATCATCGCGATCTGATCCGGCGTGAGTTCGGCGGCGCGCTCGGCCACGGCCTGATCGTTCACGCTGAGGTAACGGGCGAAGTTGTAGAGCATGAACGGCAGGGCATAGCCCAGCGCGGCATAGATGCCGCCGGTGACGCCGGCGGAGCGGAAGGACTGCGGCTCGATCGGGATGGCTGCGCGCGCTGCGGCAATGCCGCCCGACAAAGCGACGGCTGCCGCAACGACGCAATGCAGCGCCAAGAACGTGCTGGACAACAGCAGCATGATGACGCCGACGGCGGCGCCGATCGTCGCGACGAACAGCGCGCGCTTGCGAGCCGTCGCCGCCGCCTCGACCTGTGACGGGGTGCGAACCTTCTTCATAGTTGCTTATGCTTGAGAGCGATGGTTGCGCATTGCGCCGCTCGCGCCGCCCAAGGCGCCCAGCGTCAGGCCCGCGATCGGGAAGCCCAGCCCACAGCAGGCAACGCTCAGCGCCAGCGAGAACTGCGTGAGGGTGCGCAGGTCAATGTTCGCCGCTTCCATTTGTCGGAACTGCATCGGGGAGAGCTGCTGCGCGACTTCGGCCTGCAATCGCTCGATGTTTGCCGGGTCGAACGACTGGAGCAGCGAAGCCGCGACGAAGGCGCAAGAGACGCACAGGCCGGCGATCAGCCCGCTCAGGGCGCCGACGCTGTAGCCCGCGTTGCGGTGCAGCGCGCCGCTGCGACGAGCGGCGAAATAGCCGGCAATGCCGAACCCCATCATGATGATGAACGTGCCCAGCGCGCGCATGCCGGGCGACGAAGGCGCTTGCTGCGCGATGGCGGCCAGCGCCAAGGTCAGGCCGGCAATTACTCCCACGCGCAACGCCGGCCGAAGGTTGTGCGGCGATGTCTGCGATGAGCCGGTCACCGGTTTTGGAACAAATCGTCAATCGCGTCGGCCAATTGCTTGAGCGTCGCCACCTGGTGCACGGCGTGGCATAGCGGCGCGTAGGCCAGCATGTCGCTGTCGCCGTGCCCCCACTGGTAGGGCGGCTCCGGGTTGAACCAGATCACCCTGCGCGCGCGCATGCGCAGCATCTGCACCAGATCGGCGCGCGGGTCGTTGTAGTTGTTGCGTCCATCGCCCACGAAGATCAGCGTGGTGCGGCTGTCCACTGAATCGGAGAACTTCTCGCAGAACGTGCTCAGGCTGTGACCCAAATCGGTGTTGTAGTAGCCGGGCGGCAGCTCGCGCAGGACGATCTCGACCGCGTCCTGCGGCCGGTTCTCGGCAAAGATCATGCTGATCTCGTGCATGTCGCTGATGAAGGCGAACGAGCGCGCCTTGCTGATCTGATCCTGCATCTCGTAGACCATGCGCAGCATGAACTCGGCCACCGGCCGCATGGAGGTCGAGACGTCCACGATGACCGTGAGCTTGGGCTTGAGGTGGCGGCGTTTCATCTTCAGCTCGATCGGCACGCCCAGGTTGCGCTGGTTGTAGCGGATGGTGCCCTTGGCGTCGAAGTGGCCCTGTTTGCCGCGACGCATGCGCAGCGCAGCCCGCGAGCGCAGCCGGGCCACCAGTCGGCGCACGTGGTTGCGCAGCTCGTCCGCTTCGGCCTCGCTCAGCGAAGACAACGGCCGGTTCATCAGGTCGTCAATGCGCTGCCGGCGCGGATTGTCGTCCGGCTGGTTGAGCAGGCTCTGCCCGACGAAGCGCGCCACCTGCTCGCGCAGCGCCTCGGCGTTGCCTTCCACCGTCTCGCGCACTTCTTGCCGGCCTTCGGCGCTCATGCCCTGTTGTTTGAGCTGCTTCATCAGCGCTTCGAGCGCGTCCTTGACCTGTTCAGGCGTCAGCCCCATCTGGCGCAGCATCCGCTCGGTCAGCCATTCCTGCACCTGCCGGTTGCCGCGCATGCCACGATTGATGCCGGCCTTCTGGGCGAACTGTTGCATCTGTTCGCGCGTGGGCTGTTGCCCTTGGGCCAGCATCTGCATCAGTTGGCGGAGCTGCTCGCGCAGTTGCTCGATGGCGCGGCGGAGCTGCTCCTGCTGCTCTTGGCTCAGGCCCTGCGGCGGTTGCATGGGCGGGCCTTCGTGGCCGAAGTACAGCGGAAAGAGCTGCTCGAACGACGGCACATCCGCCGGTTCTTTGACCAACGTCGCCTTCAGCGCGTTCTTGAACGTCTGGCGATCCATCACCCCGACGGCGCTGATGGCCTTCATCGCGTCGGCCGATTCGGCCAGCGACACGCGCACGCCGCTTGAGCGCAGCGCGCTGATGAATTCGACTATTCTCTCTTCCATCTCTTGCCAAAATTAAGGGCCAGGGGCTGATGTGCCCCCTGCCAACTACCTCACGCCAAGGTCTTGTCCGCGCTTGCCGCCGCTCAGGGCGCGCCGGGCGCGTTGAATATCGCTCTCGTGCTTCAAGATGACCGTCAGCGTGTCGTTCAGCGTCTTCTCGTCGAGGTGCTTAGCGTTGATGGCGACGAGCGCTTTGGCCCAGTCCACCGTCTCGGCGACGCTGGGCGCCTTCTTTAAGTCCAGTCCGCGCAGGCGTTGCACGATCTCCACGCATTGCCGGGCCACTTGCGGCGCCAGGTCCGGCGCGCGCATCTGCACGATCCGCAGCTCCGACTCGAACGAAGGGTAATCCACGAAGAGATACAGCGCGCGGCGCTTGAGCGCTTCGCTCAGCTCGCGCGTGTTGTTGCTGGTCAGCACGACCATCGGCTGGTGGTTGGCTTTGATCGTGCCCAGCTCCGGCACACTCACCTGGAAGTCGCTGAGGATCTCTAACAGGAAGGCCTCGAACTCCGCGTCGGCGCGGTCAATTTCGTCAATCAGCAGCACCACCGGCTTGTCGTTCATCAGCGCGCGCAACAGCGGGCGGGGCAACAAAAAGCGCCGGGAGAAGAAGACGTTTTCCTCTTTGCTCAGCGCGTCGGCAGCTTCGGCGAGCGTGGTGGCCTCTCCCATGATTTGACTCAGCTTATCGCGCAACAGTTGGGTATAGAGCATCTGCTTGGAGTACTCCCATTCGTAGAGCGCTTTGGATTCGTCCAGGCCCTCGTAGCATTGCAGGCGGATCAACTCGCGCCCGCTGGCCGCAGCCCAGGCCTTGGCCAGTTCAGTCTTGCCCACGCCGGCCGGCCCCTCGGCCAGGATCGGCTTGCCCATCTGCTCGGCCAAAAAGACCACCGTCGCGATTTCGTCTGATGCGATGTAGCGCTGCTCCAACAACCCCTGTTTAACATCTGCGATCTGCTTGAACATGATAAGGAAAGGCCTCCGCGAGGGATGTTACCAGAAATAGAAAAGAAACTTCCGAAATCCTTGCGGTTTCGGAAGTTTGATCGCGCGGCGACGTGGCGCGGCAGTCTGATCAGCGCGCGGGCGCTGGGTCTTCGTCGCCGGCTTGCCCGTTGCCGGCGACCAGCGCAGGCGTCCGCTCTTCCGCGTGGGTTGACTCGTCCGAGGCACCGTCGCGCATGAATTCCAGCCCGTCGCCGCCGGCCTTGACGTCCACGATGATGCAATCGCCGGCCTTGAACTTGCCCTGCAGCAACTGCACGCTCAGCGGCCCTTCGACGTGCTTCTGCATGGCGCGGCGCAGCGGGCGCGCCCCGAAGTTGGGGTCGTAGCCTTGACGCGCCAGCCACTTGCGGGCGCCCTCCTTCAGCTCAATCTGGATGCCGCGCTCCATCAGCCGCTCGCGCACTTCGCGCAGTTGCAGCTCGACGATCTTCTCCACATCCTCGAGCGACAGCGGCGAGAAGACGATGATCTCATCCACGCGGTTGAGGAACTCCGGCCGGAAGGTGCGCTTGAGCGCGTCTTCGATCTTCTTGTGGTCGCCGACCATCTTCATTTCATCCTCGCTGGTCGGCTTGATGAAGCCAAGCGTGCCGCCCTTGCGCACGTATTCCGTGCCCAGGTTGCTGGTCATGATGATGACGGTGTTGTTGAAGTACACCACGCGCCCTTGGCCATCGGTCAGCCGGCCGTCGTCCAGGATCTGCAGCAGGGCGTTCCACACATCGGGATGCGCCTTCTCGATTTCGTCGAACAGCACCACCTGATACGGCCGCCGTCGGACGCGCTCGGTGAGTTGGCCGCCCTCCTCATAGCCCACGTAGCCGGGCGGCGCGCCGAACAATCGGCTGACGGTGTGCCCTTCGCGATATTCGCTCATGTCCACGCGCACCAGCGCGTTCTCGTCGTCGAACAGGAACCAGGCCAGCGCCTTGGCCAGCTCGGTTTTGCCCACGCCCGACGAGCCGAGGAAGATGAACGAGCCGATCGGCCGATTGGGATCTTTCAGGCCGCTGCGCGCGCGGCGGATGGCGTCGCTAATGGCCCGGATGGCCTCGTCCTGGCCGACGATGCGCTCGTGCAGCCGCTCCTCCATCTTCAACAGCTTCTCGCTCTCCGCCTCCATCATCTGGTTGACGGGGATGCCGGTCCACTGGGCGACCACGCTGGCGATGTCATCCTCGTCCACCACCTCGTCCAGGTTCTTTTCGGTCGCCCACTTCTCGCGCTGCTGGTCGAACTCCTGCTGCAAGCGCAAGCGGTGCGTCTTCAGCTCGGCGGCCTTCTGGTAGTCCTGCGCCGCCGCGGCGGCTTCCTCCTCGGCGCGCAACCGTTCCAACTCCTTGCTCTTGGCCTTCAGGTCGGGCGGCAGCGTGAACAGCGCCACGCGCAGCTTGGCCGCGGCTTCGTCTATCAGGTCAATGGCCTTGTCGGGCAGTTTGCGGTCGGTGACGTAGCGCGCCGACAACCTCGCCGCAGCGACGATTGCGGCGTCGGAGATGCTGACTTTGTGATGCGCTTCGTAGCGGTCGCGCAGCACGCGCAGCATCTCGATAGTCTCGTCCACGCTCGGTTCGTCCACGAACACCGGCGCAAAGCGGCGCTCCAGCGCGCTGTCCTTCTCGATGTAGCGGCGGTATTCGTCCAGGGTGGTTGCGCCGATGGCCTGCAGCTCGCCGCGGGCGAGGGCCGGCTTGAGCATGTTGCTGGCGTCCATCGCGCCGGCGCCGTTGCCGGCGCCCACCACGTTGTGCAGCTCATCAATGAACAGGATGATCTCGCCTTCGCTGCGCACCACTTCTTCCATGGCGGCCTTCAGGCGCTCCTCAAAATCGCCGCGGAAGCGCGAGCCGGCCACCATCGCAGCCAGGTCGAGCGCCACCACGCGCTTGCCCAGCAGGATTTCCGGCACATCGCCGCTGACGATCTTCTGCGCCAGGCCCTCGACGATGGCCGTCTTGCCGACGCCGGCTTCGCCGATCAGCACCGGATTGTTCTTGGTGCGACGGCTGAGCACTTGGATCACGCGCAGGATCTCCTCGTCGCGGCCGACGACCGGGTCGAGTTTGCCTTCCTTGGCCATCTGGGTCAAGTCGCGCGAGTATTTCTCCAGAGTGCGGTATTTGCTCTCCGCCTTGGGGTCGGTCACCCGCTGGCCACGGCGCAGGTCTTTAATCGCGTCGCTGATCTTGTCGCGGGTGACGCCCATCTCGCGCAGGATGCGCTCGGCCGGCGTGTTGCGCTCGGTGCTGATGGCCAGGAAGAGATGTTCGGTGCTGATGTACTCATCCTTGAAGCGATTGGCCTCCTCGTTGGCCACGTCCAGGATGCGCTTGACGCGCGGCGTGATGAAGATCTGTGCCGAGGCGCCGCCGTAGATCGTGGCCTTGGGTGACTTGCGCAGCTCCTCATCCACTTTGCCGATCATCACGTTCACATCCACGCCCAGCGTCTCCAGAATTTGGGACACGACGCCTTCAGGCTGTTCGAGCAGCGCCAACAGCAGATGCTCGGTATCTATCTGGCTGTGTCCGTAACGGCTCAGCACTTCATAAGCGCGCGCGGCAGCATCCTGCGCGCGTTCGGTAAATCGGTCAAATCTCATCATGTTCGATCAAGCTCAAGGAGATCGGGGATCAGGGGTCAGGGATCGGAGCCGTTTGACAGCCGAGGATCGATGACCGGTGATCCAACTTCCCAAACACCACAAATCACACTACACTACATCACTCTACACAAGCAGCACATTCCCGCTCGCGCACACCGCTCCGACGCCGTTGTCGGCCGTTCGCTCGCAAGCATCCGGCGCAGCGACGGTGTGTGCTGCGTTACAGTCACGAGGATTATAGCGACCGGCATTAGTGAAACGTCAGAGGTCGGTTGGAGCGCCATTAGCGACGCTCAGCCCTCGCCCCGGCCGATGTTGCGCAGCACGCAGACGAAGTGGTCGGGGTCGTCGTCGGCGAGGAAGGAATAGGTGAGGTGGTAACCGTTGCCGAACGGCAGGTCCCACACGTCACACTCGGTCTTGCGGGGGTCGGGATCACTGACGATGCGCGCGTCGCGCGAGGGTTGGCGAGGCGACTGCGCGAAGCCGCGCAAGGCCAACAGCGCCTGCGCCTGCGTCCGCGCGTCGAGCGCGTCGAAGGCCTGCAAAAAGCGGGCAGTGACGCGGAAGATCACCGGCGCCTCCTATACCGGCGCAGCGCCGTTGCCAGACGATCGGCCTGCTCCAACTGCGCGGTGGGGTCGTTCTGCTTCAGAACAGCGATCAGGCTCTCTATGCTCGCGAAGTCCTGGTAGCGGCCGGCCTTTAGGTCGTCTTCGACATCGCGCTCGGCGCGACGCCACTCGGCGGTGTAGAACCAGGCATCCTTAGGGTTGATGCGGCGGGGACGCGGTGGCTGCAGCGCGAACTCGATCGCGTCTATCAGGCCGATCAACGCCCACAGTGGGTTGCCGAACCGGTCGAACATCGCTTCGGCTCGAAGTATCGCCGAATTCGCTAGTCCAATGTCCGGTCGTAGGATGCGCCTCATCCAAGATTCACCCATGTAGCCACTTCTCCGGTGTCATCCGGCCTGTCGTGGCGGCGGTCGGTCGCGATGTCCCAGCCGTCCCTTCGTTCACTTGAGCCAGCGATCCAGCCAGGCGAATGCTTCCTCCTGCATCTTGACGTTGAACTGGTGCGGCGCGTCGTAGAAGCGACAGGCGAAACGCTCGCACAGGCCGGCCTTGGCGTAGAGCGCGGCGAGCCGGTCGCACGTGTGCTGCATGCCCGCCAGCGGAAAGAGCGCATCCTGGGCGCACTGTTGCACCATCAGCGCGCCGGGCATGCCCATCGCGGCCACGTCGCTCAGCTCCAGCCAGCCGGCCAGGCCGGGCACGTATTGCGCCCAGGAGTGCCGCGCGATGTGCTCTGGCAGCAGCTCGCGCCAGTCGGTCATCCAGCCGACCGAGACGGCAACCTTGACGCGCGAGTCGGCGCCAAACAGCCAATTTGCGCGCATGGCGCCCATGGAGAAGCCAATGCAGCCGATGCGCTCGCGGTCCACCTCCGGGCGTGAGGCCAAATAGTCCACGCTGGCGCGGTCGTCGTGGGCCAGGATGCCCATCCACGTCGCCCCGGCGGCGACGATGTGTCGCATCACCAGTTCCTCCAGCAGGCTGTAGGTTTCGTTCACGCCGGCTACGCCGGTCTTGAATTGCGCGCGGCGCTGCATCTCTTTCACCAGCTCCGGCGGCGCCTGTTGCAAATCCAGCCGGCGTTCGCCCCAGTAGAACGCATCAATGACGATCACGACGTAGCCGCGCCGGACCAGCGCGTCGGCGAACGCGCGCCCGCCGTAACCGCTCTGGCGATAGGCGACCAAGTGCGGCGACTCTCGCTCGGTCTCCACCAGCTTCTCTTTGCCGTGCACGTAGTAGCCGCCATGGTCGTGCAACGCGACGATGGCGGGCGCGGGCGCGCTTAGCCCTTTAGGGATCAACACGTAGGCCGGCACGCGCGACCAGGGCGCACTGGAGAAGAGCACCTTCTCGCGCACATAGTCGCCCTTGTCCACCACTTCGATCACCTGAGGATTAGGCTGGACGGGCGGCGGCGCATAGCGCAGCAACTCCAGCGCCTTGGCGCGCGCTGCCTGGCGCCAAGCGTGCAAGTCGGTGAACCATGGGTTGAGGAAAGACAGCGTCGGTGAATGGCCCTCGGCGATGGCCGAGATAAAAGGGTGCAAGTTGCCGAGAGGGGGATGGGACATCGCGCCTTCGGCGCAGATTATCGGCTATTTCGCTGATGCGTTCACACTTGCGCCGATTGCAGCTGCAGCCAGGGCGCGCGAAGCATCGTGCGTCCCGCCGGGGGCCGGCGGGACGCACGGTATGCTATTACTTCCCGGCCACTTGTATGCCGACCGCAGACCGCGCAGGCGCGCCTTGCGCACTCAGCGTCGCCCGCTTGCTGCCGATGACCAGCGCCAGCGCAATTGCGATGAAGATCGCGCCGGTCCAGTAGGGGGCGCCGATGCCGATGGTGTCGAAGACGAGGCCAGCCCATAGCGGACCAAACACGCGGGTGAGCGCGTTGAGCGATTGCGTCACCCCCAGGATGCTGCCTTGCTCCTGATGCGATACCTGATTCGACACCATGCCGGTCAACGTCGGCGTGGTCAAGCCATTGCCGACGCTCAGCGCGCCGAGCACTGGGAAGAGCATCCAGGCCTGTGGCGCAAAGGCGATCAGCATGTAGGTGACTGCCTGTAAGCCCATGCCGAAGATGGCCAGCCGACGATCGCCAAAACGCGGCACCAAGCGCCGGACGATGGCCGCTTGCATGATCACCCCGACCACCCCGACGAAGCTAAACAAGATCGCGTTCTCATTCGGCCCCCAGTCAAATCGCTCCAGCGTGAAGAGCGAAAAGTTGTTTTGCAAGCCGGAGAAGGCAAAGTTGAAACCGAACACAGCCAGCAGCAGCGCCGTCAGGTTGGGGCGTTTGAGCGCGTCCCACAGCGCGCCGGCGGGGTTGACCTTAGCCAAGGCAAAAGGTTCGCGCGTGCGCTGCTCAACGGGCAGCGACTCGGGTAGGATGAAGTAACCCAGCGCGACGTTGGCCAGGGCCAGCGCGCCCGCGAAGTAAGCCGGCGCAGAAAGGCTGATGTTGCTCAGCGCGCCGCCCAGCGCCGGGCCGATGATGAAGCCCAGTCCAAAAGCAGCGCCGATCAGGCCGAAGGCCTTGGAGCGATCCTTTGGCGGCGTGACGTCGGCGATGAACGCCTGCGCGATCGAGATGTTGCCGCCGGTGATGCCGTCAATGATGCGGGCCAGGAACAGCAGCCAGAGCGCGCCGGCCGCGCCGAAGACGAAATAGCCGATCGCCGTGCCGAACAGGCTGAGCAGCAACACCGGCCGTCGGCCGTAGCGATCGCTGAGCCAGCCCAGCAACGGCGCCGCAGCAAACTGGAAGAGCGAATATGAGGCGCTGAGCAAGGCCACGGTCAGCGCGTCGGTGTTGAATTGACGCACAATAAACGGGGTAATCGGGATGAGGATGCCTACCCCCAGCAGGTCAATGAAAACCGTGATGAAGATAAACGTCAACGCGCCGCGTCCGACGCTGTTATTTGATTGCGCAGGATTAACCTTTCTGTTAAGCATCGTATGCTCTCCTCTCGCGTCCTCGGGAATCAGATGGAAAGATGAAACCGATTTCTGTCCTATGAGCTTGCTAAGCCTGCCGCGCACCGGCCACGCCATGGAAGAACGTTTCGAGCAGCGCGCGGGTCAACGTCGCGCGATCCTCGTCGGGGGATGAGCCACTTGACTCGGTGAACAGCCGGCGAAAGGCCAAGGCGATGACCTCCGGGTCTATGGCGCGCAGCTCGCCCGCAGCGATGCCCTCCTTCACCAGTTGAAGCAGCGGCTCGTTGAGCTGCGCGAACGCTTCCCGCAACTGCGCTTGCTGCTCTGCGCTCAACTGGCGCATCGCGGCGTCCATCATGGCGGCGTTGTAAGTGGCAGCCAGCGGCCGGCGTTGCCGTTCCATCGCCAAGCGCTCCAGGCGCTGGCGCGCGCTGAGCGACCGGTCGTTGACGATGCGCTCGATGTCGCGCCGCACGCGACGCAGAAGGTCTAGCGCGCCTGCGGTGAGCAGGTCGGCCTTGCTCGGAAAGTGGTAGTACAGCGTCGCCTTGGTCAGCCCGGCCGCGCGCGCAATGTCGCTCATAGAAACTGCCTCGTAACCGCGCTCGTTGATCAGGCGCATGGCGTGCTGGAAGATGGCGCGTCGGGTATCCTCTGCGCTGCCCAGCGCGACGGGCTGCCTGCCTGGTCTGCGCCTGCTTACACCGATGATCGACGCCTGACTCACAATCAGACTGACCGGTATGATTAATTCAGTTGTCTTAATGCCATATGAACGTTTGCACAGTTTTTGTTTAATGTCACTTCCCAGATGCCGCCTGCTTACTCGAATCGCGCAACGCGCGCAGTTTCGCGGCAGACCACCTCGCGGTGCCTCGCACGCAAACGAACCGCGCGAGCGCATCCTTGTCGCCATGGATGAAGCGCACCAGGGCTTCGCTCCGGTTTGGGCGATCCGTTTGGCGCGCATGCGGTCGGGCAGTTTCTCGTGAAATTGCTGAGTCCGCGATGAAAGATGCGCATCCTAATGTATGATGCGTAGCATCGCGCATGAAACGCAGGCAATTTATGAAGGGCATTGGCTGGTTGACGCTGCTCCTGGGCAGCGCAGGCGCATTGCTGTGGTTGTGGCAACGGAACAGCGGCGAAGAGCGGCGCATGGCGGAGATGCTGGGGTTGTCGCCCACGGGGGACGGCGCCTGGGAGGATGTGGACGAACCGTCCAGAGCAGTCGCGCTCCGCAAGCAGCGCCCCACCTTGCGCGGCTCGATCCATGGTTACACCGCCTCCGTCTGGCAGCGCGCCTATTATCTTCAGCAAGGCGACTCGCGCCCCTATCTGCGCGCGCCGTTCTATGCGCTTGCGTTCGAGCTTCCGGCTCCGGCGCCGGTGAAGCTGACCATCGAACCCACAGGGCTTCAGGAGGATGTGCCCTCGCTGGCGAGCCGATGGCCGGAAGTGCTCACCGGCGACTTAGCCTTCGATGCCGAGGCGCGCGTGACCAGCCCGCAACCCACCGAGGCCGGCGCGTACTTGTCACCCGAACTGCGCCGCGCCGTACTGGACTTCTTCGCGCGTTTCGCTTGTGACAATGCCACCGACCATCGGCCTGACCTGCGCAGGGCGGTGCTCGGCTGGTTCGAGGTTGAACCCTCGCGCGTTACTTACACCACGTTCTGCCTGCCCGAGAAGCTCGGCGCAGGCGCAGGACGCATGCAGTGCGCCCTGCCGCTGCTGGACGCGCTGGCGCAAGCGGCCACGCCCACGTAGCGCCGCTCCATCGCCATCCGAGGGCGCTGGACGTGATGCAGGCGTAGAATTGCCGTATCATGTCCGCCTCTTCACTGAACCCACAGCGCACCATCGCCGACCTGCGCGAGCTAGCGGCTTTGACTTCCGATGAGCGCGGCGCGCAACGTGTGGCCTGGACACCCACCTGGGCCAAGGCGCGCGACTGGTATCGCCGCAAGCTGGCCGAACTACCGGTGACGGTCGAACAAGACGAAGCCGGCAACCTTTGGGCGACCTTGCCCGGCGCATCGCCTCGCGCGCTGATCATCGGCAGCCACCTCGACAGCGTGCCGAACGGCGGCTGGCTGGATGGTTGCCTGGGGGTGCTGGCCGGCCTGGAGGTGCTCCGGCGCATCGCCGGCCAGGGCGCGCCGCCAGTCACCGTGCGCCTAGTGGACTGGGCCGACGAGGAAGGCGCGCGCTTCGGCCGTAGCCTCTTCGGCTCCAGCGCCGTCGCCGGCCGGTTGAACCTCGAATGGGTCAGCCGACTGACCGACACCGACGGCGTACGGCTGCCCGACGCCGTGCAAGCCTACGGGGTGGACTTGATGACGGCAGAGCAGGCCCATCGGCAAATTGCCGACGCCGGCGCCTATCTGGAGATGCACGTTGAGCAGGGGCCGGTGCTGGAGTCACTGGGCTTGCCGCTCGGCGCGGTGACCGGCTGCTATGGCATCGAGCGGCATCAGCTCACGTTCAGCGGCATGGCCGCTCACGCCGGCGGGTTTCCTATGCACCTGCGGCGCGACGCTTTTCTGGCCGCGGCGCGCTTTGCGCTGGAGGTGCGCGAGATCGCCAAGCGCTACGGCGGCGTGGGCACGAACGGCCGCGTGCGCAACACGCCCGACATTCCCACCGCCGTGGCCGGTGAATGCGCGCTCACCTTGGACATGCGCCACATTGACGCCGCTCAGTTGCGGGCGATGGTGGACGATGCGCGCGCGGCCGGCGCGCGCATCGCTGAGGAAGAAGGCGTGGATGTGACCTGGCGCACGATCTACCAGTCGCCCCCGCAGCTCTTCCACCCGCACCTGGTGGACCTGTGCGACGAGGCGATCCGCGAGGTGAACGCCGGCGCTTCGCATCGCATGCCCAGTGGCCCCGGCCACGACGCGATCGAGATGGCCTGGGCCGGCGTGCCCACTGTCATGTTGTTCGTGCAAAGCCTGCGCGGCCTCTCGCACAATAAGGACGAGGACACGCCGGTCGAGCACATCGAACTCTCCGTGCGCGCCCTCGACCGGCTGGCCAATAAGGTAATGGCCTGGTTGGCGGCTTAGGCGGGCGACGCGCGCGGCGTGGCTCACGCTGCGCCGAGCCGGCGGTTCGCCTCGATGATGGCGGCATCGGCGGCCCAGAAGATGTTGTGCGCGCCGATCTCCTCGGTCAGCCGCGAGCGGTCGAGCATCTCGCGCACGGCCGGCTGCACGGCGCAGAGCATCAATTCGCCGCCACATGCGTGTTGCGCCTCAAGCACCTCCTCGATCAGCTCCAGTCCGCTCACGTCAATCAGCGGCACGCCGCGCATTGAGAGGATGAGCACCCGCGCGCATTGATGTTCGCCGAACTCGCGGCGGAAGGCTTGCACCGCTGCAAAGAACAGCGGGCCGGTGATGTACACCACCTGAATATCGGGATGCGTGTTGTCAATCGCGTGGCCGCGCGCCTGCAGCATCTTCACGTCCACCTCTTTGCGCGTCACCGAGACGTTGCTGGAGCGATAGATGTAGAACAACGCGCTCAACGCGACGCCGATGATGATGGCCTGCGTCAGGTCGAGCAGCGCCGTAGCCAACATAGTGACGAAGAACAACGCAATGGCGCTCTTGAAGCGGTGGCGGAACATCCAGCGGATCTCCTCCCACTCGTTCATCTTGATCGCCGTGGCCATGAGCACGCCGGCCAGCGCCGCCAGCGGCACGCGCGCCAGCACCGGCCCGAGGAAGCGCGCGCAGAGCAGCAGAAACACGCCGTGCAGGATGCTGACCAGGCGGGTTTGCCCGCCGCTGTTGATCGCCACGCTCGTGCGGGCGATGGCCGCCGTAGCCGGCACGCCGCCGAACAGCGGGATGAGCAGGTTGCCGATGCCCTGCGCGATCAGCTCTTGGTCGCCGTCCATCTTCTTGCCGGTAGCCTTGCTGCCTACCGCGCCGCAGAGCAACGACTCGATCGCGCCCAGCGCAGCCACGCTGAGCGCCGGAACGACCAGCGCCGGCGCCTCCTGCGACAGCGAGGCATCCAACCGCAGGCGCTGGTCGAGGATGATGCTGCGCGGAATCTCGCCGATCACCGGCTCCTGCCATCCGAAGGCCAGCACGATGAGCGAAGCGACGATCAGGCCGATCAACGATCCGGGCACGCGCTTGCTAATCGGCTTCGGCAGCAAGAAGATCATGGCGATCACGATGCCGGCCGTCGCCATCGTCTGCCAGTTGATCGGGTAATCGAAGCGCAGGAAGCCGAGCAGCTTGAGCACCGTGCTCTCCTCGCTCACGCCCAACGCGGCTAGCCAGGGGATGTCGGCCGGTTCGACCTTCGCGCCGAAGAAGTTCCCCAATTGCCCAACGAAGATGATGATAGCGATGCCGCTGGTGAAGCCGGTGATCACCGGCCGCGGGATCAGCAGCACAGTGCGCCCCAGCTTGAACAACCCGATCAGCAGGATGATCGCGCCGGCCATCACGCCCACCAACAACAGCGCCTGCGGGCCGTACTGGTTGGCGACCAAGATGAGCACGGCCGACATTGCGCCGGTCGGCCCGCTGATCTGGAACGGCGCGCCCGATAGGCCGCCGATCACGATGCCGGCGATGATGGCGGTGACCAGGCCGGCGGCCGGCGTGCTGCCGGAAGCGATGCCGAACGCTAACGCCAGCGGCAACGCCACCGCCGCTACCGTCAGCGCGGCCAGCAGGTCTTTTTGAAATACGGCCCAACTGTAGCGCTCGAACTCTTCACGCAACATGCGAACGAACGACGAGAGCAAAGACATAGGGAAGACCTCTGAAGAATCGAGTGAAGTGTCCGACCAAGCGCAGCGCGCGTCATCCGGTCCGGCTGCGCGACTCGTTCCTCAATTGCCGCAGCAATGCCTGCCGATCCACCAATTGGTTGTTGAAAATCTTCTTGGCGACATCCATCAGCTCGAAGATGGCCGGATCGCGCACGGCGTAATACGTCGTCGTGCCTTCCTTGCGCGCCTGGACCAGGTCGCTCCTGCGCAAGCGCGCCAGGTGTTGGGAGATTGTGGGTTGGTCGGCGTTCAGGCTCGCTTGCAGCTCGCCCACGCTCTTCTCCCCGGAGCGCAGTTGCTCCAGGATGGCCAAGCGCGCCGGGTGGGCCAGCGCCTTGAAGAATTCCGCTTTGAACTGGTGAATCAATTGATTCATCGGGCGATAAGCATTATATACGAATATCTGTATATTCATATATTGCTGAGATGGGGCGCTCATGCGCTTTGCAGTTATCGGGCGCGGCGCTAGAATGCCCGCCATGAGCACCCTAGACCCTAAACGCACCGTCCAAGAATTGCAGGAGCTGCGCGCGCTGACCAGCGACCCCAACACCGGCGGCGCGATGCGCGTGGCATGGACCGATACCTGGTTGAAAGCGCGCGATTGGCTGCGCGAAAAGGCCAGCGGAATGCCCTTAGAGATTCACAACGACGAAGCCGGCAACACCTGGTACACCTTGCCCGGCAAGAGCAAGCAGGCGCTGCTGATCGGCGGGCACATGGACAGCGTGCCGAACGGCGGCTGGCTGGATGGCTGCCTGAATGTGCTCGCCGGCCTAGAGGTGCTGCGCCGCATCAACGACCAGTATCAGGGCAAGCCGCCGGTCACCGTGCGGTTGGTGGACTGGGCCGACGAGGAAGGCGCGCGCTTCGGGCGCAGCCTGCTCGGTTCCAGCGCTTGCAGCGGGCACGGCACGCCCAACGAAGACCGCAACCGCACCGACAAAGACGGCATCCGACTCGAAGACGCCCTGCGGCGCTGCGGCGTGGATATTGACCAGATGGGCAAAAGCAAGAAAGAGCTGAAGAACGCCGCCGCCTACTTGGAGCTGCACATCGAGCAAGGGCCGGTCTTGGAGAGCTTGGGGTTGCCGCTGGGCGCTGTGCTGGGCACGTTTGGCGTCGAGCGTCATGCCATCAAATTCGTCGGCCAGGCGGCCCATTCCGGCAGCACGCCAATGGACAAGCGCCGCGACGCGCTCGCAGCGGCGGCCAAGCTGGCGCTGGAAATTCGCCCCATCGCCAACAAATACGGCGGCGTGTGCACCGTCGGCAGTTGCGTCACCAAGCCCGGCATCGTCACTGCCGTCGTCGGCGAGTGCGATATCACCCTCGATCAGCGCAACTTGAGCGCGAGCAAGTTGGCGCGCATGTATAACGATGCCGTCAAGGCCAGCAAGCGCTTCGCCAAAGAGGAGAAGTGCGAGGTGAGCTGGAGCCACATCTGGAGCATCGAGCCCATCCTCTTCAACAAAGACCTGATCAAGATGTGCTACGACAGCTGCGTGGAGGTGGCCGGCGCAGCGCACAAGATGCCCAGCGGGCCCTTGCACGATGCGGCTGAGGTCGCCCGCGCCGGCGTGCCGACCGTGATGATGTTCGTGCAGAGCCTGCGCGGCATCTCACACAACGCCATCGAGGACACCAAGCTGGAGCACATCGAGATGAGCGTGCGCGCCATGGACAAACTGGCCGATAAAGCCATGGCCTGGATCCAGCGCAGTTGACCCGCGTAAAAGGGTGGGCGAAGGCGGTGACTTCGCCCACCCAGGGTGTTGCCTTCGCCTGGCCCCGTTCGCTACAGCGCTAGGGATACAAACGATTGAGCAGTCGCGGGAAGGGCGACGCCTCGCGCACGTGCTCGATGCCGCAGATCCAGGCCACCGTGCGCTCGACCCCCAAGCCGAATCCGCTGTGCGGCACGCTGCCGTATTTGCGCAGCTCGACATACCATTTGTAAGGCTCGATCGGCAAACCGTGTTCTCGGATGCGTCGCTCGAGCAGCGCGCCATCGCTGATGCGCTCGCTGCCGCCGATGATTTCGCCGTAGCCTTCGGGGGCGAGTAGGTCGGCGCTCTTGCACACTTCCGGCCGGTCGGGATACGGTTCCATGTAAAACGCCTTCACCGCGCTGGGGAAGCCGGTGACGAACACCGGCCTATCGTAGAGCTGCGTCAGCGCAGTCTCATGCGGGCTGCCGAAGTCCATGCCCCAGGTGATGCGCAGCAGGTCTGGGTCCTCGATGCCCTGCAGCGGCGCGCCATCGTAGGCGACGACAGTCTCGCCGGCCATCAGCCGGGCGTGCATCTCTTGCAGCGTTCGCACGGCGTCGTCGTAGGTGATGCGCGGGAAGGGCGGGATGACGCGCTGCAGCCGGCTCACGTCACGGCCGAGCAGCTTGAGTTCATTGGCGTTCTCGCGCAGGCATGTCTGCACGATGTGGCTGACGAATTCCTCCTCGATCGCCAAAAGCTGGTCGAGGTCGCAGAATGCGATTTCCGGCTCCACCATCCAGAACTCGGTCAGGTGGCGGCGGGTTTTGCTCTTCTCAGCGCGGAAGGTCGGCCCAAAGCAATACACCCGCCCAAAGGCGAAAATGCCGGCCTCGTTGTAGAGCTGGCCGGTTTGCGCCAGATAGGCCTTCTCATCGAAGTAGGCCACCTCGAACAAGTTCGTCGTGCCTTCGGCGGCGCTAGGGGTGAGGATGGGCGTGCTCACCTCGATGAAGCCGTGGCTGTCCAACCAGGCGCGGATGGCGCGCATGACCGTGGCGCGCACGCGCAACACGGCCCACTGCCGCGATGAGCGAATCCACAGGTGGCGGTGGTCCATCAAGAATTCGACGCCGTGTTCCTTCGGGCCAATCGGGTAGTCCTCGGCGCGTTGGACGACCTGCAGCGATTGCACGTCCAGCTCGTAGCCGCCCGGCACACCCGGCGCGCGCGCGTCGGCACGGACGGCGCCGGTCACGATCAAGCTGCTTTCTTGCGGCAGCTTGTCGGCGATGGCGAAAGTCTCGTCGCCGACGTTGGGCCGGAAGACCACGCATTGGCAGATGCCGCTGCCGTCGCGCACCTGCAAGAAGGCCAGCTTGCCTTTGCCGGTCTTGTTGTAGAGCCAGCCGCGCAGCGTGACGACCTGGCCGACGTGTTGCGAAAGCGCAGCGATAGGGACGATTGGCGCGTGCATGAGCGCGATTCTATACGCGCTTGCGTTCGGTGCAGATTGCCTGCCTCAGCGGGATGCTTACCCACCGGCAGTTGTTCATTTCACAGGCGCGGCATGCCTACCCATCACACCACCCGCGCAACGCTGCCGCGCGGGGTCTTGCGCACTTCGATCTGCGCCGGGAAGGCGTCCTTCAGCTCGTCAATGTGGGTGATGACGAAGATGCGCTCGAAGTCATTCTCGATCGCTTTGATCGCCTCGATCAATCGTTCTCGACCTTGTGCGTCTTGTGTGCCAAAGCCCTCGTCTATGAACAGCGTCTGTAGCCGGGCGTTGGCGCGGTGGGCTAGCAAACGGCTCAGCGCAATGCGAATGGCGAAGTTCACCCGAAAGGCCTCGCCGCCGCTGAACATCTCGTAGGCGCGCTCGCCCAGTTCGTCGCTGATGCGAATTTCGAGCGTCTCAGTGGTCTCGCCTTTTTGCGTCAGCCGCTGCGTCTCGAAGCGCACGTTCATCCGGCCGTTCGTCATGCGGCCCAGCAAGGCATTGGCGGCAGCCTCTAGCTCCGGCAGCACACTCTCGATGATCATGGCCGGCACGCCGTTCTTGCCGAAGGCGGCGCGCAGTTCCTCGAAGAGGGCTTGCCGCTTCTTGCAAGCGGCCAGTTCAGCGGACAGCTGGTCGCGCACGTCGCGCATGGCCTGCGCCGACTGCACACGCTGATTGGCTTCGCCCACCTTGCGTTGCGCGCGTGAGAAATCGTCGCGGGCGCGCTCTAGCGTCGCCCTCACCTGTGGTTCGCGCCGCAGCGCGCGATCGCAATCGGCAAGCGCGGTTTGCAGTTCCGCGCGCGCTTTCTCCTCTTCAGCCTGTTGTTCCCGCAGCGTCGCCTCGCGCAAGTCGAGCGCGTCCAGGGCGCGCTGCTCACTTTCGATGGCGATCTCGGCTCGGTCGAGCTGCGCCTTGCGCTCGGCATACGGCGCCAGGCGCGCCTGAATGTCCTGGCGCAGCCGGTCGTGCACCGCAGCGTCGTAGCCCAGCTCGGCGAGTTCCTGCATCACTTCCGCCAAGGCGCGATGCGCGTCGTGTGCATAGTCGCGCTGCTCCAGCTGCTCCGTCAGCTCATCCACTTTTGCCTGGGCGGCCGGCAGTTGCGCTTCGGCTTCCTGGGCGCGCGCGATGCGGTCGGCTAACGCGGCATGCTCGCGCTGAAGGGCCGGCAGTTCGCGCAGCGCGTGGTCGAGTGCAGCGATCTGCGCTTCCAGTTCGGCGCGTTGCTCGTTAAGCTGCTTGACCAGCGCTTCGTTGGCGCGGTAGGCATCGCCGCGCTCCTTGCCGCGCGCTTGCCATTCCGCCAGCAGGCGCGCGCGGTCTTCTTCGGACAACTCGCGTCCACAAGTCGGACAGATCGCCCCCACCTGGCTGAGCGCGTCAATGCGCGCTTTGAGTTCGCGCATTTCTTGGCGCAGGACTTCGTTCTGCGCCCTCGCTGCGCCCTGCCGCTCGCGCGCCTCGCTCAATTGGCGCTGGCGTTCTTCGCGCTCGCGCTGGTTGGCCATCAGCTGGTCTAGTTTTTCGCTCATCATGCGCTGCTTCGCTTCCAGCGACGGGTCGGCGGTCAATTCGCGCAGCTCGTTCAGCCGCCGGCGCGCCTCGGCCAGTTCACGTTCCAGGGCATGGCGCGCCTCGGCGATGAGGCGTTCGGCGGCGTATTTGCGCTCGTTCAGCCCGGCCATGCTGGCCAGCTTCAGGTTGAGCGCCTCGTTCAGCGCGCGCGCCTGCTCCAGCTCGGCGAAACCGCGCTCGATCTCCTCGCGCTGGCTTAGCGCGCTCTGATACTGCCGGAGCAGTGCCTTATGCTGATCGCGCTCGGCGCACAGCTTGTCGAATTCGGCTTTTAGGCCACGCAGGCGGGCCTCGACCTGCGTCTGCTGCGCGCGCAGCGTCCGGGCGCGTTCGCGCTGGCGCTCGATCTCGGTCACGTCGGCCTCGGCCTGCTGCATGATGCGTTCTGCCTCTTGTGCGACGGCCTGGGCTTCTTGCAGCGCGCGCTCGTATTCGGGCAAGCGGGCGATCTCGGCTTCAGCCTGTTCGAGTTCGGCCTTAAGCTTGAGTTGATCTTCCTCCAGGGCTGCAAGACGCTCCCTGGCGCGCGCCTCGTATATCTGCCAGATGTCGAGGTTAAGAATTTCGCTCAACACGGCTTTGCGCTGGGCCGGCGGCTTAAGCGTGAATTCGTCGGCGCGACCCTGCTTGAGGTAAGCCGAGTTGATGAACGTCTCGTAAGTCAGATTGAGCGTGCGGGTGATCTTCTCCTGTGTGTCAGCGATGCGCGCTTCGGTGAGCGTAATCCAGCCATTGTCGGCGGTTTTCACAAAGAAGTCGAGCGTGCCGCTGGAGGTCGGCACTTTGCCTTTGGCGGCTTTGCCAATCCTGCGCGTGCGCACGACCTGGTAGATGTGCTCGCCCTCGCTGAAGGTCAGGGCGACGCGCATCTCGGTCGCGCCCTGGTGGATCAGCTCATCGTCGCGCTTCGCGCGGGCCTGTCCCCAGAGCGCCCAGGTGATCGCATCGAGCAATGTGCTCTTGCCGGCGCCGTTCTCGCCGGTGAGCACCGCGACATGCAGCCCGCTGAAGTCCAGCGGCTCCGCGTCGCGGTAGGCCATGAAGTTCTTCAGCTCGAGCTTCAGTGGAATCATGGCGAACTCGGCGTCATTGTCTCAGCGTCAGGCGATGCGACGGCGTCGAGCGCCTGCCATTCGTAGTCCACACGTCCATCCTCGTGCAAGGTCAGCCGGCCGATGCGCGGCGACTCTTTGGAGCGCCGCTCCGCCGAGGCAGAGATGGCGCCGGGGTTGAAATATAGCGCGCCATCCCGCTGCACTGCGCAGCTCAAATGCGAATGTCCGAACACGACAATCGTCGCCTCGGGCGGCTTCAGGCGCGCCAACCGGGCGATTAATTTTTGGTTAATGTGGGAGAGCGCATGTCGTCCGCCGATGCCGGCAAACTTGTCGAGCACGGAGTGGGCGAAGCTGATGTGCCCGTGCGTCATCCAAATCACGTGCCGACCTGTGCGCAGCGTCACGCACAGCGGCAGGTCTTGATCGTGCAGGCCGGTGCTGAACTGCCAGTGCAAGTTGCCGCGCACGGCGTAAGTCGGCGCGATGGCTTGCAGCGGCGGCAGGATGTCTGGCGTCTCCAAGTCGCCGGCGTGGAGGATGACATCGCTGCCGCGCAGCAGCTCGTACACCCGCGACGGCATCTCGCTCAATCGGTGTGGGATGTGCGTGTCGGCCAGTATGCCGATGCGCCGACAGCCGGTCAGCTCGATCGGCGGCGGATGAAGTGCGTCATTCACAGTTCGACGCGTGATGTTACCATTGCTGGCATATCACCCATTCGGACGCAGTCATGACGCATCGCGACAAGCGCTCGATCCTAGAGACCATCCTCGAACACAAGCGCAATGACGAACTGCCTCAACGCAAACGTCAGGTGCCGCTGGCTGAAGTGCGTCGCCTGGCCGAGACGACCGGCGCGCCCGCGCGTGATTTCGCCGCAGCGTTGCGTCGAGCCGATGGGCGGGTCGCCCTCATCGCCGAGATCAAGCGCGCCTCGCCCTCCAAAGGGGAGCTGGCGCGGGGCGCATTTCGGCCGGAAGCGCTGGCGCGCATCTATGCGGCTAACGGCGCATCGGCCATCAGCGTGTTGACCGATGAACGCTTCTTTAAGGGGTCGCTGGATCACCTGAGGGAGGTGCGCGCTGTGGCGGATGTGCCGCTGTTGCGCAAAGATTTCATCCTCGATCCCTATCAGATCTACGAGGCGCGCGCGGCCGGCGCCGATGCGGCGCTGTTGATCGTCGCCGCGCTTGATGACGCTGCGCTGCGCGACCTATTTGCGCTGGCGCGCGAACTCGGCTTGACGCCGCTGGTCGAAGTGCACGACGAGCGTGAGACCGACCGCGCGCTGGCCGTCGGCGCGCGAGTGATCGGCGTCAACAACCGCGACTTGCGCACGTTCGTCACCGACATTGAGACCACGGCGCGATGCGCGGCGCGCGTCCTAAGCGCCGGCTCGCGCGCCGACGACTACACACTCGTCTCCGAGAGCGGCATCTTCACCACCGACGACGTTGTGCGCGTCGCCGCCATGGGCGCACATGCGATCCTGGTCGGCGAATCCATCATCACGTCGGACGACGTGGCGGCGCAGGTTCGGGCCCTGTCGGGAGTGGTCAGACCGGCTGCCGCGCAAGGCAGCCGGTCTGTGTAAGGCTCACTTTTTCTCGAGCAGGTCGCGAATTTCGGTGAGCAATTTGATTTCTGCCGGCGGTTCGGCGGGGGGCGGGGCCGGCTGCTTGTAGATCTTGTTCACTGCGCGCACCAGAAAGAACATCGCGACGGCGATGACTAGGAAGTTGATCACCGTCTGGAGAAACTGCCCCCAGGCGATCACCGGTGCGCCGCTTTCCTGCGCAGCCACGAGCGAGACATACTGCCTTCCATCGAGCACAATGAACAAATCAGAGAAATTGACACCGCCTAGGAGCAAGCCGATGGGTGGCATGACGATGTCGTTGACGAGCGAGTTCACGATCGCCCCGAACGCGGCGCCCATGATCAAACCGACGGCCAAGTCCACAACACTGCCACGGGCGATGAACTCTCGGAACTCTTTCCACATGGTGCTCCTTCTCCTCCTGTCTCGATGTCGTCTGTGAGATTGCTGAATCGGCGTGCGTTATATCATCGCCGAGCCACTAGGGCCGACTGCGCAAAAGCAGTCTGAAGGAGGTGCATTTCTTAACAGGGGCAAGCGGCCTTCCATAGGCGAGCTTGTTCGCTCGCCTACTCAGGTTTAGATGTCCAGGTTCTGCACCTCGCGCGCATGACGGGTGATGAACGCTCGGCGCGGCGGCACCGCATTCCCCATCAGCATGTCAAAGGTGCGGTCCGCCTCAGCGGCATCTTCGACGGTCACCCTCAGCATGGTGCGCCGCTGTGGGTCCATTGTCGTCTCCCACAGTTGCTCCGGGTTCATCTCGCCTAGCCCCTTGTAGCGCTGGGTGACGACCTCGGTAGGCTTGCTCACGTCCAGGCCGCGCTGCTTTAGCTCGGCATAGACCTTGTCGCGCTCTTCGTTGCTGTAGACGTAGCGCACCTCCTTAGCGCCCTTCTTCACCTCGATGCGGAACAGCGGCGGCTGGGCGATGTAAACGTGGCCGTGTTCGACCAGCGGCTGCATGTAGCGGAAAAAGAAGGTCAGCAGCAGCGTGCGAATGTGGCTGCCGTCCACGTCGGCGTCGGTCATCAGCACAATCCGGTCGTAGCGCCGATTGTCCAGGTTGAACTGGTCGCCCACGCCGGTGCCGATGGCGCTGATCAGCGCTTTGATCGCGTCCGACTGCAGAATCTTGTCCAGGCGGGCGCGCTCGGTGTTCATGATCTTGCCGAACAACGGCAAGACGGCTTGGAAGTGCCGGTCGCGCCCTTGCTTGGCCGAACCGCCGGCGCTGTCGCCTTCAACCACGAACAACTCGCACTTGGCCGGATCGCGCTCAGAGCAGTCGGCCAGCTTCCCGGGCAGCGTGCCGCTCTCCAGCGCGCTCTTGCGCTTGACCAGCTCGGCGGCGGCTTTGGCCGCTTCGCGTGCGCGCTGCGAGATCAGACATTTCTCGATGATGGCTTTTGCTTCGCGCGGATTCTGTTCTAAAAACTCCGTCAGCGCCTCACGCACGACCTGCTCGACCGCCGTCTTCGCGTCGGTATTCATCAACTTGACCTTGGTTTGGCTCTCGAACTGCGGCTCGGGATGCTTGATGCTGACGATGGCCGTCAAGCCCTCGAGCGTGTCACGGCTGTCGAGGTTAGGGTCTTTCTCCTTCAGGATGTTAGCCTTGCGCGCGTAATCGTTCAGGCTGCGGGTCAACGCGCTGCGAAAGCCGGTTTGGTGCGTGCCGCCGTCCGGCGTGTTGATGGTGTTGGCGAAATAGAACTCGCTCTGAGCCGTGGCGTCGGTATATTGCATGGCGAATTCGACGCCGATGTTGCCCACTTTCTTCTCGCCGCTGATGACCGGATGCAGCGTCTCCTTGTTGCGGTTGAGGTAACGGACGAACGCGCTGATGCCATCCTCGAAGTAGAAGGTCATCTCGCGATCTTCGCGCTCGTCGCGGAACACGATCGTCACGCCGCGGGTGATGAACGCCATCTCGCGGAAGCGCTGCGCCAGCACGTCGAACTTGTAGCTGTTGTCCTCGGTGAAGATCGTGTCGTCGCGCAGAAAGGTGACCTTAGTGCCGGTGTCCCCCTCTTTCGTCTTGCCGACCACCTCCACCGGGCTGGTGGGCCGCCCCTCCTTATAGGATTGGCGGTAGATTTTGCCGTCGCGTTTGACCTCGGCAATCAACCACTTCGACAGGGCGTTCACCGCCTTCACGCCGACGCCGTGCAGGCCGCCGGATACGGTGTAGGCGCCCGTGCCAAACTTGCCGCCAGCGTGCAGGTTGGTCATCACCACCTCCAACGTGCTCACCCGCTCGCCGGCCTTGTTGCGAAAGGTGGGGTGCAGGTCGGTGGGGATGCCTCGGCCGTTGTCCTCCACGGTTACGCTTTCGTCCTTGTGGATGGTGATCTCGATGCGGTCGCAGTAGCCGGCCAGCACTTCGTCCACGCTGTTGTCCACCACCTCATAGACCAGGTGATGCATGGCCTTGCTGTCGGTGCCGCCGACATACATGCCGGGTCGTTTGCGAATCGCTTCGAGGCCTTCCAAGACCTGAATCTGCCCGGCACCGTATTCTTGTTTAGATGCAACTGGCGTTGTGTCTGTCATAGGGATGTGCTTCGGTTGGATGAGGCGTGCTACAACACAACGAGTGTCCGCCCTCCTTAGAACATCCATTCTAACATGGCAGCCCCGCCGAAGGCGCGGCGGACTTTAGGCCAGGACTCAAGCGCATCCGCTCTCATCAATCACAAACCTATCGCCTGTAGCCTTTAGCTCGCAACGTGCAACCAAACGAGGTGAACATGATCCAAGCAAAGAACGTCCTGGGAACCGACCTGAAGACATGCAGCACGGCGCCGATGACCGGCTGGTACCGCGATGGCTGCTGCAACACCGGACCCGGCGATACCGGCCTGCACCTGGTGTGCGCACAAATGACCCGCGAGTTTCTGGAGTTCTCACGTGCGATGGGCAACGACCTCATCACCCCACGGCCGGAGTTCGCCTTCCCCGGCCTCAAGCCGGGCGACCGATGGTGCTTATGCGTGTCGCGCTGGGTCGAGGCCTACAAAGCCGGCTGCGCACCCTTGGTGGACCTGGAGGCCACCCACATCTCCGTGCTGGAGTTCGTAGATTTGGACGTGCTGAGGGAATATGCACTGGATAGCGCCTGAGCGCCCTGTTATTCGATAGGGCGGCTGTCGTCGTTGCCCCAGTCCTTCCACGAGCCATCATAGACGGCGCTGTGGGCGAAGCCGGCCACCCGCAGCGCCAGCAAGCCGAACGATGCGCTCACGCCGGCGTTGCAATACGTCACGATCTCCGACGCACGCCCATCTATGCCGGCCTGGGCGAACTTCTCGCGCAGCGCCTCCGGCGGCAACAGCGTGCCATCTGGCGCTACGAGCGAAGCCCTCGGCACATTCACCGCGCCGGGGATGTGGCCAAACCGCTTAGCGCGAGATTGCTCGCCGTTGAACTCTTGCGGCGAGCGCATGTCCACCAGCTTGACCGATGTGTTCAAAGCCGCCATCACCTGGTCGCCGGTGCGAATCCACGCCAGTTGTGGGCGCGGCGTAAAGCGCGCCGGCGCAACGCGCGGAACTTCGGCGGTCGTCGGTCGGCCCTCGGCGATCCACTTGTTCCAGCCGCCGTCGAGCACAGCCGATGCCGCATGGCCGTAGTAGTTCAAGGCCCACCACAGCCGCGCGGCGAACATGCCAGCGGCATCGTCGTAGGCCACCACAAACGTATCGTCGCCGATACCGCATCGGCGCATCACTGCGGCGAAACGCTCCGGCGGCGCAATGCGCGCATGACGCGGGTCAGCCGGGTCGGTGATCTCATGCACCCAGTCCACGAAGACCGCGCCGGGGATATGCCGCTCCACATAGTCATCGTAGTGATTGAAATAGTGCGGCGGCGGCTCGGTCGGCGGGAGGACATGGCCGCGAATGTCCACGATGCGGATATGGCCATCGCGCAAGTGCGCGTGTAGCCAGTCGGTGGTGACGAGCGGATGTTCGGCCATAGCGGTATTATCTACGCTCGGATATTCGTCCCCAAACCCCATCGGAAACAAGGAGGATCATGAAGATCGCAGTCTTAGGCGGCACCGGCAAGGAAGGATCAGGGCTGGCCCTGCGTTGGGCGCATGCCGGACACGAGGTCATCATCGGCTCGCGCGACGCCGAGAAAGCGCGTCGCGTCGCCGAGGAGTTGAACCTGGCGCTCGGCGATGGGCGCATCAGCGGCGCAGACAACGCCGGCGCCGCGCGCGATGCAGAAGTCGTCGTGCTCACCGTACCATACGCCGCCCACAAAGACACCCTGGCGAGCGTGAAAGACGCCGTTCAAGGCAAGGTGCTGGTGGATGTGACCGTGCCGATCAACCCGGACGACTTCACACGGGTAGCCGTGCCGCCGGGCGGCTCGGCATCAAAGGAGGCGCAGGCCATCCTCGGCCAGGGCGTCAAGGTGGTGACAGCCTTCCAGAACATCTCGGCGACGCACCTGAAGAAGCTCGACGCCGTGATTGACTGCGACGTATTGGTGTGCGGCGACGATGACGCCGCCAAGCGCATCGGCATGCAGTTGGTCGCCGACGCCGGCATGAGGGCCTGGGATGCCGGCCCGCTCGATAACGCCGTGGTCGTCGAGGGCCTGACCCCAATCCTGCTCGGCATCAACAAGCGCCACAAGGTCAAAGGCGCCGGCATCCGCATCACCGGCGCCTAGGCCCTGCATAGCGCGCAGAGGAAAGCATCACGCGTGACCTGCCCTGCCCTGCAGCTCTTCCCGGTCAACGGCTTACCGATCGTTCGGCCCGGCGACGACCTGGCCGCGCTGCTCGCAACTGCCATCGCGCCATTGCGCCCTCAAGCCGGCGATGTGCTGGTTGTCACGTCCAAGGTGGTGGCCAAGGCCGAGGGCCGCTTCGTCAACCTGCGCGAGGTGGCCCCCTCCGCGCGTGCCATCGAACTCGCGGCGATCACCCAAAAAGACCCGCGCCTGGTCGAGGTGATCCTGCGTGAGTCGTCGGAGGTGTCGCGCGCAGCACCTAACGTGCTGGTCACGCGCCACCGGCTCGGCTTCGTCTCGGCCAACGCGGCGATTGACCATTCCAACGTGTCGCCCGACCCCGACGTGGTGCTGCTCATGCCGGACGATCCCGACGCCAGCGCTCGCCGCATCGCCGAGCGGCTCCGCGCAGCTTTTGCATGCGCGATCCCGGTTGTGATCTGCGATAGCCACGGCCGGCCGCATCGCCTGGGCACGGTCGGCGTCGCCGTCGGCGTGGCCGGCATGCCCGGCGTGGAAGACTGGCGCGGGCGCGAAGACCTGTTCGGTTATCGGCTGCAGCACACCGAGATCGGCCTGGCCGACATGGTGGCCAGCGCAGCGACGTTGGTGATGGGCCAGGCGGCCGAAGGCACGCCGGCGGCGCTGGTGCGCGGTTTGCGCTTTGCGCCGCGCGAGGGCAGCGCGGCCGAGATCATCCGGCCGGCACACCTCGACTTGTATCATTAGCGCAGCATGAACGTCATCGTCCGCCGTCGCATGATCCGCCGCTATACCGACCGGCCGGTGCCGCACGAAATGGTGGTCACGCTCCTGGAAGCGGCCACGCGCGCGCCCTCGCCGCACAACCGCCAGCCGTGGCGGTTCGCCGTGCTGGTCGGCGCTGCGCGCGTCCGGCTTGCGACTGCGATGGGTGAGCGCCTGCGTGAGGACTTGGCGCGCGACGGCGTCGCGCCGGAGCTGATCGCGCGCGACGTGTCGCGCTCGTATCAACGCATCACATCTGCGCCGGTCTGCATCCTCGCCTGCATGACGCTGCGCGACATGGACGCGTATCCCGACGACCAACGCAACGCCGCCGAGCGCTGGATGGCCGGACAAGCCGTCGCCGCAGCGCTGCAAAACATCCTGCTGGCCGCAACCGATCTGGGCCTCGGGGCGTGCTGGATGTGCGCGCCGCTGTTTTGCCCGCAGGCAGTTGTTCAGACGCTCGGCTTGCCAGGCGACTGGGAGCCGCAGGCGTTGATCACGCTCGGCTACCCCGCCGACGCCGGCAAACCGCGCGACCGGCATCCGGTGGAGGAAGTGACAATCTGGTTGGACAATTGAGTCCACCCATTTAAGGAGGTGACACACATGGCATTTACGCTTCAACTGGGCGAAAAGGCCCCCGATTTTGAGCTGCCGGCAACAGACGGCAAGACCTATCGCCTTTCCGACTTCGACGACTCCCCCGTGCTCGTGATCTTCTTCACGTGCAACCATTGTCCCTACGTGAAGGGTTCGGACGAGGTGACGCGACAAACAGCGCTGCGTTTCATGCCGCAGGGCGTGCGCTTCGTCGCCATCAATTCAAACAGCGAGAACACCTACGCCGAGGATAGCTTTGAACACATGGTGAAGCGGATGGAGGAGCACAAGTTCCCCTGGGTGTACTTGCGCGACAAATCGCAACAGGTAGCGTGGGCCTATGGAGCGCTGCGCACACCACACTTCTACGTGTTCGACAAAGCGCGCCGGCTCATCTACACCGGCCGCGGCGTAGATAACCCGCTCGAGGCCGAAAAGAGCACGGTGAACGACCTGGCCAATGCGCTGGAAGACCACCTGGCCGGCCGCCCCGTGCGCGTGCCCATCACCAACCCAATCGGCTGCAACGTCAAGTGGGAGGGCCGCGAGGCACACTGGATGCCGCCCGAAGCCTGCGACCTTGTGCCCCGCGCATGAGGCCAACCGCTCGCGCCTGGAGGGCGGGCGTCCCATTGCCCATCGGTTCGGCAAAAGCGCCGCCCTTGGCTGACCAATTTCGCTGCGTCGCCCCAGTTTTGGAGTCGCCGCCTCCAGGCCGCCGGCGTTACGAATACACGCGCTCCTTCCAGGTCACCCCGCGCTTGAAGAACACCTGCAGCGTCCCGCGCACGACGATGGCCAGATAGATTAGCCAGCCAACCGGCGCCAGCAGCGCCGTCCATGCCGGCAGCGCGTACCAGCGGCGATAGCGAACGGCCCAGAACCCGAGCACGGTCAACCCAGCTACCGCCGCGACGGCCAGCGCCGGCCAGACATACGGCATAGCCGGTTGCGCGATTGCCTGCGAGAGGCAAAACGCCAGCAGCGGCCAGGGGGCCAGCAACGTCAGCGACATGCGCAACACCGCCCAGAACGCGCGCCAACCGCTGGCGCGCCGGCCAGCGGCGGCGTGCTTACCCAGACCTTGAACCACCTCGCGCAGGCCGCGATACATGCGCACGCGCAACTGGCCGAACGCCGTCGCCAGCCCGACCCGATAGCCGGCCCGCCGCAGCGCCTGCGCCAGTTCGATGTCCTCGAGCACTTTGTCCCTCACCGCCTCGTGCCCGCCTACCGACCAATATGCCGAAGACCGCACAATCAGGCACTGACCGTTCGCGATGACGGCGCTGGCCGGCGCTTCCACCGAAAGGTTCTTCTGCAAAGGGAAGGCGGTGAGCGCGAACTGATAGAAGACCGGCAGCACCAGTCGTTCGGACCAGGTGACCAGCTCGTTGAACGGGAAGACGCTGGCCACGTCGAGCCGGTTGCGTTCGACGAACGCCATCAGCGCGCTCAGCAGCGCCGGTTGCGGCGCAGTGTCGGCATCCAGGAAAAGCAACCACTCGCCATTCGCGTGATGCGCCCCGTGCAGGCAAGCGTTGCACTTGCCCACCCAGCCCGGCGGCAAGGGGCGCCCGCGAATCACGCGCAGCCGGCCAGCGCAGCGCGCCTCGTATTCGCGCAGGATGCGCGGCGTCGCGTCCGTCGAGCCATCATCCACGACGATCACCTCGTACGAGGGATAGCGCTGGTCGAGCGCGCCATCCAGACACCGCGCGATGTTGTTCTCCTCGTTGCGCGCCGGGATGATCACCGAGATGCGCGGCGCGGCCTGGGGCGCCGCATCGTCGTCCAGGGCCGGCAACCGACGGATGCGCCAGGCATCGCGGGCGATGAGCAGGACGACGAGGCAAGCGACCAAGATCAACGACAACATCGGGATGCGACGAAAGTATAATCCGGGGTATTCCTCAAGACGAAAGCAAACTTGGTCATCATCGGCCGCGCTGCTGCGAGACGCGCGCGGGCGTGCAACTGCAGCGCATCTGCCGGTAGTTCGGTCTGGCGCTTTCATCCATGAACACGAAAAGCCTTCGCGTACTGATTGCCGACGACGAATCCATCATCCGCATGGGTCTGCGCGCCATACTGACGGAGCTGGGCCATACGGTCTACAGCGCCGCCGATGGCGTGGAAGCCGTCTCACTAGCGCAGCGTGAGCAGCCGGACATCGCGCTGCTCGACGTGCGCATGCCGTTCCGCGACGGCCTGGAGGTTGCTGCGGAGATCCTCAAGCAACGGCCGATCCCCATCATCATCCTCACCGCCTACAACGAAACGTCGCTGCTCGACCGGGCGACGGAACTGCCCGTCCAGGGCTACCTGATCAAGCCGGTCAAGCGCGACGACCTGATCAGCACCATGCGCGTCGCCATCGCCACTTTCAACGAGCGCCGCAACCTGAGCGAGAAGGTGGACGAGCTGGAAGAGAAGCTCACCGCGCGCAAGCTGATCGAACGCGCTAAGGGCATCTTGATGAAAGGCGGCATGGGCGAAGAAGAGGCCTATCACCACATCCAGATGACTGCGCGCTCGCGCCGCACAACGATGAGCAAGGTCGCTCAAGAGATCATCGATCGTACAATGAAAGAGGGCTGAGTTCCGTCAGCACGCGCCGCATGTCCGCCGGCAGCGGCGCGTGCAATTTCACCTGGCATCCCGAAGCCGGTGAGACGAATGTGATTTCGCTCGCGTGCAGCATGTGCCGCGGCTTCAGCCGGCGCGTGAGTTCATCCTTGCGCAGCCCATACAGCGCATCCCCCACAATGGGATGACCCATCGAGGCGAAATGCACGCGCAACTGGTGCGTGCGCCCGGTCAGCGGATGCGCGCGCACCAGCGAGTAACGCAGGTCGGTCTTGCCGTCCAGCGCAAACACCTCGGCCAGGCTGTACTCCGTCACGGCTTCGCGCCCGCCGGGGACAATCGCCATGCGTCGGCGATTGGCCGGGTCACGCGCAATCGGGCGGTTGATCACGCCGCGCTCGGGACAGATGTGACCCACGCACAAGGCCAAATATGTCTTCTGGATGGTGCGCGCTTTGAACTGCGACTGCAACGCACGTAGCGCAGCCTCTTGGCGTGCGATCAGCAACAAGCCGCTGGTCTCCTTATCCAGCCGATGAACGATGCCGGGGCGATGCGCGTCGCCCACCATCTGCACTTCGGGCGCGTAGGACAGCACGGCGTTCACCACCGTCCCGCTGAGGTTGCCGGGCGCAGGATGCGCCACAATGCCGGCCGGCTTGTTGATGACGATCACACTTGCGTCCTCGTAGAGAATCTCGAGGGGGATCGGCTCGGCCTGGGGGGCATCCGGCAACGGCGCCGGCAAATTCACCGTTATCGCCTGTCCTGTCTGCACCCGATAGTCGGCGTCGCGGGCGACGCCATCCACTTGCACGCGCCCCTGTGCGATCAGACGCTGCGCCGCGCTTCGGCTGAGTTCCGGCAGGAGCGCGACGACGACCTTGTCCAGGCGATCCGTTCGCGTCGCAGTGAGCGTGATGAGACCGACGGTCACATCGCCTATCATAACGCGCCGCCGGTCAATTTGTTTTGAGGCTATCGGCGGCGAGACCGCTGCGTGCCGCGATGAAGATGCGTGACAACAAAACGCCCGGCGCTCCGCTATTGAAGCGCCGGGCTTTACGCCAACGTCGGGGTCTTTGCGCGACCTCAGGCTTGCACGGCCTTGACGACCGCGGCGAACGCATCGGCATCGCGCACTGCCAAATCGGCCAGGATCTTGCGATCGAGCCGCACATCAGCAGCTTTCAAAGCCTGAATAAGCCTGCTGTAGGTCGTGCCGTTGAGGCGAGCTGCGGCGTTGATGCGCGTGATCCACAGGCTGCGCAGCTCGCGGCGGCGATTGCGCCGGTCGCGCGTGGCGTAGGCCATCGCATGCAAGCGCGCCTCGTTGGCCTTGCGGAAGTGCTTGTGCCGCGCGCCGAACTGGCCTTTGGTCGCGGCGAGCACGCGGTTGTGGCGTCGGCGTGTCTTCACGCCGCCCTTTACTCTAGCCATTTCCCTGCTACTCCTTTACTCTGCTGTGCTTCGCTGCTCTACTTGTTCTTCAGATACGGGGCGAGTTTGCGAATGCGCTTCTGGATGCCCTTGCCCTCCACTTCGGTCATCTCGACGAAAAGCGCCTTCACGCGCGCCGGCTTCTTGCGCCGAAAGTGGCTTTTGCCTTGGCGGGTGCGCATGAGCTTGCCGCTTCCCGTCACTTTGAAGCGCTTGGACGTGGACTTATGCGTCTTGATCTTGCCCATGATGTGCTCCTCAGCTTACCTTCACGATTTCGCCGCAGCCGGGAGACTGCGGCGAAACATCAAACTAGTATCAGAATCGGCGCGCGGGGTGAACCTATGGCAGCCCGAACTGCTCGTTGGCCCGCTTCTGCGCCAGCTTCTCGCGATTCTGGCGCCGGCGCAGCTCTGCCGCTTGCGCTTTGCTCGACAACTTAGCACCCTCAACCGCGACCGGCTCGGTCGCGCGTCCGTTCAACGCCGTTTCCTCGGACTCGCCGTCCTCGGCATCCTCGGCTTCCTCGATCTCCTCCTCTTCTTCATTGTAACCCGCGGCGCGGTCGGCGGCGCGCTCGGCCTCGATGCGCTGTTGCGTTGACTTCAGGTGCGCCGCTGCCAGCGTTGCCGGCGTCGGCGCGATGACGGCGATCAGCGCCTTGCCTTCGAGATTCGGCGCGACTTCCACGAAGCCGATGTCCAACAACTCCTGCACAAACCGGTCGATCAGCTTGAGCGCCACATGCTGGTTGGCGACTTCGCGACCACGAAAGCGCAGATTGAGCTTGACTTTGTTGCCCGCTTGGAGGAAGCGCCGCGCCGCGCGAATCTTGAACGCCAGATGATGTTCGGTCGTCTTAGGGCGCAGTTGCACCCCTTTCACCTCAATGGTCTTTTGGCTTTTCTTCGCTGCGCGCTCCTTCTTCTCCCTTTCGTATATGAAGCGCCCGTAGTCTATGATGCGACAGACCGGTGGGTCGGCATTCGGCGCGACCTCGATAAGATCCATGCGCATGTTGCGCGCCAGCTCCAGCGCGTCGCGCGTGTCCAGGATGCCCTTGTTTGTGCCATCCGGCATAATCACGCGCACCTGCGGCGCACGGATTTGGTTGTTGATTCGAAAGCTCTGCTGCGACGACGCTCGATTCGATCTTTGCTGCGCGATACTCTCATTCCTCCCCCGCCAGGCGGGACTGCATTCTCATCGGACGGACGGGCATTATAACCAGTTATCCCCGTAGTTCAAGGTCGGCGGACGTTTGGACGTTTGACTTTCCGACCATTCCTAGACATTGGGGATGCGGCCACGCCTCACCGCCAAACCCTACGGATACAACCCGCGCGTCTGGGTTGCCTCGGCCACTCGGCCGATGCCGAGCACCAGCGCGCTTGTGCGCAGGTCCAGGTTCATGCGGATGGACTGCTCGTACACGTCGTGGAAGCTGCGCACCATGATGCGCTCCAGGCGATGGGTGACGTCGTCTTCTTCCCAGAACAATTGCTGCAGGCTTTGCACCCACTCGAAGTAACTCACGACGACGCCGCCGGCGTTGCACAAGATGTCGGGGATGACGAGCACATTGTTCGCCATCAAGATTTCGTCGGCTTCGGGCGTGGTCGGGCCGTTCGCGCCCTCGGCCACGACGCGGGCTTTGATCCTGTCGGCGTTGGCGCGCGTGATTTGGTTCTCCATGGCGGCCGGCACCAGCACATCACACGGCAGCTCGAGCAGTTCGGCATTGGTGATCCTATCGCCGCCGTCGAATCCCTGCACGGTCGAATGTTCGCGCATATAGCGGCGCAGGCGCGGGATGTCCAAGCCTTTGGGATTGTAGATGCCGCCCTCGACATCGCTCACTGCGATCACCTTGCAGCCCATCTCATACGCCGTCTGCGCCGTGACCGAGCCGACGTTGCCAAAGCCCTGCACCACCACGCTGATGCCGTCGAAGTCCCAGCCAAAGGTGCGGTAGGCCTCGCGCGTGGTGAACATGATGCCCCGACCGGTCGCCTCGAAACGCCCGGCCGAGCCGCCGATGTTGATCGGCTTGCCGGTGACGATGGCCGGCACGGAGTAGCCGCGATGCATGGAATAGGTGTCCATGATCCAGGCCATGATCTGCGGGTTGGTGCCCATGTCCGGCGCGGGAATGTCGCCTTCTGGGCCGATGAATGGGGAAATTTCAGTCGTGTAACGGCGCGTCAACCCCTCCAGCTCGCGCGGCGAAAGCTCTTTTGGATTGCACACGACGCCGCCCTTCGCGCCGCCATACGGGATGTTCACCACGGCGCACTTCCACGTCATCCACATGGCCAGCGCGCGCACCTCATCCAGGTCAACGGTCGGCGCGTAGCGGATGCCGCCCTTCGTCGGCCCGCGCGCCGTGTTGTGATGGACGCGGTAGCCCGTAAAGCGGCGGACTTCGCCGTTGTCCATCTTCACCGGGAAGTTGACGGTGAGTTCGCGTTTGCAGGAACGCAGCGTGTCGGCCAGACCAGGGTCTAGGTTGAGGATTTGAGCAGCGCGGTCGAACTGTGCGAGCGCCGTCGCATACGCGCTCTCTCGCTTTTCGGTTGCCCGACGCTGCGATAGCGGGGACAACTCGGCGCCATTGGTCTTCAGCGATGCCGAAGGCGGGCGCGACGGGTCAACGATCGTCATGGATCACCCTCCGAATTGCTTGTGGATGGCATCTCAATCGCGCGGCGCGTTCTGCCGCGCAGGTCGCTCGTGCATCTCGGCACGGCGCTTTAAGATTTTATTACATCCAAATAATCAAAGCACTAGCGCGGCCCGCATGCCGATATACTGATGGGCGTGATGCACTTGACTGTGCGCGACGGAAGCATCCGGCTGAATCCGCGCGATCCGCACTTCTATAACAACCCCTATCCTTACTACGACGCCATGCGGCAACTGCCGCAGCCGTTCCGCTGGGAAGACTTCGACCTGTGGTGCTTTGCGAACTGGGAGGACGTGAACGCCCTGCTGCGCGACCGGCGCTTCGGTCGTCAGATCACGCACTTGCGCACGCGCGAGGAGCTGGGCTGGCCGCCCATCCCGGAGGCGCTCCGACCGTTCTACGACGTGGACAACGCCACCATGATCCAAATGGAACCGCCCGAACACACCCGGCTGCGCGGACTGGTGCAGAAAGCCTTCATGGCGCGACAAATCGAGAGCTTGCGCCCGCGCATTCAGGCGCTGTGCGATCAGCTCATTGACGCGATGCTCGCCCAGGGAGAAGTGGACCTCCTGCCGGCCTACGCCACGCCGATCCCCGTCGTCACCATCGCCAACATGCTCGGCGTGCCGGTCGAGATGAGCGACCATCTGCTGAGCTGGTCGCACGCGATGGTCGCGATGTACGAGCTGGGCCGAACCGCCGAACAGGAACGCCGCGCGGTGCAGGCGACGCAAGAGTTCTACGCCTACCTGAGCGAGCTGGTGCAGGCGCGCCGCCGCAAACCGACCGACGACCTGATCACCCGGCTGATCGAAGCCGAGGATCAGGGAAATCGGCTGACCGAACACGAGCTGATCTCCGGTTGCATGCAACTGCTGAACGCCGGCCATGAAGCCACAGTAAACGTGATCGGCAACGGCGTATTCGCCTTGCTGACGCACCGCGACCAGTGGGAGAAGCTGGTCGCCGACCCGTCGCTGAGCCGGCTTGCCGCCGAGGAGCTGATGCGCTTCGACACGCCGCTGCACCTGTTCACGCGCTGGGTGCTGGACGATTTGAGCTGGAACGGGCACAACTTCAAGTTCGGCGACACGATCGCGCTGTTGCTCGGCGCCGCCAACCGCGACCCGCGACGCTTTGCGAATCCCGATACGTTGGACATCACGCGCGCCGACAACCCTCACGTCGCGTTCGGCGGCGGCATCCACTTCTGCGTGGGCGCGCCGCTGGCTCGGCTGGAACTGGACGTGGCGCTGAGCGCGCTGGCGAAGCGCGTCCCGCATCTGGAACTGCTCGAGCAGCCGGAATATCGCAACGCCTATCACTTCCACGGGCTAAAGTCGCTGCGCGTGCGTGTGGCGCACTAACCGGCCATCCCCAAGCCTGCGACGCTCTCTGTCTCATTAGGCAGTTTGCGCACGCGCCGACGAAGCAGCAGGGTCAAGCGCCAACGCGCCAAACTGAGTTGCGCTACGTCCCCGGCCGGATCACCTTTCGGCGCAGCACATCCAACACTTGCAGCGCCGTCAAATTGCGCTGGTTGTAGCCGTATTGCAGATAGTCCGGCGTGAACCACGCGCTGCGGTTGTCGCTGGGGTAGTTGTAGTGAAAGCCGTCGCCGATGGTGCCGCCGTTGGGCAGGCGCTGCACCACTTGGCGCAGGTTCAGCAGCGGAACTTGATACTCGCTCGCCAACTGAGCGATCTTGCCGTTGATGTAGCCGTAGGGCGCGTTGTTATCGCGCGATTCCAGGTCGTCGGCTTTGGTGATCAGCACCGGGATCACGCCCATGTTGATCGAAATCTCGATGATGCGCCGGTAATTGCTCTCGAAGCTCTGCCAGGTGTGCTGATCGCCGGTGCCGAGCAGGATGAGCGCGACGCTGGGGCGGGTTCGGTTGTATTCGCATTCCAGCGGCGACTGGCCGTTGCAATAGGCCGGCGCATGCGCGGGATCGAGCACCTTGGCCGTGTTGAAGCCGCCGGCCGCCGCCGGGCTGTCGTGGGCGAACGAGCCGCGAAAGAAGTCCACCGTCGGCTGCAAGTAAGCGTAGCCGCCCAGGTTGTAGTTGCCCCAATCGAACGGCTTGAGGAAGGCGGGATGCTGCGAGTTGCTGTCGCCGACCACCGAGAAGGCGTTGGGGCGGTTGCCGCGCGCCTGGCCGACCTGAAAGATCTGATACACGCGCGGCGAGATGTCGGAGAGATACGGGTATTCGAGCGGGCCGGCTGCAGCTTCAGGAGGCGGCGGCGCGTCCACAGCCGGCGAGGTCGGCAGCGCCGTCGCGCCGCCGATGCTCACGTAACGCGCGTCCACATAGCCCTCCGTGCCGCTGGGCGTGATCACCTTTAACCAGCTTTGCCCGGCTACCTGGCCGAGGATCTTCAGCGCGGTGTTTGGCCCCAGCCGCGTGATGACGCGGCTTTCGTAGCTCGGGCCGGCGCGCAGGCGCAACCCGCCGGCATCAGGCAGCACCTGCCCCATCACGAAGTCATCGGGCGCCGGCGGCTGCGGCTGGGGCGGTGCCGCAGTCGGCAGCGGCCGCGGCCGAGGCGGCGGGACGAAATCCGCGCCGGGGATGTTGATGATCTGTCCGAGCGAGAGGAAGTCGGGGTTGATGCCGGGGTTCGCGGCGATGATCGGATCGAGCGTGGCGAAGCCGAAGCGGATGGCGATGTCCCACAGCGTGTCGTTCGGCTGCACGACGTATTGCGTCACGCGCGGCGTGGGCGTCGGCTCGACGGTCGGCGTCGCTGTGGGCGCGGCGATCTGCGGCAGGGGCGTGGGCGTCGGAAGCGGCCGCGTCGGGTAGATGGTCACCGCAATAGCGCCGGCCGGAGCAGGCGCGGCGCGGTTGAGGGCGGCTGCAATGAGCGCCGCGCCGGTCAACGCCAGCAGGGCAAACAGCAGGGCGACGGCCGGTGACGGCGCGCGCGGGCGAGGCTGCATCGCGCGCATTGTATCGAACCCCTGCGGCCAGTGATACGATGCGCGCCATGCGCAAGATCAGCAAGACGATCGCAGCGGCCCTGGGGCTGAGCACTGCGCTGGCCGCCTGCGGCGGCGCGCCCGCCGGTGATCCGGCTCAGCGCATCGAAGCGTATCTCCAAGCACGAGTGAAGGGCGAGGTAGAGCGCATGATCGCCCTCTCGTGCGCAGCTTGGGAGCCAAACGCGCGCCTAGAAGCGACTTCGATCCGAGGGCGCAGCCCATCGCTAGACGCGCTTGCCTGCCGAACTGACGCAACCGAGGGGAACACGGCGTTTGTCGCTTGTAGCGGCAAAATCATCACCAATTACGACGGCGAGCGCCGCGAATTCGACCTGGCCGAGCGCCAGTTCAAGGCGATCCAAGAAGGCGGCGAATGGCGGATGTGCGGGTATCGCGCTACCTGACCACCCGCAACACCGCGTCCAACGCCTGTAGCGTCACCAGGTTGCGCACGGTAAAGCCGTAGCGCAGGTGTTCAGACGAAAAGACATCCACACGACCATCCGGCGGCACGCTGAGGTGCGTCGTGTCCTGGGGGTCCACGCCCTGGTTGGGCAACGCGGCCAGCGCGCGGTTCAGGTTGACCAAGGGCGCGCCGTAGTCCTGCGCCACCTTCGCCACGATCTGGTTGAGCTGCCGAGTCTTGGCGGGGTTCTCCGGCCGCGTGGGAAAGGTGTTCAAGATCGGGATGACGCCGGCGTCAAGCATCTGGCTGATGATCATGCGCAGATAGAAGTCATAGGTCGCCAGGTCGGTGGTGTTCACGTCGTTGGTGCCGAACATGACAACGGCGAAGGCCGGCTTGGAGACGCGCAACTCGCACTGCAGCGGCGACTCGTCGGCGGCGCACCATTCGGGGTTCGACCACGTCGGGTCGAGCGGACCGGCCACATTGAAGCCGCCGGCCGCGGCCAGGCCGGGAGTGGCGAACGAGTCCTTGTCCCACGGCCGACCGCCGTTGGCCCGCGCCGGAACGCCCAGGAAGTGTTCGAGCGTCGGCCGGAGCGCCGCGTAGTCACCCAATTCGTAACGTCCGGCGCTGAGCGGTGCCAGGAAGTGATCGTTCTCGGTCATACAGTCGCCGAGCTTGGCGAACACGCGCGGATTGTTGCCTTTGGCCAGGCCGGCCCGGTAGACCGCGCGCAGCGACTCCGCCATCGTCGGCGTGATCTCCGGCAGCACCGGCAGGGCGTCCACGTCAATATCGCGTGTGATAGCCGGGTCGAACCGGCCGAAGACCGGCGGCGCAGGGCGACGCGGCGAGTTTTGGCCGGCATCTTGCACAGGCGCACAGGCCATCAGCAGCGCGCAGGCCATAGCCGCCCAAACGGCTTTCGCGTTCACGCGCGCGATTTTAACGTGCCAGTCGCGCTATGGCCGCGCGTTCAAAGCGCAGTGCTGAACATCATGGATAATCGCGGCATGAACGAGCGCTCCATCGCATTCCTCAAGCGACTCCTCAGCGCGCCCGGCCCATCGGGCGACGAAGCCGCCCCGGCGCGAGTCTGGCGCGAAGAAGCCACGACCTTCGCCGACGAAGTGCGCGCCGACGTGCGCGGCAATTCATACGCGGTGTTGAACGGCGCGGAAGGCGCGCCGCGCGTGCTGTTGGCCGGCCACATAGACGAGATCGGCCTGATGGTCACTCACGTGGATGAAGAAGGCTACCTGTGGTTCGCGCCGATCGGCGGCTGGGACCCGCAGGTGCTGGTGGGCCAGCGCGTGCGCTTGCTCGGCAAACAAGGCGACGTGATCGGCGTGATCGGCAAAAAGGCCATCCATCTGATGAAGCCGGATGAGCGCGACAAGGCCAGCAAGATCGAGGATTTGTGGATTGACATCGGCGCGAAGAACCGCGACGAGGCGCTGGCGCATGTGCGGGTCGGCACAGCCGGCGTGATTGACGCCCCGGCCTACGACTTCCCCAACGGGCGCATCGTCTCCCGCAGCATTGACAACCGCATCGGCGCGTTCACCGTGCTGGAGGCGTTGCGTTTGCTGGCCCAAGCGCGCCCGGTTGCGACCGTCGCCGCAGTGGCGACGGTGCAAGAGGAGATCACCTTCGCCGGCGCGCACACCTCGGCCTTCTCGTTTGCGCCGCAGGCCGCTATCGTGGTGGACGTGACCCACGCCACAGACCATCCCGACGCAAACAAGCGGCGCTCCGGCAATGTGAAGCTGGGCGGCGGGCCGGTCATCTCGCGCGGGTCGGCAAGCAGCCCGGTCGTGTTCGACATGCTGGTCGGCCTGGCCGAGCGCGAGGGCATCCCCTACGCCGTGGAGGCTAACCCGCGCGCCACCGGCACCGACGCCGACGCGATCCATCTCTCGCGCGGCGGCGTAGCGACCGGCGTCATCTCCATTCCCAACCGCTACATGCACTCGCCGAACGAGATGATCGCGCTGAGCGACGTGGAAAACGCGGCCAAGCTGATCGCTGCGTTTGCGCGGGAGCTGACGCCGGAGACCGACTTCACGCCGCGCTAACACCGGAGCATGCTCATCGCCCCGGCGTCGGCACACTGCCGGCGTTGCCCATGACGCGCACGTAGCGCGCGGAGATCCAGGCCGGCCGCCCGCCGAACTCGATCTGCCACCACAGACCATCGGCGCTGCGCCCGATGATCGGCGCCGACTGGCGCGCAAGCATCTGGCCGACGATGTCGAAGGTGAGGCCGGGGCCGCTGCGCACGTTCACCACGTTGCCGGCCGGGATGACGATGCGCGGCGCGTCGAGATTGGGCAGCATCTGCGCTTGCACCTCGTCGCCTTCCGCGACCATCGTCTGGAAGTAGCCTTTGACCTGCACAACGTTCTTGTTCACCCAGGCCAGCCGGCCGGTGCCCGGCATCTGGAACTGCAGCCAGTGGCCGTCCACGCTGCGGCCGAGGATCGCGCTGCTGAACCCGCCGCGCAACTGACCCAGGCGGCGTGAGCGCACGGTCGGCGCGCTGCGGATGTTGACGATGTCGCCCGGCGGCACCAGGAAGGTCGGCGGCGCGACCTCCGGCGGCGCAGGGGGCGTTGTGGCTGCCGCCGCCGGGTCGAGCAGCGCCGTTGCGGTGACCACAACGGCGGCTTGCTGGTTGAGCGACTCGGCTACGGCCTGGGTCATGTGCGCGGTATCCGTGACGACGACCGAGGCCTGCAAAGGCCGTAGCGCTTCCTCCGAAGCAGTTTCCTGTGGTTTGACCGGCTGACTGCCCGCCGCTGCCAGCGACTTGGCGTAGTAGCAGGTGTTGAAGTCGGGCCCTACGACGATGGTGAAGCGCGGACCGTCGGGGTTTGGCTCGGCGACGACGTGCTTCGGGTTGATGTTGAACGCGCGCAGCAAGAGCGGCAGCGGGCTGCCCTTCTTGGTCGTCGTGTGGTCAAGCACCATCGTGCGCGCGTAGCGCTGCCCGGCCGGCTCGATGGCCGTCACCACAAGGCCCAACTCTTTCAGGCGATCCGCCGCCGCCAATGCAAAGCCTGAGTCGCCGACGCCGTCCAGCACCTTGATTGGGATGCCGTCGTTGATGCGCTGGTTGAGGGCGACGTTCAAAGCCTTCTGAAGATAGTCCGACCGGTCATTCCAGTTGACCGACGCGCCGTCCAGCGCAGCGCCGCTCGCGTCGTAGCCCATCAGATAGCGGCTGCGCACCACGGCATCGCCGATCTTGTCAATCATCAGGGCGTAGCGCAGGATGCTCTCCAGCGTCAAGTCGGTTTCGACGTCGTTGCGCAAGGCGTGATAAAGCTCGGTGAGCTTGGTGAGCGAACCGACCTGGCGGGCCTTGGCCAGCAAGGCGCGCACGATGCGCTGCTCGCGCCGACCTCGGTCTACATCGCCGCCGGGGACGTTGTAGCGCGCGCGCACGTATGCCAGCGCTTGCAAGCCGTTCAAGCGATACACGCCGGGCTTCGGCAGGTCTATGCGCAGCAGCGGCACGCGCGAGCCGGCCGGCCACACCTCGCCGGTGAACGTATCCACGTAGTCCTTCGCCACGATGCTGCCGCCCATGTAATAGGGGTCGCGCGGGAAGTTGTGCTGAATCGGGCAGGTGACGATCACATCCACGCCCCCCAGCGCATCCACGGCGCGCACCAGCCCGGCGAAGTTCACCATGGCGTAATTCGCGACGTCCAGGCCGAAGTTGTAGCGGATGGTTTCTTTGAAGAGATCCGGGCCGCCCAGGGCGTAAGCCTGGTTGACTTTTCTAATGCCAACGCCGGGGATGTATACCGGCGTGTCGCGCGGGATCGAGAGCAGGGTGACGATCGGCACATCGGGGTTGACGCTGGCGATGATGATGGCGTCGGTGTTCATGAAACCGCGATCCGGCCGCTTGTCAATGCCCAGCAAGGCGATGTTGAACGCGCCGGGCGGCAGCGCAATCTTGCGCGCCGGTGGCGGAATGGGTATCGGCGTCGGGGTGGGAGGATGAGGCGGTTGTCGGTCCTGCGCATGCGCCGCGCTGAGCGCCGGCGCGGCGACGCCAAGCAGCGTGACCAGGAGCGCGCCTACAAGCCTGTAGGGCGAGCAAGTCCACCTCATCATCTATCGCGCCGAAACATTGCTAACGAGAAGTGATGAAAAGGCTCAAGACAGCAGGCCGCGATGCGATTGGACTACGGGCCCCTCTTGACCTCTCTTCTTGGAATCGCCCCGCCATTCTCACCTGGACTTGTTCCTATGTCAACCGCGAACGATGCGCGTCCAGACACCCAGCACGCGCCGATCCACCGAATCAGCGGCGAGCTGCATTGCTTTGTAAAGCGATTGATACACCGCGCCTTGGCTGATATAATTTGCTCACGCGCCCAGGTGGTGGAATTGGCAGACACGCTATCTTGAGGGGGTAGTGCCGAAAGGCTTGCAGGTTCAAATCCTGTCCTGGGCATGCGAAGCGCCTTGGCTGCTTTGCGCAACCAAGGCGCGTTTTTTACCGACGTGCTGCGCGATACACATCCTCACACCTGATCCATCCCGGCGGCTGCGCAGGTCGGCCTGGTGATAAAAAAGTATGCAACCTACATTCTATGCCTTCGTTGGCACTTACACCAACGGCCGACGAGAGGGGATTTTCACCTTCCCCTTCGACGCGGAACGCAGGACAGCGCAACCGCCATCACGCTCTTCGCCGTGGACGAAGCAACCGGCCAGCTTGCGGCGCGCGATCAGCTTCACGTGCCCAAGCCGGTTTGCGTGAAGTCCGTCATCATGGGAGGCGGCTAATCGAACAACATCTCCGGCATATCGGAGGAAAGCCACGTGCCGTCCTGCCCTCAAGGTGCGTTTTCACCTATCTCGCAACATGAACGCCGGCGCGTCATCTGCTTTTCATTTGGAGTTCCGGGTGTTCGGCCCGCCGCGCTTGATCGCCGACCAGCGCGAACTCGCCTTCCGCCGGCGCCAGCCGCTGGCGATTTTGTCGGTGTTAGCGCTGAACGAGCGGCCGATCACGCGCGATGAGCTGTGCTATCTCTTGTGGCCTGACGCCCCTCAAGATGTCGCCCGCCAGCGTCTGCGTCGCTCGCTATCCGAACTGCGCTGCGCGATCGGACAGCCGGCGACGCGGCTGCTCTCCGGCGCGACAGGCGGGAGCAGCATTCTGCTCAAGCTCAACCCGCACGTGTGCCGCGTGGACGCGCGCGATTTCATCCAGCTCTCCACGCAAGCGCATCACATGCCCGACCCATCGGGCCTGCGCGCCGCCGAACAGGCCGCGCGCATCAGCGCTGAACCGCTCTTGAAGGGATTTGAACTCGACGACGCGCCAGAATTCGAGAACTGGTTGCTGGAGCAGCGCGAACGCTTCGCGCGCCTCAAGATGGACACGCTGCGCCGCATGATCAGGGGGTATGTGACCCTCAAAGACTATCCCCTCGCGGCCACCACCGTCGAGCAAGCCCTGGCGCTCGATGAGCTTGCGGAAGACCTCCACCGCAAGGCCATCTGGCTGTATGCCGCGATCGGCCGACGCAGCGAGGCCGTCCGCCAATTCGCCTGGTGCGCCAGCCTGCTGGAGCGCGAATTGGCCGTCGAGCCAGACGAAGCGACGCGCGCCGTGTATCAGGCCGTGCTGGAAGGGCAGATTGACGCAGTGCGCCCACTGGCTTTTGGTCTGCCGCCAAGCGACGCGGACAGCCGCCCCATCTGGCTCGCGCCCTCGCCCGACGCCAGCCCGCCGCCTTCGCCGGCGCATCGCCTGCGCTTGGCAGACATCGCCCCACACGCCGAGGTCGCCGAGCGTGAGCTTGCCGAAGCCGTCGCCCAGGCGCTGCAGCACACGGCCGGCGTGCTGTGGATACAAGGGCCGACCGGCGCCGGCAAGCGCACCCTAGTTGAGCAAGCCTTGAAGACGGTGCGCAAGCGACAGGCGGATGTGAACGTCTGGGAGGTCAGCAGCCACGCCGCAGCAGCGGATGCGCCGCTCGATCTCATGCGCCTCCTGCTCGATGCCGCCGCGCGCGAACACCTGGCGCATGCGCGCGAGTCCGCCACGTTTGACGCAACGCCGCTCAACCTTTGGATGAGCGAAGCCGTGCGCCTACTGCCGGAACTGCGCGCGATCTTCCCCCAACTCCCTCACCCGTCCGCCCTGACCGAGGGGCCATCGCCGACGACGGCATCGCGCCGGCTGTTGCAAGCCCTGCCGCGGGCGTTGTTGGCGTTGACGGATGGCCGCCCGACCGCTGTGGTGTTGAGCGATGTGGATTGCGCCGACGCAGCATCGGTCGAAGCCATCGGCTGGTTGGCGCGCGGCCTCGTCGGCAGCCACTTGGCGCTGATCATCACCTGTCGCGATACCGCCCAAGCCGCGCCTGAGGCGTTGGGGGCATTGCTCGGCAACCTGCAAGCGCAGGACATGCTGCGCATGTGGCGCCTGCCGCCCCTCAGCCGCGCCACTCTCGCTACCCTGGTGCAGCGCTGCGGCCTGCCGGCCGACTTTGCCGACACGATCTGGACTTGCACCGGCGGCGCGCCGCGCGGCGCGCTGGACATGCTGCGCGCCGCCTCAACGCCCAACGCCAAGTTGCCGGATTCATGGCGCGCCGCGATACAAATCAACCTGACTGCCCTCGACTCGACCTCGCGCCAAGTATTGGAGGCTTTGGCCATCTTCGGCAGCGGCGCCGTGCCCGCGCTGGAGCGCTTGAGCCGACGCAGCCTGGACGACGTGGAGCGCGCGTGTGAAACGTTGACCGCAGAATGGCACTGGCTCACCTGCTGCGGCAACCGGTATGCCATCGCCGCGCCGGAAATACAGCGCGCGGTGCTGGACGCGCTCTCCCCTGCGCGCCGCCAGCAATTGCATCGGCAAGCCGCCGCCCTGCTCCATCAGCATCACGCCGATCCCAGCCGCATTGCGCATCACCTGGAGGCCGCCGGCCAACCCAACCGCGCGGCCGCGCTATGGCTGGAGGCCGCCCGCCGCGCGCGCGAGCGCTACGCTTATCCGGCGGCGCTCGGCGCCATCCAGCGCGGCCTGGCCCTGGCGCGCAAGCCCGAGCTCCAGTTCGACCTGCTATGCTTGCAGGAAAGCCTGCTGCGCGAGAGCGGCCAACACGAACGGCAAGCCGCCGCTCTTTCCGCCCTGCGCCAACTCGCCGGCGCCATGCCTCATCGCTCCGAGTGGCAGGCGGAAGCGCACTACCGACAAGGGCAAGACGCCCTGGCGCGCGGCGCGTGGGACGAAGCCATAGACGCGCTGCAACGCGCCTCGGCATGCACGCTGCACGGCGACAGCCGCATCCTGATGGCCCTGGGGCGCGCCCTGGCACAACGCCATCGCTGGCCAGAAGCCGAGTCCGCCTTCCAACAAGCGCTGACGTCGGCCCGGCAAGGCGAACCCAACGCTCAAGCGCAAGTCTGGCTGACCTGGGCAGAGATCGAACAACTGCGCGAACGCTACGATGCGGCGGAAGCCGCGCTGAACCAGGCAGTCGCTCTGGCCGGCGCGCGTTCGCCGCTGCTGCCAAAGCTCATGCTCGCGCGAGGCACGCTGGCTTCGGTTCGGGGGGACTTCGCCACCGCTTTGACCTACGGCCAGGAAGCGTCGCGGCTGTTCGTCCAGCGCGGCCTGCCCGACGCCGAAGCCAACGCCCAGACGCTGATCGCCCGCGCATGCGCCCGCCTGGGCCGGCTCGACGAAGCGCTGGCCGCCTACGCCGCCGCTTACGCAGGCTATGCCGCGCTCGACCTGCGCCAGGGCATGGCCGCCGCGCGCGTCAACGCCAGCACGCTCGCCCTGCGCCAAGGCAACTTTGAACAAGGCGTCGCCTTGGCGCACGAGGCATACGCGCTGTTTGAGGCGATTCAGGACGCACGTGGGTTGTGCGTGGCGGCCAGCAACATCGGCGCGGCATGCGTCTGGCTGGGTCAGGGCCACGAAGGCGAGCGTTGGCTGCGCGAGTCGTATGCGCGCGCCCGCGAGGTCAATCTGCCGGCGCAACAGGCCGCCGCGCTGGCCAACCTGGGCGCCGCGCTGCTGCAACAGGGCCGGCTGGACGAAGCGCGCGATTGCATGGAGCAGGGCTTGGCGCTGCGCAGCGCACAGGGCCACCTGGACGTGAGCGTTGACCGCGCCTTCCTGGCGATTGCCTGCCTGCGCCTGGGCGACCTGCCGGCTGCCGACGCTCACAGCGCCCAGGCCATCGCCGACGCGCAGCGCCTGCCCAACGTGGAGAACCCGCAGCAGATCTGGTTCGCGCGCGCTCAGGTGCTGCGCGCGCTGGGCCGGACGGACGAGGCGCGCGCTGCGCTGGACGAGGCGACACACAGTTTGCGTCGCCTGAAAGACGCGCTCCCGCCGGAGCAGCATGAGCGTTATCTCTCCGCCTTTGCCTTCAATCGAGCCATCCTGTGCGCCGGCGCCGAAGACATCTGGCCCGATCCGCCGGCGCTGGTGTAACGCAGTCGCCGCCTGAAAGGCAGATTGGGTTCCCGCCTGGGCGGGAACGCCCCCTTCCCTGTCACATCCCCGCAAGGTCGGCAGTGCCGGCAGGCCCTGTCCCCATCGCACTGACACAAGCCTACCATAAGGGCAATCGTTGAAGACTGCGGGCCTATTCACTGCTGCGCCGCGCCGATGTGGACGTTTTGTGGACGCCCGCGCATTAGGGTAGGCGCCATCTTTGGCAAGCACTGAAGCAAAAACCAAACTTACTTATGGAGAATTTGAAATGAAGCGAGTAACTCAAACGTTTTGGATGGCTCTCCTTGCGCTGGGCGTATGTTGGTTGTGGCTGAGCGCCCGGCCGGCCCGGGCGCAGGAAATACCGCCCCAGGAGCGGGTGATCGTTCGTCCCGATTTGGCCTATCCAACCGAATATCCGGTCGAGAGCGCGGAGCGGCGCGCCGAAGAGACCCCGACAGGGGAGCGACCGACGCCGGCCTCGTTGCCAAGCGCTCGACGGGCAATCCCGACGCGCGCATGGGTGCAGCCTGCCCCGGACTGGTCATCCATCCCGCTGGCCGGAGCGCCGGCAGGCGCGGGGCGCTTTGCGCCGGCCGGGCCGGCCGCCCCTCTGGTCGGCAATCTGGTAGTCAATAGCACAGCGGATAACAACCTTCCTGACTCTGTGCTGACGCTGCACGAGGCGCTCCTGGTTGCGAACGGCACGATTATCGGGCCGTTTACGGCTGCGGAGCAGGCGCAGATGTCAGGATGCACTTTCAACGGTTCGGGGTATATCACCGGCGGCTGCGGCGCGAACATCCAGGACAACATCTTCTTCGCCCCTGCGCTGGGGTTCCGGCCGATCATCACACTGGCCGCGCCATTGCCGCCGATCAGCGACACAAAGCCCACGCTGCTGCTGGGCGCGTTCCCTCTCTTTTTCAACAACGTGCAGCCGGTGATCAACGCGCAGAACCTCAGCGGCAGCACGCCGGGCCTGGTGGTCAACTCAAACGAGAACCAGATCGTCGCGGTCTCGGTCATCAACGGCCCCGCGGAAGGCATCCGGCTGAACGGCAATCAAAACCTGGTGGGGACGTGGACGATGGTGCGCAACAACAGCGGCCACGGTATCTATATCGCCGGGCTGACCAACACGGTCAGCAACAGCTACATCGGGGTGTTCTCCAACACGCTCACGAACCAGTTCGACTGCGCCGGCAACGCTTTCGAGGGAATTTCTCTGGCGCCGAACGCGCGCGCCACCACCATTCAGAAGAACCAGATCGGCTGCAACGGCCAGGCCGGAATCTTCATCCGATCCACTGACAATCTGATCGGCGGGCCGACCTACATCACGCACAGCAATTCGATTTACAGCAATACGCTGGAGGGCATCTACATCTACGGCATTGATGCGCGCCGCAACGTGATCCAGAGCAATGACATCACGAACAACGGCACATCCGGCGTGAGGATCAATGCCGGCCGGCAGAACACCATCACCAGTGGCCTATCCAGTCTTGATGACTACAACCTTATCAGCTCCAACGGCCTCGATGGCGCGCTGTTTCAATCGGGCGCGCAAAACAACCTGCTGGCCGGCGCAAGGATCGGGTTCAACGGCCGGCACGGCGTGAACCTGGTGATCACAGACACCACCGGCAACCTGATTACGCGAACCGTGATCTACAACAACGGGCGCGATGGCATTCGCCAGGACCCCTACGCGGCAGCAAACATCTGGCGTGAAGTGTCCATCTCCTACAACGGCGGGCTGGGCATTGATATCAACGCCGCCGACGACAGCTCCAACACGCCCAATCCGCCCTATGTCTTTATCACCTCGGTGAACCCGAACACCGGCCTGGTGCAGGGCAAGGCCAACGGCACGACCTTGCTGATAATCACGACGGTGGACCTGTATCGCATCGCGCTCGATCCCAGCGGTTTCGGTGAGGGCTACGAATTTGTGGGATCGGACACCACCGACGTGAACGGCAACTGGAGCATCACCGATCCGAACCCATCCCTGTCGCGCGGCTGCTACACCGCCGTGGTGCGCGGCCTGGCGATTGTGTTGCCTTACGCCACCGAGTTCAGCCGCAGCAACTGCTCGGTCTTTGCGCCGATCACGCGCAAGCCCTGAGCGGAGCTTGTTGCAGCGTCGGGAGTCGGACTTCTGAGAAATCCGACTCCCGATGCGGCCGGGCCGGTTGGGGCAGGCGCTGAGGATCATCAGGCGCGCGAGCCACGCGCTCGGCGCCGCGCGAGTGGGAAAGATCGTGCGTCGCGCATGTTGTACACTGCCTGCGCGTCGTTTGCGCGCAGGGCGGCAGCCCATCCGTTGCAGCAACCGACACAGTTCCATCACGATCAGGTTTACCCATGCGCATTCTCACCCATCCTTTCGGCCATCTGCCCGACGGCGCCGCAGTCGAGCAGCACACGCTCGAAAACGACAACGGCATGAGCGTGCAGATCATCACCTACGGCGGCATCATCACGGCGCTGCGCGTCCCCGATCGCGCCGGCAACCTCGACGACGTGGTGCTGGGATTCGATAGCCTGGACGGCTATCTGGCCGGCCATCCGTATTTCGGCTGCATCGTGGGGCGCTTCGCCAACCGCATCGCCGGCGGGCGCTTCACCCTGGACGGCCTGACGTATCAGCTCGCCGTGAACAACGGCCCGAATCACCTGCACGGCGGCCTGGCCGGCTTCGACAAGAAGCTGTGGCGCGCATCCACCGGCAGCAGCGACGGCGCGGTCAGCCTGGCGCTGTCCTACCTCAGCCCGGACGGCGAGGAGAACTATCCGGGCAACCTACATGTGACGGTGACCTATACGCTGACGCGCGACAACGCACTGCACATCGGCTACCTGGCGCGCACCGACAAGCCCACCATCCTCAACCTCACCAACCACACCTATTTCAACCTCGCCGGCCGAGGCGACGTCCTCGACCACGAGATCATGATCAACGCCGACCGCTTCACGCCGGTGAACGAGGCGCTCATCCCCACCGGCGAGCTGCAGCCGGTCGAGGGCACGCCGCTGGACTTTCGGCAGCCGATGCGCATCGGCGCGCGGATTGACGATCCGCACGAGCAAATCGCCCGCGCCGGCGGCTACGACCACAACTTCGTCATAAACGGCGCGATGGGCGAACTGCGCTTCGCCGCGCGCGTTTACGAGCCGTCCAGCGGCCGCATGTTGGAGGTGCACACCACCGAGCCTGGCATGCAGTTCTACAGCGGCAACTTCCTGCCTAGCGCGATCGCCGGCAAAGGCGGCAGGGTCTACGGCCGACGCGCCGGCCTGTGCCTGGAGACGCAGCACTTCCCCGATTCGCCCAACCAGCCGGGCTTCCCAAGCGTCGTGCTGCGGCCGGGCGAACGCTTCGCATCCACGACGGTCTTCCGGTTCTCCGCGCGCTGATCCACCGGCCCTGCGCGTTTGCCCGACGCGCAGGGCCAGCGTAGCGTGACCCGGCTCAGCAGAAAACCATGCCGCCGTAGAGCGCAAGCGAGCCGAGCAAGCCCACCTCGCCGGCCTCCACATTGGCGAGATGGGGCAACGTAAACAGTCGTCTGCAAGGGAATCAACACAAGCCCGATGGCAAGATAGGGCCAAAAGTCGGCCGACACGCCGTTAAAGGCGTAGCGAGCGGGGTATAGAACCGCCTCAACGGCCGACGCCAGGGCCGAAATCGCCACCCAGAGCGCGCTGGCGGCGATCATCCGCGTCCAGCTCAGCCGCGCGAACGGCGTGGTCAGGCTGCGCACCGAGCGCCCGTGCAACAAGCGGTTGCAGAGCCAAGTTCCCAAGAGCAGGAAAGCAAAAGAGGCTAAACCCAGCGCGAAGCCGGGCATGCTTCTTTCGTCGAGCGCACCGACGGCAACGAGGACAAAAGCGGTTCCCACTTGCCAAAAGACGAAGATCCCCGCAGCACCAAGCGCATAGCGCCACCAGGCATTTTTGCCTTGTTGTGTTTGCGCGAGAAAGAGGTTTTGCATGATTAGGTCTCCAAAGGCGAAGTTGTGTCACGCCTCGGTCGTCGCAGCGCCCGACGGATGCCCCATGACGAACAGGCGGTACTTCTTGCGCCCAGGCGCCGGCGGCTGCGCCTCCAGCGATTGCAGTAGGCGGTAGATTGCCTCACGGGCCTGGATAAACTCCTGCTCGGTGGCATAGAACACGTGGCCGCGGACGGCGATATCCTGGACGCGCAGTTCGCTGCGCGACAAGATGTAGCGCACAAGCGCCTGCGCCACGCCGTTGCCGTAGAGTTGCACATGGTCGGCGAATTGCTCCAGGCTCTCCGCTCGGCGGAGGTCCTCCGGCGCGATCAGCTCCTTAGCCGCCGCGAAGAAGCATTCCTCGATGCCGTTGACCGAGCGCGTGTGGGCGACCGTGATCACGCCGGCCTCGAGCGGCTGAGCGCATCCCGCTTTGTTTAGAATGGCCCGAGTTGTGCAAGGCTTGATCGCTCGGCGCGCGCTCGGCATCGCGCTGCGCGCCTGGTTAGCGCTGGTGATGCTGTATGCGCCGGTCGTGTGCCTGACGTTTTGCCGGGTGACGCACGCGGCGCGCGACCATGCCGCAACGCAGAGCGGCTGGCAGCGCGAATGGGCGATGCGGCACCTGCCGGCGCATCTAGCGGAATCCCGCTTTCAGCTCGATGCGCCTCGCGAGCCTTTCCTCACCCAACTCCGCGAGCTTATCCACTCGCTGACCGATGTTGCGCCGAGGCCGCCTGCGCTCCCAGTCGCGCCTCTTACGTTGACAAGTTTGCTCGTGCGCGCGCGAGTAACACACGCGAGCATCCCCCTCGAAGTGCCCCACCCGCCGCCGCGCGCGCCGGAGCCGCTCCGGCGCGCGTGAGCGCGCGTTTGTGGATGAGTCGGCGCGGGCGGGTTATGCGCCTCGCAGCGATGCGTCGCACACTCGGGCGTCGGGCATCCGCCGAGCGCATCCTCCATTCGATCGATCCTTTACTGCTGGCCGGCTGCAATCGCGTTCGGGCGTTGAGCCGCAGCCGTGCCTGTCACACCCCCGCATGGCGTCGCCATCGCAGGACGAAACAATGACACCTCTGCCATGTTGCAAAAGCTATACGAGGTTGACCTGTTTCGGGGGCTGCCGGCCGAGGGCTTTCATGACGCGCTGTCGGCGGCCCTGCCGCCGCAGCGCTTGCCGGCAGGTCACATGCTCTTCAGACAAGGCGAGCCGGCCGAGGCGTGCTACGCGCTGCTCAGCGGGTCGGCGCACCTCATCCAGCAAGACCTCAACGGCCACGAGGTGGTGCTGGCCACGATGCCGGCCGGGCGCGTGGTGGGCGTCACGGCGCTGCTCGAGGAGGGCGCTTACTCGACCGGCGCGCAGATCGCGCAACCCGCGACGGCGCTGGCATGGACGCGGTCGGAGATCCAGCGCCTGGCGAAGAAGTATCCGATCATTCTGCACAACGCGCTGCGCGTCGCCATGGCGCGCTATGTGGAGTTGCAACAGAGCTACCAAGACCTGGCCTTTCACAGCGTGAGCCACCGCCTGGCGCGCGCGCTGGTCAAGCTGGCCCGCGCGCAGCCGGCTCGGCCCGACGGCGGCATCCTCATCACCGTAACGCGCGAGCACCTGGCCGCCATGGCGGTGACGACGATCTTCACCGCCTCGCGCTTGCTCAGCGAGTGGGAACGGCAGGGCATCATCGCCTCGCAGCGGGGCGCGATTGCCGTCCGCGACCTAGACGCGCTCTCCGCCCTCGCTGCGGGCGATGCGGATCCCGCCGCCTCGACTTGAGGCCAGGCGACGCCTGGCCAAATGGCGCGTGACGAATGCCAGTATCGCGCGGCGCCGTTTGTCACAACTTGCCGCGCGCGGGCTGCTTTTTTGCGCCAGCGCAAAGACAAGGAGGCCGCTGCCGGTCAAGATAAGCCGCAGATTTTTTCGGAGGTGTTGATGACATGTATCCCTTTTGGGAAGGACTCTTCATCCACTCGACGCTATACGTGGCGCTGGTGTCTGCGTTTCACGTGCTGGCGTCGCACTTGACCGTGGCAGCCGCTTGGTTCAACCTCTACTTGGAGCGGCGGGCGGTTAAAGAGAATCGCGAGGAGCTGTACGTCTATCTCAAGCGCAGCGCGCTGGGCTTGCTGGTGTTCGCCTACGTGTTCGGCGCCATGGCCGGCGTGGGCATCTGGCAAACCACGACGGCGGCCAACCCGCGCGGCATCTCCACGCTGATCCACAACTTCGTGTTGTATTGGGGATCGGAGTGGTACATGTTTTTGATCGACGTCATCGGCATCATCGCCTACTACTACACGTTCGATCGCGTGAGCAAGCAGACCCACCTGCGCTTGGCCTGGATCCTGGCGCTGGGCGGCACCGGCACACTGAGCATCATCGTGGGCATCCTCTCGTTCAAGCTCACGCCGGGGCTGTGGCTGGAGACGGGCAACAGCCTGAACGGCTTCTTCAACCCCACCTTCTGGCCGCAGGTGACCATGCGCTTTGCCTTCATGCTCACCATCACCGCCGCGTGGGCGTTATTCGTGGTGACCGGCCTGCCGAAGGGTTACTTTGAGCGCGAGCGCATCATTCGCTATGCCGCAACGTTCGGACTAGTTGGGCTGGTCGCCGGCGTGCTCATCTGGCTGACCTGGTATGAGCCATCGCTGCCCGTGCGGGCCAAGGCCATCCTGCCATCGCGCGCCATCCCGCAGCCCACGTTCCCCTTGATCTACTTCGGGCTGGCGGCCACCGCCCTCGGCCTGCTCTTCGCCTGGCTGATGCCGAGCAAGCAGCGGCGCTTCATGGCGCTGGGCGCGATGGCGGTGATGTATCTGGCGATCTTCGGCGCGGAGCGCACGCGCGAGGTGCTGCGCAAGCCGGACATCATCTCCGGTTACATGTCGTCGAACCAGTTGCTGTTCAACGACATGGCCGCGCGCGGCATCCAGAGCGAAGAAGCGCGCCTAGCGCAGACCGGCATGTTGGGCCATTTGCCGTTCGTGCCGGCGCCTGACGCGATGGCCAGCGCGGCCGACAGCGCCACGTTCGGCATGGGCGACCCGGAGATCGCCGCCGGCCGCGTGATCGCCATCCAGCAGTGCGGCTCCTGCCACAGCATCAGCCACCAGACGGCGATGAACATCGCAGGCGTGCGGCTGGACTTGCGCTCGCAGGCCAACCTGCTGCGGATGCGCAACCTGACCACCGCCGACAAGATTGACAACTACATCAAAGCCATCGGAGGCTTCCCGTACATGCACCCGTTCGTCGGCACGGACGCCGAGCGGCGCGCGCTCGCCCGCTACCTCGAGGCGTTCCTGCACGACACCTATCCCGAAACGCGACCCGCAGCCACCGCTCAACGATAGCTTGGAGGTAAACCGCCATGACCGTAGGTGAAATGTTGCAAATGATGCGCGACCCGCTGGGCGCGCCGTTCTATCCCCCGGCGCTTCAGGTGCTCCTGGTGGTCACCTGGGTGCTGCACATCTTCTTCGTCACTGCGGCGCTCGGCACCAGCGTGCTGAGCATCTTCGCAATGAGCGCGCGCAAGGGCGAGGCGCGCTGGATGACGCTCGGCCGCTTGGCGGCGCGCCTGACGCCCAACATGGTGGGCTTGGGCATCGTCACCGGCATCGCTCCGCTGCTGTTCGTGCAGACCATCTACGACCCGCTGTGGTATGCCGCCAACACGCTGACCGGCTTCTGGTCGGTGCTCTTCATCTTCGTGGTGATGGGCGGCTACAGCTTGGCCTATGTCTTCTACCTGAAGGGCAGCAAGGACGGCCGGTTGGTGTTCACGGCAGTGCTCTCGTTCATCCTGCTCTTCTTCGCCGGCTGGACGATGCACGTGCTGCATTCGGTCTCCATCCGCCCCGAGCAGTGGTTACAGTGGTACATGCCGGACGGCACGATTGACACGCGCGGCGTGACCTTCCACGCCTACAACATCCCACGCCTGGTCTTCTTGCTGCCGTTGCAGGCGGCGCTGAGCATGGCCGTAGTGGTGATGTTTGCCTCCTGGTACCTGCGCAAGCGCGGCGACGACGTGACATTCCTGGACTGGCTGGGCGAGCTGGGCCGCCGCGTGGCGCTGGTCGTCAGCCCGCTCTACGGCGTGATGGGGCTGGCATGGGCGCTGACCGAAGGGCCGGAGTTCGGCGTCACGGCGGTCATCGCCGCGCCGATTGTGGCGCTGAGCGTGCTGCTGACGGCCTACTTCTGGCGCTTGAAGCAGCCGGCGGCGAAGGCGCCGCTGTCGCTGGCGATCTGGCTGGCGTCGGTGCTCGGCGTGGCGATTATCCGCGAGGTGATCCGCGTCGCGTCGCTGGCGCGCTACGGCTACAGCGTGGCGAATTACCCGTATCGCTTCGACTGGGGTTCGATCCTGGTCTTTGGCGGCACGACGATCGTCGGGGTGATGGTGATCCTGTATCTGTCGCTGGTGCTGTATCAGGCCAACGCCAGCAAGGATGGGCAAGTGTCGGCGCGCGTGGAGCGGCTG
>CALHLE010000030.1 GCA_938034415.1 uncultured Anaerolineae bacterium
CCTCCGCATCTCGGCCTACGCCTACCGCTGCGGCGCAGAGCAGCCGCCCCCGCGCATCGGTCGCCGCGTTGGGATAGTCGCGCCGCTTTTGAATATCTTTGACGGTGATCAGACCCTTTAGGTTGCCCTGCGCATCTACAAGCGGCAATTTCTCGATGCGATGTTTGGCAAGGATCGCTTGAGCTTGTTCCAGCGTGGTGCCAACCGGGGCGGTAATCAATCGCTCGCTGGTCATAAATTCAGAAACCGGCCTATCATAATCACTAGGCGCTGCAAAGCGTATGTCGCGATTGGTGAGGATGCCGACGAGCTTGTGGTCGCGAGTGATCGGCACACCACTGATGCGATAGCGAGCCATGATGGCTTCCGCATCGCGCAGGGTCGCTTCGGGCGGCAGGGTAATCGGGTCAACGATCATCCCGCTCTCGCTGCGCTTGACCTTATCCACCTCTTCGGCCTGCCGTTCAACGGTCAGATTGCGATGGATGACGCCGATGCCGCCTTCGCGCGCCAGGGCGATGGCCATGCGGGCTTCGGTCACGGTATCCATCGCTGCGCTGAGCACAGGGATGTTCAGCGTGATACTTGCGGTGAGCTTCGCGCGCGTGTCCACGTCGCTGGGCAGCACTTCCGTGTAGCCCGGGGTGAGCAACACATCATCAAACGTGAGCGCCTCTCGGATCATCATAGTGCGTGATTAAGAAGAAGGCGAGCCATAGGCCCGCCTTCACCCACTGCACCTCATGCCAACGCAATACACTCGATCTCTATAAGCGCATTCCGCGGCAAGCGGGCGACCTCAACCGTCGAGCGGGCGGGAGGATCAGCGGGGAAGTAGGTGGCGTAGACGGCGTTCATCGCAGCGAAGTCGCCCATGTTCTGTAGGAAGACGGTGGTCTTCAGCACGCGGTCAAGGCCAGAGCCAGCCGCTTCCAGGACGGCCTTGAGATTGCTCAGCGACCGATGCGTCTGCTCCTCGATGCCACCCGGCACAAGTTCACCGGTGGCCGGATCAATGGGCACCTGGCCGGAGCAGAACACGAGCCCACCGGCGACGATGGCCTGCGAGTACGGCCCAATCGCCCTGGGCGCAGCGTCGGTATGGATGACGGTTCGGTTAGACATGGTTGGCGTTGATTCAGAAGTTGGAGACTGAAGATGGGAAAGGGTCAGCGCGGTGGGACGAACACCGCCGATATGACCATGCTGACGATCACAGCAGCAACAATGAGCAGGCTAAGAATGGAGATAAGCTTGCGATTGCGCTCGCGGTCTTGCCTTCTCACGTTTATGATTCTAACCGATGCGAACCGTGATCGACTGCGGCGCGTTGGCGCTGTACGACCGGATCGAGCACAACCAGCGGGTGCTGATCGAGGATGGCGTGATTCGCGCGATCGCGGCGCACATGGACGCGCCGGCGGATGCGACGGTGATTGACGCGCGCGCGCACATCGTGCTGCCGGGCTTCATAGATATTCACGTGCACGGCGCGATGGACGCCGACGCGATGGACGCCACGCCAGAGGCGCTGCAGGCCATGGCGCGTTTCTTCGCCGCCCACGGCGTCACCGGCTTCTTGCCGACGACGATGACCGCCCCGCGCGAAAGGATTGAGGCCGCGATTGAGAACGTTCGGCAGGCGATGATCAGCCCGCCTGCGCCGGGTGCAGCGCGCATCCTCGGCGCGCACGTCGAGGGGCCTTTCATCAATCCGAAGCAATGCGGCGCACAGCCGACCAAGTTCACGCGCCCGGCAGATCCGCGCGAATATCTCCCCTGGTTTGAATCCGGCGCAGTCAAGCTGATCACCGTCGCGCCGGAAGTAGATGGAGTGATGCGCCTAATCGAGGACGCGCGGCACTTCGGCGTCGCGGTCGCCATCGGCCATACCGACGCGACATACGCCCAGGCGCAGGCAGCGTTCGCCGCAGGAGCCAACCAAGCCACACACACGTTTAACGCGATGCGCGGCCTGCACCATCGAGAGCCAGGGGCGCTCGGGGCGGTCATGGCCAACGAGGCCGTATATGCTCAGCTCATCTGCGACAACGTGCACGTGCATCCCGCAGCGATGAACGTGCTCTACAAATGCAAAAGCGCCGACCGGCTGGTGGCCATTACCGACGCCATGGAAGCGACCGGCCTAGGCGACGGCGCGTTCACCCTCGGCGCCCAGCGCGTCCTCGTGCAAGGAGGCGTCGCGCGGCTGGCGAGCGGCGCATTGGCCGGCTCAACGCTGACGATGGATGCGGCCTTTCGCAACATCATCGCCGCGACCGGCTGCTCGTTGGTCGAAGCATCGCGGATGTGTTCGGCGTCGCCGGCGCGCGCAGCCGGCTTGGACGACCGCAAGGGGCGAATCGCGCCGGGCTACGATGCCGACATCGTCATCCTCGATGCTGAGCTGCGCGTCGTGAGGACGATCGTGGGCGGGCAGTATTCAGGGGAGACGGCATAGACGAAAATTGGTTGGGAGCAGGCACTGCCTGCTCCCAACTCGTCCTACGCCTGCGGGGCGGCGCGATGCAGTTGAGCTACTTCTCATCAATGAGCACGAACAACCCCTTACCCACGGGGTTGGACGTGATGGAAATGGTGACTCTGCGATTGTTCTTGGTGAAGAACATCAGCGTGACGTCGCCGATGCTTAGCGTCTCGTCGTCGACCTTCCAACCTTTAGCTGGCATTTCCTTCTCGTAAAAGGCGATCAGCGCTTCTACCTTCTCGTCGCTCTGGAATACCGTCATGCCGTTTTGGGTAAAGGTATTGGCAGCGCTCTTGGGTAGGGGGATGTCAGCAGCTACCGGCTTCGGAGGCGTGCACGTCGGCGGCAGCGTAATCGGCTTCTCCTTGTTGACACCTAAGACGACATACTCCAATGTGAGCTTGCCTTCGGTCAGCTTCCCGCGATCGCCTTGGCTCGTGCTCGGCATTTCCTGGCCCAGTATGCTGCCATCAGCCGTTGCCTGAAAGGTGAGCTTGACAACATAGCCACCGTCGCGCGCCACCCAGATATTGCCCGAGGCCGACTTGATGCCACTCGTGAAGAGGGATTTCGCATCCAAGGCGTATTGATCGGCCAGGATGCCGTTGACGCGATCCCCAGCCTTTATGAGCCGTGCGCCGCGCACGCTTTGCGCATCACCGGCCGGACCGAACAAACCGCCTCCACCTGAGAGGCCGCCGGGCATGGGTAGCGACTCGCATGTCGCCTTCTGTGCGCCAAACGTGCTACTCACATAAGTAACACCAGCGATCTCAAAAGATTCCAAGGTCAAACTCGGTGCATCACTCGGCATCTGCGGCGTCTGTGTGAGCGTCACAACGCGGTAGAACTTCTTGTCGGACGGAAACGCCGACTCGACAATGGTGTACGACTGTGTGTAGGGTTTGCCATTGGCCAGTTTGCCGTCGAACGACCATGACGAACGGACGCGATAGCTCTTCAGCTTATCCAGCCCAACGCGCAGATTCTTGAGCGTAACGGTGCGCGACACATTCTGCGACGGGTAACTGCCAGACGAGGATGTGAGATTTCCAGCTAACGCCGGCTTCGGAGATGAGGCCAGCGCGATGAGCGAAACACAGAGTACGATCGCGAGGACGGTGAGCGCTGCAAGCGCTTGCAGATGACTGATTCGTTTCATAAGCTTGTCTTTTCTCCTCGGCATTAATGTTGCAGACGACAGCACTACGCGCCCCGCTGCTACTCACACCATCCCCGCAATTAGGCCGTGTTGTACACGCGGCGTAGCCCCCAACACCTCACGCAGCGCTCAGCCAGAGACTGGTCACGGCAGTATGGCACATGTAGGGCAGGCGATGGAACGTAAGCTGCTGAACTGCGACCTCTCTTTCCCCTATCCCCTCCGGCTGGAAGTATAGCCTATTTCGGCCGGATTGCAGACACATGACTGCGCCTGTGCGCTTGCGTCATGCGCCGCGCGGCGCGCTTTCAAAGCGCTGCACCGGTCCTACCCATCGCTCGCTTTGCGCTTCAACTTCCTCAAACCGGCCACCGGTATATCGGCCGATCACCTTGCGCCAGAATGCCTGCGCGTCCAAGTTTTCGCGCAATTCGCCCACCTCCCAAACGCCGGGGAAGCGGCTGAACAACTGCATCGCGAACCATTCGCCCAGGCCCATGCGACGATATTTGCGCAATATGAAGAACTCCTCCATGAGCCAATGGTGATCTTGACCCGGCCGAATGTAACTTCCCTCGCCGACATAGGCGAAGCCGGCCCAAGCGCCATGCAGGGCGAGGAGGAAGGGATGAAACGCATCACCGCGACTCTGCCACCAAGAGAGAGGGAAGTCCTTGTCGGTAAACGCGCCCTGGTCATCCACGTCAGCGCCGGTTATCGGGCTAAAGTCATGCGCATACAGCTCGAACAGCGCGCGCAGCACGCGACGGTGTCGCTTCGTTGCGGGGATGATTGTGGCGCTCTTCATCGGGCTGCTCCGTGGCAGGCAGGTAACACTTCATCGCGCAAAGCCGCAGCTTTGTGCGGAAGAGCGTAGAAGTCGCTATCTACGAGTGTAGGGGAGAAAAGCGGAGGAGATTGCCATTCTGAGAAGCCCTTCGGACCGGAGATCCGCGAGGGGTGGGGGGGAGGGGGAAGGACCTCCAAGTCGCCAGGCTTCTCAGAATGACAACCTCCTGCTTCGCACTACCGTCTATATCCCAATTCGGCAGTCAGCGATGAAACGCATAGCCCATCAGGATATCTATCTGGCCGGACGATCGCACATTATTCTATCACGTTTGTCCGGCAGCAGCGAACACCAAACACCCTCATCCAACGCTCAACGTGCCGCTGTAGCCGAACATGCGCCCGAAGACCGGGTGGCTGACCACGACCTCGGTGTGGATGGTGCGCTCGTCAACGGCGCGTTCGACGGCGACGCTGCGGATGTGAAAGAGTCCAGGCAGCGCCGTATAGCGCCCACCGCGGATCGCGAACTGCGGGCCGACGGTCGTTTGGCGCAGCGATTGCCCATCCGGACTGACCTCTAACGCCAGCGTAATCCCGATGTTGGGCGGCTGGTTGAACGTGTCGAGCACGCGCGCCGGCAAACCATCACGCGCGGGGCGGGTGAGCGTATAGCTGACGACGACGCCGCTCGGGTAGCGGAATTCGCGGTGCCATTCGTAGCACACCTCGTCGCGATCCACCATGCCACGGTTACGCACATAGACCGGCGCCTGCTCAGCCGGAATGGGCATGAACGGCACCAAAGCGCGCGCCCAGGCAAAGCGATTCCACACGCGCATCGGCCCCTGGATGACCACTTCCTGGCCGGGAGCAAGGTCATAGTGGCGTTGCAGCACTGGGGCCAGCCGGTCAAACGCTTCGCCGAGCGCTAGGCGAAAGAGGGACTGCTGCTGCATCGCAGCTATTCTCGCACACCGAAGATCGCCCGACCGATGCGCACTATCGTCGCGCCCTCGGCGATGGCGGCCTCGAAGTCATCGGTCATCCCCATCGAGAGATGTTCGAGCGACAGCCCGGGCATGCGCTCCGACAACGCATTGCGCAGCGCGCGCAGGCCGGCAAAGACGGGCCGCGCCTCGTCGGGCCGTTCGACGATCGGCGCCATGGTCATCAGGCCGCGCACGCTCAGGTTAGGCAGCGCTGCGATCTGGGCAACCTGGTCTGCGAATGCGTCCAGGCGCGCCCGATCGCGTTCCCAGCCGTGGAGCTGGAAGCCGTTCTTCGTGTCCTCGCCGCTCACGTTGCACTCCAGCAATATCGGCTGGACGACGCCCTGCGCCGCACAGCGCGCGTTCAGCTTGACGGCAAGCTTGAGCGAGTCCACCGAGTGGATCAGGTGGAAGCGCCCCGCCGCATCGCGCGCCTTGCGCGATTGAAGATGGCCGACCAAATGCCATCGCAAATCGTCGCCAAGCTCCCGAACGGCCAAGCGCGCCTTGACTTCCTCCATTTTGGGCAGCGCCTCCTCGACGCGGTTTTCGCCAAAGTCGCGCTGGCCGGCGGCCACGGCCTCGACAATGGCTTCCGCAGGGAAGGTCTTCGACACCGCGACGAGCGCGACGCTATCCGGCGCGCGCCCGGCGCGCAAACAAGCTTCGGCGATGCGCTCGCGCACCTGCGCCAGCGCCCGTTGCACGTCAGCCATGGTCCTCGATCAAGGCTTTCGGCGCGCGTCAGGCGATACCGGGGATCGGCTGGCGGTAGACCGTCGTAGGGGTGGACTGCCCGACCGCCATCATCACGATAAAGTTGATGTTGACGTGCGGCGGGCGCGTGGCGCAGAACACGATCGCGTCGGCGACGTCATCCGGCGTCATCGGCTTCACCCCCTCGTAGACCTTCTTGGCCCGTTCCACGTCGCCGTGGAAGCGCACGATGCTGAACTCGGTCTCCACCAGGCCGGGATCCACGGACGAGACGCGGATGGGCGTGCCGAGCAAGTCCTGCTTCAGGCTCTCGGTAAGCGACTTGATGGCGGCTTTGGACAGACAATACACCGCGCCGTTCTGGTAGGCGTAATGGCCGGCCACCGACCCCAGGTTGATGATGTGGCCGCGCTGTCGCTCGATCATGCCCGGCAAAATGGCGCGCGTGACGTAGAGCACGCCCTTGATGTTGGTGTTGATCATCTCCTCCCAGTCGTCAATGGCGCCTTCCTGGAACTTGTTTAGGCCCCGACTGAGGCCGGCGTTGTTGATCAAGATGTCTACCTCGCGGAAGCCATCGGGCAGCGCGGCCACGGCGGCCTCAACGGCGGCGCGGTCGGTCACGTCGAGCTTGAAGATGTGCGTCGGGACGGGGAGCGATTCGGCCAGCTTTTGCAGTCGTTCGTAGCGCCGCGCGCACAACACCAGCTTCGCGCCTTGGGCGGCGAAGGCGCGCGCGCACGCCTCGCCAATGCCGCTGCTCGCGCCGGTGATGAAGACGATGCGATCTCGGAGTGAAATGTTGCTCATAGCAGCGCAAGTGTAAATTGAGAATGGGGAATTGAGAATGAAGAATGAAGAATGCAGGGGACGTCTGAACCCAAGCAGTCTAGGTTAGCCGCCCGATAGGTCTGCGCGCGCGCCCTGCGCCGACGCCCTGACTTTGCGCAGGCGGTTCATCAAAAAAACTGCAATGACCAAAAACCGGGACGCTGAGACAGCGCGCCGGCCCGTCATGTCTTGCGGATCACGCATATGACTTTGCCCTGGATCATGGCGTGGTGCGCATCTACGTAGAACGGCTTCATGGTCGGGTTCTCCGGCTTGAGCTTCAGGCGTTTGCCGTCCTTCTCGCGATAGACGCGCTTGAGCGTGGATTCGTTGCGGTCGGTGAGGAAGACCGCCGCCAGATCGCCATTCTTGATCTCATCGGTTCGGCGCATGATCACGATGTCACCATCGTTGATCAGCGCGTCAATCATAGAGTCCCCCTGCACTTCGAGCGCATAGAGTCCATCGGCGCTGCCTACCAGGCTGCGGGCGATCTGGATGGTGTTCTCGGCGTCGGCCAGGGCGTCGGGATCGGGCGTCGGGGCCGGCTCGCTGGCGACGATGCGCCCGACGATTGGCACAGAGACGATGTCGCGCGGGCTGACGCGATGGGCATGGGTCAACACCACGCCGCGCGAACGTCGCTCGTAGCGGTTGAGGAGATTCGCCCGCTCCAACGCCTTTAAGTGATAGCTCACCATCGAGGTGGAGCTGATGCCCGCGCCCTTTTGAATCTCGCGGATGGTAGGCGGCACATCGTGCTCGTCCATGTAGTGGCTAATGAAAGATAGGATGCGCTGTTGCGGCTCGGTCAAGTGTTCGATCGCCGAGTGAGACATTGCTTCCTCCCGTTCGCGGCCCCGCGCGAACTTTTGTTCTATTCGTGTCAGGATAATAAGCGAACATGCGTTCTATGTCAAGGCGGACGGAGGCGGCAATCCACAGCATGCTCTACGATAGCGGGCCGATGATGCCGATGTCGCTTGACCGATCCCCGATGTCCGATCGCCCAGCCGCCAGCTTCTCATCGTTCACTCCCACGCAAGCCGCCGAGTGGCTGCCGGCGCGGGTCGTGCTGATGTGCGAGCCGGGCATCGAGACGCTATTCGCGATCCTGCAGCCTGGGGCGGCCAACTTTTTATTCCCGTTCTCCCTGGCGCAGGGGCGCGAGGAACATCGCGCCTACCGCCGCGCGCTGGAAGACCACGGCGTGCGCGTGATTGACTATCGCGAGGCGTTGGCGCAGGCGACGCGCAGCCGGCTGATGCAATGGGCGCGCGAGGCGGTGACGCTCGAATACGACGCAGCGCTCGCAAACGACGAGCGCGATGAGGCCGCGCGCCAGCTCGACGCTGCGCTGGCCGCGCTCGACGCCGGCAGCCTGGTGGATGTGATCTTGCTCCGGCCGGCAATCCGGGTCGCGCGCAGCACCGCCTGCCTGGACCCCACGACGCGATTCGAGGCGCAGTTCACACTTGCCCCACCCAGCCCATACTACACGCGCGACCCGCTCATCACCACGCGCGAGGGCGTGGTGATCACGCGCCTAAAGCTCAACCAGCGCGCGCCGGAGAACGACATCGCCGCCTATGTGCTCGAGTCGCTCGGCATCGCGCCGCGATACCGCGTCCGGCCGCCCGGCACGCTGGAGGGCGGCGACTTCATCCCCTGCGGCGACTTCGTGCTGCAAGGTCAAGGGTTACTGACCAACGAGGATGGCGTGCGCCAGTGCCTTGAGCATCGCGTTTACGGCTATGTCGAGGTGGCCGTGGTCGAAGACCCGCGCATGGACATGGACGAGATGCACCTCGACACCTACTTCGCCATGCTCGACCGCGACCTGGCGCTTTGCGTTGAGTCGCGGCTCAGCGGCGATGAGGAGCCGGCGGTCAAGGTGTATGTTCCGCAGGGCGCGCCGGACAGCTACACCTATACCCTCGCCCGCACCACGCCGTTCTCGCGCTATCTACAAGAGAAAGGTATCCACGTCATCCCATTCAGCAAGGCCGAACAGCTGGACTTTGCCGCGAACGGCTTGTTGGTCGGTCCTCGGCGGTTGATCAGCGCAGCGCGCGCCGGAGAGCCATTGTTTCAGCGGCTGCGCGCGGCCGACGTAGATGTGCAGGCCATTGCCTTCGACGCTCTGGCGGGGGGATACGGCGGCCCACACTGTTCAACGCAGGTGCTGGTGCGCGGCTGACGCTGCGTGTGTAACGGCCTAGCCGGCGCGTAGCGCGGGGCACATGTGCGCTTGCTTAAATGGGAGCGACAAGACTCGAACTTGTGACCTTTGCGATGTCAACGCAACGCTCTAACCAACTGAGCTACGCCCCCATGTTTCGCGTATTATAAACCAATGCGCCGCGCGGCTTTGGGCTCCCCAACGCCAAAAGCAAAGGGGCAGCGAGCACTACGACAGCTTCTCCAACTGCCTCACCGCCGCATTGAAGTCCTTGGCATACGGCGCGAGCAAGTCGAGCGCCTCGCCCGTGACCGGATGCGTGAGCTTCAGTCGGCGCGCATGCAGCGCCGTCCGCCCGATCAGGGGAATCTCCTCGGCGCTGTTCGCGCGATAGTCGGGCTTCAGGTGTGACAGGAAGATCGGTTTGCCGTCGCCATACAAGTCGTCCGCGGCGATCGGATGGCCGAGCAGCGCGGCGTGCACCCGAATCTGATGCGCGCGGCCGGTCTCCGGCATCGCTTCGACCAACGCATAGCGCTTCAGGCGCTGCAGTACGCGAAAGTGCGTCACCGATGGCTTGCCGCGCACGACATCCACGACCGTGCGATGGCGACGGTCCCCATCCACGCGCAACGGCGCGTCGGCGGTGCGCTCCGTCCACGCAGGATTGCCCAACAGGAGTGCATGGTAGAGCTTCGTCACTTCGCGCCCCTCGAACTGCTCACTGAGCACGCGATGGGCTAACTCGTTTCGCGCAAAGATGATGACGCCGCTGGTGTCGCGGTCGAGGCGATGCACCAGCCACAGTCGGCCAAAACGCGCCTCTAGCAGCGCGCGCAGATCCGGCTCATCGGGCCGCGCCGCATCATGCGCAGTCGTGACGCCGGCGGGTTTGTTAACGGCGACCAGATGATCGTCTGCGCACAGGACCTCTATCCGGTGAGGACGAAGCGATCTCATTGCTGCGCCGTGGGCGAACCGGACTGCGCCGGCTGAGGACGCTTGAACCACGACACGCGCTTCTCCGTGCCGGCGCGCAAGCGTTCGATGTTCGGGCGGAGGGCGATCAGGATCAACCCGAGCACCCCCCAGCCATAGGCGGCATAAGACCAGTACGTCGCGCCCAGCATCGCGCCGACGGTATTCGCCACGGCGACAGTCAGCCCGGCCAGCATCGAGGCGATCGAAGCATAGCCGCCGACGAAGAGCATGAGCGAACCGAGCGCGAACGCGGGCACGCCGCCCCATGGCCAGATCGCGATGCTGGTGCCGACGGCGGTCGCGCCGCCGGCGCCGCCGCGAAAGTTGAGGAAGCACGACGCATTGTGACCGAGTACGACGCCGAAGCCGGCCAACGCCTCGGCCCAACCTGCCGTATCCACAACGAAGTGGCGCACAATGAGCACGGCAACCACGCCTTTCAGCACGTCAAGGATGGCCGTCGCTAAGCCCGGCACGACGCCCGCCGCGCGAAATACGTTCGTGCCGCCGGTGCGGCCGCTCCCAAACTCGCGCACGTCTATGCCTTTGACCAGTTTGACGATAATCCAGCCAAACGGGATCGAGCCGATCAAGTAGCCGGCTATGCCGCATGCGGCGCTGATCCAGAATGCGCTCATAACTCCTAATCTCATGATATGGTAACACCAACGCACGAAATGAGACGCGCCTGCCTAAATGGTTTGGCACACGCCGGATATAGAAAGAAGCGATGCTTTCCGAATCAATCCAGGACTATCTGAAGGCGATTTACGGCCTGCGCCATGAGAACGCGCGCGCCACGACGAACGCGCTTGCAGCCCGGCTGAACGTGACAGCCGCTTCCGTCACCGGCATGCTCAAGAAGCTAGCCGAGCTGAAGCTGGTGATCTACGAGCCATACCAGGGCGCCACGCTGACGCCTGCGGGCGAGAAGATCGCGCTGGAGGTCATTCGTCACCATCGGCTGATCGAGCTCTATCTGACCGAAGCGATGGGCTATTCGTGGGACCAAGTGCACGCCGAAGCGGATCGCTTAGAGCACGCCATTAGCGAGGAGTTCGAGGAGCGCATCTCGACCTTGCTCGGCCACCCTACTGTGGACCCGCACGGCGACCCCATCCCGACCAAAGACGGCGAAATTGCGACTAGCTCGCGAGACACCCTGGACAACGTCGCGGAAGGCAGCCGGGTGCGCATCGAGCGCGTGCGCGACGAAGACCCCGCGTTGCTGCGCGAAGTGGCCGACCTGGGGCTTACGCCACAGACCGTCATCACCATCGGCAGCCGGAAGGACGGCGCCTCGCTCACCGTGTATCTGGCCGATGGCCAATCTCGCTGCATCAGCGCCCGGATCGCCCAAAGCATCTTCGTCGTGAATGCCCCCTGAGTCCCCGGCGCGGCCGCATCCGAATTGACAAATTCGCCGTGATAGATATACGATGCGCGCCAATACGCTTTGCGGGCATCGCAGGCTTCGATGCCGCTGCAAGCGAGAGGCCGCAGTCGAATAATGGAGAGGAGGGCAGCAAATTGAAGACGGTGCTTCGTATCGCATCATTCGTTGACTCGATCACCGATCGTCTGAGCGGGCTGATCAGCATCATCGTTGTTCTGGCTGTCGTGGCCGGCTTCCTGAACGCCGCGTTGCGCTACCTCGGTCAAGCGTTGCAACGCACGTTGATCTCCAACGAGTTGATTCAGTTGCAGTGGTATCTCTTCTCGCTGCTCTTTCTGATCGGATTCCCCTACTTGCTCAAGCACAACGTTAACGTGCGCGTAGATTTCTTCTACTCGCGCTGGGGCCCGCGCCAACGTGCGCTCGTGGATTTCCTGGGCACGTTGCTCTTCCTCGTTCCATTCACCTTGCTGGCGATCTATGTGAGCGTCGGCCCGGTGCTGACCTCATGGGGCCGCCTGCCGGATGGGAGCTGGGGGCCTTGGGAGATGTCGAGCGACGCCGGCGGATTGCCGATGGCGCCGCTCAAGTCGCTGATCATCGTCGGCTTCTTCGGCCTATTGGTGCAGTCCATCGGGCAACTAACAAAGTATGCCGCCGTCCTCCTCGGCTACCACGAGGCCGACGAGGCGGTGATGGTCGCCGAGACAGAGCAGATGATGGCCGAAGAACTGGCGCGCGAGATGCGCGAAGAGCTGGAGCACGAGCGCGAGGCGTCAGCGCGCTAACAACCCAAAGTAAAGAGCGATGGAAGGATTCAACCCGCAGTGGCTCGGCATCCTCATGTTCGTCGGCTTCTTCTTCCTGTTGCTGACGGGCTATCCGGTCGCGTTCTCGTTCGCTGGCGTCTCCATCGTCTTCGGGTTAATCGGCCTGGCGATGGGCGCATTCGACTTCAACCTGCTGCTCTCTCTGCCGAACAGTTGGTTCGGCATCATGAGCGACAGCACGCTGTTGGCGATTCCTTTCTTCATCTTCATGGGCGCCATCCTAGAGAAGTCGGGCCTGGCAGAGGAGTTGCTGGAAACAGTAGGCCAGTTGATGGGGCCGGTCAAAGGCGGCATCGCGCTGGCCGTAGTCATCGTCGGCACGTTGCTGGCTGCGACCACCGGCGTGGTGGCGGCGACGATCATCGCGATGGGTCTGATCTCGCTGCCGACGATGCTGAAGTATGGCTACAACAAAGGCCTGGCGACGGGCGTCATCATCGCCTCGGGCACCATGGCGCAGATGATCCCGCCCAGCATTGTGCTTGTGCTGCTCAGCGACCAGTTCGGCGTGTCCATCGGCGACTTGTTCGCCGGCGCGATCGTGCCCGGCCTGATGTTAGCCGGCGCCTACGCGGCCTACGCGCTGCTGGTGGCTTATCTGCGCCCGGGCAGCGCGCCGGCCTTGCCGCCGGAGGCGCGCACGATGAGCGGTCGCACCCTGCTGCTGCGCACGCTCAGGGCCTTTGTGCCGCCGGTCGCGCTTATCCTGGCCGTGCTGGGCACGATCTTCGCCGGCCTGGCCACCCCCAGCGAAGCCGGCGCGTTCGGCGCAATCGGCGCATCCATCCTGGCCGTGGCAAACCGTCGGATGAGCCGCAAAGTCATCGCCGACGCCGCCTTGGCCACCGCCAAGACCACCGGCCTGGTGCTGATGATCCTCTTTGCGTCCACACTTTTCACCAAGGTGCTGTTCGGCCTGGGCAGCGACCTGTTGATCGAGGAGTGGCTGACCAACCTCCCCGGCGGCTTTTGGACGTTCGTCATCGTCGCCAACATCGTGATCTTCTTGCTGGGCATCTTCCTGGAGTTCCCAGAGATCACCTACATCGCCATGCCGCTGCTGGTGCCGGCGGCCGAGAAGGTGCTCAACACCGTTAATGAGATGGGGGCGTTCGCCAACGAGGGCTACACGATGGTGTGGTTCGCCATCGTCGTGGCGATCAACCTGCAAACGGCGTTCATCTCGCCGCCGGTCGGCTTCTCGCTGTTCTACATGCAAAGCGCTGTGCCGAAAGAGGTAAGCACGGCCGAGATTCACCGCAGCGCAATCCCCTTCATGATCATCCAGCTCATCGTGCTGGTGATCGTGATCGCCTTCCCGGAGACGGTCAACCTGCTGGTGCGGTTGTCGTTCCAATAAACAAAATGGGCGGGGAGCAGCTCCCGCCCATTTTGTTCCACAGGGTATGCGCGCTGGAATCTAGGACTTGCCGAAGAGGAAGCCCTCCATGGCGTATTCGTTGAGGCCAAACCACTTGTCCGACTCTGCCTTGAAGGTCTTCCAGCTCTCATAGATCTTCTTGAAGTCGGCGTCTTTGGCGGCAAACTCATCATACAGCGCCATAGCCGCCTTCCGGGCCGCATCGAGGATCTCCTTGCTGTATTGCTTCACTTGGACGCCTTGCTTCGTGAGCTTGGCCAGCGCGGCAGCGTTGCGCGAGTCGTAGCGCGCCATCATGTTCTGGTTGGCCTCGGCTGCGGCGCTCTTGATCGCTTCTTGATAAGTCTTGGGCAGCTTCTTCCACTCGTTCAGGTTGATTTCGACCTCAAGCGTAGGCGCAGGTTCCCACCAGCCAGGGTAATAGTAGAACTTGGCGACCTTGAAGAAACCGAGCTTCTCATCGTCATAAGGGCCGACCCATTCCGCCGCGTCTACAGCGCCGGTCTGCAGCGCTTGAAAGATCTCGCCGCCGGGCAGCGTCTGCACGGTCACCCCCAGGCGCTTCATCACTTCGCCGCCCAGGCCGGGGATGCGCATCTTCAAGCCCTGCAGGTCGCTGACCTTGTTCACTTCCTTGCGGAACCAACCGCCCATTTGCGCGCCAGTGTTGCCGGCCGGCCACTGAATCACGTTGAATTTCTTGGCATACACTTCCTGCAATAACTGCAATCCGCCACCCTCGTAGAGCCAAGCGTTCTGTTGGCGGAAGGTCATGCCAAACGGCAAAGCCGCACCAAACGCCGTCACCGGACTCTTTCCGACATAATAATATGAGACTGTATGACCGATCGGCACAGCACCTTGAGAGACCACATCTAGGATGTCTGCGCCCTTGGAGAGCTTGCCGGCGGGATTAGGAGTGATCTGGAATTTGCCATCCGTCAGCGCAGCGACGCGTTCGGTGAAATACACCGCCGCACCGTAGATCGTGTCCAACGAGACCGGCCAACTCGTCGCCATCTGCCAGCGTATCGTCGGCGTCTGAGCACGCACGATCGTCGGGACGGCGAAGGCAGTCGAGGCTGCAGCGACGGCGGTTCCCTTGGCGGCTACAGATAGAAATTCGCGACGTTTCATGGTTTTACCTCCTGGTCTAACACCTCTAAAAAATTTGTGGACGTTTTAGCACTTACCGGCCAAGTTTGTCAAGTTGAGCACAAATGGCGAATAGCGTGCAGCGCAAGCAGCAGGCGAGTCGCGCAACCATCGAGCCGCGCCCGGTGGCGCAGGGGGAGGCGACGGCATTATCATGCGCCCAGCTCAGCGTTGGGCCATGGGCTTATCGCGCGCGGCCATCAACTGAGCGACAAGCGTCGCCTCCGGCACTGCGCCCTCGATGTGAATCGTCTCATTGATCACCGTGCGCGGCACGCCGTAGACCTCATACTTGTTCGCCAGGTGAGGGAACTCCGTCGCCTCCACCATGTCGGCGGTGATCCAGTCACTCGCCAGCGCCAGCTTGTGGGCCAGCAGCACCGCACGCGGACAGTAAGGACAGGTCGGCGTGACGAAAACTTGGATGTGCACCGGCGCGTCTAAGCGCTTCAACGCGTCCATCGTCTGCGGTTGCAACTCTGCTTCCCCCCGACTGACCATCAGGATGTCCTCGATCAACGTCCCGAATTCGTAGCCCGAGGGGATGCCATACAGACGGATGCCGTAATCCTTAGGCTGCGGGCCATCACCGAGCACGGCCACAGCCGGGATCTTGTCAATCCGATGCAATTCGGCCAGTGGCGCGTCGGCGACGAAGTCGCGCACTTCGAGCGCCAGCTTATCGGACAGTGCGGCCACTTCCTCGAGCAACGCGCGCGTCTCGGCGCAAAATGCGCATTCAACGACGCCATTTGCGCCTTGTGTGAACATCAACAACTTGACCGGCCGCTCCATGCCGGCCAGCGCCTCGCGCACCTGCTGTTGAATTGTCGCATTCAGCAAAGCCATACATCACACCTCTTCGATCAGCTTGCTCGCCGTGCGCCGAGCGGCGTCAACTGGTTCAAGGTTGACCGGGCGGACGGCATCATTCGGCGCAACGATCCTAAGTTTTAGGATGCAAGCCAATGTGAAAGGTGACGGGCTATTGCACCTCAGGCGGGCATTCGTCATCCAAGAACGCCTCAAGTCCCAGGGCTTGGTAAAGGCGCAGGCGCGCTGCTGCGGGGAAGCCGGGTTGGGGAAGCGAACGGTAGAGCGCGATGACCTTGCGCAACGTATCCGCGACGACGCGACAGTCGGCGCATTCGGCTAACTGGCGTTCGATTTCGGCGCACAGCTCCGACGATGCGCTTTCGCCGTCTAGATAATCGGACAACGCCTCCAGCAGGCGCTCACACTGGGCTTTGTCCAATTTACCCTTCCTTGCCGGCGAGCGCGCGATCCATGAAATAAGGGGAAAGGCGCTCGCGCAACCAGAGCCGCGCGCGATGCAGGCGCGTCTTAACGACATCAGGCGACACGGCCAGCGCCTCAGCCGTCGCATCCGTGGAAAGTCCTTCGAGTTCGCGCAGGACGAAGACGACGCGCAACTTTTCGGGCAACTCGCGAATGGCGCGCTCAAGCTCGGCGCGCGTTTCCGACGCCTCGAAATCCCGCTCCGGCAGACAGCACCAGTCGAACAGCGCCTGCGGCACGAGTTTGTCATCGTCAGAGAACATGTCGTCCAACGACACCATCAGCGGCTGCTGGCGCCGCACGTGCATCAGCGCCGCGTTCGCCGCAATGCGATACAGCCACGTGCTCAGGCTGGATCGACCCTCAAAGGAGTCAATCGCCTTGAATGCGTTGAGAAAGGTCTCCTGCACCACATCTTCTGCGGCGGCGGCGTCGCCGGTGAGGCGAAGCGCCAGGCGATAGAGCGCCGGCGAGTAGCGCTCCACGCACTGGGCGCACGCCGATTTATCGCCGTTGCGCAGGCGCTGGAGCAAGAGGCGCTCGGCGTCGTCTTCGTCGGTCGCGGCGCGGTTGACCATACGCGCCGTGGATTATAGGGCAGCCTGCGCTGCCGGCAGCGCGACCACGCACGCGCGCCGCGTCACGCTGCCGGCGCGGTTGCCTCTTCGACGATCCGGTAGGTATGCTGAATGGGCACCACGCGGCCCAACATGCCTTGAGCCGGGCAGTATTTCGTCTCAGACAGCTCAATGGCCCGCTCGACCGCCTCCGGAGCAACCCCACGCCCGCGCACGACATACTCGATGAGGATCTTGGTGAAGACTTTGGGATGATCTGGTGCGCGTTCCGCGCGCACTTTGACCTCGAAGGCGGTCACGTCTTGGCGCTTCTTCTTCAGGATGGACAGCACGTCCATCGCCGTGCAGCCGGCCAGGCCGATCGCCAACAGCTCCATCGGGCGCAGCCCATCGTTGCTGCCGCCCACCGACGGATCGGCGCTCAGGTTCACCGTGAACCCGCTATCGGCGCTACCGACGAATGACAAGTCGTGCGTCCACGTGACGGCAGCGTTCATCGTCTCCATGCGCAAACACCCTCCTTTTGACCAGGCTTTTATTTTGCCCAGTCTACAGCCAGTTGCTTGCGCCCGCGGAGTTCCTTCTCGGCCACCATCGCCGCGATTGCGCCCTCGGCAGCAGCCACCACTGCCTGCTTGACGTGATTGCACAGCACATCGCCGACGGCGAACACGCCCGGCAGCGCGGTGCGGAACTCGCGATCCACAACCAAACACCCCGTCTCACTGGTGGGCAACTGGCCCTGCAAGAAGTCGGTGATCGGCTTATTCCCCTGTAGATAGATGAAGGCGCCGCTCACCGGCACGACCTGCTCGGGTTGCCCGCGCGGCGCGATGCGGATCGCCTCGACGCGATCGCGCCCCAGCACTTCGCGCAGCGCTGCGCCGGCGTGCAACACGACCGCCGGATGCTGCGCGAGCGCCTCGCGCAGATGCTGTGACGCCTTTACGTCGGGCGTCGGTGATACGAAGTGCACGCGGCGGGCGAACTTTGTCAGGAACAGCGCCTCTTCAACAGCCTCATCATCGTTGCCGACGACGGCGACTTCCTGGCCCTGGAAGAACGCCGCGTCGCACGTGGCGCAGTATGAGACACCTCGTCCGAGCAAGCGGTCTTCGCCGGGCACGCGCTGCCCACGGCCCATCGCGCCGGTAGCGATGACGACGGCGCGCGCCGTGTAGGTGGCCTCGTTGGTGTAGATCGTCTTCACCTCGCCTTCGAGGTCCACCGCCTGCACTTTGGCCTGCACGAAGGTCGCGCCGAACGATTCGGCCTGACGGCGCATGCGAGCCACTAGCTCGGCGCCACTGATCTCACCGGGAACGCCGGGATAGTTGGCGATTTTGGCAGTGAGACCCAGCGCGCCGGCGGTTAAGCCCTTGTCAATCACGAGCGTCTTAAGGTTAGCGCGGGCAGCGTATAACGCTGCCGTGGCGCCTGCCGGCCCGCCGCCGATAACCACGACATCATACTGGCGGTCTCCGCCCACATCTTGACGATCCTGTGCCTCAAGCGCAAACTCCAGATCCATACGCCCTCATCACGCCACGAACCGGGCCAAGATGTCGTTGCTCTCCATCAGCAAGTAGTTCACGCCGTCATGTTTGAACTCGGTGCCGACGTACTTGGCAAAAAGCACCCTGTCGTCCACCTTCACTTTGATCGCCTCATCATCGCCGACGGCCACAACCACGCCGGTTTGCGGCTTCTCCTTGGCCGTCTCGGGCAAGATGATCCCGGATGGCGTGCGGCTCTCTTGCTCCAGGGGCTTGACCAGCACGCGCGACCCAAGCGGCTGAATCGGGAAAACATCTCCTTTCTTGGGCATAACACCTCCTTACTTAATGCCGAGCAGTTGATTAATCTTGTTGCGATCGAAACCAACGACGATTCGCCCGCCGATGTCGATCACCGGCACGCCTTGTTGCCCCGAACGACGCACCATGTCGCGCGCCGCTGCCGGGTCGCGGCTCACGTCCACATCATGGAACCGAATCCCCTTTTGACGGAAGTAAGCCTTCGCCTGGTTGCAAAACGCGCAGGTCGGCGTGCTAAAAATGATCACCGTAGGTTGCGTGACACCTTTTGTCATAACAACTCACTCTCCTCCGAACATTGCTTTCTAAAGGTGGTTGGATGCAACGCCAAACAAAAGGTGACAAATCCACAGGCGCGGGGAGCAGCCCGCTGGATGATTCCGGCGTGATTTCCGTCACATCGAAGTAGCGCGAGTGCGCACTACTCCGCGTTCCTGCCTGGGTTATATTTCCGCCGGTATGCGTGCGCTGCAGCAGGTTACCTTGCTGTTCGTCGCGGGACTCGTCCTGACTGCGCCGCTGTTGTGCGTGCAGTTCTGCGAATTGCAACACCATATCGCCCGGCCGCAAGTCTCGTTTGCCGAGATGGCGCGGTTGCACGCGCTAAGCCTGTCCGAGCGCCAATCGCAACAGCGCACGCATCATCACAGCGACGACCGCGCACCCCTGATGCGGTTGAAGCAGATGGTGAACAGCGTCACCGAGTTTCTCCTGACGCTGGGCCTCGTATTTGGAGCATCTATAGCTGCGCTGCGCCCCGCCATTTTGCATTTACACCTGAGCCAGCCGGTGCTTGCTGTGCCCACACCGCCCCCACGCCTCTGCGCGATTCGCCCCATCCTCACGCCGTGATGTTCGCCGGCGCGCCGAGCGCGTGCGGCGCGCTTGAGGCGCATCACGAAGGGTCTTCGCACACACGCGCTTGTGTCATCGCATCTCGGTTTCTAACTGGAGGCGTTATCAACGCACTGGAGCCGTTGGCGCGAGCGGTGCTTTATGTCGCGCTCATGATCATGGTCGGCCTGCCGATCGGCATGGCCGGCGTCGTGCTGCCGGTCTTTCGCCGTCACGACGTCGCCGCACAGACCGCCCTGAAGTTCGCCAGACGCGGGCTGCTCGTTGCTTGTCTGGCAACGATGGTCGGCGCAACCGCGTTCTTCGTCGCGCAGGTCGCGCCGCTCGAACTGGAGTTCAGCAGCGTCGCGGAATGGGCTGAGTTCGTGCAACGCGCGCTGCTGGGCCAGATGTGGATCGCACGGCTGGCGCTTGGGCTCGTTGCGCTGGTCATCGTGAAGTTCGGCGCGAATCCAGCAGCCTGGCTGGCCGGCTGCGCGCTGGCCGGGCTGGCGACGCAGGCCACTCTCACCCGCACTAGCCACAGCGCGGCGATGGGCGAGGGATGGCTGCCAGTCGCTGCGGACTTCGCGCACCTCTTCGCCGGCGCGTTGTGGGGCGGCGGCCTCATCGCTCTGCTTATCGCCGTGGGTGGCGCGCAGCGCGAGGACATCGAGACGACGCGCGCCCTGATCGGGCGCTTCGCGCCGTTCGGCATCGCCGGTGTGGCGCTCGCCGCCGGCACAGGCATCGCGCTCTCATCGGTGCACGTCGCCGACGCTGAAACGCTGCAGGCCTCTGACTACGGCCGGCTGATCCTGATCAAAGTTGTCCTGGTTGTAGGAGCAGTCGCGCTGGCGGCGCTGCACAGGTTCGTCATCCTACGGCGCATGAGGTCCCAGCTCGATGTGCGGCGCTTCAGGCGCGCGTTGCTGGTTGAGTCAATCCTGGTGCTCGGCATCTTCGCCGGCGCGGCCCTGTTGGCTTCCACCTCGCCGCCGCACCACGTGGTGACCCACCAGATGCCCGACGGCTCAACGCATATGATGCTGATGACAGATCCAGTCTTTCAGCGCGCGTTGCAGATCGCCGCATTGGCGATCCTCGCAGCGGGCGCCATTGCGTGCGCGCTGGAATGGCGCACACGCCTCCGATCTCAGACCAGATGAAAAGTTCGATTCGACTGACGGCGGTCTTCGCATTCGCCGCATCCCTTGTTTTGACGACGAACCGAGCGACCGAGGCGCACGCTATGCTCGTCAGCGCCGACCCGGCGCCGAACTCGACCATCGGAACTGCGCCCAAGCAGATCAAGCTGTTGTTCAATGAAGCGCTCCAGGATGTCGGACACACCATCGCCCTGCTCGACGAGAAGCAGAACAAGATTGCAATCGGTAAGGCGATGCTTGATCCGAAGGACCAGGCCAAAAAGACGGTGATTGCTGAGATACCGACAGCGCTGGCTGCGGGCAACTACAGGGTGGATTGGAAGGCGCTGTCCACCGACGGTCACACCGTCAAGGGGAGCTTCAAATTCACCCTGGCCGAGATGGTCGAGATGACGTTGAAGTTCGCCTTCAAAGCGGGCAAAGAACCGGTCGCCTGCGGCAAAGAGATTAAGAACCTCGGCGCGCGGCGCACTACGGCGCAGATCATGGACGCCCGGATGTATATCTCGAACATCCGCTTGATCGGCCCCGGCGGCGAAGTGCCGTTCGAGCTCGTCCCAGACGGCAAGTGGCAAACCGACCGCGTGGCGCTGCTGGACTTCGAGGATGGCAGCGCGATGTGCAAGGAGACCGGCAACGCCGACCTGCGCGATGTGATCATCGGCAAGGCCCCGGCCGGCAAATACACCGGCATCGTCTTCGACTTGGGCATCCCGTTCGAGCTGAATCATGCCGATGTAGCCGTCGAAGCGGCGCCGCTCAACATCCAGGCGCTGTGGTGGAACTGGCAGACCGGCTACAAGTTCGTGCGGATTGACCTGGCTACCAACAGCGCGCCGCCCAACGACAAGTGGTTCATCCACCTGGGCAGCACCGGCTGCGGCATGATGGAGAAGGGTCACAGCAGCGACCCGCACGGCATGGCCAACAAGCCGCCGGAGAAGCCCTGCAACAACCCGAACATAGTCACCGTCCGGCTCAACCGCTTCGACCCGAACAAAGATCAGATTGTGGCCGACCTGGCCGGCCTGTTGACGAACGTCAACATCGCCCAATCCACGCCCAAGCCGGCCGGCTGCATGTCCGGCGTGGACGATCCGGACTGCCGCCGGCTGATCCCGAACTTCGGCCTCTCACTGGCCAAAGGCCAATGTGTGAACGGCTGTCGCGGCCAGCGGTTCTTCCGCGTCGAAGCAGCCGCCAAACCCTGATTCGTGATTCTGAGGCGCGGACGCGTCGCGCGCCTGCGCCTGTGAATCGAAGGTTTAACTTTTAGAAGGAGTGTAGTAAGAGACATGACGAACACAAAGCATCACGTAGGCATCCGATACACGTTTCTGGCCGTCGCCGCCGGCGTTGCGCTGGCGTTGACGGCATGTGGAGGCGGCTCGGCTCCTGAGCCAACCCAGGCGCCGCCGGCTGCTCCGGCCGCCGAGCCGACTAAAGTGCCCGCCGATGTAGTGGCCAAGGGCAAGGAAGCCTTCAACAAATATGGCTGCCAGGCCTGCCACGCCATCCAGGGCTTTGCCGAGGGCGCCGTTGGGCCGGCCTTGGACAACTTGTACACTAACGCGCAGCGGACCATCGCCAGCGCTGAGTACAAGAGCAGCGCAGGCAAAGCGACGACGGCTGAGGAGTACGTCCGAGAATCCATCCTCAACCCCAACGCCTTCGTCGTCGCCCAGTGCCCCACCGGCCCCTGCCCCAAGGGCGTGATGATCCAGAACTTCAAGGACCAGATCAGCGACTCTGAACTGGAAGCGCTGATCGGCTACTTGATGACGCTGGGCCGCTAGTACGCCATCCGCGGATGGCGCAAGGGTGTAATGCCCCTCGCGCCATCCGCCCTTGCACATGACGCTGCCCAGATCCGTCGGCTACGCCTTCCTCGCCGCGTTACTGTGTGCCGGGATGGTCGCCGGCGCGCCCTTCGCCGGCCGCTTGGCGCGGCTCGGCATCGCGCGGGCGCGCATGCACCTGCGCATAGCCTGGCGCGCCATCGCGCCGCTGGCCATGCCGAAATACCTCGACGCCCCACTACAGCGCGCAATTCATGTTCGCGCGCCATCGCGTCCGCCCAGCGTGACCTTCGTGAACGGTCACATGGACCCTTTCACGCTGGATGAGCTGCGCGGCTATGGGGTGTTGCTGTTCTTCGGCACGCTCGATTGCGACGGAGGATGCTTGCGCGCCCTGGATCAGTTTGCGCGCGTGAAAGCCGCGCTCGGCGAGCATGCTGCGCGCGTGCGATTCGTGATGATCGGCGTGGACATCGAGCGCGACCGCCCGCGCCCGCTGCTGCGGCTGGTGCGCTCGTACGACCCAGACTTCATGGCGCTGACGGCAGATGCGCAGACGGTCATGCCTTTCGCGCACAAGCACGGCGTAACCGTGCTGCGGGCATCGCACTCGACCGGCAACATGCTCGTCCCGCTCACACCCTACATCATCTACTTGAATCCACAAGGCTTGTGGACGATGTGCTTCCCGTTGGGTATGTCGGCGGAGGAGATCGCCGATGAGATCATTTACTCGCTGGGGTTGTGAAGCTATGCGCCGCTCGCCCGGCGCACTGATGATTGCGCTGGCCCTGGCGTGCATCGGTTTGGGCTTGACCGCGATACTCCAGCCACAGCCGGCCGTCGCATCGCCACGCGCGTGGGTATGGGACCTGCCTCCGCACGTGCCGCCGCCGCGCGTGCCGGAATGGAACCCGATGACGCCGGAGAAGTTCGAGCTGGGCCGCTATCTGTTCTACGACGTGCGTCTCTCCGGCAACGGCAGGCAAGCGTGCGCCACATGCCATCAGCAGCGCCTAGCCTTCAGCGATGGGCTGCCTCAGAGCATCGGCAGCACCGGCGATGTCCACCCGCGCAACGCGCAGTCGCTCGCCAACGTCGCCTGGTTCTCGACGCTCACTTGGGCCAACCCGCTGCTCACCGAGCTCGAGAAGCAAATCCCGATCCCGATGTTCGGCGAATTCCCGGTCGAGCTGGGCATCACCGGCAAAGAGCAGGAAGTGCTCGGCCGCTTCCGCGCAGACCCGCAGTATCGCCGAATGTTCGCGGCGGCCTTCCCCGGCGAAGCCGAGCCGATTACCTGGAAGAACATCACCTATGCGTTGGCGACGTTCACCCGTGGCCTCACCTCTTTCGATTCGCCCTACGACCGCTACCTGGCCGGCGACCAGGCTGCACTCACCCCGTCCGCCATCCGCGGCATGCAGCTGTTCTTCTCCGAGGATTTAGAGTGCCATCACTGCCACACCGGTTTCAACCTGAGCGCTTCAACCACCTTCTCCGGCGCGGTCTTCATCGAACGGCCATTCTTCAACACCGGCCTGTACAACATTGACGGCAAGGGCGCCTACCCACCGGACAATGAGGGCGTAAAGGAATTGACCAACGATCCAACCGACATGGGGCGCTTCCGGCCGCCGTCGCTGCGCAACGTGGCGCTCACCGCGCCTTATATGCACGACGGCAGCATAGCCACCTTAGAGGAGGTGATCCGCTTCTACGAGCGCGGCGGGCGCAAGATCGTCAGCGGGCCGTATGCCGGCGATGGACGGCTCAGCCCGTTGAAGAGTGGCCTGGTGTCCGGCTTCACGCTCACCGACGCGCAGCGACGAGATTTGATCGCTTTCCTGGAAAGCTTAACCGATTGGCAGTTCGTTACGAACCCGCGCTTCAGCGACCCCTTTGCGCCCGCACCGGCGATCCAGGCTACCCCCGCGCCGCGCCCGGCTGCGACGCCGATGGCCATCGCGCCATCGCCCACCGCGTTGCCGGTCTTCAGCCGGCAGGAATATCGCGCGCGCCTGAATGCCATAGTTGCAGACCTCGGCGTACTGAGCCGGTCAGTGCGGCGCGGAGACCGCGCTGCAGCGCAGCGCCTGGGGCGCCAGGTGCACGATCGCTTGCACGCCCTCCGCGCCACGTCGCAGCAACTCCGAGTCGGCGATGCGCACGACCGCGCCGAGGAGCATCTGCATGGTCAAGTGCTCGCTCGACTCACCGAAGCAGATGTCCGACCGGCGACCCTGGCTGCGTCCATCCGCGACCTGCAAGCCATGCTGCGCGCGATGGCAAAAGCCGCAAGTTGATTTCGAGGGGCGCGCATGGTGAAGCCGCACGCCCCATCGGTAGATGCGCTAACGCTCGATCGCAAACATCGCGCCGTCGCTCCGTCCAAAGACTTCGGGGAAGTAGGTCTGCTCGGCCGATGCCGGCATCACCTTGAACTGGCCGACGATGCTGGGCCGAATGACGTAGGTGTATTCGTAGGTGCCGGCGGGCAAGTAGCCGGCGAAGACGGCCACGCGGTCGTCGTAGATTTCGCGGTGGGTGAAGTACCACCAGCCCCAACCCACCTTGCTGCCAAAGGCAGGCACCGGGGGCAAGGCATCTTGAACCAGCGTTTGGCTAGTCCGCAGCGAGGTGTCCACTACCTCGGCGCCGGCCGGCAGCGGGTCGGTGACGCGCACGTAGTACAGCTCGCTCGGCGCGACGATGGTGAGTCGCACGCGCACGTTCTGCCCGACTTTTGCGCCGGTGATCGCCGGGCATAGCTTATCCGGCGACGGCGCGCAGTCGGCCGGCTCATACTTGCGCGCGATCACGATGCCGCGATTGACGGCCGGCGCCGAATCGGCGGGCAGATAGGCGCGCAGGCGCGCGGTGTAATACAGGCGTCCCTCGCCCGCGCCGCGCTCGAAGGCCAGCTCATTGGCCTGCGCGCGCAACAGATTCCCGACGGGAACCACGACTTCCGCCGACCCGCCTTGCGGGTTAGCCTGGCCGCGCATCAGGCTCTGGTCGTTCAGCGTCGCCCGCCAATCGAAGGCGCTGCGGCGCTCATCGGTCGCCTGGATCCATTCGGCGAAGGCGACGATCGCCCACTCGGTCTCCTGCGTAGTGGACCAGCCGCTGCCGCTGCGCGCGGCCATTAGCCAGCGCACGACGTTAGGCGCGAGGGCGCTGCGCGCATCGAGTCGCGCAAGAGCCGCCAGCACGATGGCCGTGCTGCGCGTGTCGCTGAAGAAATTAGCCCAGTCGCGCTCGCGCTCTTGCCATGAAACGCCAGTTGCGCTGGTGATCGCTGCGGACTGGATGTCCGCCAGCAGGGTCTTGATTCGGCTATCGCCGGGGTTCACCTTGTCCTGGGCCATGGCCAGCAGCGCCTGGCCGTAGTGGCTGAGCTTGGCGCGGCTTTCGTAGAGCGCGCCCAACCGGCCGCTGTCGCCGCGTTGGGCCTCGGCCTGCGCGAACAAGATGTAAGCCTGCCGATTGGCGGCAGTCGCATCGGTCAGCGCGCTGGGCGGCTTGAGCTGCTCGCTCAGGTAGTTGAGCGCGCGATTCAGCGTGCCCTCGTCCACCAGGAAGCCGGCCTGCCGTGCGCGCGCCATAGCCAGCACGACATGGGCGCTGACCATCGGATCGCTCACATTGCCGCCCCACCATCCCCAGCCGCCGTCGCTGTTTTGCTGTCCGTAGAGACGTTGCAACGTCGCTGCGACGTTATTCTGCAACGCGGCGAGGTCGTCGGCCTGGACGCCGGCCTGCGCCAGCGCCAGGCGCGCGATCAAGCGTGAGGCCGCCCAGTCGGCGCTCTCATAGGGATGGGCTTCCAGCGCCTCCACGCCCTTCGCCGCGGCAGCGCCGAGGCCGGTATCCACGCGGACGGTCAAATCGCCCTGGCCGGTGTCCAGCCGTGGCGGCAGCGCAATCAGCTCGAGCTTGCGCCCCGGCTCGCCCAGGTCGCCCGCCGTGCCGACCGTCTCCGGCGCAGCATAGCGCAGGATAGGGATACCGTTCGGCGCGCCGAAGACGCCGGGCTGCGCGCTATCCTGTAAGCCGCCGCCGGCCACCGTCATGGTGATCTCGGACGAGGCCGCCGCGCCGATCGGCGGCTCCTGCACGGTCACCGTCCAATCCACGCGCGCAGCGCTGCCGGCCTTCACGTTGACCCGCTGGATGGCGCTTCCCCCGATCAGCGTGAGGCCGGTGGAGACGAGGGCGACCCGCGCGTCGAGGTCGGCGGTGGTGTTGTTGTTCACCACTGCGCCGATGGTGACCGTGTCGCCGGCGACGAAGAAGCGCGGGGTCACCGGCCGCACGAGCAGCGGTTTGGTCGCTACGACCTCGTTGATCGCCTCGCCCACGCGAGTATCGGGAGTGATGGCGCGCGCGGTCATCCGCCACGTGGTCAGGTTGTCGGGCAGGATGATCTGCACGCGCGCCCGGCCGTCGGCGCCGGTCTGCACCACGGCGTTCCAGTAGGCGGTGTCCTTGAAGTTGCGGCGGGTGAATTGCGCGTCGGCAAGCGCTTCGCCGCCTCCGCCGCCGCCTTTGGCTTCGGCCGCCGTCACCTTGGCGGTGATGCGATCTACGTTCACGTTGAGCGTGCTGGCCGTGCGCACGCTGAGCGGGCGCCGGCCGTAGAACGCATCGAGGATCGGCTCGACGTTCGGCTCGGCTAGGCTGAGCACGGCTTTATCCACCAGGGCCAGCGACAGTTCGGCCTGCACCGGCTGGCCGGCCACATCGGTCACGCGGATGTCATAGGTGGCCGTGTCGCGCGGAGCGTACTGCGTCCGGTCGGGGGTAATCTCGACGTTCAGGGCGAATTGCGCCGGATCCACCGCGAACTGGGTGTAGCCTAAGCGATAGGCCGGCACGGGGTTGTCGCCGCTCACCCCTTTGACGAGCATTACCGAGACGTAGACGTTCGGCGCGAAACTCGGCTCGATAGGGATGTCGAGCACGTCGCTGTTGCTGCGCAGGGTGAGGGTCTTGCGTTGGATGAAGCCGCTGCGCTCAATCGTCAGCAGCGCAGTGGCTGCGCCCTGGAAGGGCGACGGCACCAGCACGCGCGCCGTCTCGCCCACTTGGTAGCTGGGCTTGTCGGCCTTCAGCTCGATGCGGTCGTTGTTCTCGATGCGCCAGGCCACATAGGCGCGATCCGACGAGACGTAGACTGACGCGCCGGCAGCCACGGCCGGCGCGTCAGCGGCGGGGGCGGCGGCGACGATGTGATATTCGCCGCCCTCCTGCGGCCGGAAGCCGGCCACCGCCCGGCCTTCCGCATCGGTCGTGACGGTGATCGAGAACACCTCGGTGTCGCTGGGCAGGGAGGTGTAGTACAAACCACCGTAAGGATCCTGCTCCTGCGTGGTGAACCACTCGCGGCGGTTGAACGAAACGATGACCGGCCGGTTCGGCATAGGCCGACCGTCCCAATCCAACGAGATTACCTCGGCCACGACTTCTTGGCCGGCGCTGAAGACATAGCCGCGCGGCGCAACGCCGATGTAGGACAAGCCTTTGTGCGCAACGACGGCGACCCGCGCCGAGACGCTCTGGTCATTGACATCAGTCACGCTCGCCTCCAGGGTAAAGCGCGCGCTGGTCTTGCGCTTGCCGAGGTCGGCCGGCAAGCGCAGCGTGAAGCGGCCCTGCGCGTCGGTGACGCCCTCGCCGCCGGCGATCAACTCGCTGAAGCCGAAGAAGCGGCGCGGGCTGTAGTCGAAGTCGCCAAAGGTATAGCCGCCTGCGCCGGTGTAGCGGTCGAAGAAGTAATCCGTCGCAAGCAACGACCAGCGCACCTTCGCGCCGGCCACATTCCCGCCAAAGAAGTATTTGGCGTCGAAGGTGGCGTTGATCGTCTCGCCGTCGAGGTAGTCGGCCTTGTCCGCTGCGGCCGTCACCTCGAATTCCGGCGCGCGATACGCGGCGACGAGAAACGAAACGCCGTAGTAGCTGCACGGCGGATCATCTTTATTCGGATTTGGCCTGGGAACACAGACCTGGATGTAGTACTGGCCGGTAGATGCGCCGTTGTCTAGGGCGAACTGGCCGTTGAAGCCGCCGTTGGCGTCCAGCGGCGCGGTCGCGCTGAACACCTGTTGCCCTTGGCCGTTGAAGATGGCAAGGCCGACCTGGGTCACATCTGCCGGTATTGCATAGCGCGCGTCGTCGTCGCGCCGCACGATGCCCTTATAGAACACCATCTGACCGGGGCGATAGATCGGGCGGTCGGTGTAAACGTAGGCGAAGAACGGCTCGGCCTGGTAGCGTCCGGGCAGGTTGAAGTCGTAGATGTTGATGCCGTAGGACATCTCGCTCCAGGCGACGCCAAATGGGCCTGATGCGCCCGGCTCGCCCACCAGCGCGTAGAGCGTTTGGTAGGGTCGGTAGCTCTCAGGGAAGATGACAAAGGCTTGGCCGGCTTCCTCGCCGGCGCCGGTGACGCCGGAAGCGATCTCGGCGAACGCAGCGTCGCGGAAGGAGACGGCCACGCCCGGTAATGGCGCGCCCGTGTTCAAGTTCGTCACCCAGGCCAACCCTTCGCGGTCACCGCGCTTTAGGCCAATGTGCACATTGGTGACGATGAGGATGTGACGCACAGGCTGGAATTCGCGGTCAAGGGCGACCAACTCCGGCGCGCTCACTTCGAGCAGGTAGATGCCGGTCGGTAATGCGCCGCCGTCCTCGCTCAGCAAAGCCTTGTAATTGGCCGATTCGTTCAAGCCGGCCGATGTCATCGCCGACCACCGCCGCACTATCTGATCGGCATTGGGCTGGAAGGCGCGCAGGTTTCTATACGAGTCGAACGCGCCGGTGAGGTCGTAGAACTGTTGCGGCGTGAGCGACGCCAGCGCGAAATCCAATCGGGTGACGTTGCGATGGAACACGAACAACTGCGTAGGCTGCGCAGCGTTGTATGTGCCGATCAATCCATCGCTCTGCACGATCACCAGCGGCGGCAGCGGGCCGGTCGAGAAGCGCACCTCAACATCCTGGCCGATCTTGACGCCGTAGATGTCGGTTGCATCGCCGCCGATGCGCGCGCGATAAGCCGTGGACGGCTTGAGGTTGACGTTGAGCACGAACTCGTTGCTGAACTCGTCGTAGTAGCTGTATACACCAGTCAGCGTGACCGGTGGATCGAACGACAAATTCGCAATGACGGTGGGCACGGACATCGGCGCGCTGAAGCGGATGGAGAAGCCGTCGTCGGCCAGAGCGCGATCTTGGCCGTTGGCCGGGCGCGTGCTCACCACGGACGGCAGGGGGACGGTTCGGAAGGTCGTAGCCACCTCGTTAAACGTCGCGCCCGATCCGACGGCAGCGCGCGCGCCGGCTTTCACGCGCACCGTATAGGTCTGTCCGCGCTGATAGTCCTCTGCGGGCACGAAGGCCATCACCTCGCCGGCAGTTTGCCGGGTCGGCATAGGCGAAGATTCGCCGGGCTGCCCTGATGCGAACGCATCGGGCGGCGACTCATCGGCCCAGCGGAACGACCCGCGCACCGGCGGCTCGATGACGAACGCGGCTTCGGCGCTCGCGCGATCCATCCTCTGGCTGAACGTGACGCTGATGGGCTGACGCAGGCCGATGTTCTCCGCGCCCTCCGAAGGCGTGATGAACTTGACGACCGGCGCAGCTACGCTGAACGTCCAAGCGTAGTCGCGCTCCAGCAGCGCGCCCGTAGTGTCTCGCAGGCCGGCTGCGACGCGGCCCTCGTAGATCGCGCCGGCTTGCAGCGGCCGCGATGGCTGAAAGACGTAGATGCTGGTGTTGAGCCACCGCCCACGGCCGGGGATCGGCGGATTGAACGTAACCGGCGTGGGCAGGCCGGCCTGCTGGTCGAGCAGGGTCAGCGAAACCACCGGCCGGTTGAACAGCACGGTGATCGTCGCGTCGGCGGCGACATCTTGCGCGCCGGCGGCGGGGATAGTCTGCGCGACGGCCAGCGCGCCGATGGTGTTGACGATGAACGACTCCGGCCGGGCCAGCGCCAGCCCCTTGGCGCTCCGCGCGTCGCTTGAAAGCGAGACGGTGTAGCGCGCCGCGCGCGCCCAGTTCTGGCTCGGCTTGAACACGGCGCGGTTGTCGCCCGTCCATTCGAGTTTGCCAGCGACGGCGACGCCGTCGCTGCTCTGCACGCTCAGGGCGCGTTCCACCGAGCGCCGGTCCATCGGTTGGTCGAAGATCAATTCGATGGGCTTGTCCACCGGCAGCTCCTCGCCTTGGACGGGGGCGCGGTCCACCAGAATAGGGTTGGCGAGCGGCCTCGGCGTGGGCGATGGTCTAGGCGTCGCAGGTGGGTTGATCTGAGCGGTGATCTGCGGCGTGACGCTCGGCTCAGGCGCGGGTTGGTTGCACCCGGCTATCGAGATCGAAGCGGCAAGCACAAGGCTCACCATACGGGCTGGCAAATATCTACGCATGAGATTCGCGCAAAAGCACTGTTCCCTCTCAACAACGCGTCTTGTGCTCAGGACGCGAGACACGCCTGCGATGGGGGCGACGGTCACGCATTAGTGCCGCAAGCAAGCGGATTATCCCCCAATAGCGCGACGATTCAAGCGCGCTTGCGCAGCGCGCGTCATTCATCCGCTAGAATGCGCTCACGATGGTTGAACGCCTCAACCGCTTTGCCTCCGGCTTCGAGCGCCACTGGCTGGCCGTCCTAGTCGGCATCTTGCTGACCTATTCGCTGCTGCCGTTCGGCGCGCCGGTCTTGAAGAGGCTCGGCCTGGATGCGCCGGCGCAGATAATCTACCAGCCGTACAAGCTGATGTGTCACACCTACGGCTTCCGCTCGTTCTTCCTGTTCGGCGAGCGATTCGTCTATAGCCGCTCCGAATTCGAGCAGGCGTCGGGCATAGACACCGGCACATTCGTCGGCCTGTTGCAGGCGCGCGACTTCCAAGGCGACGCGCGCATGGGCTACAAGGTCGCGCTCTGCCAGCGCGATGTGGCGATCTACTTCGCGATGGGCGTCAACGGCATCGCTTACGCGCTGGTGCGCCGCCGCGCCCGGCCCATGCCTTGGCCGCTGTTCGTGCTGATCGGCGTCGTGCCTATCGGCGTTGATGGGTTCTCTCAGTTGCTCAGCCAGCCCCCGTTCAACCTTTTACCCTACCGCGAGAGCACATGGGGGCTGCGCCTGATCACCGGCGCGTTGTTCGGATTCAGCCTGGCGTGGCTGATCTTCCCGCTGCTTGAAAGCGCATTCAGGCCGCTGCCGGCGGCGCCGCGCGCTGCCGCGCGCAGCGATTGAGGTCATGCACGTGCAAACGCGCTCCTTCCCTCTCGGCTTGGTCTTGCTCAGCGCAGCCGCAGCGCTGGTCGGCGTCGGGCTGGCGGCGCTGGTTTTGAGCAGCAGCGGCGCAGCGCAGCAGAGCGGGCTGCCGATCCTTTCCCCATCCACGCGCACGCTGCTGCGCGAAGGCGCGCCGGCGCCGGAGTTTACGCTCGAGACGCTCGACGGCCGTCCGGTCGCACTGTCCGACCTGCGCGGCAAGGCGGCGCTGATCAACTTCTGGGCGTCCTGGTGCCCGCCGTGCTTGGAGGAGACGCCGGCGTTGATCGCCGCCTACGACGAACTCAAACGGACGAACCCCAACGTCGAGTTCATCGGCATCGGCACAAATGACGATCGCGCCAACCTGGAGAAGTTCGTCGAGAACAACCGCATCCCCTATATCATCGTCGAAGACTCCGATGGCAAGGTGAGCGACGCCTACGGCGTGCTCGGCATGCCGACTACGGTGTTCATTGATGGCAATGGCATCGTGCGCCGGGTGTGGAACGGCGCAATCAAGAAAGAACAGGTCATTGAAATTATGCGCGGGATCAGATAGACGTATCCAGTAATACACGCATCGGCAATTAAAGAGCAATCCGTATTCAGTAGTTCGACTCGTTGCCTATGACCCAGTCATCCATCACGTTAGCCGTCATCGGCGGCAGCGGGCTATACGCGATGCCCGGCCTGACCGATGTCGAAGAAGTCACAATCACTACGCCGTTCGGCGCGCCGTCGGACGCAATCGTGCTCGGCACATATCACGGTTGTCGGATCGCCTTCCTCCCTCGTCACGGGCGTGGGCATCGCTATAACCCCAGCGAAGTGCCCTATCGCGCCAATATCTGGGCGCTCAAGTCGCTGGGCGTCAAGCACGTCGTCAGCGTGAGCGCGTGCGGCAGCCTGCGCGAACACCTGCGCCCGCGCGACATCGTTATCCCCGATCAGTTATTCGATTTCACTAAGGGCAAGCGCGCCTATTCGTTCTTCGAGGGCGGCGTGGTCGGTCACGTCTCAGTCGGCGAGCCGTTCTCAAAGTCGCTCCGCGCGGCGTTGGCCCAAGCGGTGCGCGACGCCGGCGGGACGGCGCACGAAGGCGGCGTGTTGATCACCATCGAAGGCCCGCGCTTCAGCACCAAAGCTGAAAGCCGCGCCTTCCGCGCGTGGGGATGCGACATCATCGGCATGACCGCCTGCCCGGAGGCCTTCCTCGCCCGCGAGGCCGAACTGGACTTCGCCATCATGGCCCATGTCACCGATTACGACGTGTGGCACGAAGAAGAGGGCGAGGTGACGGTGGACATGGTGATCCAGCGGCTGAACGACAACCTGGCGCTGGCACAACGCGCAATCGCCAACCTCGCGCCGGTCGTCGCGGCGCTGCCCCACGAGAGCGCCGGCGCGATGCGCTACGCCGTCATGACCGCGCGCGACCGCATCTCCCCCGAAGCGCGCGAAAAGTTGCGCCTACTAGTGGGCGACTATTTGTCGTAAGGCGTGAGGCGTAGGGTTTACGCCTCCCGCGCCAGTTTCTCCCGCAGCGCGTCAATCGCCGCTCTGAGTTCCGACTCGCGGAAGCTGATGGTGAGATCGCTCCGCGTGCGTTCGAGCACGCCGCGCACCATGTCAGTGTTGCGACGCAAACCGCCGGTGATCGCCTCTGGGAAGTCCATCGTCACCAACACATCGTAGATCTCATCCATCGCGGCGAGCAGGCGTTCGGCCTCCTGACTGTAGCCGCTGCGGATTTCGTCCAGCGCGCGCCGGCGCAGCTCGCCGGCGGCCTCGGCCAGGCCGTTGAGGTATGCCGCGTATTCCACGCCGATCTCCTCTGGCGCCGGCGCCGGCTTATTTTGCGCGATGGCCAGCACGATGTGCGCCTCGGCCAGCTCCTTCAACGCATCTTGCGTGTATCCGGTGAAGCACAAATCGGGATATGGTTTGACGATCGCGACGAGTTCCTCGGCTGCGCGACGCGCTTCGCCGAGCAAGCGGTCGGCTTCATCCCATTCATCGCGATGCGAGGCGCGGATGGCAAGTGAGCAATAGCGAATCAGTTCTCTAGAAAGGTTAACTGCTCTATCGCGCGCTGCATTCTTAGCGACGAAACTTTCGCGGATGCGCTCTCCGATCTTCGCTAACTGGTTATCGGCCATTCGTTTCTATTCTAATGATTGATCCATAGTCTGTCGTAGAGCTGTTGATGCTGGGGATAACCATCAGGGGAACCTATAGGTAGCCCGCCATGCGCATTCGCGCCCTAAATGTAGGCTTAACATTGTCGTCGCGCGCGACCAGTCATGAGCGGCGATGTGTATAGAGGTTGTTCACACCCTGGGACAACCCCCGCATTTGGGGTGTGGAAATGTGGATTCGCGGACTGAATCCACACCGTGTGGGAAGGAGGCCCCGTCAACGGTGTGAAGATGTGGATCGAACGGTTCGCCCGTAAATAGGGTGGGGCGCTTTTGCGAATGCTTTTCGCTGTGGAATCGCTCAGAGCTTTACGCAGATTTAATGGATAATGACGTATCCATGCAGACTGTCGAGTCGTTAGGTGCGCGCTATGGCCTGGACTGGGGCGTGCGCGGCGCGTGGCAGTAACAGCGACGCAGCTCTTCTTGCGCGAGTTTTGCGCTGCCGTCCGGCGCATGCGCAACGATGCCGAGCCTGTTTGGCCCTGGGCTGCGCGCGAAACAGCACCGGATCATCTCCGAGGGACTGCGCGGCCTGTCGAGCGCGCTGCGGCGCGTGCGCGTCTATGATGCGCTAGAGGCGCCGCCGCGTATGCCGAAGCGCAAAACGCTGCGTCGTTGCGGCGCACTTGGTCGGCCGGCGGGATCACCTGAAGCCATTTGTATGAAACCAGACACGGGGCACTCATGCAGCTCGCGGCGCGTCAGCCTCCGCCGGAGCGTCGCGGCTTTGCTCGGCGCTGCACTGTCCCTGACGGCGTGCGGCGGTTCAGCCGACCAGGCGCCCACTCGCACGCCGATCAGTACTGCGATCGCCCCATCGCCCACGCCCATCGTCGTCACGATGAGCGCCTCGCCCACGGCGGTGGTGATTCCGCCGCCCACAGCCACCATGCCGCCTACACCCACGGCGCCGCCGACCGCGACGCGCGCGCCCCAGCCGCCTCCGTCGCTTACGCCGGAGCCTTTGCCGACGGCTGGGCCTGTTATCGAACTCAGCGCGTTTGTCGGCAATGATGTTGCGCTGCCTGTGGTCCCGATCTCCGCGACCACCGGCATCACGGCGACGGGGCTGTTCTCGCTCACCGAAGTCCCGCCGCCCGTGGCGCCGGTGAAGTTGCCGCCCGGCGTGATCAACATCGCGCTGCTCGGCGTGGACACGCGCCCCACTGAAAAGGGGATGCTGACCGACGTGATCATCATCGCCAGCATTGACCCGAACATCCCGGCTGTGACGCTGCTCTCCATCCCGCGCGATACGCTGGTGTACATCCCCCACCGGCGCATGGCCAAGGTCAACACGGCGTTCGCCGCCGGCCCGGATGTATTCAAGCAGACCATCAAATACAACTTCGGCCTGAACGTGGACTACTACGCTGCGATCAATTTTGCCGGCCTGGTGAAAGCCGTCAACATGCTAGGCGGCATCGAAATCATCGCCACCTGCCCGCTCTATCAGGTCTTCCCGAAGGATCCGTATTATTTGGCCGACCCAGTTACGCCGCTGACCGTCACCGCGCCCTATACCGATTCGTTCACCGGCGAGGTGTGGCAACCTGGACAAGCCGTGCCGACGCAGACGATCTACATCCCCCGCCCCGGCGTGTACACATTGAACGGCTTGCAAGCCCTGGCCTACGCGCGGGCGCGCAACGGTGTGCCTGGCGGCGACGTGGATCGCGGCCGCCGAGCGCAGCGCGTGTTGCGCGCGCTGCTCCACAAAGCGCGCAGCAGCAGCCTGATTGCGATCACCCGCCTGCCGGCGCTGCTCGACCAATTCGCCCGCAACGTCAAGACCGACCTCACCCTCGACCAAATTCTGTCGCTGGCAGCGCAGGCCGATCGATTTGACGATAGCATCATCCGCAGTCGCTACTTCGACGATGTCGGGATGACCAGCGCAACGTTGCCGGTGGTCGGCGCCGTGCTGATTCCCGACCGAGACAACATCACGCCATACCTGCAAATGGCCATGAACGTGCCGCTCAACCAGCAGGCCGGCAGCGGCATCGCCGTCGAGGTGTGGAACGGCACGCGCCAGGCGGACTTTGGCATTGTGGCTGCCGATCGGTTGCGTGAGTTGGGCTTTAACGTGGTCAGCATCCGGGACGCCGACGGCGTCTATTCTAGGACGCAGGTGGTTGACTTCACGACGACGGCGAAGGGCAGCGCGCTCCCGCTGCTGCAACGCGCGCTTGGCGTCCGGCCGGAGAACATCATCGCCCAGCCCAATCCAGATGGGCCGCGCTACCGCATCATTGCTGGTCAGGACCTCGACCCGTGTTACTACAAGACCACGCCGGCCAACGTGCGCGCTGCGCCGTCGCCGATTCAGCCCGCGAACGAACGGCAAGCGCCGCCGGACGGTGGCGCGCCCGCCGACCCGAATGCGCAACCGACGGCGGAGTCAACTCCCACCCCCGCGCCGGAGGGGGCGATGACGCAATAGGGCGCAGGCATTGCCTGCGCCCCCGCATCGGCCTCCCGCATCGGCCTAAAGGGATGCCAGTCGGTAATAGCCCTCGGCGGCGCCGAAGAGCTGGTCAAGGCTGAGCGACTCATCGGCGATGTGCGCGTCGGCCTCCAGGCCTGGGCCGAAGCCGATGGTGGGGATGCCCAGCATACCGGCGCTGCGCGCGGCGTTCGTGCAAAAGCGATAGTAACCGATCGGCGCCTCGGGCAATGCGGCGCGCGCCATGCGCGCGAAAGGATGCTCGGCGTCGAACTTCCAGGCCGGCATGAACTTCAACGCGCTGCGCGTGGCGCCGGTGTAGGTGATGATGCTGCCTGCGTCCACTTCGGCGCGGGCGTTGAACGCGGGGTCTTCGCGTTGTAGGCGGGCGATGACCTCTTGGATCGGCGCGAGCACGTCGTCCACGCCTTCACCGACCAGCAGGCGGCGATCGGCGCGCACTCGACAGCGCGCCGGCAGCACGCTCACGCTGGGAAACGGATCGCTGATGATCTCGGTTGGCTCTAGGATGCCGGGGCCGAGGTCGGCGTCGCATGGCGGTTGCCACTCCTGTAGGGCTGCGATCAGCCGAGCCATGTGCTTGAGCGCATTCACGCCGCGCGATGGGTCGCTGGCGTGGGCGGGCACGCCCTCGGTGGTGATGAACACTTCGGCCCGGCCGCGCCCGCCGATGTTCAGCCGCAGCGCGGTGCTCTCGCAGATCACCACGTAGGCCGGCCGATAGGCATCCAGCACCTCGGCCAGTGCCAGCCCTTCGATCTGCTCTTCGTTGACGCTGGCGCATACCAGCACATCGCGACGCAGCCGCCCGTCTTGTTTGGCGAATGCCGCTGCGCACAGGCTGGCAGCCAGTGCGCCCTTCATGTCGCTGGCGCCGCGCCCCCAGATGCGCCCGTCGCTCACTTCGCCGCCGAAAGGGTCTTTCGTCCAATGGCCGGCGGCCGCGACAGTGTCCATGTGGGAGTCGAAGAGCAGCGCGCCCTCGCTTGAGGGCGCGGACGGCCGCAAGCGCCCCACTACGTTGCCCAGCGCATCGGCCTTCACCTCGTCATAGCCGAGCGCCGTCATCGCGCGCGCGACGACGTTGGCCACGTCGCGTTCTTCGCCGGCCAGGCTTCTGTAGCGGATCAGGTCTCGCGCCAGCGCGACGATGCGCTCCCGGCGCGCTTCGCCCAAAGGGGATAAATTGTTCATCGTTCTCCGCCTTGCTCGATGCGCGGCAGGGTGACGCCGGTCTGCCCCTGGTACTTGCCTTTCTTGTCGCGGTAGCTCTGTTCGCACACGTCATCCCCGGCCAGAAAGATGAGCTGGGCGATCCCCTCGTTGGCATACACCTTGGCCGGCAGCGGCGTGGTGTTGCTGATCTCTAGCGTGAGGTAGCCCTCCCACTCCGGCTCCAGCGGCGTGACGTTGACGATCAGGCCGCAGCGGGCGTAGGTGCTCTTCCCCAGGCACACCACCAGCACCTCGCGCGGGATGCGGAAGTATTCCACTGTGCGGCTGAGCACGAACGAGTTAGGCGGGATGATGCACACATCGCCCTTGAAGTCCACGAACGATTGCGGCACGAAGTTCTTCGGGTCCACGATGGCCGAGTTGACGTTGGTGAAGATCTTGAACTCGTCGCTCACGCGGATGTCGTAGCCGTAGGACGACAGCCCATAGCTCACCACGCCCTGTCGGATAGAATTTTCGACGAACGGCTCGATCATGCGATGCTCGAGCGCCATGCGGCGGATCCAGAGGTCAGGTTTGATGCCCATTTCAACGCTCAATGGCAAAAATCACATCCGTTCCGGCGCGTTCATTCCCATCAGCTTCAGCGTCTTCGCCAGCGTCAACTGCGCGGCGCGGGCCAGCTTCATGCGCGCGCGGGCCACATCCGGCGGGCTGCCCTTGATCCGGCATTCCTCGTAGAACTTGCTGAAGGCTTGGGTCACCTCGCGGGCGTAGGTGGTGTAGTGATGCGGTTGCAGCGTCGTCGCCACCAGCTCGACGATTTCCGGCAACTGGATCAGCCGGCGGATGAGGGCTTGCTCGGCGGGGTGCTCATAGCAGTACGCGCCGGGCGCTTGCTGCGACCCTGGGTCGCCGATTTCTACGCCCCAGTTCTCCTCGGCCGCTTTGCGCTCGATGGAGCAGATGCGCGCATGGCCGTATTGCACGTAATAGACCGGGTTCTTCTCGTTTTGCTCCTTCAGCACGTCTAGGTCGAAGGTGAACTTGGTGTCCACGCTGCGCGAGAGCATGATGTAGCGAAAGGCATCTGGGCCGATTTCGTCCACCACGTCGTCAATCAGCAGCGCGTTGCCCTTGCGCTTGCCCATGCGCACTTCCTGGCCGCTGCGCAGCAGGGTGATGAAGCGGTAGATCAGGATGCGGATGGCGCCTTCCGGCAGCCCGATGGCGCGCGCGGCGGCGTGTAGGCGCGGCACGTCGGCCTGATGGTCTTCGCCCCACACGTAGATGGCCGGGTTGAAGCCGCGCAGCATCACCTTGTGCCACATGTAGGGGATGTCGCTGGCAAAGTAGGTCGGTCGCTCCTCGGGATCGCGGATCACCTTCGGCGAGCGAATCAGCACAGCCTGCACCGGCAGCGCCCGGCCGCTTTCGTCCTTGTCTGCGGCGTACTCTTCGTCGGTGCGGCGCTGACCTTGGCCGCTGCGGATGGGGGAGCCGTCCTCGCTGAACCACAGCGCGCCGTCGTGTTCGATCACCAGCCCTTTGGCGCGCAGGCGCTCGATCATTTCGTAACCCAGGCCGCTGGTCCACAGGCTTTTCTCGCTGAAGAAGTTATCGTAGCGGATGTTCAGCCGCGCCAGCGTGCGCTTGATGTTGGCCATTATCGCTTCGATGCCGAGCTGGCCCAGCGCGCGCACTGCTTCGTCCTTGGGCAGGCGCAGGTATCTGTCGCCCTCGCGCTCGGCGATGATGCGGGCTACTTCTTGCACGTCTTCGCCCTGGTAGCCGCGCTCGGGCATCGGCTCATCCACGCCCAGCGCCTGGGCATAGCGGGCATATACGCTCGCGCCGAAGACGCGCACCTGTGAGCCGGCGTCGTTGATGTACCACTCGCGATGCACCTGATAGCCGGCCGCCTCTAGGGTGTTGGCCAGCGTGTCGCCCACGACCACGTTGCGGCCGGTGCCGATCGTGGCGTAGCCGGTGGGGTTGGCGCTGCCGTGCTCCACCTGCGCCTTGCGCCCTCGCCCCAGGTCAATCTCGCCCCAGCGCGCGCCGCGCTCGAGGATGACGTCAACTTGCTGTGAGAGATAGGCGGGCGTCAGGCGAAAGTTGATGAAGCCTTGTGCGACTTCGACGGAGAAGGGCGTGCCGGGCATAGCGCGCAGGTATTGGGCGATCGTCTCGGCGATCTTCGCGGGCGGCATCTTGGCGATGCGCGCCAGTTGCATGGCCACGTTGGTCGCGTAGTCGCCCATCTCCGGCTGGCGCGGGTGTTCCACGACGATCGTCGGTATGGCGAAGGCGGGCAATTCGCCGGCTTGCTGCGCTTGGCCGATGGCGTCGGCGATGCAACGAATGAGATGATCTCGAATCATACGAGCGGCTCGATAGGCGCGTATTCTAACCAACGCAGCTTTTCAGCCGAACATCTCCGGTGTTTACTTGACGCCTATGACGACTCTAGCCTTCGACTATCGTCGGATGTTCGACCTGACCGGCCGCACCGCGCTGGTGGTGGGCGCCGGCAGCGGCATCGGCGAAGCCAGCGCGCATGGGCTGGCTGCATACGGCGCGCGCGTGATCTGCGCCGACCTTGACCTGACCGCTGCGCAGCGCGTGGCGCGAGACATCGGCGCGAGCGCCGACGCGATCCAGCTCGACATGCGCGACGCTTCGGCTATCGCTGCGGCGCTGCGGGATGCCCCGCCGCTCGACGTGTTGGTGAGCACGCCCAGCATCAACGTGCGCAAGCCGCTGCTGGCGATCAGCGACGAGGAATTCGACCGAGTGATCGGCCTGAACCTGCGCGGCACGTTCATGCTGATGCGCCACGTGGCGCGCGGCATGGCCGAGCGCGGGCGCGGCAGCATCATCGTCTTCAGCAGCATTCGCGGCGAGGTGGTGGAGCCGGGGCAGGGCGTGTATGCGGCCACCAAAGCCGGCGTGCGCCAACTATGCCGCGCCCTGGCCGCCGAGCTGGGGACGCGCGGCGTGCGCGTGAACCTGATCGCCCCCGGCGTAGTAGAGACCCCGCTTACCGCCCAAATCCGCAATCATCCCGATTGGTACCGCGCCTACGCCGAAAAGAACGCCCTGCGCCGCTGGGCGCAGCCGCATGAGATGGTCGGCGCAGTGGTGTATCTCGCCTCCGATGCCAGCTCATACGTCACCGGCGCGGTGCTCTATGTGGACGCCGGCTGGACAGCGCAGGATGGCCGCTTCACGCCGCCGCTCTAGCGCCGATTTGAAGAACGCGAGACGACGCATGATTTCCGACCTTGAACGCTGCGTGCTCGACTGCATTGACGACGACGAACTGATCGGCTGGGTGCAGGCGCTGACGCGCATCCCCAGCGTGTGGAAGCCCGAACAAGGCATCGGCGAGGAAGCCGCTGCGCGCTGGGTGGAGGCGTGCTGCCGCGACATCGGCCTGCAAACCCGCTTCGAGTTCGTCATCCCCGGCCGGCCTAACGTCATCGCTGCCTACGCCACGCATCCCACTTTCTCGATAGACGATTTGTTGCGGCCGCCCGCTTTGCCTCATACTCAGAAATGGCTGATGTTCGAAGGCCACACCGACGTGGTGACCGAAGGCGACCCGGCGCAGTGGACAGATCCGCCGTTCAGCGCCGTCATCCGCGACGGGCGCATCTACGGGCGCGGCGCAAACGACATGAAAGCCGGCTTGTGTTGCGCGCTGGCCGCGATCAAGGCTATCGTCCGCAGCGGCGTCGCCTTGAACGGCGGCATCCTGCTGGGCGCCGTGTGCGACGAAGAGGGCGGCATGATCGGCATCAAGCACTTCGTGGAGCGCGGCTGGGCCGACCACGTGACGGCGTGCATCGTGTGCGAGCCGGAGGAGAATCGCCTGTGCATCGCGCAGAAGGGCGTGATGTGGTTGCGCTGCGTCATTCGCGGCGTGATGAGCCACGGCGCCATGCCGTTGACCGGCGTCAATGCCATGTATCCCATGGCCCGCTTTCTCACCATGGCGCAAGCGCTGGAGGAGCGCGAAATCGCCCGACATGGCCGACACGAGTTCCTCGGCCAGCCCAGCATCACGCCGACCATCGTCATGTCGCCGGCGCGCGGCGAAGGCGAGCCGCAAGCTAACGTCATGCCGGGCGCCGCCGAGTGCGTGCTCGACATCCGCCTGATCCCCGACCAAGACCCCGACGTGCTCGCGCGGCGCGTCGAGCAAATGCTCGCCGCCTGCGTCGCGGTGGACGACCGGCTGCGCTATGAGTTTGAAGTGGTCGAAGTGCGCCATCCGACCCACACCGAGCGCGACCATCCGATCGTGCAGTCGCTCGCTTCGGCCTACGCCGATTTGACCGGCGCGTCGCCGATCTACGGCGGCGTGCCCGGCAGCACCGACGGCACCATCCTGCACGCGCGTAAGGGCATCCCCATCGTCACGTGCGGGCCGGGCGACATCCACATCCCGCATCACGTGGACGAATGGGTGAGCATCGAGGAGATCAAGCTGGCCGCGCGGATGTATGCGCTGGCGGCGATGCGGTATCTCGCATAGATGAGGATGAACGCTACCCTTACTGCCATTCCCGGATTGCGGGTGGGCCACTGGACGGACTTGGACGCAGGCACCGGCTGCACCGTAGTGTTGTGTCCGCAGGGCGCAGTGGCCGGCGTGGACGTTCGCGGCGGCGCGCCGGGCACGCGCGAGACAGCGCTGCTGTCGCCGACCTGCAGCGTGGAGCGGGTGCACGCCGTGCTGTTGAGCGGCGGCAGCGCCTATGGCCTTGCGGCGGCTGATGGCGTGATGCGCTGGCTGGAGGAACGCGGCTACGGCTTCGATGTGGGCGTGGCGAAGGTGCCCATCGTGCCGGCGGCGGTCTTGTTTGACCTGCCGGTCGGTCGCGCCGATGTACGGCCGGACGCAGCCGCGGGCTACGCGGCCTGTCAGGCCGCCACAGATGCCCCGGTCGCCCAGGGCAATGTTGGGGCAGGAACGGGCGCAAGCTGCGGCAAAGCGCTTGGCTTCGCGCGGGCCACCAAAGCCGGCCTCGGCTCGGCCGCGATTCGCCTCGCCGGCGGCGTCATCGTCGCTGCGCTGGCCGCCGTCAACGCCTTCGGTGACGTGATTGACCCGCAGAGCGGGCGCATCCTCGCCGGCGCGCGCCAGCTCGATGACGACGGCTTCGCCGACACGATGGCTTACCTGGCCAATGCCGACGGCCTGGCCATTGCGCGCCTGGCCGAACATCGGCGCGGGCAAAACACTACCCTGGCTGTCGTGGCGACCAATGCCTCACTGTCCAAATCGCACATGACCAAAGTCGCCCAGATGGCGCACGACGGCCTGGCCCGCGTCATCCGCCCGATTCACACCATGCTCGATGGCGATGCGATCTTTGCCTTGTCGCTAGGCGAGCAACGCGCCGACGTGAGCGTGATCGGCGCGTTGGCTGCGGAAGCCGTGGCGCAGGCTGTCGTCAATGCGGTATGGGCGGCTGAGCCTTTGGGCGGGTTGCCCTGCGCGCGCGGCCTGGCATAGGGCGATCCCCTGCGCCTAAACCGGTGCTTGGTGTTACCGCCTGCGCGCTTTGATAGACGCTTCGACTGCGACGACGACGATGGGGATGATGATGGCGCAGCCGACCAGCTCGATCAGCGCTTGTGGGACGACGGCTGGGATGATCGAAGCGGGCACCTGGCCGAGCAGGATGGCGATGCCGACGGCGGTGACGGTGTTCGTCAGCGCGCCGACGGTGCCTGCGGCGGCGCCGGCCGCTGCCGTGCTGCTGCGCCGGCGCTTCAGCGCGCGATACACGGCCCACGCGGCGAGCGCAAATAGCAACCGCGGCACGATCAGCGTGATCGGCCCAAAGGCCGCCGTTGCCGGCAGGATCAGATAGATGATGCCCATGATCAACCCCGCAAACATCCCGACGACCGGCCCGCCGATGATCGCGCCGAGGATGACCGGGATGAGCAGCGTCGTCATTGCGCCGCTCAGGTTCGGCACCGGGATTGAGCCGATGCCGACGACCTGCAACGCGACGACCATCGCGCCAAAGATCGCTGCCAGGACGATAGTGCGGGTGTTGACCGTCCAGGGTCTCGCAGCAGTCGAAATCATGTGTTGTCGCTTCTCCTCTTGAAAGTGTGTCTGTGGGCTTTACAATCCGGGGCAACCCCGAAACTTGCCTAAGCTGAGAATTCGCCGCCCGTGTCTATTCATATTGCCGACTTGAGCTATATCTACGCCGAGCGCACCGCGTCGGCGCTGCGCGACGTCACCCTTGACTTTCGACCCGGCCAGGTCGCGCTGGTCGTCGGCAGGAGCGGCAGTGGCAAGACGACGCTCATCCGATGCATCAACGGGCTGATCCCGCACAGCTACAAAGATGGAACGCTGCGCGGCGAGATTCACCTTTTTGGGGAGTGTACTGCCGGCCTGTCGTTGGCGCAATTGGCGCGGCGGGTCGGCACCGTCATGCAAGAACCCGACAAGCAGATCGTCGCCGCGCGCGTGATGAACGAGATCGCCTTTGGGCTGGAGAACATCGGCCTGCCCCGCGCGCAGATCATCGCTCGCATCCACGAGGCCGCGCGCCAGTTGCGCATCGAACATCTGCTCGACCGCGACACGCATTCGCTGAGCGGCGGCGAGCAGCAGAAAGTGGTGATCGCCGCGACGCTGGCGATGCAGCCGCGCGCGTTGCTGTTGGACGAGCCGCTGGCGTCGCTCGACCCGCCATCAGCCCGTGCAGCCTTGAGACTCTTTCGCCGGCTGGCCGATGAAGGCATCGCCGTCATCCTGGTCGAGCATCGCACGGCCGAGGCGCTGCACGTCGCGCCGGAGCACTGTGTGGCGCTGCGCGACGGCGAGGTGGCCTTCGACGGCGACGCAGCCGGCTTTCGCGCCTGGCGCGAGGCCAGGCGTGGGATGCAAGACGACGGCGCGCCCTCTGAGCTGCGCCGTCCGTCCTCCGCCAACGGCGCGCCGCTGCTCTCGTTCCACGACGTGCATTTCGCTTATCCCGGCGCGCCAGTTGAGCAGCTCGGCGGCGTGTCGCTAGACGTGCGCGAAGGCGACCTGATCGCCTTAATGGGGCCGAACGGCGCCGGAAAGTCCACGCTGTGCAAGATGGCCATTGGCCTGCTGCGCCCTGCCCGCGGCCAAGTGATCGTCATGAACGAGGACGCTGCGCACCTCACCGTGGCGCAGCTCGCCCGCAGGGTGGGCTACGTGTTTCAAAATCCGGCAGCCATGTTGTTCGCGAATACGCTGCGCGAGGAGTTGAGCTTCGGCCCGCGCAACGTGGGCATGCCGGAGGCGCGCATTCAACAGGCCACCGCCGAGGCGCTGGAAATGGTCGGATTGAGCCACCTGTCCCTCGACCAGTCGCCGTTCGGGTTGAGCTTCGGCCAGCAGAAGCGCGTCGCCGTCGCCGGCGTGCTGGCGATGCAGCCGCATGTGCTGATCCTCGACGAGCCAACCGCCGGGCTGGATGACGACACGGCGGAAGATCTGTTGCGCCGGCTGTTGCGGGCGGAACGCGGGCCGCGGGCGATTGTCATGGTGACGCACGATGCGGCGCTGGCGCGGCGCTTCGCCAATCGCGTCGTGCTGATGGCCGGCGGGCGCATCGTCGCCGATGGGCCGCCGGGCGACACGCTGGACAACGACGCCGCGATGCGGCGGGCAGGGTTGCTCATAGATGAGCTTCCGGCGGGGGAGTGGGATCGCCATGCGCATTGAATCCTTCGATCCGCGCGCGCGGGTGATCTTTTACGTGTGCCTGACCACAGCCGTGCTGGTGGTGAACGATTGGCGCGCCCTGGTCGGCTTGGCGATCCTCAGCGGCGGCGCGCTGATCTTCGCGCGCGTGCCGTGGGAACGGATGAAGCGCATCTGGCTGGGCGCGGTGGTCTTCATCGCGTTGATCACCGCGCTCAATTTGCTGTTCCGCTCGCCGACGGAAGCCGCGCAGCAAGCGTTGCGCGCCGTCGCTATGGCCGCGGCGTCGCTGGCGATCGTGCTCACGTTCGACCCGGCCGAACTAGGCATCACCTTTCGTCGCATGGGCTTTCCCGATAAGTTTGCGTTCGCCCTAGACTTGACCGCGCGTTTTGTGCCTACGCTCATCCGCGACTTCCAGATCACGATAGACGCGCAAAAGGCGCGCGGCTACGAGTTGGAGCTGCGCGACCGCAGCTTGAAGAGCATCCTCACCGTGGGGCGGCGCTTTGCGCCCATCATCGTGCCGGTCGTCGTGCGGGCCGTGCTAGATGCCGAAGACCGCGCTAACGCGATGGATCTGCGCGCCTTCGGCACAGGGCCGCGCACCTGGCTGCAAACGCTGCATCTGCGGCCGCGCGACTACGCGCTGATTGCGGCCTCGTTCGCGCTGCTGGCCGGCGGCGTCGCGGCGCGGTGGCTGCTGGGCTGAACGGCGCTCAGCGCTCCAGGATTTGTCGGCGCGCTAATTCTGCGTCTTCCTTGCTCGCCAGCAGCGTCAGCGTGTCGTTGGCTTCGATCACTGTGCTGCCGGTCGGCACGATGTGGTTGCCGTCCCGTGTGATCAGCACGATCAGCGCGCCTTTTGGCAGGCGCAGATCCACGATTTGTTTGCCCACCGCCGGCGACGTCACGCTGATGCGGATGTCAATCGTCCGCGCGCGCGAGCCGTCTATCACGCGGATGGTCGGCGGCGGGCGGCGCTCCGTGGGCAGGTTCAGCCCCAGCCAGTTCGCCACCAGCGACACCGAGGTGCCCTGGAGCAGGACCGAGGTCAGCACCACGAAGAAGACCAGGTTGAAAATCAGGCCGGCTTGCGGCAAACCGGCTACCAGTGGGAAGGTGGCCAGGATGATCGGCGCTGCGCCGCGCAAGCCGACCCACGAGATCAACGCGAGTTCGCGCAGCGACATGCGCGCCCAGCACAGGGACAGGAAGACGGCGATCGGCCGCGCCACAAAGACCAAGAAGGCTGCGCTGAGCAAGGCCACGCCGGTGAGCGGGAGCAGCCGCGAGGGGAACACCAACAGGCCGAGGGTGAGGAACATGGCGATCTGCATCAGCCAGGCCAGGCCATCGTGGAAGCGCGACAAGCTGCGCTTGTGGATGAAGTCCTGGTTTCCCATGAACAGGCCGCACAGGTAAACCGCGAGGAAGCCGTTGCCGCCGACGATCGCCGTAGCGCTGTAGGCGACCAGCACGATGGCGATCGTGATGATCACGTAGAGGCCGTCCGCCTGCAGCCGAATGCGATTCATCACGCGCACGCCCAGGTAGCCGATCGCCAGCCCGAATGCCGCGCCGAGCGACATCTGCAACAGGAACATCGGCAATAGGCTGAGCACACTCCCGCCCGGCGTCGTCAGTAGGCTGATCATGCCGATCGTTAGAAAGACCGCCATCGGGTCGTTGCTGCCGGATTCCAGCTCAATCAGCGGTTCGAGGTTGCCGGCCAGTCGGGTGGATCGCATGCGCATCAGGCTGAACACTGCGGCGGCGTCGGTGGACGAGATGATCGCGCCGAACAACAGCCCTTCCAGTAAAGAAAAGCCCAACGCGGCCGTCGCAAACAAGCCCACAACCAGCGCCGTGATGAGCACGCCGGCCGTCGCCAGCGCCAAGCCGTGCTTCAGCACTGGCTTGATTTCACCCCAGGCTGTGTCCAGGCCGCCGGAGAACAAGATGAAGATGAGCGCCACCACGCCGACCGACTGCGCCAGTTGCGGGTCGTCGAAATAGATGCCGCCGACGCCCTCGGAGCCGGCTAACACGCCGATCGCCAGGAACAGCACCAGCGCGGGCACGCCAAGCACGCTCGACGCCTTGCTGGCCAGTATGCTCAAGGCCAGCAGGCCAGCGATGATGAGCAAGAGCTGCTCAATGGGCATAAGAGCTCTATTTTAGGATGGCCGAACACTCAGCAGGGGGAGCAGGCGCGGCAGCGGCGCGCTTGGGTTGCTCAACGCATCACAATCGGCGCGAACGACTTGTGAGGGTACGCAGACGCGGGCACATACTCGAAGGCGCCCAAGTCGCACGCGCCGAAGCGCCCCACGCCGCGCTGGTCTTGCGGAGGGCAGTTCGCGCCGGCGTCAATCGCCGGGCTGCCGGGCAACAGCGCCAGCGTCGGCAGCGGCCCCCCGTTATTGGCGACGCCGGCTGCGAGCAGCGGGTTGGCCCGTGTGATGCCGGCGATGCAATCCGCCCCGCTGGGGCTTTGCAAGTTGGGGCTGCCGCTCAGCGCGCCGAAGCACTGCACGGACGTGTGACCTCCGCCGAGCTGGTTGTCGGCGATGATCACGTTGCGCAGTTGCGCGTTGGCCGGCGAGCCGCTGGCGTTGTAAATCCCGCCGCCGAACTCGTCGGCGTGGTTGTAGGCCACCGTCAGGTTGATGGCGGTGACTTGCCCGCCCTCGATGTGCAGCCCGCCGCCGCTGCCCCGGTTGGTCGCCAGCGCGTCGGCGCGGTTGTGGGCGATGGTGAGGTTGACCAGCGTGGCGGTGCTCCAGGCGGTGTAGGTGGTGCTTTGCGCGATGCGGATCGCGCCGCCGTTCTGCTCGGAGCGGTTGCCGACAAAGGTGGAGTTGCGCAGCGTGAGCGGGCCGTTGTGGTGCATCAGCGCGCCGCCGTTGGCGCTGATGCCGCCGTAGCGGGCATACACCGTGTTGCTCATGAACAAGCTGCCCTCGATGGTCGAGCGGTCGGGGTAGTAGAGGTAGGTGTACACCGCGCCGCCGTGGTTGCGCGCCTGGTTGCCCACGAAGACGCTATCGCGGATGATCACTTCGCCGCCGATCCCCTCATTGCCGATGCCGGAGTGTCGGCTGGCGCCGTCGTTGTAGATGGCGCCGCCGAAGCCGAAGTTGACGCTGGCGTTGCTGCCCGGCGTGCTGTCGTTGTTGCGGAAGGTGGAGCGCAGCACGGTGATCGGGCAGCGCAGGTTGTTGATCGCGCCGCCGTTGATCCCGCGATTGCGCTCGAACAAGCTGTCCTCGACGTGTAACGCGCCGTAGTGCATCGAGATCGCGCCGCCGCCGCCTTCGCGGTTCTCGGCGGTGCTGTCGTTGTCGCGGAACACGCTGTTGTAGATGCGGACGCGCGCGTTGTAGCCGACGGCGCGGAGCGCTCCGCCGCGATTGCTGTAGCCGTTCGCCAGTGTGAGGTTGCGCAGCGTCAGCGTGACGGGCGCGCTCGCGCTGTTCAAGTAGCTCACGTCGAAGAAGAGGATGCGCGCGCTGCCGCTGCCGCTGAGCGTGACCTGGCCGCCCTGCGCGGGGCCGCCGCCGTCAATCTCAGTGGTTTTGGAGATCGCGAGCGAGCTGCTCAGGGTGATGGTGACCGGGTTCGGGCCGCAGTTGAAGGTGACCAACCCGCCGCCGATGAGCGCGGCCCGCAGCGCGGCCTCGGTGCAACTGGCTGGTGTGCCGCTGCCTACCACCCCGCCGGCGTGAGCCTCCGCAGCCGCCCAGAGCGAAGCTATGCAAGAAAAGACCAGAAGGGTCAAACTGCACAGTGCGCGGCGGAGATGGCGCGCAGATGCCTGCCGTGGGCGACAGCCGCTGAACCGCTGCCGCAGGTGATCCGGGAAGAATGCTCGATTGCGCACGTCGGACTCTAAAGGGGTATGCCTTCCTGGAAGCCCATCATTCTAAGCCGACTTGCGCTCGTCTTCATGTGGGACGAGGGCCGTTTGGGGGCAGTGGGCTTCGCCCATCCCTGCGCAGGATAGGCTATGGAAACGCGCAAGCGCCGGGCGGGCCGGGCGGCAAGTCGCTCGCCGTGTAGCGTTGCGGATAATGTATCTGGTTAGGGCGCGGCTGGACGAGATAGCTGCGCGCTAAGCGTTCGCCCTCGGCCAGCATCGCTTCGGTCTTCGAGAAATCGCCCAGTTGCAGGTTTGCGTAGGCCGGCAGCGCGATGTGATGCACGATGACGCCCGGCGTTTGCACTGCGATCTCCAACTCGCGCAGCGCCTGGCCGTAGAGTGGCCGTTTGATGGCATAGCCGGCGATCTCGAAAGCGCTTCTCAGCGGCGCGCCGTCATCTACCTCGAAAGACAGGTCGAGCGCCCAAATCTCGGTTGCGCCGCGCGCCAGCGCCACCCGGACCGGCAGGTTGGAGATCACCCCGCCGTCCACGAACGCTTGACCGTTGTAATACGAGGGCGGAAAGAAGCCCGGCACCGCCGCGCTGGTGAGCACGGCGTCAACCAGCGGCGCGCTTGGGTCGTCCCCATAGAGATACAGCGTGAGCGTCCGCAGGTGGCAGATGGTCACGTAGAGCGGGATTCGCAGGTCGCCGAAAGTGCGCACGTGATTCGGCAGCGTCTTTTCGATGTAAGCGCGGATGCGTCGGCTATCGGCCAGATGGTCGCTGCCGTACAGCGCCTTGAGCATCGAGCGCAGCGGCGAGCTGCTGAATAGCTTGCGCCGACCGGCGTCGCGCCAGAGCTGGATCATGCGCTCGGCCTGGGCGAGCGTTGGCTCGGCAGCCAGGTAGGCGCCGTGCAGCGCGCCCACGGATGAGCCGACGACCATGTCGGGCACCAAGCCATGGCGCAGCAAGGCCTTGACGGCGCCGGCTTGCAACGGCCCGCGATTACCGCCGCCGGAGAGGACGAATGCGCGCACAGAGGATGGAGGTCAGACCGCTTTAAGCGGTCTGACCTCTTGAGCGTTCATTTTTGTTCGGGCTGGGGCGGCTGCTCTGAGGCATTGACGATCTCCGGCACGAAGTCGCCGATGCCGCTGCTGATCAACGTCGGCGCCTCGCTCGGCGGATTGCCGGCGTCCGCGCCGACGGTCACCGGTGTAGGTTGATGCGAGGCATTGCCGTTCGACGCGCCGTTGATGATCACCACCGGCTCGTCCTCGGCGACAGGGCCGGTTGACCCGTTGGCTTCGGCGGTCGTGGGGATCGGCTCGTTCAACAGTTGGCCGCCGCTCTTGCCGTTGCGCAATTCGGCCAGCGTCTGGGCGCGGATCGCAGCCAGCGTGCGCGGGATGATCTCCTCTTCCTTGAAGGCCTCTAGGCTCTGGTTGGCCTCGATGATCTCGACGACTTCCTTGCCGTTCAAGGTATTCCTGGCCAGGAGTTCTTCGGCGAGCGCGGTCACTTCCCTCCAGTGCCGGCGGAGCAGCTTCTCGGTCACCTGCTCCATCTGCAGCCAGTACTTCTCCAGCACGTCATCCTGCGCCATGGCCGTGGCCATGTTGTCTGCGCCGAACGCCCCGAAGCGCATCGCCATGCGCGGGCCGAAGTAACCATACACCGCCAGCTTCCACAGGTTGATCTGCACGTTGCGGTAGTCGCTGCCGGTGGAAGCGAACATCTCGCCGGTCAGGATCTTCTCGGCGGCGCGGCCGGCCAGCGACACGATGATCTCGTAGGCGTAGCGCATCACCGGCTCGATGTGCTGGTCAATCGTGTCCACGGGCATGACGTGGCCTTGTGCGCCGCTGGAGAGGCGCACGATCGTCGCGCGCACGATCTTCTGATCCGGCATGACGTAGTACTGCGCCACGGCATGGCCGGCTTCGTGATAGGCCAGCACGCGGCGCTGCGATTCGTCCATCTCTTCGACCGGCGTCTCGATGCCGATCGTCTGCTCCATGAAGGCCTTGTCAATGTCCCGCTGGCTCACTTTCTTGCGCCCGTCGAAGAACGCCAGTCGGACGGCGTCTTTGGTGATGGCGCCGGCGATGTCGGCGGGGGTCATGCCGGCCGTGTCGGCGACGATCGCCTCGATGTCCACCGTGTCATCGTGCTGAATCTTGCTCAAGTAGCCCTGGATGATCAGGCGGCGGCTGGCGCGATCGGGCGCTTCGACGGCGATCTTGGTGTCCAGCCGGCCGGAGCGGGTGAGCGCCGGGTCGAGCACGTCGGGGCGGTTGGTGCTGCCCATCCACATCACGTGCCAGTTGCGCTTCGGCTTGTACTCTCGGCCGAAGAAGCGATAGACGCGGCGCCAGAACTTCTCGCTGCGCGAGGGCTGGTTCATGCCGTCCATCTGGCTGAGCAGCGTGGAAAGCGCGAACATGCCCAAGCCAAAGCCGGTGAAGCTCCCCACCAAGGGGCCGCTGCCGCGCACGCCGCCGCGATTCATGCCGACGGCGTCAATCTCGTCAATGTAGGCCACGCATGCGCCGTACTTCTTGGCCAGGTCGCGCGCCCATTTGCAGAAGCGCAGCACCTTGAGGATGTCCATGCCCCAGAACATGCCCTGGAAGCTGGTGCCCTGCGCGCTGATGAAAGCCATGCCCGATTCGCCGGCGATGGCCTTGGCCAGCATCGTCTTGCCGGTGCCAGGCGGGCCGTAGAGCAGCAGACCGCTGATATATTTGCCGCCCATCTTCTCGAATTCCTTGCGGTCGCGCAGCAGGCTCATCCATTGCTTGACCAGTTTCACGAGCTGCGGCTGGCCCCAGTAGTCGTCGAACGTCACCGTCGTGTCGTCGCCGGGGCGGATGATCTCGACCTGCGGACGCGAGAGGAACCAGAACAGCAAGCCGAACTGCAGCACGATGCTGAGCAGCACGGCCATGATGCGCAAGGACAGATCCAAGACCAAGCCAACGGCGCTGAAGAACATGTTCAGCGACACGTCGTCAATCGTGGCCAGCATGTAGATCGTGACGCCCAGGCTGATCAGGATGAAGATTTTGATGAAGCTGCGGATCGCCCGGCGAATGCGATTCGGCCAGCGGTTATATGGGATGTCGATCTTCTTCTTTTGCTTCTTAGGTTTGGGATCGGACAAACTCAGTGGGCCGGGAAGGCTCGCCATGAACGAACTCCTTATACTCTTCAAACTACGGCTCTTTGATTGTAGTATTGCCCCCAATCAAAACAAGCCAAATAGGTTTAGAGTTTGGTGAGAACATCGTGATAATCTTGCTTGGCTTAGGCCCCGGAAGCGCAAACCTGCTGACGCGGGAGGCCTGGGAAGTGCTCAGCGCGGCCGAGCGCGTCTACCTGCGAACGCGGCAGCACCCGGCCGTCGCCGGTCTGCCGGCTCACCTCGCGCTACAGGACTTCGACGCGCTCTATGACAGCGCAACCAGCTTCGACGAAGTATACGCTCGAATCGCCGAGGCGATCATCGCTGCGGCCCAGACGACGCCCGGTGACATCGTGTATGCTGTGCCGGGTCATCCTCTCGTCGGCGAGGCCAGCGTGTGGCTGATCCTCCGGCGCGCCCAGCAGCTCGGCATCCCCACCCGCATCGTCGGCGGGATAAGCTTCATCGAACCCACGCTGGAGGCTTTGAGCGAGGCATTTGTCGCTTCGCGTTCAGGTCGCAGCGCGGCCGCGCCGACTCAAGATGCGCACCCTGATACGCGAAACGACTCGCTCGACCCGCTAGACGGCTTGCAGATCGGTGACGCGCTGGAGGTCGCTGCACTGCATCATCCGCCCCTAAACCCGGATAAGCCGGCGCTGATCGCCCAAATCTACTCGCGCGCCGTCGCCTCCGACGTTAAGCTGACGTTGATGAATCAGTATCCGCCGGAGCATCCCGTTTTCGTCGTCCGCGGCGGCGGGCAAGCCCCGGCGTCCTGTCATCGGGTCTCATTGTCGCAGCTCGACCACGCCGAGCTGTTCGACCATCTGACGTCGCTCTACGTGCCGCCGCTGCCGCGCCCGGGCGGCTTCGAGTCGCTCCAGGAGACAATCGCGCACCTGCGCGCGCCGGAGGGCTGCCCGTGGGATCGCGAACAGACGCACGAGTCGCTGCGCAGCACGCTGCTTGAGGAGACCTACGAGGTGTTGACGGCCATTGACGCCGGCGACCTGGACGCGCTCAGAGAAGAGCTGGGGGACTTGCTGCTCAACGTAGTGCTGCAATGCCAGATCGCCACCGAAGCCGAGGAGTTTCGCATGTGCGACGTGATTGCCGAGGTGGACGCCAAGCTCCGCCGCCGGCATCCCCACGTGTTCGGCGATGTGGTCGTCAACGATGCCCAAGAAGTTATTGCCAACTGGAATGCCATCAAGCGCCAGGAGAAAGCGGCCAAGGGTGAGACGGGCGGTTCGGCGCTGGATGGCATCGCGCCGGCGCTGCCCGCCCTAGCCCAGGCGCAGAAGATGGCTCACCGCGCGGAGAAAGCCGGCTTTCGATGGAGCAGCCACGACGACCGGCTGGCCAAGGTGCGCGAGGAACTGGAGGAAGCGGTCAACGCCCGCGATGACGCGCATCGCGCCGAGGAGATCGGCGACCTGCTGTTCACTATCGCCGACTGGGCTGATGGCTATGGGATTGACGTCGAGGCCGCAGCGCGCGAGGCCAACCGCAAGTTCGCCCGTCGCTTCCGCGCGTTGGAGCGGATCGTCCGCGAGCGGGGGCTTGCGTTGAGCGCGATGAGCCAGGCCGAAATGCTCGCGATCTGGCGGGAGGTCAAGCAGGCAGAATGAAGCTGGCCATCCTCAGCGACATTCACGGCAACTATCCGGCGCTGCTCAACGCCGTCGAACACGTCGAGGCGTGGCGACCGGATGTAGTCGTCGTCGCCGGCGACACCGTCAACCGGGGGCCTCGTTCGGCCGATTGTCTGAACCTGGTGCTGGCCAAAGCGCGTGAGGCCGGCTGGCTCATGGTCATCGGCAACCACGAGGAGTATGTGATCGCCCAGAGCAAGCCCGACTGCCCGACGAGCGGCCCCCAGGCCGAAATCCAGCGCGCCTCGCGCTGGACGTATGAGCAGTTGCATCATGACGTGTCGGCGCTGGAAGCGATGCCGTTTGCGCGCGAGCTGCCCGGGCCGGCCGGCGATGCGCGTATTACGCACGCCTCAATGCTCGGCACGCGCGATGGCGTGTATCCTCAGACGACCGACGACGAACTCCCGCCCAAGCTGGGGCAGCCGCTGCCGGCGGTGTTCTGCGTCGGGCACACGCACCAGCCGCTCACTCGGACGCTGAACGGCACGCTGGTCGTCAACGCCGGCTCGGTGGGGTTGCCGTTCGACGGCGATTGGCGTTCCAGCTATGCGCAGGTGACCTGGCATGGCGGCCGTTGGCATGCCCGCATCGTGCGCTTAGCCTACGACCGGCAGCAGGCCGAGCGTGATTTTTACCAGACCGGTTTCCTGGATGAAGGCGGGGCATTGGCGCGTGTGATGCTGCGCGAACTCCAAATCGCCTCGGGCTTGATCTACAGTTGGGCCAAGGAGTTCGAGCAAGCGGTGCGTAGTGGGGAGATCACCATCGAGCAGTCCGTTGAGCGCTTTCTCCGGCGATATTAGCGTCACATGACCAAGACATCCGACATCTTCGTCACGGTGGACATTGTGATCTTCACCCTCCGCGACGGTGATTTGCAAGTGCTGCTGGTAAAGCGCAAGACGCCGCCCTTTGAGGGTCGCTGGGCGATTCCGGGCGGCTTTGTGCAGCACGACGAATCGCTCGAAGACGCCGCGGCGCGCGTGTTGTTCGACGAAGCCGGCGTGCGCGGCGTGCACATCGAGCAGCTTTACACCTTTGGTCGGGTGGATCGCGACCCGCGCGGGCGCATGGTGACCGTGGCGTACTTTGCGCTGGTGCCGGCCCCCCTGGCGCTGCACGCCGGCAGCAGCACCAGCGACGCGCAGTGGCAGTCTGTTTACAATTTGCCAGAGATGGCCTTCGACCATGCCGAGATCGTCCACTACGCGCTCAAACGATTGCGCTACAAGCTGGAATACACCGCGGTCGGCTTTCAGCTCTTGCCCAAGACCTTCACCCTCAGCCAATTGCAGAAGGCCTACGAGACAGTGCTGGGCGAGCGACTCGACAAACGCAACTTCCGCCGCCGCATCCTGCAGGCGCAGGTGATCGAGGAGACCGGCGAAATGCAGAGCGGCGAAGGCCGCCCTGCCAAGTTGTATCGCTATCGCGCGGATGCCGTGGCCGAGGTGAAAGCCCGGCGGTTGTTCCCGTGAGCCTGCGCCGTCATCCTCTCAAGGGCGCAGGGTTCACCGGATCGCCCGGCGCGCTGCCGTGCTCAGCAGGTCCACGATGAACGTCAGGATCAGCAACGCGATCAGCGTCGCCGTCACGCCGCCGTAGTCGAAGCTGCTCAGTTGTTCGGTCAGCAAACGCCCCAGACCGCCCGCGCCGACGAAGCCGACGATCACCGTCTCGCGCATGCCGATCTCCCATCGGTAGAAGATGTAGGCCAGCGATTGCGGCAGCGTGATCGGCAACGTGCCGTACAAGAACGCCTGCGCTGATGATGCGCCGGCGTGTCGCAGGGCGGCGGCCGGCCGCTTGTCTGCATTCTCCACCGCTTCGGCGATCAACCGGCCCAGGATGCCGAGGTTATGCACGGCGATGGCCAGTGCGCCCGGCAGGGGGCCTGGAAACATCACGAACAGGATCAACAGCGCCCACACCGGCGCCGGGATAGCGCGGCAGAAGAGCAAAAAGACGCGCACGGCGCTATAAGCGAGCATCGCGCCGCGCGCGCGGCGCGCCGGATGCGCTGCCGGATATGCCAGCAGGATGCCGAACAGGCCGGCAAGCGCGATGGCGAAGACCGACATTGCCAGCGTCTGCGCCGACAAGCTGAAGAGCGTCACCACGTTCGCCGGCGACAAGTCGGGCGGGAACATCTGGCGCAGCATGTCGCCCAGCAGCATCGTTGTGCGCGGTGCGAACAGCTTGCCGAGGTCCGGCTGCACATACCACAGTGACAGCGGTGTGAGCACCGCTGCGGCCGCCAGCAAGACGGCCAGCGCGCGCGAGCCGGACGTGGCACGCGCGCGGACGGCCGCCTCCGCCGCGCAATCTGCGCCCAGATTGACATCCAGCCGCGTCGGAGCGCCGAGCGCGTGTCGGATGTGCGCGCTGAGCCAATCGGTCAGGCCGCTCAGCACGAGCAACGCCGCCATCAGCGTCCACATCTCTTGGTAGCGCAGCGACTGCAGGCTGAGCAGGATTTGGTAGCCCAGCCCGCCGGCGCCGATGACGCCCAGCACCGTGGCCGAGCGGATGGCGCATTCGAGGCGATAAAACGAATATGAGGTCAGGTTGGGCAAGGCGCGCGGCAACAAACCGTAGAGCATCGCCCGAGCCGGCGGCGCGCCCCCGTTCAGCAGCGCATGTAGCGCGTCGCGCGGCGTCTCGTCCAGGATTTCCGAGAACACCTTGGCGGTGATCGCGCCGAAGGGGAGGCCCAGCGCCAAGATCGCGACCAACGGGTCAAGGCCGAGGATGCGCACCAGGAACAGGCCCCAGATCGCCTCGTGAATCGCGCGCGGCACGGCCAGCGCGCTGCGCGCGATCAGCCAGGGCGAGCCGAGGGTTGCGGTCGGCGACTGGCGATGAGGGCGACGCGACAGCCACCACACCTCCGAGGAGAGTAAGCCGCCGACGAAGCCGATGACCAAGCTGAGCGCCAGCCCGCTGATGGCGTAGGCGAAGGTCACCAGCGTCGCCTCTAGCGTGAGAAGCAGGAAGTCCGGGCTCAGCTCAGGGCGAAGCGCTGCCGCGAAGAATTGTCGCACCAGCGCCCATCCGCCGACGTTGATCAGGTCGCCGCGAAACAGGCCAGCCTGGATCGCCGACCAGGCGACGGCCAGCAGCGTCACGATCGCGACCAACCGCCCGCCCTTCAGGAAGCTGCGCAGCGGCTGGGGCGCCCAAGTCGTCGCGCGCGGGGTGCTGCTCAGAGAAGAACTCATGCGCGGATGCGATAGAGCGTCTCCACCATTGCCGGCGTGACTTGGCCAACAGGCAGGTCGAACAGCACGCGGCCTTCGCGCAGGCCGATGATGCGGTCGCAGTGGCTGTAGGCATACTCCAGCGCGTGCAAGCTGACGACCAGCGTCTTGTTGAGCCGGTCGCACAGCTCGCGCAGCAGGGTCATGATCTCACGGCTGCGCTCGGGGTCTATGCTGGAGATCGGCTCGTCGGCCAGGATGGCGACCGGGTCTTGCACCAGCACGCGGGCGATGGCCACGCGCTGTTGCTGTCCGCCGGAGAGATGGCTGGTGCGCTCGTAGAGCTTGTCGGCGATGCCGACGTTCTCCAGCGCGCGCGCCGCGGTCTCGCGTTCGAGGGGGATCACCAGCGAGAATGCCGCTTTGGCCAGCGACCAGCGCCCCAGATGGCCGGCATTGACGTTGTGGATCACGCTCAGGTTAGGCGTGAGGTTGAATTGCTGGTACACCGTGCCGATCTGGCGCTGGACTTGGCGCAGCGCGCGCGCAGAGAGGCGCGCCACGTCGCGCCCCAGCAGGCGCACTTCGCCGCCGGTCGGCGCGACCGAGCCGTTTAGCACGCCGAGCAGGGTGCTCTTGCCGGCGCCGCTGGGGCCGATCAGCGCGACCCGCTCACCGGCCTCGATGCGCAACGAGACATCTTGCAGCGCCGCCAGCGCGCCATAGCGCACGGTGACGCCCTTCAGCTCAAAGATAGCGGTTGGTATGGCCGAGTGTATGCCCGGCGCGCGGGTGGACATGCGCAGCCGAGCGTCGCTACTTGATCTTGCCGATCTGGCGGGCGACGGCCTCGATGTCGGCGTAGTTTTCGTTCTTGGTCTCGATGAACTTTTGCGCGCCGAAGAGGTCGAGGATTTCCTTGTGGGCTGGGTTGGCGGCGTCCAGCGCAAGGAAGGCCTGTTTGACGCGTTGGATGAAGCCCGCGCCGAACTTCTGCTCCACGTCCGGCCGCACGACCCAGTGGTAGTCGTAGTATGCCGGCGTGCGCCAGATGACGATGACCTTGTTGGTGTCCACCTCGCCGGCGGCCAGGCGCGACTTCCATACTTGCTCGTTGAGCACGCCGGCCTCGTAGGTGCCGGCCTCCACCAGCTTGATCGTCTTGTCGTGCGAGCCGGAGAAGCCCGGTTCGCCTTTCAAGTCGGACAGCGCCACGCCGGCCTTGTTCATGAAGAACTGCGGCATCAACCGGCCCGAGGTGGACGACTCGCTGCCGAAGGTGAACGTGCGGCCTTTGAGCGCGGTCAACCCGCTGATGTCGTCAAACGGCTGGATGCCGGCCGCGGCGTTGGCGATGAACACGCTGTGGAAGTTGGCGTCAATATCGCGCTGAATGATGGCCTGCGCGCCGTCCACTTGCAGGCGGGCCTGAACGCCGGTAAGGCCGCCGAACCAGACCATATCCACATCGCCGGTGCGGAAGGCGTTGACGACGGCCGCGTAATCCGTCACCGGCTTGTAAACCACCTGCACGCCGAGCTGTTCCTTCAAGTAGTCGGAAACTTTGCCGTAGAGCCGGTTGAGCTTCTCCGGGTCTTGGTCGGGGATGGCCGAGATGACGAACGTCTGGGGCTGAGCCGCCTGTCGAGCCGCGGGCGGCGGCGCGGCGCAGGCAGCCAGCGCGGCCGATGCGCATAAAGCAAGCGCGAAACCGATTTTTGATGGTCGAAACATCGTTGCTCCTTAGATTTGCAAGCGATTAGGGATTGTCAACACGTGCACAAAGCGTCCCTGCGCCAACGTCCCCGCTCGCATGCGCAGGAGCTACGATGTGTTCGAGCTTGCTGCGGCAAGGCCGGAGGCAGCGATGGCGACAGAGCCGTATGAGCGGCGCGACACGCGCGCCGAAGGGCGATAGGTTCAGCGATAGTGCGTCAGGTTCAACGGCATCAACGCCACCTCCTCTGCTTTGATTTTCCTCGCCAAGCGCCCAGATGATAACGCATGGGCAGGCGCTTCCTTCGCGCTTTCGCCGCCCATCGGGTAAGATGAAGGCGTGACGACCGCTCGAAAGATCAAGCTGACGTCGCTCGCGTCGTGCGCAGGTTGAGCCGGCAAGCTGAGTCCTGAGACGCTGGGCGCCGTGCTGCGTCCACTTCAGAGCCGCTTCCGGCCCGAGGACTATCCCGACCTGCTGATCGGCTTGGGCCAACCAGACGATGCCGCGGTGTATCGTCTGTCGGATCAACGCGCCATCGTGCAGACCGTGGACTTCTTCACGCCGGTGGTGGACGATCCGTATGCCTACGGCGCGATTGCCGCGGCCAACGCGATGAGCGACGTGTACGCCATGGGCGGCGAGGTGCTCTTTGCGCTCAACATCGCCGCCTTGCCAGATGACTTGCCCGGCGAGGTGGTGAGCGCGATCTTGCGCGGCGGGGCGGATAAAGTGGCCGAGGCGGGCGCGGTCATCGCCGGCGGCCACACCATCAAGGACAAGGAGCCGAAGTATGGCTTGTGCGTTACGGGCATCGTGAATCCGGCGGAGGTGATGGCCAAGGGCGGCGCGCGGCCGGGCGACCTCCTGGTGTTGACGAAGCCGCTGGGCGTCGGCGTGGTGACCACGGCGATCAAGCGCGACCTGGCCAAGCCGGAGCATGTGGACCAGGCGATTGCCAGCATGTCGCGCCTGAACCGCGATGCCGCGCGCGCCGCGCGCAAACTGGGCGCGCGCGGCGGCACCGACATCACCGGTTTTGGCTTGCTCGGCCATGCGTGGGAGATGGCCTATGCCGCCGGCGCGCGCTTTTGCTTCTGGTGGGAGGCGCTGCCGTTCCTGCCCGGTGCGCTGGAGCACGGTCAGGATTGGGTGTTCCCCGGCGGCGCAGCGACTAACGAGGCTACATATCAGCGCCATGTGCAGTTCGATCCGGCGCTGGAGCACTGGCAGCGCATGATGATCTTCGACCCGGAGACCAGCGGCGGCTTGCTCATCGCCATCGCTGCGTCGCGGGCCGACGCCCTGGTCAATGCGCTGAAGGCCGGCGGCGACTCGGCGTTCATCGTCGGTGAAGTCGTCGAGGGCAGCGGTATCGTTGTGACGAAGCAAGCGCCATGAGCGAAGTGATGATCGTCAAATGCGCTTGGCGCGCGCCGGATAGCGCGCGCATCCATGCGACGTTCGACGCCGAAGTGATAGCCTACGATGAGCGGCAAGATCGCTGGCTGGTGAAGCTGATCGGCGTGCGCTCCACCGACGCGCCGGCCGAGGCGCGCGCCCTGGTCGAAGCGCAAGCCGGCAAATGGGCCTACGTGCCCAGCGAAGCGCGTCGGCTTGACCTGACGCTGCCCTTGAAGTATGAGACACTCACCGGCAGGATTCGGTTCTTCTACGCGGACGACCCGCGTGAAGGGAGGTGAAGCGATGCCTACTGCAAAGTCGACCAGGCGCGCGACGCCGCGCAAGCGCAAGCCCGCGCCCCAACCGGCGTTCCAGATCACCTATGCCAACTTGAGCAGCGCGCTGAGCGATCCGGAGCTGCTGGCGCGCTTCGACAAGGCGTTCGCCAAAGTGCGCGCCAATATCGGCGATCAAGCCCGCACCTATCCGATGTTCATCGGCGGGGTCGAGCGCTTCGCCGGCGTGCAGTTCGCCAAGACTACGCCGATTGATACCAACCTGACCATCGGCTACTTCCAGAAGGGGGATGCGCAGGACGCCCGCGACGCCATCGCGGCGGCCAAGGCGGCCTTTCCCGCCTGGAGCGGGACGCCGTGGAAGCGCCGCGTGGCGCTGATGCGCAAGGTCGCCGCGCTGATCAACCGCCGACTGTTCGACATCGCCGCCTGGGTCAGCATCGAGGTGGGCAAGAGCCGCGCCGAAGCCATCGGCGACGTGAAGGAGACCGCCGACCTGATTGATTACTACTGCGCCCAGATGGAAGCCAACGCCGGCTTTGAAAGGCCGCTGTTGCCGGAAGGCGGCGTGGGCGTGTCGCGCAGCGTGCTCAAGCCGTATGGCGTGTGGGCCGTCGTGTCGCCGTTCAACTTTCCGATGGCGCTGACGGGCGGCCCGGCCGGCGCGGCGCTCATCGCCGGCAACACGGTGGTCATCAAGCCGGCCAGCGATACCCCGATGACAAGTTGGTTGCTCACCGAGTGCATGCGCGATGCGGGGTTGCCGGCCGGCGTGTTCAACTACATCACCGGGCCGGGCAGCACGGTGGGCGAAGAGCTAGTTGCCAATCCCGATGTCGCGGGCATGACGTTTACCGGCTCGTTCGACGTCGGTTTCAGCCTAATCCAGCGCTTCAGCCAACACATGCCTCGCCCACTGATCGCCGAGATGGGCGGCAAGAACGCTGTGATCGTGAGCGACAAGGCCGATTTGGAGAAGGCCGCCGAGGGCGTGGTGCGCGCGGCATTCGGCTTGAGCGGGCAGAAGTGCAGCGCAACCAGTCGGGTATACGTGCACCGCGCGGTGAAGGATCGTTTTGTGGCGCTGCTCAAGCGCAAGACCGAGGCGCTGAAGGTCGGCGATCCAACGCAGGCCGGCGTGTTCACCGGGCCGGTATGCAACCGCGGCGGCTACCAGACCTTCCAACGCGCTGTCGAGCAAGCGCAGCGCGACGGCGGCGTCTTCGTCACCGGCGGCCATGTGCTCACCGAGGGCGACTTGGCCAGGGGCTTCTTCTGCGCGCTCACCATCGTGGACGGCCTACCGCTCGATCATCCGCTGTTCTACGAGGAGCTGTTTACGCCGTTCCTGTTGGTGGCGGCTGTGGATTCGCTAGAGCAAGCGATGGCAGAGGCGAACAAAGTCCAATACGGCCTGACAGCGGGGTTCTTCAGCAAGGATCGCAAGGAGGTCAAATACTTCCTCGATCACATCCAGGCCGGCACGGTATATGTGAACCGCGAACGCGGCGCGACGACCGGCGCATGGCCGGGCAACCAGAGTTTCGGCGGGTGGAAGGCCAGCGGCAACACCGGCCGTGGCGCCGGCGGGCCATACTACCTGCAGCAGTATATGCGCGAACAAAGCCAGACGGTGTTTTAGGCTGCGGCGCGCGGTCGCAGGGGGCAGGTCCTCGCCGGTGGATGATCTTGCCCTTAAATTCGGGACTCATGTTTGCGGAAGCTAGCCGCGGAACACGAGGTATAATTGAACAAATGTTCGACTGCGACGGCATAGCCGATGGCCTGTTGATCAACTTCGGGCACTCGGCCGAAGTTCGTCACCAATATCGCGCCTACCGGCCAGGAGCTAGTCTGTCGAGTAGTTGATTATCCCGTTCAATCTTGAATCTAGCCCAATGCCACTCGACGTTTCCGAAATCCGCGCACGGATTGGCCACTATGCCGAGGCCTATCAGAGCGCGCGCCGCCATCGGGAAGACCGCCTGGAGCAGTTGTGCGCACCGCTGCGCGCCGACTTCGCGCAGGCGGATATGCTGCTGGAGACATGCCGCCAAGCGCGCCAACTGCGCTGGACCGGTGCGCTGTTCGACGCCAATGAGCCGATCAACCAACAATTCCCCTTCGGCCAAGAGCCGGAGCGCTACGCGCTGATCGCAACCGACGGCTCGCAGATTCTGCCCGACCGTCACAAACCCTTTGTCTTCGCCTATGTGCAAGCCGGCTGCGCCGGCCTGGTCTACGGCGAACGCGATCATCTGCTCAACGAGCAGTTGCGTCGCCTCAAGCTGTCGTGCTTGATCGAGGAGAGCGAGCTGTTTGACGAAATCACCGGCGAGCTCAAGCCGCCCACAGAGGTCGTCAACCAACGCGACCTGATGGAGGTCGAGCTGATGGCGCAGGCTTGTCGGAAGGCCTGCGAGGCCAATTTGCAGCCGGTGCTGGTCGCCGATGGTTCGCTCGTTCCTTTTGCGCTGCTCACGTCGCGCAACCTGGCGCACGATGCCGAGCAGTTGCTGAAGCCGTTCAAAGCCGCGCTGAGCGAGATGCGCGCGTGCGGCGCATGGGTGTGCGGCTACATTGATCGTCCCAACAGCAACAGCATCGCGCGCGCCTGCGCCCTAGCCGGCCTGTCCCCAGACGCAATCAATAAGCACAACCTGAGCGGGCGCGAGACCGCCGGCATCTTCGACCGTCACTTGTTAGAGCGGGAGCTTGCGCCGGCGCGCCGCACCGCGCTATTCGATCCGGGATGGGAGGTGAACGCGTCGTGTTATCTCGGCGAGCATGCGATGCGCGCGTGCTACGTCAATTTCGGCGAGGAGGGGCAGCCGGTTATCGCGCGCATCGAAGCGCCGCAATGGTGCGCCGGTGCGACCGAGATCGGCGCAATGTGCGCCGTGCTGTGGCGTCACTCTCGCCTGGGCAACGGCTACCCACTTATTCTGAAGGCGGCGCACGATGAAGCCGTGGTGAGCAAAGAGGATCAGCGCGAGCTTGAGCAGGCCATCGAGCAAGCGCTGCTGGCGAGCGGCACCCTGGCCCGCGCGTCGTTCAAGCAAGAGGCGAAGGATCGCGCCTGACGAGCGCCCGGGCGCGCTCCAGCCGCACGTTTCGCTCGGCGACCAGTTGCGCAGCGATGCGCTCGATGTCCTCGCCGGACGCGCCGGCAGCGATGGCAATTTGCCGCGCGTGGAGCGTCATGTGGCCCTGCTGAATGCCCTCCATAGCCAGCGCGCGAATCGCTGCGAAGTTCTGCGCCAACCCCACACAAGCGATGATCTCGGCCAGCTCACGCGCCGTCTTCACGCCGAGCAGCTCTAGCGCAAGCTGCGCCGTGGGATGAACGCGCGTCGCCCCGCCTACGATACCCACGGCCAACGGCAACTCGATGCGGCCTACCAAGTCGCCGGCTTCGTTCGCGCGCCAGGTCGCCAGCGCTGTGTAGCGCCCATCGCGCGCGGCGTAGGCATGCGCGCCGGCTTCTACGGCGCGCCAATCGTTGCCGGTCGCGATCACCACCGCGTCAACCCCGTTCATGATGCCCTTGTTGTGCGTCGCGGCGCGATACGGGTCGAGTTCGGCAAAGCGCGATGCTTCGACGATGCGCGCGACGATTTCCTGCGGCGGAATCGCGTTGTCGGCGCGCGCAGCTAACGTGTCGGCGCGAATGGTGCAGGTCGCCCAGGCCAGCCGTCGGTCGCTGAGGTTAGAGAGGATGCGCAAGTTGACCCGCCCGCCGGTGAGCTGCGCAACGCGCGGCGCGAGCGCTTCGCTGGCCGTGTTGATCAGATTCGCCCCCATGGCGTCCCCGCAGTCGTAGAGCACATGCACGATGAGCATGGGCGGGGGGCCGCTCAGCGCGCGCGTCTCGATGCCGACGGCGCGCGCGTGCCGGCTGCGGGTTGCAGCGTTATCGTGGTTCAGCCAGTGGATCAGCGCGTCGGCTTCGGCGGCGATGCGCGCGCGCGCCGCTTCGGGGTCGGGCGCGTCCAACACCTGAATCTGACCGATCATGATCGGCGGGCTGCTGCCGGCGGTGAAGCCGCCGGTTGCGCGGGCCAGCTTGGCGGCGTAGCTACAAGCGGCGACCACGCTGGCTTCCTCGATGGCCATCGGCACCGCAGGGATCTCTCGGCCGTTCACGACGAAGTGCTGCGCGACGCCCAACGGCAGGGCAAACACGCCGACCACGTTCTCGATCATGTGGTCGGCCTGTTCGAGCGAGAGGCCGCCGCGCAACGCATCGGCCTGCGCAGCGCTCAAGCCCAAAGCCTGGGCGCGCGCATTCACCGGCAGGTCGCGCAGGCGAGGAGCGGCGGGGGGAGTCTCATCCATGTCGGCAGAAGGTAATTCGATGGGCCATTCTACTGTTGCAGGACGCGCTCGTACACGGCCAGCAGTTGCTCGGCGGCGCGCTGCCAAGTGAACTGCGCCGCGCGCGCCAGCCCACGCGCAATGCAGTGGCGGCGCCACACCTCGTCGTTCAGCGCCTGCTCCAGCGCGCGCGCCAGGGCATCCACGTCCAGCGGATCCACCTGCAAGCCGGCATCGCCGACCACTTCCGGCAGCGATGAGACGTTCGAGGTGACCACCGGCACCCCGCTGGCCATCGCTTCCAGCAGCGGCAAGCCGAAGCCCTCATAGGTCGAAGGGAAGGCGAAGACGGTTGCGGCGCGATAGAGATGGGGCAAGTCCATATCCTCCACGTAGCCGATGAACCTGACGCGTTCGCCCAGCCCCAGCCGCTGCACTTCGGCGCGCACTTCGTCATACAGCCAGCCCTTGCCGCCGGCGATCACGAGCAGCGGCGCGTGGGCGGCGGAACGCGCCGAGATGAGCTTGGCAAAGGCCTGAACCAGGCGCAGGTGATTCTTGCGCCGTTGAAGCGTGCCGACAGTGAGGACGAACGGCGCATTGCCGATGCCATATTTCTTCAGCACGTAGGCGCGCCGGCGCTGCATATAGAGCGTATCCTGATAGGGCGTGAACCGCCCGTCTACGCCGCTATAGATGACCGTGATCTTCTCCGCTGGGATGTCGTAGAGCGCCGCGAGGTCGCGGGCAGTGGCGCGCGAGTCGGCGATGATGTGCGCTGCGCGCCGGGCCGAATCGGGCACGACGCGCCTAAGGAAGGGGATCAGGCGCGGCGGCGCGGAGTCGGGATCGCGCTCGAACGAGAGATCATGCACGGTCAGCACGCTGGGCGTGCCGTTGCGCAAAGGGGGCAGCACGAAGTCGGTGGCGTGATACAGGTCGCAGGGGCCGCTGAAGAGTTGCACCGGCGCGCGCAGGTTGGCGCGAAACCACAGCCGATAGAGCCAGCGGTCGTTCATGCGCGAGACGCGCAGCGGCAGCTCGCGCGTGTTCATCAGGTTGGATAGCGGCACGCCGGGCGCGGGCCGGCCCATGACGAACAGGCTGAATTCGTGCGGCGAACCCAATGCCAGCACAGCGCGGACGATCTCGCGCGTCAGCCGCGCGATGCCCGCGTCCTGATGGATAGCGGGTGTGTAGTCAATCGTGATGCGCGCCACGGCGAACGTCCAACGGCAAGCGTTTAGTATCACACATTCGCGCGCGTTGTCTCAAAATGCGCCGTCGGGCGATTCGACTCCCGCCGACAAATTCTGCTTCCACGCCACGTCGCGGAAGGTCACGAAGCGATTGACGAAGAAGTTCCACAGCATCACGATCACCGCGGCGATCAACTTGGTGACGTTTAGGCCGATGCCCCGATAGTGCGCCTGGACGAAGGGGATGGGCGTGAGGCGGACGAGCGCAGTGATGGGCGACTGGAACAAAAGGAAGATCAGCTCGTTGATGAGCAGGCCGGCTGCGTTGACGGCGAGGAAGACCGGCATCTGGCGGCGCTTCTTCTGAGCGCGCGATTCGGGGTACACCCACAGGCGGTTCCAGATGAAGTTGTTGGTGGCGGCGATGATGAACGCCAGCGCGACGGCGATCGGCACCGGCATGCCCAGATTGCGCTCAAAAACGTTCAGCAAGCCGATGTCAATGACTAGCCCGCCGGCGCCGACGATGGCGAATTTGACAAACCGTTTGATCTCCGGCTTGTTGCGGTGAGCCAGCCCATAGAACCGCGTGCCCTTTACCGCAGTGGGCACAAACTGGCTTACAGACAAGGAGCGCTTTTCACTGCTCACGACGCGCATACGTATTAAACCATTGGATGATGCGCTGGATGCGCTCGACGCGATGCTTTGGCTCGCCGCTGCGCGAAAGCTCATGCCCCTCGCGCGGCCAACGCACTAACTCGACCGTCTTCTTTTGCAGACGCATGGCCTGGAACAATTGCTCGGCCTGCTCGATCGGCACGCGGTAGTCCTGTTCGCTGTGCTCGATCAGCAGCGGCGTCCGCATGTTGGGCACCAGCGCGATCGGCGATCGCTCCCATAGCGTCTGCGCGTTGTCCCAGGGCGTGATCCCGCCCATCTCCCGATCGTTGAAGAAAGGCACGTCCGTCGTGTTGCGCATAGACAGCAGGTTGTATACGCCGCGCTGGGCGCAGGCTGCGGCGAAGCGATGATCGTGGCCGATGATCCAGGCCGTCAGATAGCCTGCATAGCTCCCACCGGTCAGGCACATTCGCTCAACGTCAACGTAACCACGGCCGACCACGACATCTACCCCGCGCAGCACATCGCGCATCGGGCCATCGCCCCAATCGCCCCGGTTAGCGTGCCAGAACGCGCTGCCGTAGCCGTCGGAGCCGCGCGGGTTGCAGTAGAACACCACGTAGCCGGCTGCGGCCATGGCCTGGAACTCGTGCCACATGCTGCGCGTCGCCGCGCCCCACATCACATGCGGCCCTCCGTGCATTTGCACGATGAGCGGATACTTCTTGCGCGGGTCAAAGTCCGGCGGCGTGACGACCCATCCCTGGATCGTGCGGCCTTCGGAGCGGTAGCGGACGGACGCCACCCGCCCGATGCTGTGTTCGGCCAGGAACGGGGCATTGGGCCGATAGAGCGGCCGGATGCGCCCCCGCGAATCGCGTTCGTAGAGCGCGCTGGGGTCGTCTGGGGTGCTGGCGATGAAAACGACGCGGCCGTCGGCCAGCGCGCTGAACCCGTTGATCTCATGGATGGCTCGGGTGACTTGCTGAATCTCGACGCGCCGGGCGCGCCGGGCGCGCGGGATGCGCGCCCGCCACAGGTTAACCGCGCCGTCTTTGTTGAGCGTGAAGTAGAGGAAGCGGCTGTCCGGACTCCAGGCGAACGCGCCCAGGCTGCGGTCGAGCGCATCGGTCAGGTCAATCAGGTTGTCCATGTCAGCCGTGCCGTCGGGCCGCAGCGGCGCAACCGCCAGCGTGCCGGGCTGATAGGCCGCCGGGTCCTCGAACGAGCGGTCGAAGGCCAGCCACTGGCCGTCCGGCGATGGCGTCGGCGTGTAGCAGGTGTAGTTGGCCAGCGGGATGCGCTCAAAGCGGCGCTTGTTCGGGTCTGCGTTGTCGGCATCAAAGCGAACCAAGTCGGCATAGCGGAACATGTCGCCCGAATCCGGGTCGCGCGTGTAGGCGCTGTAGATCGCCTTGCCGTCGGCCGACCATACCGGCGGGGCGAAGTGGGCTAGGCTTTCGTTTGGCGTCAGCCGAAAGGCCTGACCCGCTTTGAACTCGGCGAGGGACGCCGGCACGTCCACCACGTAGATGTGCGCGTAGCGGTCTTCGATGAACGTCGTGCCGGTGCGGTAGGGCACGCGGGAGATGACGCGCGGGTCGAACCGCATCTCCTCTTCATGCTGCTTTTGCTCCTGCTCGCGCTTCAGCTCCCAGGCGTCTTTGACCGGCGACGGCTTGGATTCGTCTCCTGTTTCTACGCCTTGCGAAGCGGCTTCGTCTTCGCGCGTGCACTCATCGGCGCGCATGCGCGCGGCAAAGGCGATGCGCTTGCCATCAGGAGACCACTCGAACGCCTCGACGCCGTTTGGGTGCGCAGTAACGCTGCGCGCCTCGCCTGGCTCGCGCATGGGCAGGATGAATACCTGCGGCTTCTCGTCGCGCGTCGAGATGAAAGCGAGATAGCGTCCATCCGGCGACCAGCGCGGCGATCCGTCTTTGACGCTGGCGGTGAGCGGACGCGCCGGCGCGCGCCGGTCGGTCAAGTCTTTGATCCAGATCGTGCGGTGGTATTTGTTGCCGCTGCGATCTACGCTCGTGCGGACAAAGGCGACGTAGGCGCCGTCGGGGGAAGCGCGCACGTCGTCGAGTAGGATGATGTCGTATAGGCTCTCAGGGGTGATGGTTTTCATGATAGGCGCTCGACCATCCCTGCGGCATGTCGCTACAGTGTGCCGAATCATGCCACAGCTCGTCGCAACTCGTTTGCAAGCGGTAGAGTGGGCATGCGCAATCCCGATTGCGCTGCGCCTTGGCCGGCGCTTGGCATTGCAGCCCGTGAATTTCTCTGCACAAGCCTGCCGATGATTGCCTCCGCCCTGCGATCCGAAGCCCTGGCCAGAGTTTGCGCCCTGTGCGAGGCTATATACGGCGATGCGCTCGGCGCGCGGGCGTACGAACGATTGCGACAGATCATCGAATCGCGTCCGCCGGTGATGCCGAAGCACGGCGACGCCCTCACGCAGCGCGATGCGATGCTCATCACGTATGGCGACCAGGTTCAGGAGCCTGGCCGGCCGCCGCTCCAGACGCTCGGCGACTTCTGCGCCCGGCATCTCGTCGGCGTGGTCAGCGCCGTGCACATTCTGCCGTTCTACCCCTATACGTCTGATGATGGCTTCGCGGTCGTGGACTATCGCGCAGTCAATCCAGAGCTGGGCGCATGGGCAGACGTTGAGCGCCTAGGCGAGCGCTTCCGGCTGATGTTCGACGCAGTGGTCAATCACATCTCGTCGCAGAGCGCCTGGTTCCAGGGTTATCTACGCGGCGAGGAGCGGTATCGCCACTATTTCATCGCGGTGGAGGGCAACCCCGATCTCTCGCAAGTCGCGCGGCCGCGCGCGCGGCCGCTGCTGACGACGTTCGACACGGCGCTGGGCCGGCGCGCCGTGTGGACCACCTTCAGCGACGACCAGATCGATTTGAACTACGCCAACCCCGACGTTTTAGCCGAGATCGTGGATGTGCTGCTGTTTTACGCGCAACGCGGCGCAGACTTCATCCGGCTGGACGCGATCGCTTACCTTTGGAAGGAGATTGGCACCCCTTGCATCCACCTGCCGAACACGCATCGCGTGGTGCAGCTCTTCCGCGCGGCGCTGGACGCCGTCGCGCCGCACGTCCGGCTGATCACCGAGACCAATGTGCCGCATAGCGAAAACATCGCCTACTTCGGCGATGGGGCGAACGAAGCGCAGCTCGTCTATAACTTCGCGCTGCCGCCGTTGACGCTGCACACCCTGCAGACCGGCGACGCGCGCGCGCTCTCTCAGTGGGCCGCCACGCTCACCCTGCCGTCAAAGCAAACGACGTTCTTGAACTTCCTGGCATCGCACGACGGCATCGGGTTGAACCCGGCGCGCGGCATTCTGAGCAACCGCGAGGTGGATGCGCTGGTCGCGCGGACGCTGGCCGTGGGCGGTTTCATCAGCGACAAGCACAACAGCGACGGCTCGCGCAGCCCGTATGAAATGAACGTCAACTACTTCGACGCGCTCGGCTTCGGCGCGTCAGGTGAAGCGGAGACGGCCGATCGCTTCGTCGCGGCGCACGCGATCATGTTTGCGATGATCGGGATGCCGGGCATTTACTTCCACAGCTTGTTCGGGTCGCGCGGCTGGCCGGAAGGTGTGCGGCGGCTCGGCTACAACCGCGCCATCAACCGACAGAAGTTCGAGCGGGATGCGCTGGAACGCGAGCTGGCCGATAGCGCCTCGCGGCGCGCGCGCATCTTCGCGCGGCTGTCGCATTTGCTGCGGGCGCGCGCCGGGCACGCAGCCTTCCATCCCTTTGGCGCGCAGCAGGTGATCGCGTGTGGGCCAGGGGTCTTTGCACTGCTGCGCATCGCGCCCGACGACCGGTCGCGCGTGCTCTGCCTGGTGAACGTCTCGGCGGAAGCACAGCTCGTGCAACTGCCGTGGCGCGCGCTGTTGGGCACGAACAACGCCGTGCGCGACCTGCTCAGCGGCACGCGCTTGATCGTGCACGGGCCATCGCTCGAACTTGACCCTTACGAAGTGCGCTGGTTATCCGCGCCGTAATGTGTTTAGCGCTATGCGTCTCACATCCTCGCATCGCATCGGCTTCATCTCCACGCGCTTCGCCGGCACCGACGGCGTCTCGCTCGAAACGTCCAAATGGGCGCACGTGCTGGAAGCCATGGGGCACGTGTGCTACTACTTCGCCGGCCAATGCGACCGGCCGCCGGAACGCAGCCGCGTTGTGCCCGAAGCGTTCTACCGCCATCCGATCATTGATGAGATCAACAAGATCGCCTTCCAGAGCGACTGGCCAAGCCAGCCGCACCCTGAAATTGCCGGCCTGTTCAAAGATCACTTCTCAATCTACACCCGGCCGCCCAGCGTCTCGCGGCGCATCCAGGAACTCAAGGACTACTTCAAGCAACAGCTCTACGACTTTGTGCGCGACTTCGAGCTGGAGCTGCTGATCGTCGAGAACGCGGTCACCATCCCGCTTAACCTGCCGCTTGGCCTGGCGATTACCGAGCTGATCGCCGAGACCGGCTTCCCGACCATTGCCCATCACCACGACTTTGCCTGGGAACGCCAGCGCTTCATCGTGAACAGCGTGGGGGACTACATCGCCGCTGCTTTCCCGCCGCGTCTGCCTTCCATTCGCCATGTCGTCATCAACTCGATGCAGGCCAGCGAGCTGGGCCGCCGCGTTGGGGTGACCTCGCGCGTCATCCCGAACGTAATGGACTTCGATCATCCGCCAGAGGCCGACAACGGTTACGCCGATACGCTGCGCGCGGACCTGGGCTTCCGCGACGGTGAGTACTTCTTCCTGCAGCCGACGCGCATCATTCAGCGCAAGGGCATCGAGCACGCCATCGAACTCACAAAGCGCATCGGCCTGCCGGCCAGGCTGGTGATCTCGCACGCCGCCGGCGATGAGGGCAGCGAATACGAGCGCCGCGTGCGCGAATACGCGGTCTTGTTGGGCGTCAACGTGTGCTTTGAAGCCGACATCATCGGCGAGCAGCGAGGCCTCACGCCCGACGGCCGCAAGATCTACGCGCTGGCCGACTTGTATCCCCAGGCCGATCTAGTCACCTATCCATCGGCCATCGAAGGCTTCGGCAACGCCTTCCTGGAGGCGTTGTATTTCCGCCGGCCGATCCTCGTGAACAACTACTCGATCTACGAAGTGGACATCAAGCCCAAGGGCTTCAAGGTGATCGAGTTCGACGGGTTCATCTCCGAATCGACGCTGCACCAAGTGCGCCAGGTCTTGTTTGACGAAGCGCTGGCCGAGGAGTGGGCCGAGCACAACTATCGGCTGGCGCAGCGCTACTTCTCTTACTCCGTGCTGCGTTTGCGCCTGGAAGCGCTGCTCGCCGACTGCTTCGGCTATCAGGTATAGCCGGCCGTTTGCGCGTCTTGCGCGCGAACGCTGAGCACAAGCATAGACAAGCTCAAGCGCCAAGCGCCTCTGGACGCGTGCTAACATTAGTCGGCTCACCTTTCAAGCCGGCCGCCCATGCGCATTGCCCTCCTGCACTACTCGGCGCCGCCCGTCGTCGGCGGCGTTGAGAGCGTGATTGCGCACCAAGCGCGCTACCTGGCGGCTGCTGGGTACGACGTGCGCATCATCGCCGCCCGCGGTGAACAAACTGACCGCCGGGTGGAATTTGTGCGCATCCCCCTGGCCGACTCGCGCGACGCGCGCGTGTTGCGCGTGAAGGCGGAATTGGATCGCGGCGAGGTCACGCCGGCGTTCGAGGCGCTGCGCGACGAGTTGAAGCAGGAGCTAGTGCGCGCGCTGGCCGATGTGGACGTGCTGATCGCGCACAACGTCTGTTCGCTCAACAAGAACCTTGCGCTCACCGCCGCATTGCACGACCTCTTTACGACCGGCGCAGGCTCGCAATCGGCGCGCTTGATCCTCTGGCATCACGACCTAGCCTGGACAACGCCGCGCTACTTGCCTGAGCTGCACAACGGATACCCGTGGGACCTGCTGCGCGTGGCCTGGCCAGGCGCGAAACAGGTGACCGTTTCGGCGCTGAGACGGGAAGAGCTAGCCGGCTTGATAGGAGTTTCACCGGAGGAGATTAGCGTAGTGCCGAATGGGTTGGACTTGGCGCGCTTCTACAAGCTCGAGGTGCAGACGCAAGCCTTCGCGCAACACATGCGCCTGACGCAGGCCGACCTCATCCTGCTGTTGCCGGTGCGCGTGACGCCGCGCAAGAACATCGAGCTGGCGCTGCGCACGCTGGCCGAACTGCGGCGCAGCTTTCGCCGGCCGGTGCTCATCGTCACCGGCCCACTTGGGCCGCACAACGCCAAGAATGCAGAGTACTTTGAGTTTCTCAAGACGACCCGCGCAGCGTTGGACCTCGAAGACGCCGCATACTTTTTAGCAGAGCTGAGCGACCAATTCCTGCCGGATGAGGTCATCGCCGACTTCTACCGACTCGCCGACGCGCTGTTCCTGCCCAGCCGGGAAGAAGGATTTGGCCTGCCGATGCTGGAGGCGGCGATGAGCCACATGCCGATCTTCTGCAGTGACATTGCCCCATTGCGCGCGTTGGGCAACGATGACGCCTACTACTTCCCGCCGAACGCGGACCCGCGCGCGCTGGCTGCAGCGATCACCGAACGCCTGCTCGACGACGCCGCCTTTCGCAACGCCAGCCGTGTGCGCAACCAGTTCACCTGGGAACAGGTGTGCGCGCGGTATATCGTTCCCTTGTTACAGGCAACTGTACAGGCGAGATGAATAAGAAGACGCTCTTCGCCTCGCTGCGCCGAATCCTTGCGCTGGTGATACACGGGTGCAACAACGATGTGGCGCTGAAACTGGCCCAAGCGCTGGCGCCGGAGGTGGTGCTGGTGGGCATCGTGCGCTTGCCGGATGGCGAATCGCTCAGCAGCGGCGCCACTAAGGCGCAGGAGCTGCGCAAGCTGCTGCGCAAGCTGGGCCGCGGCGAACAGGTGCGCGCGCGCGCACAAGTGCTGGTGACCAGCAATCCGTGGCCGGAGCTTCAGCGCGTGATCCAGCTCGAATCCCCTGATCTGATGCTGCTGGATTACACCGAGCAACTCGGCTGCTTGGGCCTCTCGCCCGACGACGTGCTCAGCCATCCCCCCTGCGACATCGGCCTGGTGCGCGGGCCGCTTCAGTCTTTGGAGCGCGTGCTGGTGCCGGTGCGCGGCGGACCATCGGCCGAGCTGTCGCTGCGCATCGGCCTCAACCTCGCGCCTAGAACGCTGGACGCGCTGCACATCCAGCTCAAGGGCGATGCCAACTCGAACGCGCCCTTCCAGGCCATCGCGCGCGTGCTGAAGCACATGCCGGAGGTGAAGCTGCAGTCGGCCCTGACCGACGACACAGCCCGCACCATCCTCGACCACGCGCGAGAGACGCAAGCTGACCTCATTATCCTCGGCGCGTCAGCCCGTCCGGCGCAGACCAACACGGCGCTTGGCCCGGTCGCCGAGCGGGTGATTGCCGATGCGCCGGCGGCGGTCATGGTGGTGAAGACGCGCCGTCCGGCGCCGGCGTCGTTCGCCGACGAGCGCGTGAGCGCCGGCGCGATCTCGCTTTTGGTGGACAAGTGGTTTGCCCAAAACACCTTTCAGGCCGACGAGTTCGCCGACCTCGACCAGCTGATCGAGTTGAAGCGGGAGCAAGGCGTCACCATCAGCCTGGCGCTGCCGGCCTTGAACGAAGAGGCGACGGTGGGCAAGGTCATCCGCACCGTGAAGCGCGCCCTGATGGATCGAACCCCGCTGTTGGACGAAATCGTGCTGATCGACTCGAATTCGACTGACCGCACGCGCCAGATCGCACGCAAAGCGGGCATCCCCGTCTACATCCATCAGGAGCTGTTGCCCGAATATGGCGCACGCCGCGGCAAGGGCGAGGCGCTGTGGAAGAGCTTGTTCGTCACCCGGGGCGACATCGTGGTTTGGATCGACACCGACATCGTCAACATTCACCCGCGCTTCGTCTATGGGATCATCGGGCCGATGCTCCTCAACCGCGACATCCAGTTCGTCAAGGGCTTCTATCGCCGGCCGCTGCGGGTGGGCGACAAGTTGCAAGCTGGCGGCGGTGGGCGGGTGACTGAGCTGACCGCCCGCCCGCTCATCAATTTGTTCTATCCCGAACTGTCCGGCGTGATCCAGCCGCTGTCGGGCGAGTATGGCGGACGACGCCACGCGCTCGAACGATGCGCGTTCACCTCCGGCTACGGCGTGGAGACCAGCCTGCTGATTGACATCTACGAATTATTCGGCCTATCGGCCATCGCGCAGGTGGACTTGCTCGAGCGCGTTCACCACAACCAATCGCTGGAGGCGCTGAGCAAAATGTCGTTCGCCATCATCCAAACTGTCATGCGCAAGCTGGAGCGGCACTACGAGCGCGCCTTCATCGCCGATGTGAACAAGACGATGAAGCTGATTCGCTACGAGGCCGGCGGATACTACCTCGAACTCGAAGAGATCGCCGAGCTGGAACGCCCGCCGATGATCGAGGTGCCTGAATACGTCGCCCGCCGCGCCGGCGGGCAGGCTGACGCCTCACATCGGCCGACTCCAGCCGACCTCTCATGAACCATGGCGCACATTTGGCTCATCCGCCACGGTCAGACGATCTGGAACGTGCAAGGGCGCTGGCAAGGGCAGACGCCGGATGCGCCGCCGCTCAACGCGACCGGCATCGCCCAAGCGCACGCGCTGGCCGAAACCCTCGCGCAGCATGCCGAGCAGGTCGCGTTCCAGGCCCTGTATAGCAGCGACCTGCTGCGCGCCCGCCAGACGGCGGAGATCATCGCGCTGCGCCTGGGGTTGCCTGTGCGCCTCGACCCGCGCCTGCGCGAAGTGAATCTGGGCGCATGGGAAGGCATGTTGGGCGACGATGTGGCCCTGCGCTACGTAGCCGAGTTAGAGGAACGCAAACGCAACCCGGTGCATTCGCGCCCACCGCAGGGCGAGACGGTGTTCGAGCTGGCAGCGCGCGTCGGCCAGGCGTTGGATGACATCGCGCGGGCGCATCCCCAGGCAAATATCCTCGTCGTCTCGCATGGCTTGGCGATCGCAACTGCGCTGTGCATGGCTAACGGGACGCCGCTGGAGCGCGTCTTCGATCACCTGCCGAATCATGCTGAGCCACACGTGATCGCGTGGCAGGCTTAGCCGGTCGCTTCACGTGCCGCATAGCAGTTACAATCACCGTGCTCACCGCGCTTCGCATTGCTTCGTGAGCGCCTGCCGAACACGCATGAAATTAAGACGGGGGATGTTCGTCTGGGCTGCTGCGTCGGTCATCGCGGCCTCATGCGTGAATTCGACGCCCGCGCGCGATCCCACGCTCCCCACGCCATCCGCCCTTTCGCCTACTCGTCAGCCTGCTCCCAGGCTGCTCTCTGCGGCCGCAGTGGCCGACACCTTCGTTGACGCAATCAACCGGCAAGATTTCGTCACTGCGTTCACCTTGCTCGACGCATCGTCGCGCGCCAAGTTGAAGGATGCCGATGAGCTGCGCGGCCGCTACGAAGCCGTGCGCACCACTGCCCTGGCTTCGCGCATGGAGACGCAACTGCGCGGCGGGCTGCTGTATCAGGATGAGCGCGCTACTGCTACGCTCGTCACGCGCTGGGAGAGCAGCCTAGTCGGCGCGTTTGAGGTGACCAGCACACTTGGGTTGGTCTTCGACCCATCGGCTGACGATTGGCGCGCGAGTTGGACGCCCGACGCCATCATCCCCGGCCTAACGAGCGGCATTCTGCGCATGGAGCGCGAAGAAACCCAACGGGGCGCGATCTACGCCGCCGACGGCACCCCGCTGGCCATCCAGCGCGAGTTCATCACCATCGGCGTGCAGCGCAGCGCGATCGTCGGACCCGACGAAGAGCGGCGCCTGCTCGACCTGCTCAGCCAAATCACGCAACTCGCGCCGGAGGCGATCAAGGCTAAATATGCCGATCGGCCAGAAGATTGGTTCTCGCCCATCGCCGACGTGGAAGAGGCTTTGATAGACGAATACTACGATCACATCAAACGCTTTCCGGCGATAAGCGTGCGCTCGCGCTTCCAACGCCACTATCCCAACCCGAACCTTGCGCCGCACGTCGTCGGCTTCGTCGGATTTATCCCGCCGGAGTCGCTGGCGGCGTATCGCGCGCGCGGCTTCCAAGGCGATGAACAGATCGGGCTGTCCGGCGTCGAAGCCGCTGCCGATGCGCTCATCGGGGGCGCGCCGGGCGGGGCATTGAAGCTCTTCTCCGGTGGCTATCTGACCGTCCTGGCGGAGCGGCCGGCTGTCCAAGGCCAGGATGTCACGCTCACCATCAGCCCAGCCTTGCAACTCGCAGCGCAGCGCTTGCTGGGCGAACGCCGCGGCGCGGTTGTAGTGCTGCGCGCCGAGGACTCGGCTGTGCTGGCGATGGCCAGTTCGCCCACCTTCTCGCAGACCAACTTAACCGGCCGGGCGATTCAGGAAGGCGCATTGCTCAATCGCGCCACGCAGGGGCAATATCCGCCTGGCTCGACCTTCAAGATGGTGACGATGGCCGCCGGCATCGGCGAAGGTGTTACGACGCCCGATGAGGTGTTCCGCGACCCCGGCTTCTGGGATGGCTATGGCGTCGCGTTTCGCAAGACGTGCTGGCTGCGGAGCGGCCACGGGCGCATCAGCCTGCAGGCCGGCCTCACCGCATCATGCAACGTCGTGTTCTACGAGGTCGGCAAGCGGCTGCAGGAGAAGAGCGCCTACGTGTTGGGCGAGTATGCCCGCAAGTTCGGCTTCGGCGCGCGCACGGGCATCGAGCTGCCCGAAGCGGCCGGGCTGGTGCCCGACCCGGACTGGAAGCAGCGGGCGCTCGGCGAAGCGTGGACGGGCGGCGACACGGTCAATTTGGCGGTCGGCCAGGGCTTCATGCTGGTCACGCCGTTGCAAGTTGCGCAGATGACCGCCGCCATCGCCAACGGCGGCCTCGTGCGGCACCCGTATCTGATTGCTTCGCCGCGCCCGAAGCGCAGCGTGGAAACTGCCGCGCGGCTGCCGCTCACCCCGGCTGCGCTCGAGGCGATTCAACGCGGCATGGTCGGCGTGACGCGCGACGCGCGATTAGGAACGACGGCGTATCGCTTCGCCGGCTTTGACTACTGCTTCGACGCCGAGGGCCGCGTCGTCCTGTGCAGCCGCATTCCGGCGCCGGCGCGCGCGAGCGCGCGCCGGCTGATCGTCGCCGGCAAGAGCGGCACGGCGCAGGCCGGCGGCAACGCCAAGCCCTTCGCCTGGTTCACCGCCTACGCGCCCGCCGACGCGCCGGAGATCGTCGTCACCGCGCTGCTAGAGAACATCGGCGAGGGGTCGAGCTATGCCGCGCCTTTGGTGCGTCAAATCATCGAGGCTTACTACGGTTTGGCGATCTCCCCCACGCCGCGCGACCGGCGGGAGAACGAGTAAGGCGAGGAACAGAGCGACCCGCGCACGTCCCGTGGCGCTGTTTATCGTCCCGCTGGTTGCCTGGCGGACAAGACAACCTGCGGCCACCACCTTAGCATTGCCTTAATCTCGAACCGGATAATTCTAAAGCAGCTGCGCGGAATACCGATCGCAAAGCAAATCTTGGGAGACTTTAGATATGTCAAAATACCAATCAATCACCCGTCTAGGGTCGCTGCTATCCCTGTTCGCCATCGCCTTGAGCGCCTGCGCTACGGCCGCGCCGCCCGCCAGGCCCGCAGCTCAGCCTGCGAAGCAAGTGGACTGGAGCAAAGTCCGGTCGGCTGCCGAGGCAGGCGGCATGGAGGCGCTGATCGCCGCCGCGAAGGCTGAGGGCGAGTTGAACGTCATTGCGCTGCCGGACGACTGGTGCAACTACGGCGAGATGATGAAGACCTTTAGCCAGAAGTATGGCATCAAGGTCAACTCCATCAACCCGGAAGCCGGCTCGGCCGACGAGCTTCAGGCCATCCGCGACAACCGCGAGAACAAAGGCCCGCAAGCGCCCGATGTGATTGACATTGGCCTTGCCTTCGGACCGGTCGCTAAAGAGGAGGGCCTACTGGCCCCCTACAAGGTTATGACGTGGGACACGATCGCCGGCCCAAAGGACCCGGAGGGTTACTTCTACACGGACTACACCGGTGTGCTGGTGTTTGAGGTCAACTTGGATGTGGTGAAGGACGTGCCCCGCGACTGGGCTGACCTGCTGGACCCGAAGTATAAGGGCCAGATCGCGCTGGCCGGCGACCCGCGTTCATCCAACCAGGCTGCACAGACGGTGTATGCCGCGGCGATTGCCAACGGCGGCTCGCTGGACAACATTCAGCCCGGTCTCGAGTTCTTCAAGGAGCTGAACGCGCGCGGCAACTTGCTGCCGTTGATCGCCAACACCGGCTCCATCGCCAAAGGCGAGACTCCCATCACCTTCCAGTGGAACTACCTGGCGCTTGCGAACGTGGAAGCCTTTAAGGGCAACCCGCCGCTGGAGATTGTCTATCCTAAGTCGGTCAACTGGGGCGGCTCTTATCTGCAGGCTATCAGCGCCTACGCGCCGCACCCGGCTGCAGCGCGGCTTTGGCAGGAGTTCCTGTATTCTGATGAGGGCCATTTGCTCTGGATGAAGGGATACTGCGCGCCGGCCCGCCTGGAGGACATGCTCAATCGCGGCGTAGTGCCGGAGGACTTGAAGGCCAAGCTCCCCGCGCCGGAAATCATCAAAAACGCGATCGTCCCTAGCCTCGAACAACTGAGCGCCGCGCGCGAACTCATCAAGAACCAGTGGGACAGCGTGGTCGGCCTGGACATCAAGTAGCTTGCCGCTCACGTTGCTGCTGCGTGGCCTGGCGCAAGCTGGGTCGCGCAGCATTTGCGTCTGTATCGTTGCCGCCGTCGCGCTGCGTATGAACGTCGTTCTGCCCATTACCCTGCGCTCAACCGAGCGCAGGCGTTTGATCTGGAACTGGGTCGGCCTGCTGCCGTTCTTCGCCTTCATTCTGTTCTTCTTTATCATTCCCTCGTTCAACCTGTTCACCGGCGCCTTCCTCAATCGCAGCGGCGCATTCACGCTGGAGAACGTGGCCGTCTTCCGCAATCCCAACGTCATCAGGGCCTACCTCACCAGCCTGCAGGTGAGCTTCTTGACGGCGGCGCTCGGCGGCGCGTTTGGCTTCTTTGTGGCGTACTCGGTGACGATCGGCGGCGCGCCGCGCTGGATGCGCAGCGTCATCATGACCTTCTCCGGCCTGGCGGCCAACTTTGGCGGCGTGCCGTTGGCCTTCGCCTTCATCGCCACGCTCGGGCGCACCGGCTTCCTCACCGCTTTGCTCAAGAGCATCTGTCTGCCTGGGCCGCAGGGCGAACAGGTGTGCCCCTTCAATCCTTACGACTACGGATTTAACCTCTATAGCTTGGGGGGCTTGGTGTTGGCGTATCTGTACTTCCAGTTTCCCCTGATGGTGCTGACCATCACGCCTGCAATAGAGGGGCTGAGGCGCGAATGGCGCGAGGCGGCGGACAGCCTCGGCGCGTCGGGGCTGCAATACTGGCGCGATGTGGCGTTGCCGGTGTTGACCCCATCCATTCTGGGCGCGGCGCTGCTGTTGTTCAGCAACTCGTTCGGCGCCTACGCCACTGCCCAGGCGCTCACCGGCGGCAATATCCCGCTGGTGACCATCTTCATCGGCCAGCAGATTCGCGGCGATGTGCTGGGCAACCCCCATGAGGGCTACGCGCTCGCGCTGGGCATGGTGATCATCATGGCCATCACCATCGCAGCCTACGGCGTGTTGCAGCGCCAGACTTCCCGATGGATACGCGCATGAACGTTCCTCCTCGCAAGCGCAACGGTTGGGCCATCTTCTGGGGCGTGCTGGCCATGCTTTATTTCTTCGTCCCGCTCTACGGCACGCTTGACTTCTCGCTGCGCATGAAACGCGGCGAGCTGAGCCTGATGGCCTACGAGATAGTCCTGTCCGACCCGCGCTTCTGGGAGAGCTTTCGCTACTCCGCTGTCATGGCGGTGATCACAATCGCGGTCAGCGCCTTGATCTTTGTGCCAACCGTGTACTGGATGCACCTTCGGGCGCCGCAGGCCCGCCCGCTGGTGGAGCTGATCGCCATCTTGCCTTTTATCATCCCCACCATCGTGTATGTGTTTGGCCTCATTCGCACCTTCTCGCGCCCACCGCTGCAACTGACGCTCACGCCGCTCACCACCGACGTATTGATAGTGGCGGGTTATGTGGTTGTCTCGATGCCCTACATGTTCCGGGCGGTGGATATCGGCATGCGCACGATTGACGTGCGCACGCTCACCGAAGCGGCGCAGAGCCTGGGGTCGAACTGGTTTCGAGTGCTGGCCGACGTCATCTTCCCCAATTTGCGACTGGCGCTCTTGAGCGGCGCGCTCATCTGCTTCGCTACCGTAATGGGGGAGCTGATCTTGGCCAGCTTCTTGGTGCGTCCGGCGCTGGGACCTTACATGCAGTTGCTCGGCCTCACCAAAGCCTACGAACCGGCCGCCCTGGCGATTATCAGCTACGCGCTCACCTGGCTTAGCTTGGGCCTCATCCAGTTCTTCAGCCGCAGCGCGGCATCGCAACAGCTCACCGGCAGGTGAGGCGTGCCCCATGGGAGCTCGGCTCTAGTATTGCAGATAGTGCGCAATAGTGTATAATTGTGCTTGTGGAAAACACAATGAATATACGCAGGGCGGCGAAGTTGCTGGGTGGTCCGGTCAAAACCTTGCAGCGATGGGAACGCGAAGGGCGGTTGATTCCGGTGGCACGAACAGGCAGCAATCGCCGTCTTTACACCAAGACACAGTTGCGTGAGTTCATTGGCTTGCGGCAGGCGGTATCCGAGCCAACGCGGATAGTCGCTTACTGCCGTGTATCAAGCGCGGCACAGAAGCCGGACTTGGCAAATCAGCGCAAGGTGCTGGAAGAGTTTGTGGCAGCAAAGGGGTTGGCAAATGTCGAATTCATCGAGGAAGTAGGCGGTGGTCTAAACGTTAAGCGTAAGAAGTTTCTGAAGCTGATGGACGAAATTGGTCGGCGGGAAATGAAGACACTGATCCTTGCCCACCGTGACCGGCTTACTCGCTTCGGTTTCGAGTGGTTTGAGCACTACGCAAAATCCCACGGATGCGAGGTGCTGGTGCTCAATCAAGAGCGTCTCTCGCCAGAACAGGAAGTGGTGCAAGACCTGATGACCATTGTGCGTTGCTTTTCGTCCAGGCTTTACGGATTGCGGAACTACCGGAAAGACCTGAAAGAAGCGCTGAAACAGGATGCAGATCATGACGTATCGAATTGAATCAGATTGCCCGCTGAAAAGCGATTTGCTTCCCCAAGAGGCATTCACGCGACATTACGAACGCATATCTTCTGCTGTGGCAACGGCCCCAGAAGATGTCGGCGGTCGGGTCGTATGCGTCGAGACTGGCGCGGTAGTCTGACGTCCTCCTGACGACATGCACCTGACCCACAAAATCGCCCTTTGCCCGACACCAGAGCAGGTGGACTACTTCAAGCGCGCTTGCGGTGCGGCAAGGCGCGTCTGGAACTGGGCGCTGGATGAGTGGAACAAGCAATACGCGGCGGGCCGTAAGCCGAATGCGATGGCCCTGAAAAAGCAGTTCAACGCCATCAAATACAGCGATCCGCGGTGGCTCGATGAGAACGGTCGGCCTTGGTTGCGTGACATTCACCGGGATGCCCATGCGCAGCCATTTGCTAATCTGGCAAAAGCATGGGATCGGTTCTTCGCCGACATCAAGGCTGGAAAGCCGGCGCACGCCCCACAGTTCAAGAAGAAGGGTCGTTGCCGCGACAGTTTCTACGTGGCGAACGACAAGTTCAAGCTCGATGGCAAGACCATCCGCCTGCCCAAGATCGGCGACGTATTGATGACCGAAACGTTGCGCTTTTCGGGAAGAATCATGGGTGCGACGGTGTCGCGCACGGCAGATCGTTGGTATGTCGCAATCCATGTCGATGTGCCTGATGCGCAGTTTTACCGTAAAAGGACGGCGCATGGCAC
>CALHLE010000031.1 GCA_938034415.1 uncultured Anaerolineae bacterium
GATCCCTCGCCGCCGCTCGTGTTGCCGGCCATGGCGCTTCTGATGATCTTCTTCATGGTCAAAGGCGCAGTGATGCCCTTTCACTTCTGGCAGCCCGACTTCCACACCGCTGCGCCGACGCCGGTACATGCAGTATTGTCGTCCGTCGTGGTCAAGCTGGGCATCTACGGCTTTTTGCGCATGACCACGCTGTTATTCACCGAACAGGCCGAAATCATCCGAGGCGTGCTGGTCGTGGTCGGCACGGTGGGCGTGTGGTTCGGCGGCCTAGGTGCTGTGGGCACTTACGACGTCAAACGCATGCTAGCCTACTCGACCCTTGGCCAGCTCGGATTCATCCTGGTCGCCATCGGCTGGGGCACGCCGCTCGCGCTGGCCGCGGCGATCGTATATGCCGTCAACCACAGCCTGCTGAAAGCGGCCATGCTGATGCTGGCCGGAAGCGTGGCCAGCCGCGCGCCGGTGAAGACGGCGACCTTCACAGCCATCACCGGCCTGGGCAGGAAGCTGCCGTGGGCCGGCGCGCTGTTCTTGCTCGGCGGCATGGGGCTGGCTGGCATTCCGCCGCTCAACGGCTTCATCGGCAAGCTGATGCTGTTCAGCAGCGGCGTGGACGCACAGGCATACCTGTCGCTGGTAGCTATTGGCGTGGCCGGCATCGTGACGCTGGTGTATGTCATCCGCGCCTTCCAGCGCATCTGGTGGGCGCCGCTGCCAGAAGGCGTGAAGCCCAAACCCTACGGCGACCAACTGATTGCGCCGGCCTTGCTCATCGCGCTCAGCCTGGGATTGGGTATCTGGGCAGAACCGTTGATCAGCCTGGCGCAGGCGACGGTCGCCTGGATGGATGCGCCGGCGTCCTATGTGCGCGCCGTGCTCGGCAACTGATTCGGAAGGAGGAACCAAAATGGAGCAAATTTTGAGCGTCGCTTTCGCCTCTGCGCTGCTCATCCACGCGTCGTTGCTGGGTGTGGCAGTGTGGCGCGCGATACGCGGTGATAATGCCGTAGATCGCCTGCTGAGCGTAGAGCTGGTGAGCGTGCTGGCGCTGTGCATCTTGATCCTAATCGCGCTGCTCACCGGTCAGAGCATGTATATGGACGTGGCGCTGGCGCTGGCCGCGCTCGGTTTCATCGGCACGTTGGCGCTGGCTAAATACCTGGCCGACCAGCGCATGTTCTGAACACGGAGCAAGCGCACCCATGGAGATCATCTGGCCCATCCTGGCGCTCGTCCTTGTGCTGACCGGCACGTTCTTCTCGATCATCGGCGCGCTTGGCTTAGTGCGCCTGCCGGACGTATACACGCGCCTGCACGCGGCAGGGAAGGTCGGCGTCTTCGGCGCGGCTTTCCTGGCCGGCGCGGCAGCGCTCATCACGCCGTCGGTTCTTGGCAAAGCGGTCATTTTGACCGCGCTGCTGGTGATCGCCGGGCCGGTCGTCTCGCACGCGCTGGCCTCGGCAGCTTACCGACTGGGCACCCCGGTTCAGCGCGCCACGCGCGATGATCTGGCCGTCGCGCGCGAACGCCGTCTGGCAATGCGCGACTCTATGGATAGCCCGGTATAGTTGAACGATGCTCACCGTCCCCATCTTCGCATGTCTCATCGGCGCATCTGCCGGGGCAGCATTCACCTTCATCCCACGCATCCGATCCATCGCCCCGCGCGCGCTGGGATGGCTGCTGGCCATCGCGCCCGGAACCGCCTTCGTCGCCATTGCATCGCAATTCCCGCGCGTGGTGGAGGGCGAAGCGTTAACTTGGCGCACTCCCTGGCTGCCGGCGTTGGGCATCGAGTTTGCCTTCTATCTGGACGGCCTGAGCGCGCTGTTCGGGCTGATTGTCACCGGCATCGGGGCGCTGGTATTGATCTATGCCGGCTACTACTTCACGCCCAAACATGCGGAGTCGGGTGCGGAATTGCTCGGCGATGCATCAGCGGCTGTCCACGCCTCGCACTCCAGCACCGACGCGCGCTTCTTCTTGTATGTCCTGCTGTTCATGACCAGCATGCTGGGCCTGGTGTTGGCCGGCGATGTGATCACGCTCTTCCTGTTCTGGGAAGGCACCAGCATCACCTCCTTCTTGCTGATCGCTTATAAGACCAAAGACGAAGAAGCGCGCAGCGGCGCATTCAAGGCGTTATTCGTCACCGGCGGCGGCGGCATCGCGCTGCTGGCCGGCTTGCTCTTTGCCTCGGCGATCAGCGGCAGCACTGACTTGACGGCAATTCTGCGCAACGGCGACGCCTTGCGCAGCGACGCATGGTATCCGGTCATGCTCGGGCTGATCGCCTTTGGCGCGTTTACCAAGAGTGCGCAGGCGCCGTTTCACTTCTGGCTGCCCGGGGCGATGACGGCGCCGACGCCGGCCAGCGCCTACCTGCACTCGGCGACGATGGTCAAAGCCGGCATCTACCTGATGGCGCGCTTGCACCCGGCGTTGGGGAATACGCCGATGTGGTTCTGGCTGCTGATCGTGACTGGCGGCGCCACCATGCTGGTTGGCGCGATCATCGGCCTGCGCCAGAGCGACCTGAAAAGCATCCTCGCCTACTCCACCGTGAGCCAGCTCGGTGCATTGATGATGCTGACCGGTGAAGAAGCGCCTTCGGCTTTCAAGGCGCTGGCGATCGGCGTGCTGGCGCACGCGCTCTACAAAGGCGCGCTGTTCATGATTGTCGGCATCGTGGATCACGAGACGGGGGTGCGTGACCTGCGCCGATTGGGCAATCTGTGGCGCGCAATGCCCTGGACCTTCCTCGTGTGCGGCATTGCCGCGCTCTCGATGGCCGGCTTGCCGCCGCTGTTCGGCTTCCTGGCCAAAGAGACGCTGCTGGCTGCGGGGCTGGAAGACGCGCTGCCGCTCCTGACGCGCATCGTGCTGCCCACAATTACCGTGCTCACCGGCGCGCTGATGTTGGCGCAGGCCGCCAGCTTGACGCTGGACACGTTCGTGACCAGGCCAGGGGCAGGATGGCCGGCTTCGCGCCTCGGCACCGATGACGCGCGCGACAAGCCCGACTTGCACGCGCACGAAGCGCCGGCGGGCATGTTGCTCGGCCCGGCGCTCCTGGCCGGGCTATCGCTCGCCATCAGCGTGCTGCAACCGGAAGCAATCGTCAGTCTGCTGGCCGGCGCAGCGACTGCCGCCTATGGCGCGAAGGTCAAGGTGTCACTGGCGTTATTCCACGGCATCAATCTGCCGTTGATTTTGAGCAGCATCGCCATCACCCTGGGCGTCGTGTCCTTCGCGCTGCGCAGCCCGATCCGCGGCATCCCAGGCGCAGCAGCGTTAAACATGAACTTGCTCTACGACAGAGTGCTGCGCGGCCTGGACGGCGCAGCCGGCATCGCCACGCGCACGCAGGCCGGCCGCATCCGCGCCTATTTGGCGGTCATCCTCACAGCGCTGTTCGCCCTGGTGATCGTCTTTGGCGAACTATGGCGCGTGTTCGACGGCGCAGTGTTGCCCGACGCAAGCCGTCGCTTACTCGACGAGCCGTTCGGCCTGCAAAGCGCGCTGCGCGCCTTCGGTTTGTTGCTGGCCGTGGCCGCGTCATTCGTGTCCATCGTCATCCGGCGCGACTTATTAGCCATCATCGCGCTCGGTTCGTCGGGGTTGGCCGTTGCTGTGGTCATCGCCCTGGAACCATCGCCGGACGTGGCGCTGGTGCAGGCTGTGGTGGACACGCTGACGCTGGTGGTGTTAGTGCTGGCGCTCTCGCGGCTGCCCCGCGCGCAGCGCGAGCGGGCCGAAGGGTTGAACGGAGGCGACGGCCAGAAGCGCAATGCGTTGCTCGCCGTCGCCGGGGGCGCGATGGTGACCGTGTTATGCCTCTACGCTTTCGCCTCGCGACCGCGCGCGTCGCTGGTCACGCCCTACTACGAGCAAAATGCCAAGCCGCTCACCGGCGCAGCCGATATCGTCGGCGCGATTGTGGTGGACTTTCGCGGCTTCGACACGATGATCGAGATCACCGTGTTCAGCATGGCGGGGATCGGCGTTTTCTCGTTGCTGCGATATGCGATGAAGAAGCGCGAGACGGAGCACTTGCCCGCCCAGGGCGAAGTGGAGCTGAAAGTCAAAGACCGGCAAAGCTGGCTGATGCCGGCGACCATTCGCGGGATTGACGGGGTGCGCACCTCGCCGTTCGTCCGCGCATTGGGCTACGTGGCGTTGCCACTGGCGTTCGTGCTGGCCATCGTGCAGATGGTCTACGGGCACGACCAGCCAGGCGACGGCTTCACCGCCGGCGTCACGCTCAGCCTGGGCGTAGGCTTTTGGTATGTGGTCTTCGGCTACGACGAGGCCAAGCGCCACTTGCGCTTCCTGCGGCCCGGCCTGCTGATCGGCGTCGGCATCCTTACGGTCATGGCCGGTTCGACGGCGCCGGTGTTCCTGGGCGGCGGATTCTTTTCGCCCTTTGACTTCAGCGCGGCGCTGGGGCTGCCCTTGCCCGAGGGCTTCTACATCAGCACATCCTTCCTGTTTGAATTAGCCATCGCCCTGGTCGTTTTGGGCGCGGTCATTTTTATCATTGACACGCTGGGTCATCCTGAGCGTGATTTGGAGTGAGATAGGGGCAATGGAGATCATCAAAGCGATTTCGATCGGCGCATTGTTCGGCATAGGCCTATATCAGTTGCTGCGCCGCAACGTCATTCGTTCGGCCATCGGCCTGAGCATCATCTCGAACGCGGTGAACCTGTTCCTGTTGTCCATCGGCGCCTATGACGGCGTGGTTAAGGCCTATGCGAAAGCTATCGGCCAGCGCAGCGACGCGCTGCCGCAGGCGCTCATCCTCACCGCCATCGTCATCAGCCTGGGCGGTTTCGCCTTCGTGCTAGCGCTGCTCTACGTCATTGCGGCTCGCTATCGCACAGGAGACAGCGACGAAGTCAAAGGGCTGAGCCATTAGCAGCCGCCAGTGAAGCATGCAATGCAATCGAGTCCTGAGGCATGATGTCATCCTCGTTGGCGATTCTGCCGATTGTCATTCCGCTCACGGCTGCGGCCGCGGCGCTGCTCCTGCGACGCAACTTCCGATTGCAGGCGGCGTGGGCGTTCGGCGCGATGCTGACTGCACTGGCCGCCAGCGCCTATCTGTTGTGGACGGTATGGTCCACCGGCCGGCCGGTCATCTATCAAATGGGACAGTGGCCTGCGCCGTTCGGCATCACCATCGCCGCCGACCTGCTCTCGGCGACGATGGGGGCGATGGTGCAGCTTGTGTTCGCCTTCGGTTTTATCTACGCGCTGGGCGCAAAGGACAAAGCCGTGCGCCATCCCACGTTCTATCCACTGTTCCTGTGCCTGGTCGCCGGCCTGACCGGCGGCATGCTCACCGGCGACATCTTCAACCTGTTCGTCATGGTCGAGCTGATCGTGATCAGCGGCACGGTGCTCACGGCCATGAGCGACGACCGCTACGGCCCAGAGGCAGCATACAAGTACTTTCTCATTAGCACCGTCGCGTCGTTCAGCCTGTTGTTCGGCATCGGCTGCCTGTATATCAGCTACGGCACACTAAACATGGCCGACCTTGCCGCGCGCATCGCCGCCGACCAGGCCCCAGCTTTGCTGCCGGCCGCTATCGTCTTTCTGGCCGTCACGTTCATGATCAAGAGCGCCGTCGTCCCCTTTCACTTCTGGCAGCCTGACTTCCACACGGCCTCGCCGACGCCGGTCTCGGCCATGCTGTCATCGGTGGTGGTGAAGATCGGCGTATATGGCTTTTTGCGCATGACCACGCTGCTGACGCCGCACGCCGACTGGCTGCGCGCGCTGCTGGTCGCGCTGGGCATCGTAGGCATTGTGTTCGGCGGGCTCGGCGCGGCCGGCACGCACAACGCCAAGCGCATGTTTGCCTACTCGACCCTGGCGCAGATCGGCTTCATCCACGTCGGCGTGGGCTGGGGCACGCCGCTCTCGCTGACCGCAGCGATTGTGTTCACCTTTAACCACGCGCTGATCAAGAGCACGCTGCTGATGCTGAGCGGCTATCTGGCCAGCCGCGCGCCGGTGAAGACGGCTTCGTTCAGCGTGCTGCGCGGCACGGGCAAATATGCGCCGCTGGCCGGCGTGCTGTTCTTCGTCGGCGGCATGGCGCTGGCCGGCATCCCGCCGACCAACGGCTTTATCAGCAAGCTGACGCTGTTTGAGAGCGGCGTACAAGCCGCGCGAAGCGGCAGCGTGAACGGGACGCTCGCTTACTGGGCGCCCCTCCTGCTGCTCGGCGTCTCTAGCATCATCACGCTGGTCTATGTCTTCCGCGCGCTGATGAAGATTTGGTGGGAACCGTTCAAGCCGGATGCGCCGGAAGCAAAAGTGAAGCCCTCCGGCGATAGCCTGCTGGCGCCGAGCCTGATGATCGCCGCGTGCATCGCGCTGGGCATCTGGGCGCAGCCGCTGCTGCAGTTGGCGCAAGATGCCAGCGAGTGGATCCGCCAACCGCAGGCCTACGTGCAAGCGGTGCTGGGCGAGCGGACGGGCCGGCTGAAGTGAATGACCATTTGAAAGGAGAACACATGCTCGCGCACTTAAGACTGACCTTGATTTGCTGGTTGATCTACCTGGCCGTCACGGCGAACTTCGAGCTGTCGAACCTCGTCGTGGGATTGCTTATCGGCCTGGCCATTGCAACGATCCTGAGGCCGGAGAGCCAGCCGCTGTCGTTGCGCCGGTTGCCGGCGGTGCTGTTCAACCTGGCCAAATACACGGCCTGGCTGGGCGTAGACATTATTCGCAACGGCATTCGCGTGGCGCGCATTGTGCTCGATCCCAAGCTGCCCATCCGACCAGGCATCATCGCCATCCAAGCCGGCATGAAGAGCGAGCTCGGCGTTGCGCTCAGCGCACATGCCATCACCGTCACGCCCGGCGAACAGGTCGTTGAGATCGGCGACGATGGTGTGATGTATGTGCACTGTCTTGATGTGGTGACGAGCGCCGAGGGCGCCGAGGAGGCGCAGCGCAAGCGCCGGGCGATGTTGGAGCGCATCTTCGAGTAAGCCCAGGCTGGAGGATGGACATGCAAGATATCTTTATGCGCGTCGCCATCGTGTCGCTGGTTATCCACGTGGCGATGATCGCCATCGCCGTGCAGCGCGTGTGGCGCGGCGAGACGGTGATGGATCGCATCGTGGCCGCCGACGTCATTGCGACGCTGGTGCTGGGCATCTTCGTGCTGCTGGCCCTGCTCAACGATGATGCGCTCTACATGGATTTAGCGCTCGGCGCATCGGCCATCAGCTACGTCGGCACAATTGCGCTGGCGCGCTACATCGCCAACCGGCAAATGTTCTAGCGCTGATCGCTTATGAAAGACCTCGGCTACCTGATCGCGACCGTCGCCATTCTGATCGGCACGTTCTTTTCAATCGTCGGCATCATCGGCTTGGTGCGGCTGCCAGATGTGTACTCGCGCATGCACGCCACCGGCAAAGTCTCGACGTTTGGCGTAGTGTTGCTCACCCTGGCTGCTGTGTTCGCCACGCCGTTGGCCTGGAGCAAAGCGCTGGTGCTAATTGTGCTGCTGATCCTGGCCGGGCCGGTGGTTTCGCACGCCATCAGTTCAGCCTCTTACCGGCTGGGCATTCCCCTCAAACAAGCCGCGCGCGACGACCTGAGCAGCAAACGCATTCAGCCGCCGGCGAATCAACCCCAGCCTGCGCAGGCCGAGCCGGCGGAATGACGCCCCGTAACATTGCTGCACGATCATCACCAGGTTGCCGCATGAATCCTCCACCCTATGCCCCCGGCGCGCACATGCGCGCTGAGATCTTCGAGCAACCCGATGCGCTCACGCGCCTGCTCGCGCGCGCCGACGCCGCGCTCGCGCCGGTTGCCCACGCCGCACGCACTTGCGCTTTCGCCGTCTTGGCTGCGCGGGGCAGCAGCGACAACGCTTCCATCTATGGCAAATATCTGCTCGAAGGACAAGCCGGCATCCCCACAGCACTGGCAGCGCCTTCGCTCTACACGCTGTATGGCGCGCCGCCGCGATTGGCCGGCGCGCTGGTCGTCGGCGTCTCGCAAAGCGGCGCCGCCGCCGACGTGATCGCCGTGCTTGAAGCCGGACGCCGGCAAGGCGCAGCGACCCTCGCCATCACCAACACGCCCGACTCGCCGATTACGCGCGCCGCCAAACACGTGCTTTTGCTGGAAGCCGGCGCCGAGCGCGCGCTAGCCGCCACGAAAACCGTTACAGCACAATGCGCCGCCTACGCCGCGCTGGCGGCCAACATCAGCAATCGCCCGACGCTCAAGCAGCAGTTGGCCGGCCTGCCCGATCACGCGCGCGAGGTGCTGGCGCTGGAGCCGCAAATTGCCAGCTTAGTTGAGTCGTTTGTCAACGACACACGCGCCGTCGTCATCGGCCGCGGCTATACCTACGGCGCAGCGCACGAGATCGCGCTCAAGCTCAAGGAGACTTGCTTCATCGCTGCGCAGGCTTATTCCGCCGCCGACTTTCTGCACGGCCCGCTGGCGATGATCGAACCCGGCTACCCCGCTATCGCGCTGCTCAACCACGACGAGACGTTGGAGATGACCACCCAGGTGATGGCGCGCATCTTGCAACGCGGCGGCCGCGTGCTGTGCCTGGCGACGGAGCCGGCCGCCGCCGGCTTGTCTTTGTTGGCCGACAATCCGGCATTGACCACGCTGACGTTGGGCGCGCCGCCCAGCCTGCTCAGCCCGATCATCTTCGTCATCGCCGGCCAATTATTCGCGCTGCATTTGTCGGTGCGGCTGGGCCACAACCCCGACGTATCGCGCGGCGTGACGAAGGTGACGGTGACAAGGTAAAAGGCTTTCAGCGCGGCGACAGTAGAATCAAGGCGCATCTATGAGCCAAGCATTCATCCCATCTTCGGCCATGGTCATCGTCGCCCACCCCGATGACATCGAGTTTGGATGCGCCGGCACCTGCGCCAAGTGGGCCAAGCATGGCGCGAAAATCGTCTACGTAATCGTCACCAGCGGCAACAGCGGCACGCACGACGCCACACTCACCCGCGAGACGATCGCCGAGATACGCGAGCGCGAGCAGCGCGCCGCCGCCGAGATCTGCGGCGTGCACGAAGTCGAGTTCCTGCGCTACAACGACGGCGAGGTGATGCCGACGCTTGAGCTGCGCAAAGACCTCGTGCGCATGATTCGCAAGCACAAGCCCGAGGTGGTGATCGCCATGGACCCAACCCGCATGTATAGCGGCAAGGAGTACATCAACCATCCCGATCATCGCGCAGTGGCCGTCGCCACGCTGGACGCCATCGCGCCGGTCGCTGCCATGCCGTTGATGTACCCTGAACTCGGCCCGGCGCACAAGGTGCGCGAAGTGTGGATCCAGTGGGCGGATGACCCCGATACGTGGGTGGACATCAGCGACACACTTGAGCTAAAGGTGCGCGCGCTGCTGCAGCACAAGAGCCAGGTTGGTGAAGAGATGGCGCAGCGCATCCGCGATTGGGCGCTCCAGGAAGGCAAAGGGTTAGCGCCGGCAGAAGCTTTCAAGGTGATCTTCTTGGAGAAGCGCGGCGAGCCAGCCGGTGAGAGCAAAGCGCCAGACGACAAGAAGGCCGCCATGACCCAGATAGCCTGAGCAGGGGAGCAGAGGATGGCCGGTCAACTTGTCGAAACAGCCCCAGCTTGCCTATGTTGACGTCCATCTCGCCGGTTGCGGCGCTGGCCATTATTCTTGCGATTGCGTTCACGCTCATGCTGACCGATCGCCTGCGCCCTGACCTAGTCGCTATTGGGGTGGCCTTATCGCTTAGCTTAACCGGCGTGATCGAACCGAGCGAAGCCTTCGTCGGCTTCAGCAGTTCAGCCGTGGTTACCATCATCGGCATCTTCATCCTGGCGCAGGGGCTACAGCGCACCGGCGTCACGCGCGCATTCGGGCGATTTTTAGCCCAAGTCAATCGCGGTGGCGAACGCAGCATGATCGCACTGGTGATGGGCAGCGGCGCATTCCTCTCGCTGTTCATGAACAACATCGCTGCCGCCGCCGTGCTGCTGCCGGGCGCGATGGATGCTGTGAAGCGCCGCAGATTGATCCCCTCGAAGGTCATGATGCCGATGGCGTTCGCGACAGCGCTCGGCGGTATGGCGACGCTGCTTACTACGGCCAACATCGTCGTTTCTGAGGCGCTCATGGTCAGCGGGCAGCGCGGCTATGGCCTGCTCGACTTTGCGCCGGTCGGCGCGCCGGTCACGGTGGCCGGCATGCTCTTCATGCTCACGCTGGGTCGGCGGCTGCTGCCGACGCGCGACCCGACGGCGCTCAACCCGGAGCGCGCCGCCGATCACGATCTCACCGAGTCGTATGAACTCTTCGAGCGCCTAAACCGGGTGCATATTCCGCACACCTCAAGTTTGGTCAACCGACGCATCGCCGACAGCGGCATCGGCAAAGAATACGGCATGAGCGTCATGGCCGTCTTGCGCAACGGCCAGACCCTGCTGGCTCCTTCGCCGCATGAGATCATCCGCGCCTACGACACGTTGCTGGTCATCGGCCGCCGCGAACGCGCCGAACAACTCACGCAACACGGCGCGATTGTCGAGCCAGATAGCCCGTTCGAGGGCGAGATCACGTCCGACGACGTTTCGCTAGTCGAAGTGATGCTGGCGCCGCGTTCGCGCGCCGTCGGCCAGACGCTGCGCCAGTTGCGCTTCCGTGAGAAGTTCGGCGCCAACGTGCTGGCGATCTGGCACGGCGGCCGCTCTGTGCGCACCGACCTGGCGACCATCCCGCTGGAATTCGGCGACGCATTGCTGGTGCACGGCTCGCGCGAGGCCATCTCGCTGCTGCAAAGCGACTCCGACTTCCTGGTGCTGCGGGCGCCGGCGGCCGAAGATGCGCCGGTTCGCGCCGACCGCGCTATATCTGCGGTCGTCATCCTGATCATCGCGCTGGCAGCAGCCGCGCTGGACGTCGTGCCCATCGCGCTGGCGACGATGCTGGGCGGGCTGGCCATGGTGCTGGCCGGCTGCCTCTCGATGGATGAAGCCTACCGCGCGATCGAGTGGCGCGCCGTCTTCCTGATCGCCGGCATGCTGCCGGTCAGCATTGCCATGCAGCGCACAGGCGCCGCAGATGGGCTGGGGCGCCTGATCGTCGCATTGCTTGCCAACTCCGGGCCGGTGGCAGTCGGCGCGGGGCTGCTGGTGCTAACGATGCTGCTCACGCAGGTGATGTCCGGCCAAGTCACCGCCGTCGTGCTCGCGCCGATCGCCATCAGCACGGCGCAGGCCATCGGCAGCGACCCGCGCGCGATGGCGATGTTCGTCGCACTGGGTTGCTCACTCACGTTCATCACACCAAGCGCACACCCTGTGAACACGTTCGTGATGGGCGCGGGAGGTTATATGGCCAGCGACTATCCGCGCGTCGGCGCGCCGCTCACTCTGATCTGCACCATGCTTATCATCGCGCTGGTCGCACTCGTCTGGCAGCCTTGAAAGCGCTGGGCATCCTCTCAGGTCGCTGCGCTAATATTTAATCGGGTTACCTATGTCTCGACGTGTGAACCGTATTGCGTTTATCAACCCAAACGGCGAGCTGGAGACCATTTCGCCGGACGGCAGCGATCGCCGCTTGCTCACACTCGGCGATCGCTACTTTCAATTCCCAGCATGGTCGCCCGATGGCCGACGCGTCGCTGCAGTAGGCGGCGCGCCCGACGGCAGCGCTGGGGTCTTCGTGTTCGAGGATGAAGCCGGCGATAACCTCTACCCTGCCCCGCCGCGCGCGATCTACGAGAACGACCGCGAAGCGCCTATCTATGTGTTCTGGTCGCCCGATGGCCGGCATCTGAGCTTCATCACCAACCACCCAAACGAACAATCGCTCGGGCTACATGTCGCATCGGTAACAGATGCGATGTCCCACCCTTTCGGCCAAGCGTCCAGCCGCTTGGTAGCAACCGGACGGCCGTGCTTCTGGGATTGGAGCGCCGATGGTAAACGCATCCTGCTGCACACCGGAACGATCAGCGAAGAAGGTTCACAGCTCAAGTTTATCGATCCGTTCAACCCCGCCAGCGGGAACGCCAGCATCGCTCGTCCAGGCTTATTTCAGGCGCCGGGCATCGCTCGCAGCGGCCGCTTCTGGGCTTTCGGTCAGGTCAGCCGGGCCGGGGAACCACAACTTGTAGTGGATGGGCGCAGCGCGGACAATCGCATGCTCGTGCCGCACCACGGCATCGCCGCGATGAGCTGGAGTCCGACGCGCGACCAGCTCGCCTACATCAGCCCCACCGAACCGGCGCGCACGTATTACGGCCCCCTGCGCGTGTTGGATGCGACGACCGGCAAAGCCACTCTGCTCACCGACGACATTGTGCTGGCCTTCTTCTGGTCGCCGGACGGCCGCCGCATCGCCTACTTCACCTTGGCGCACATCGCCGAACACGTCCGAAACAGTATCTTGCCGAATGCAGACGCAGCCGCGCGCGACGGCGGGTTTCGGAATGGCGCAGCAATCGAGCCTGAGCAAGAGGAAGCCGCCGAATCCGATGAGGGCGCAGAAGCGCGCGCGCTGTGGCTCAACCTCTGGGTGGTGGACATCGAGCAAGACGAGCACCAGCTCATCACCACGTTCGAGCCGGTCGAAGCATTCGTCAACTATTTTCTGCCCTTCTTCGATCAATACGCCCTCAGCCATCGCATCTGGTCGCCCGACAGCGACGCCGTCGTGCTGCCGATGGCCAAGCGCGATAAGGAAAGCAGCAGACGCGCATTCGTCTATGTGGTGCCGACGCTTCGCCGCGGTGGCCCGCCCAGGCCAATCGCCGAGGGCGACATGGCGTTCTGGAGCCAATGCTGAAAAGAGCACCGTATGGATGGCGTACTGTTTGCGCTGCGCATGCTGCTCGTCGTCGCGTTGTACGCCTTCCTCGGCGCATTGCTGTGGGCGCTGTTGCGCGAATGCGATTCGACGTCTGCGCCCGCCGCCCCTACATCCCGGTTGACGCGGCTGCCGGGCGACGAAGCGGAATCGACTTCGGAACGCTGCTACGCGATCCGCTCGGCGGCGTGGATCGGACGCGATCCGAACTGCCTGGTGCACGCCGACGACGAATTCGCCAGCGCGCGACACGCTCAGGTGCTCTGGCGCGCCGAAGATCAGGCTTGGTGGATCGAGGACAACCTCAGCCGCAACGGCACGTTCGTCAACGGCCAGCCGGTGATGCGCAGCCGGCTGAAGGATGGCGACGTGATTCGCGTGGGCCGTATGCAGTTCAAATTCGAATCGGACGGCGCGGCATTTTCGTGATCGCCACGCGCGACCGTCTGCCCCGAGCGCTGGCGCGGCTATACATTCGCCGGCCCACCAGGCCCAACCAGCCGCGCATCGTCCGTTGCGATAATTTCTGTGCCAACAGGCTCGCCGCGCAGCGCGCGCGCGACGTTGCCTTCGACCAGGCCGGAGAAGATGCGCACGGTTGTCGTCGGACGCGCCGCAACGAGCGCGAGCATGTCGCGCACCTTACTGGCCATGCCGCCGGTCACATCGGCCCCACGCGAGCCGCCCAAGCTGCCGCGAATCTCATCCCAGTTCAGCGGCGTGATGCGCGGAATGATGTCGCTCCGCTGCGCGCCTTCTCGGCTGTGCAGCTCAAAACCGCGATACACGCCTTCAGTTTCGCCGGCCAACAGCACGCGCGTCACCGATAGCGCATCGGCGAGATAGGCGAATACTTCCTCGGTCGAGATGATCGTCCCGCCGCGCACATCGTCAAACGCCACGTCCCCCATCACCAGCGGGACGATGCCGCTATTGAGCGCTGCGCGGATCGGCGCAACGTCCAAGTAGACCAGCCGACCATCCACGCAACGCGCGCTAGCCGACGGGCAAAAGCTGATCACCGGCACGCCGGCTTCGTGCAACGCATCGGCCACGATGCGGTTCAAACGGGCCGCGGCCACCGACACCTCGGCGAAGCCGCGCCAGCCCTCCGCATCGCGCACGCCGGCGCGCGTGTTGTATCGCTTCGCCGCCGCATGGCCAAACGACCCGCTACCGTGACCGATGAGCAACTGGACATCACAGCCGGGAGAGGATGAATGACGCGCCGTCGCGAATCGCCAATCCCCAATCTCCCGCGCCAAACGGCGAATCAGCTCCAGGCGTGGTGTGTTGGCCTGGGTCTTGTCGGTGATCAGGGAGCCGCCAAGTTTGAGGAAGATCATTTCAACTCGAGATTATGAGCTGTGGATTCTTGGATTACGGATTTCATCCGCACAACTCAATCCTAACCCAGTTCCACGATTGACCATTGGCGATGATCAATCGCCGCCTACTGCAAACTCTATAATCGCCCCGATGCCCAACACCCTACACGTCCATCGCGATCAGGACTTCCTTTCGTGCTTCCTACGACGCTACTGGTTCGCGCCGCCGGTTGCCCTGTGGCGCGCGATCGAGGCCAGGGCGCTGAGCACGCTCGACTTCCCGGCGCCCATGCTCGATTTCGGCTGCGGCGACAGCCTTTTCACCGAAGCGATCTTCGGCAAGCAAGACGGCATCTACGGCTGTGACATCGCCAGAAGAGAGCTGCCGTCGGCGCGCGACAGCGGCGTATATCGCCATGGCGTGCAGTTCGCCGATGGGCATCACTTGCCCTATCGCGATGGCGCCTTCGGCACGGTATATAGCAACTCGGTGATCGAGCACATCCCGGATCCGCAAAACGTGCTGCCGGAGCTGGCGCGCGTGCTGCGCCCCGGCGGCCTGCTAGTGCTGACCGTGCCCAGCGACCGGTTTCGTGAGCTGCTCGACGGCGTGCGGGCCGCGCCGTCGAAGGAAGCCGCCGAGCGCTACGCCCGCGATGTGGATCAACGCTTCGCGCACTACCACTACCACACTGCCGACGAGTGGCGCGTGCTCCTCGCCACGGCAAATGTCAAACTGATCGAGGCGCGCTACTACGTCTCGCCGGCAGCCGAGCAGCAGTGGGATCGCATGAACCGCACGTATGGCATCGGGCAGCGCTCGCTCTTTGGCGCGCTGGCTTCACCGCGCTTGCGGCCGCTGGGCTATCAGCGGGTCATGGCCCGACTGGTGTATAGCCGACTCATCGCCAAACTCCGCCCGTATTACGAGGCCCAAGCAACCGACTGCGGCGGCGGCCTGCTGATCGTCGGACGCAAATTGGACTAACCCCCAGCAGGTTCAATGGGTTGAGTTGTGCATTTGCCCAATTAGCCGCATCCCTCTACGCCCTGCCTTGCACTTTGACCATCTGCATCATGGAATTGCAGTAAGCGCTAGAGCCGCTGTGGAGGGACTGACGGCAGGCCGCGTGAAAGGATGAGACTCGGCATCGCGGGTGGCGCGGTTTGACAATGCCTGCAGATACCCCATGCTTGCCCATGCAGAAGCAGAAAGATGCGCCACGCGCTGAAGCTGAAAAGCAGTTATAATCGCGCTTGCTGTCGTTTGAGAAGAACACAACGACGAACACGGAAGCGCGATGAAAGTTCTACTGCTGCAGGATGTGTATAATCTCGGCCTGGCCGGCGAAGTGAAAACTGTCGCCGACGGCTACGGCCGCAACTATCTGCTGCCGCGCGGGTTAGCCGTGCTGGCAACTCCGACGGCGCTCAAGCGCGCCGAGCGCATCAAGCAAGCCGCCATCGAGAAGCGCGCGCGCGAAAAGGCCGACATAGAGGCGCTCGCCCAGGTGCTCTCTAAGATGACGCTCACCTTCAACGTCCGCACCGGAGAGAAGGGCAAGCTCTACGGCTCGATCACATCGGCGCAGATCGCCGATGCAATCGCAAAGAACCTCGGCAGTGAATTCGACAAGCGCAAGGTTGCGTTGCGCGAGCCGATCCGCGAGGTCGGCACCTACGTTGTGCCGCTGCGCTTGAGCGCGGAAGTTGCGCCGACCGTCACCGTCATCGTGCAACAAGAAGGCACCGCTAACGCCGCAGCCAACACAGCGGCACAGGCCGAGCCTACTACTACATCAGAACCAGAGGCCGAAACGGCCGAGCCGGCCGGCTGAGAACCCAAAAGGAGGGGACGGGTGGACGCCAACTACGACGAGTGGCTCGATCTGGAACTCGAAACAGACAGCGATTCTCTATCCATCGAACTACTCGCGGGAGACCTGACCTGTCCCCTCTGCGGCTCGTCCTATGAGCCATCGGCCATCCACTTCGTTCGCCAACGCCGCGACACGATCACGCTCGCCGTACAGTGCCATCGCTGTGGCACAGGCAGCCTGATCACAGCGCAGCGCGAACTTAGACCTGCGCCTATCCCCTCCGAACTGACTCCCGCCGAGCGCGCGCACTTCGCCTGCCTTCCGCCATTTAGCGACGCCGACGTGGCGCGCCTCCGTCGGCTGCTGCGCACGCATACCGGCGATCTGCGCGATTTGCTCTGACCGCTTACCAACGCCTGGGCGGAGCGAGTCTGAGCGCATCCTCAACCCGATCAGGCGGGTTGCGCAGCGGATTGAGGCGCACCACGCCGGCTGACCGCGAGAACACGCGCCATCCATCGCACACGTGCATCAAAGCGGGATCGGTCGTCTTGCGTCGTTGGCGCAGCGCTGTCTTAAGCGGGACGCCGCGCGCCACGTCCATCGCCAGCGATTCGACAAACGGCTGAGCATCTGGCGGCAGATCGAGCGCCATCAGCGCCAAGGCCGCCTCGTCCGGCGGGAGCGATTGCGCTTCAACTGCATGATGCGACGAAGCGATCGCTGCGCCGACCGCGCGCACCCAGCCTATCGGCTGAGGCGCCTGCAACCATGCCTCCACCGGCCGATCCATATCGAAGTCGCGCATGAACAACACCGGCTGCTCGCCAAACGGCGTCAGGCCGAACACCTCGGCGCGAGGCTGCTCAATGTAGTTATCTTCGATCCAGGCAAAGGCAGACATCTGATCGAGCAGCGTGTTGCGCTCGGTCATCACTGCGCCAACGAAGAGCGGGAACGGCGCAGTCAAAATAGACAGGCCGAACAGCATGCGCACCCTCGTTTTTGTGCAGACGATTGCTTGATGCGCCGACAATTGTTGGGCCAGCGCGTCAGCGCAATCGCCGAAGATGAGCAACGCAGCACCCGGCGCCGTCGCCAGCACACAACGCGCATCGAGGTGAAGCAATTGATCGAATGACGTGAAGTTCACGCCCTAATGCTACTTCAACGAGATAGCGCAGCATGTGGCGCGCGTCCGCGCGCAGCCCAGCGCATCGTCATTTGAACTCCACGCGCCGACCAGTGAATGCCCCAATGCTGCGGGCCAAGATTACAAGCGCAACAATCACCACGAGGTCAACGAACGCCGTGAGGGCGAATACAGCCGTCAACCAGCGAGTCGCACCCTGGGCGAAAGGGGCAACTGCCGAGACGAGATCGGCGCCGCCTATCAGCAACAGACCGGCGCCGAAGACGGCCATGAATCCAATCACTGGCGGCCATGACTGCGCATCTGAAGAGGACGGCATCATACTGTTGGCAATCGCAAAAACCATGTAGATCCATAGCCATGAATCGGTAGCCCGAGGCAGGGCCAGCAGCCAGTCAAAGAGGCTGCGGGCGCTGCCGTCCACCAATGCCGACTGCATCGCGCCGAGGTCGAACACCAGCGCGCCGATCGCGAGGAGCGCGCCCAGTCCGGCGAATAACGGCGCAGCGCCGATCAGGCTGGTGCGCAGAGCGTCGCTGCGCAACACTTCGACGTAGCCCAACCGCACCACGCCGTTGCGCCGTCGCTCCGGCCGCAGCGAGAGGCGCCGCACGCGCACGCCGAGCAGGGCCGCCATCAATGCGTGACTGATCTCGTGCAGCGCCACGCCCGGCAGCAGCACCAGCGAGTAGAGCAACGTCGCTGCCTCGACATGCCCGGTCAGCAGCAGAAAGACTTCTTGCAGACGCCGATGGGCGAATCGCTCCAGCGCCAGCACAGCGCCGAAAGCAATCAGGAAGAGGAGTAAGGTGGAGAGCATGACGTGCGCGCCGGGCCGGGCGTCCCTCGTCCTGCGCCTCTCGTGGAGAGACGCTGGGATGTCACTTCACAAGTTTCCCTTGGCGGCCCGGACGATAGCGATGAAGTCATCGGACTTCAAGCTCGCGCCGCCCACCAGGGCGCCGTCCACATCGGGCTGGCGCAGGATTTCGGGCGCATTCGCCGGCGTGACGCTGCCGCCGTACTGGATGCGCATCTCCTCGGCCGGCGCGCCGAACAGGTCGCGAAGCTGGGCGCGCACAAAGGCGCAGCGCTGCTGGGCGTCGTCCGCCGTCGCCGCTCGGCCGGTGCCGATGGCCCACACCGGCTCGTAGGCGATGACGATCTTCGTCGCATCCTCGGCGGCGACGCCGGCCAGGTTGGCGCGCAATTGTCGCGCGAGCACTGCCTCGGTCTCGCCGCGCTCGTTTTGCTCCAGCGTCTCGCCGATGCACAGGATGGGCCGCAGGCCATGCCGCAGCGCAGCAAGCACCTTGCGGTTGATGAAAACATCGCTTTCGCCGAAGTGTTGGCGACGCTCAGAGTGGCCGAGGATGACGTAGTCGGCCAGGCCGGCCAGCATGACCGGCGAGATTTCGCCGGTGAACGCGCCCCGGTCTTGATCGTGCATGTTCTGCGCGCCGAGCTTGATCATCGTGTTGGCGATGGCCGACTTGACCGCCGTCAACGCCACAAAAGGCGGGCACAACGCCACCTCTGTCTCGCGCACGGCGCGCAGGCCGGTGATCAGCTCGATGGCGAGGTCGTAGGCCTCGTGCACCGTCTTGTTCATCTTCCAATTGCCGGCGATAAACTGTTTTCGCATAGTGAATCCGTGACGATTTGAATTTTCCCTATTGTCTCACCAGCGATGCGATGCTGCGCAGCAGCGCCGCAAGCGGGCGCCCTACGCGCGACGGCATGTAGTCCCACGCGCCGAGTCCCTCGACGAAGCGCGCCCCGAAGCCTTCCTTAAAGCGATATACGCCCCACAGTGGGTCGCGCTCGTCGCGCACATCCGGCGCGCCCCACCAGTCATAGACGTTGCAGCCCTGATCGCGCGCCCAGCGCATCGCCACCCACTGCAACAGATAGTTCGGCATGTGCTCGCGGCCCACCGAACGCGACATGCCGTAGAAATACCACGCGCGGTCGCCGAAGCGGAGCAGCACCAGGCCGGCCAGCGCCTGCCCTTCGCGCTCGGCAATGAACGCAACGCTGTCCATCGTCCGCCACACATCGGCGTAGTAGGCCGCTTCGCGGATGGCGAACCCGTCCCGCCGGGCGGTCTCGGCATACATGGCATAGAGCAGCCGCGCGTCAGCGTTGCCGATCGGCGCAACGACGCGCACCCGCACGCCGCGCTTCTCCGCCAGGCGCACGTTATAGCGCGTCTTAGGCTTCATCGCCGCGAGCAGCGCCTCGTCGCTCCGGCGCAGGTCGGTGTGCATCGTGTTGCGAAACTGAACTTGCATGGACGAGTAGCGCCAGCCGCGCGCAGCAAGCAAGGCCCGACGACGGTCGAGCGCGTCGGCCGACGACGGATCACCATCGGCCTTTACCCAGATCGCACGCTTCGCCCGCGCCCGCTGCTCGAGCAGCGCCAGCGCCGCGTCGAACGCCTCATCGTCGGCGACGAGCGGCCCGCGAGGCGCGTAGAGCACGCAGACGGGCAGCCGGCTCATGCGGCGGGTCAACACTTGCACCGCCGCACGGGGGACGCCGGCCGCGCTGCGCAGCAGCCAGCGCTCCGCCGTCCATCCCCAACGCGACTTGAGTTCGCCCCACGCCCACGATTGGAGCAGGTGCGGCGCGGGGAGCGCGAGCAACGCTGCATCCCACGCGCTCGCATCTGTGACTTGCGACCACATCGCCACAAAATCAAAGGGGCGAAGCACTTGCGGATCGGTGCTTCGCCCCCGGCGCGAACGGCGCAGTGCGCTCGGCAGCGCTCACCTGATGATGACCTTGGCGCCGACTTCCTCGAGCTTCTTCTTGGTGTCCTCGGCCGTCTCCTTTGAAACGCCGGTCTGAATCACCGACTTGGGGGTTTCAACCAGGTCCTTAGCTTCCTTTAGGCCGAGGTTGGTGATGGCGCGCACGACCTTGATCACTTCGATCTTCTTCGGGCCGACGTCCTCGAACACCACATCGAATTCGGTCTTCTCCTCGACCGGGGCGGGCGCTGCGCCGCCAGCCGCCGGCGCGGCGCCGGCGACCATGACCGGCGCAGCCGCAGCCGTCACGCCCCATTTCTCTTCCAGCATCTTCTTCAACTGAGCTGCTTCCAGCAGCGTCAGGCTGTCCAATTGTTCGACGATCGCATTCAAATCTGCCATTTCTGTTTCTCCTTACTGATGATTGACAATCTATCAGTCATTTGTTCATCACTTCAAACTCATGCCTCTTTGGGCGTTTCCTTGTCAATCCGCGCCTGCAGGGCATATATCACGCCGCCGATTGCCGCGTTCAGCACACCGACGAGGTTCGACGCCGGCGCCGAGATGGCGCCGATGATCTGCGCGCGCAGCGTATCCAGCGACGGCAGCGACGCCAGGGCTTCGACTTCGTCCTTTGTGATGGCCTTGCCGCTCAGCACGCCGCCGACTACTTCGAGCTTCTCAAACTCCTTGGTCAGCTCGTTCAGGGCTTTGGCCACCGCCGCCGGATCCTTGAAGCAAAAACTCATGGCAGTCATGCCGGTCAACCATTCGGCGGGCACGTCATATCCGGCGTCTTTCAGCGCGCGCTTCATCAGTGTGTTCTTCGTGACGTGGAACTCGGCCTGCGCGCTGCGCATCTGGCTGCGCACCTTGTCGAGTTCGGGCATCTTCAATCCGCCGTAATGGGTGATGATCATCGCCTGGCTCTTGCCGATCAGCTCGGCGTATTCGGCAACGATGTGTTCCTTCTTCTCTCTTGAGATTGCCAAGTCTTCACCTCCTCGTCTCGTCCTTCGCAGCGAAGAAAAGCAATTGCGCCTCGACCGGTGACAGGCCGAGGCGCAGTTGACTCTACACGCGAGCAACGCAGGCAAGCACCTACGCGCTCATTTGTTCGCTTATGCCTCTCGCCTATACGGGCGCGGTTTATATCCCTCCCCAACGAGGGAGGCCCGTAGTCACCGGCAATTGCAAGTTTAGATTATACCACAACTGCGTTGGTGCTACTGCCGCGCGTTTACGCAGACGCGCGCGCAGCCAGGTTCGGATCCACGCGCACGCCTGGCCCCATCGTCGAGGTCAACGTGATGCGCTTTATGAAGGTGCCCTTAGCTGCCGCAGGCTTCGCTTTGTTCACCGCATCAAGGAAGGCGTTGAGATTTTCGTCGAGCGCCTGGGGCGAGAAGCTGACTTTGCCCACCGGCACGTGGAGGTTCCCCGTCTTGTCCAGGCGGAACTCGACGCGGCCGGCGCGCGCTTCCTTGATCACGCGCGGGATGTCGTCGGGCGGCACTACTGTGCCGGCTTTCGGGTTGGGCATCAGGCCGCGCGGGCCGAGCACCTTGCCCAGGCGCCCGACCTTGCCCATCATGTCGGGCGTCGCAATCGCCACGTCAAAATCGGTGAAGCCGTCCTGGATCTTCTTGATCCATTCGTCGGTATCGGCCACAATATCGGCGCCGGCTTCTTGCGCGATGCGTGCGCCTTCCCCTTGCGCAAAGACGAGCACGCGCACGGTTTTGCCCAGGCCGTGGGGCAGCACGACCACGCCGCGCACCTGCTGATCAGCCTGGCGTGGATCCACGCCCAAACGGATGTGGCACTCAACGGTCGCATCAAACTTAGTGAAGCTGGTGTCTTTGACGAGTTGCACCGCTTCAGCAGTTGAATACAACTTGCTCCGATCTACTTTCTGCGCTGCAGCGAGATACTTCTTACCTGCTTTTGCCATCGAAATGACTCCCTGTGGTTCCAACGAGCTAGCGCTCTCCCACGCTAACGGGGCGCATGTTCCAAAACACGCAGCACCTTCAGTCCACGACTTCCACGCCCATGCTGCGGGCTGTGCCTATCACCTGCTTCATCGCGCCTTCCAGGTCAATCGCATTCAGGTCCTTCATCTTCATCTCGGCGATTTCCTTGACCTGCGCTCGGGTGATCTTGCCGACCTTGTTGCGGTTCGGCATCGCCGAGCCTTTTTCGATGCCGGCCGCTTTGCGAATGAGCTGCGCGGTGGGTGGCGTGCCCAGCGTGAAGGTGAACGAGTTGTCCGTGTAAACGGTGATCTTGGCCGGGATGATATAACCCGCCATCGAGGCCGTGCGCGCGTTGTATTCCTTGCAGAACATCATCAGGTTGATGCCATGCGGCGCGAGCGACGGGCCGATGGGCGGTGCAGGGGTAGCCTTGCCGGCTTCGATCTGAATACTGACAATTGATTTGACTTTCTTTGCCATAGTTCACTCCTTGTGGTCAAACGAGCTTGCGCTCTCCCACACTGATCGCCCCTATCCATCATGGACATGGAGCGGGTAAAGGCGTTACATCTTCTCGACCTGCAAAAAGTCCAGCTCGACCGGCGTGTCGCGCCCGAAGAAGGAGACCAGCACGATCACTTTGGCGCGCTCGGTGTCTATCTTGTCCACCAGGCCGACGAAATCGGCAAAGGGGCCGTCAACAATGCGCACCTTCTGGCCTACGCGGAAGTTGACCTTGATCTTGGGCGCCTCCGCTTCCATGCGGTGCAAGATCTGGTTGACCTCTTGTGGGCTGAGCGGTTGAGGCCGGTTGCCCATGCCGACGAAGCGCGTCACGCCGGGGGTGTTGCGCACCACATGCCACGAATCCTCGCTCATCTTCATGCGCACCATGACATAGCCGGGGAACACGCGGCGCTCGACCGTGCGACGCTTGCCATCGCGCACCTCGATTTCGTCTTCGGTTGGCACGATGACTTCAAAAATCTTGTCGGCCATGCCCATCGTTTCGATGCGCTGCTCTAGGTTGTGCTTCACCTTATTTTCGTAGCCGGAGTAGCAGTGGATGGCATACCACTGCGGCTCATCGGGCGACTCAACGCCTTCGGGCATGTAGGGCGCCTCATAACCGGTGCCGTCACCTGGATCGGGCAGCTTTTCGGCTTTCTTCGCCGATTTGCGCGGCGGCTTAGTCTTATCCGACTTGGCGGTTTTGCTGCGCCGCTTCGGCGGACGGATAACGATTTCTTCTTCCTCCGCTTCACCGGGCGCTGCGGCTTCAACGACGGTTGCCTCGGCTGCCTGCGCCGAAGGCATATCCTCCGAAAGCGGGGATTCGGCGCTTGGCTCGGTCAACGCCGCCTGGGATTGGTCCAGTTGCGCTACGAACGTAGGCGATTCAACCGGCGGCTCGTCGGACACAGCGGCCGGTTGCTCGACCTGAGAGATAGCTGGCGCAGCTTCCACCTCAGAAACAACTGAGGCGTCAACTCTTGGCTCGATCAGCTGTTCTGTGGTCGTCGCATCAGGCTGCAGAGACGCCTGGCCGGCTGGAGGCGAGTCGGCGACTGCGCCGCTTTCGCTCTGCGATGCGCCAGCGGGCCGTTCAGCCTCATTCACGCTCTCAACATTCATCTCGCACCACGCCTCGCTCACCGACGATCTCGGCTGGCGAATACGACCAGCACGATGATCGAAAGCACGATGACCACGGCAATCGCAATAGCGACAATGTTGGACAGCAAAATCTCTTCGACCAAGCGGCCGAAGAGAAAGTCAAACAAGCCGAGGAAGACGGCCATGGCGAAGGTCACTGCCAGCACGACTGTGGTCAAGTTGCGCGCTTCTGGTCGCGCCGGCCAGTGCACCTTGCGCAGCTCACCCATCGTCTCGCGCATATAGTCGCGGACCGGCTCGATGAGGCTGGAGCCACCGGACGACTTCTTCTCAGCAACGTCTTGATTTGCCATAGGTCATCAGATTCCTAGGGGCGTCCGCACACAACGGGACGCCCTAGTCGTTCACCGTCACAGGGCAGGCAGGACTTGAACCCACAACCGCTCGATTTGGAGTCGAGTGCTCTACCACTTGAGCTACTGCCCTTCACACCTCTGGATTATCCACCCATTCCCGACTCCTGGCTGTGATGAGGCGTGAGAGGGAGTCGGGAATCGGCGGCTGCGTCCTACTCAAACACCTTCGTGATCGTGCCGGCCCCCACCGTCAAGCCCCCCTCGCGGATCGCAAACTTCGACCCCTGCTCCAAC
>CALHLE010000032.1 GCA_938034415.1 uncultured Anaerolineae bacterium
TGTTGGTGCTGATCATCAGCTTGCGCGCTTCCTCTACGGCCTTGCGGCTCAAGGGCACATGCACGGCCATTTGGTCGCCGTCGAAGTCGGCGTTGAACGCCTGGCACACCAGCGGGTGCAACTGGATCGCTTTGCCCTCGACGAGGATCGGCTCAAAAGCCTGGATGCCGAGCCGGTGCAGCGTCGGCGCGCGATTGAGCAGCACCGGCCGCGTCTTGATCACGTCCTCCAGGACTTCCCACACCTCGGGCCGCTCGCGTTCGATGATGCGCTTGGCGCCCTTGACGTTGTTGGCGTAGTTCAACTCCACCAGCTTTTGCACGACGAAGGGCTTGAACAGCTCCAGCGCCATCGTCTTCGGCAGGCCGCACTGATGCAGCTTGAGCGTAGGGCCGACGACGATCACCGAGCGCCCGGAGTAATCCACGCGCTTGCCCAGCAGGTTGCGGCGGAAGCGGCCCTTCTTCCCCTTCAGCATGTCGCTCAGCGACTTCAGCTCGCGGCGGCCGCGCCGGCTGAGCACCTTGCTGCGCTGGCTGTTATCAATCAGCGAATCCACCGCCTCCTGCAACATGCGCTTTTCGTTGCGCACGATCACGTCCGGCGCGCCCAGCTCCAACAGGCGCTTCAGGCGGTTGTTGCGGTTGATCACGCGGCGATACAGGTCGTTCAGGTCGGATGTGGCAAAGCGGCCGCCGTCGAGCTGCACCATCGGGCGCAACTCAGGCGGGATGACCGGCAGCACGGTGAGGATCATCCACTCCGGCCGGTTGCCGCTCTTGCGCAGCGCCTCGACGATGCGCAGGCGCTTGATCGCCTTCTTCTTCTTGACCTTGCTGAGCGAATGGCGCACCTCGCGCCACAGCTCCTTGGCGAGCTGGTCGAGGTCTATGCGGCGCAGGATTTCGTAGAACGCCTCTGCGCCCATGTCCGCCTTGAAGACGTTGCCGAACCGGGCGCGCAGGTCGCGCACGCGGCTCTCCGGCATGAACTGGCAGACGGCCAGATTCTCCAGGTCTTCCTTGTCGGCGGCATATCGGGCGTTGAGCTGCTGGATCTCCTCGGCCAGGCGCTCGCTGAGCCGGCGCGCGTCTTCGTCCACCTTGCCCTGCAGGATTTCGATCTCGCCTTTGATCTTGCTCGTGCTGGCCTCGCGCTCCTCGTTGATGCGTCCCTCGATGGCGTTGAGCTGTTCCTTGACGACGCGGTTGAGCGCGGTGAGGTGGACGCGGCCGACCGTCTCGCCCTCTTGCGCGATGACGGTGTTGGTCGGCTCGAAGATGATCGGTGTGCGGATCGTCTTGTTGGTCTTCGCCTCGATTTCCCGCTGCACGCGCTGCGCCGCCTTCATCAAGGCTTCGGTCTCGTCCTGCAACAGGTCGTCGTATCTCTGGTTGGTCTCGTCTAGCGCCTGCTGTAGTTTGACCAGTTGCTTGAGCAACTTGCCGCTTGCGCTGTCCTCTTGGGCGCGGGTCTTAGCCTCCAGATCGGCGATCTGCCTCTCGTGCTCTTCTTGCAAGCGCTTTAGCGCCTTCTGTCGCGCCTCCTCGTCCACGTAGGTGACGACGTATTGGGCGAAATACAGCACGCGGTCGAGGTTGCGGCGGCTGATGTCGAGCAGCGTGCCCAGGAAGCTCGGCACGCGGCGGGTGTACCAGATATGCGCCACCGGCGCAGCCAGCTTGATGTGTCCCATGCGCTCGCGCCGCACGCTCGCCTTGGTGACCTCGACGCCGCACTTTTCGCACTTGATCCCCTTGTAGCGGATGCTCTTGTATTTGCCGCAATAGCACTGATAGTCGCGGGTCGGGCCGAAGATCGCCTCGTCAAAGAGGCCGTCTTTCTCGGGCCGCAAGCGTCGGTAATTGATCGTCTCCGGCTTAGTCACCTCGCCGTATGACCAGGAAAGAATTTGCTCGGGGGAAGCCAGGCTGATGCGCAGCGCCTTAAAATCTCTCAATTCCATTTGTGATCTAAACCCCTAGATAAGACGAAATGGCGCGAACGACGTCATCGCTCGCGCTAGAACCTAAGTTCACGACAGAAATGGTTGAATTTTCGATCGGCCCTCGATTGTATAACGGTCGCAGGATTCGTCAAGGGTTGATCGCTTCGCCGCTTCGCTCCTTTCCCTTAAATTTCCCCGAGGCTTGTGTGGCTGGCTTCTTTCGTCGGCGGCTCAAAAACGGGTGGGCGACTTTCACCCACCCGTCACTCTCGATCAGGGGCGCCCGCAGGCGCAACTGCCGCCGCAGGCGCAGCCTTCAGCCCTTTGCGCATTGTTCGATGCGCGCGCAGCAGCGAAGCGCGAAATCAACCGCCTCACGCGCCGTTCGCCGCATTCCGGGCAGGCGACTTTGTGCTCATCGTCCGCGTCGCGGATGATGCGCTCGAAGGTCGCGCCGCACTTGGGGCAGCGATATTCGCGCAGCGCCATCAGTCTCTCCAGTTGCCGGTTTCCCACTTCTTCAGGAACACGTCGGCTTCCTCCGGCGTGCGCACCAAGTCGAAGCCGGTGTCCACAAAGGGTGGATACTGCTTCTTGTTCACCACGATGTCGTAGAGGATGCCGACTGCGTCATAGCCCCATCCATAGAACTTTTGGCCGATCAGGGCGTGCACCAAGCCCTCTTTGAGCAGCTTCAGCTCGTTCTCCAGGATGTCCCAGGCGACTACCTTCATGCCGGCCTTTGCTGCGGCCTGGAACTTGGGCATGGCGTTGATGTCGCCGAACAGCGGCCAGGCGCCGGCCATGAAGTATCCGGCCAGGTCGGGGTTGGCGGTCAGGCGGTTCTCTACAACTTCAATACCCTTCTGGATGTCATCGTTGCACGGGTCGGTGGCCACCCACTTCAATCCGGCTGGGTCGGCCACCTCGCGGAAGGCGCGGATGCGCGCCTCCAGATTCTGCGCGCCGGGCACGCCGGTGAGGATAGCGTAGGTCTTGTTGGGGTTGTCTTTCAGCAGCTCCACCATGATCTCGGCGCCCTTGCGCGCGGCGGCCTCGTTGTCCAAACTGTAGAAGGTGATGCGTTTGGAGTTGGGCGAGTCCGAGTCCCAGGTGATGACCGGAATGCCGGCGTCCATCGCGCGGTCAATCACCGGCTTGAGCGCGTCGGGGTCGTTGCACGAAATGCCCATGCCGTCCACCTTGCGCGCGATGGCTGCATCGAGCAGCTCGGCCTGCTTTTGCGCGTCGGCCGACTCGGGGCCGATCCACTCCACGGTAATGCCCAGCTCTTTGGCCTTGTCCTGCGCGCCGCGGCGGGCCACGTCAAATACCGGGTTGTTCACCGCCTTGGGCGACCAGACGAAGGTCAGCGGCTTCTTCTCCGTAGCTGGCGCGGTGGTCGGCTGCGCAGCTTGGGGTGGGGCGGCGGGTGGGGGCGCCGCGCAGCTCGCCAGCGCTACCGCGCCGGCGCCGATACCTGCTGCGCGCAGGAAGGTGCGTCGCGAAATATGCTTCGTTTTCATACGAGTCAAACCTCCTTTGAGCTTCACGCCTGCAACGGGCGACGTTTGCCCGTCGCCAACTTTCAAGATATATCAAGTTCGCCGTTGACGCAAACGGTCAATCAGCGCTGAGAGCAGGATGATGCTGCCGGTGAAGGCTTGTTGCCAGTAGCTCTCTACGCGCAACAGCACCAGCGCGTTGTTCAGCACACCGATCAAGATAGCGCCGAGCACTGCGCCCAGCACCGTTCCGCGCCCGCCGGAGAGGCTCACGCCGCCGATCACCGCCGAGGCGATCACGAATAGCTCATAGCCCAGCGCCTGCGTGGGCGCGGAGACGCCCAACCGTGCCACCACCAGCACGCCGCCTACGCCGGCCAGCGCGCCCGAGAGCACGTACGTGAGCAGCTTCACGCGATCCACCGGCAGTCCGGTCAGCAACGCGCTGGTCTCGTTGCCGCCGATCGCATAGACGTATGTGCCCCACACGTGATATGAGAGAAAGATGGCGACGATGATGGCCAAGATGAGTAGGAAGATCACCGGCGTCGGCACCGGCCCGATGTAGCCCTGGCCTAGCGCCACAAACTCGATTGGGAAGTTGCGCACTGTCTGGCCGCTGGTCAGCCCGACCACCAGCCCGCGCACTACGCCCAACATACCCAGCGTGGCGATGAACGGCACGATCTTCAGGCGCACCACCAACAGCCCGTTGACCAGCCCAACTGTCGCGCCGGCCAGCACGCCCAGCGCGAAGGCAATGGCCGGCGGCAGCCCAAAACTCGGCAACTGATATGCCGTCGTCCCGCCCAGGCTCACCGCCATCGCCGCGATCAACCCGCTGAACGCCATGGTTGAGCCGATGGAGAGGTCAATGCCGCCGGCGAGGATCACCATCGTGACGCCCAGCGCGGCGATGGCGATGTCGGCATTGTTGCGCAGGATGTTGAAAATGTTGTCCGACGTGAGGAAGGCGCTGCTGCTCTGTGACAGCACCAAGCTGAGCGTGAGCAGCACCAGCACGATGCTGGTCTCCGGGCGCTGAATGATCCGGCGCAAGAGCGATGGCTGTTGCGCCGCAGCTTTGGCGGTTTTGCTTTTCTCCACTGCAAGATCCGTGCTCATACGGCGACTCGACGACCTGAAGGATGTGATTGACCCGATAACCGATGTTTTCAGGCTGATGATAGACGGTATGGATAATAGACGCGTTGATAACGTATCCTCGACCGGTCACCGGCTGCCGCTGGCCAGCGCCAGCACGCGCTCCTGGGTGGCCTCCTCGCGCGAGAGTTCGCCCACCAGCCGGCCCTCGCTCATCACCAGTACGCGGTCGCTCATTGCCAGCACCTCCGGCAGCTCCGATGAGATCAGCAGGATGGCCATGCCGCGATGCGCCAGCTCGTCAATCAGGGCGTGAATCTCGGCCTTGGCGCCTACGTCTATGCCGCGCGTCGGCTCGTCGAGCAGCAGCACGTTGAGGTTGGCGGCCAGCCACTTGGCCAGCACCACCTTTTGCTGGTTGCCGCCGGAGAGCGCGCCGACGATCAGATCGGTGCGCGGGGGGCGCACTTGCAGCTCGCCCACGTAGCGCTGGGCGGTGCGCTCCACCTCCGGCCAGCTGATGAACTGGCCACCGCGCGCCAGTTGGCGCAGCACGGTGAGCGCGGCGTTGTCGCGCACTGTCATGCCCAGCACCAGCCCCTGCACCTTGCGGTCCTCGGGCACGTAGCCGATGCCCAGGCGGCGCGCGTCCTGCGGCGAGCGGATGCGCACCGGCCGGCCGTGCAGCCGAATGACGCCGCTGTCCAGTCGGTCGGCGCCGAAGATGGCTCGCGCCACCTCCGTGCGCCCTGAGCCGACCAGCCCGGCCAGCCCCACCACCTCGCCGGCGCGGATGTGGAAGGTGATGTCCTCGATCACGCCGCGCCGCGTCAGGCCCTCCACTTCCAGCACCACCTCGCCCGGCTGGGCCGGCCGCTTGGGGTAGAGGTTCTCAATCGGGCGGCCCACCATCATGGCGATCAGGCGCGCGTCGCTGGCCTCGGCGATCGGCAGCTCGCCGGCGTTTTGACCGTCGCGCAGCACTACGACGCGATCGCAGATGGCGCGCACCTCATTCAGGCGGTGCGAGACGAACACCACGCCCAGTCCGCGCGCCTTCAGCCGTCGGACGATCTCGAAGAGGTGTTCCACCTCCTCGTCCGGCAGCGCCGAGGTCGGCTCGTCCATCACGATCAGCCGGGCGTCAAACGCCAGCGCCTTAGCGATCTCGGTGAGCTGCTGAAAGGCGACCGACAGCTCGCCGACCTTGCGGCGCGGGTCCAGCCCGACGATGCCGAGCTGCTCAAAGAGCGCCTGCGTCTCCCGCTCACGGCGGGCGCGGTCGGCGAAGCCCAGCTTGCCCAGCAGCCCGCTCATGCGCTGCGGCCGATGCAAAAAGACGTTCTCGGCGACGGTCTGGTTCGGCGTGAGGTTCAGCTCCTGGTAGATGACGGCGACGCCTAGCCGTTGCGCATCTTGCGGGTTGTGGATGGCGACCGGCCGGCCGTCCATGAGGATGTCGCCCTCGTCGCGCGCGTGCACGCCGGCCAGAATTTTGATGAGCGTGGATTTGCCGGCGCCGTTCTCGCCCAGCAGCCCCACCACCTCGCCGCGGTCTACGGCGAAGTGCACGTTCTCCAGCGCTTGCGTGCCGCCGAAGCGCTTGCTGATGCCGCGCATCTCCAAGAGCATGGCCATTGATGGGGATTGTAGGCCGGGCGCGGCAGGCGGCAAGCCTTTGTGGCAATGGCGCGACACGCGCCGTCGGCAGCGGGCCGAGATGGCGAAAGGTGAGAGCAGGCTCGCGACGCCGAGGGGCAGAGGTCGTGCGGTTCGCCGCGCTCAACTGGTCGCTTGCCAGTCTTGCTGCTGCGCTTGCCGGGGGCGGTGCTGTACCCATCCCAGCCGCCGCATTACCGGGTTCTTCCCGGTTTGCAAGTGATCAATCGCATTGAGCAAGAAGAAGCCAACGATTGCCATGATCAGCGCCAGCCAGAACTCCGGCGCCGCGATGTCGGGGAGGATGTTCTGCTCACGGATGGGGACGGCCCTGCCGTGGCGATCCAGCACTGTCTCGACTACTTCCTTCCACGGCCAAATCTTGCGCAGCGAGCCGACCATGAACCCCATGAGCGCGGCCACGGCGATGTCGTGGTAGTTTCGCAGCAGCCAGCTTAACAGGCGCACGAAGCCGGCCAAGCCCACCACCGCGCCCAGCGCAACCGGGACGATGGGCAAGGGATTCAAGTCGGCCACGGCGTCCAGCACGTAGGCGTATTGCCCCAGGATGAGCAGGATGAACGACCCGGAGATGCCGGGCAGGATCATCGCCATAATCGCGACCGCGCCGCTGAAGAAGAGCGTGATCGGGTCGTGCGGCATCTTCAGCGGCACCAGCCCCACGATGACGTAGGCCGCGATGGCGCCACCGACCAGCGCCGCCGCTGCGCCGCGCGACCATTTGACGGTCGCGCCCACTGCGATGATCGAGGCGACGATGAGTCCGAAGAAGAAGGCGAAAAGATAGACCGTTTGATATTCCAGCAGGTAGCGCATCACCCGCGCCATGCCAAGCGCGGCCGCGCCGATGCCGGCGCCCAGCGGGACGAGGAAGCCCCACGGGATGGCGCTGAGCGCCGCGCGCCAGCGCCCCTGGCTGAGCAGGCGCAATAGCCGGAGGTTGAATGCCTTGATGGCGGATAGCAGATGCTCGTAGATGCCCATGATGAAGGCCATCGTGCCGCCGGATACGCCGGGGATCAGGTCGGCGATGCCCATCACAATGCCGGTGAGGAAGAGCCGGAGCGCTGAGAATGGGTGGGTCGCAGTGTTGGGTTCTCGCATGGCTTGAGCTGCGCGGTGTGAAAGTTGCCTCTTGTGCTGTCGGGCCGCAGTATACTGCTTTACGTCCCTGTTCATCCCGTGAATCCGGTCAACTGCGCCAGCGCGCGGCGCAAGTCCTCACTCGATGTGAAGCGTATGCCGCGCATGCCCAGCGCCTGCGCGGCAGCCACGTTCTCCACCACGTCGTCTACGAAGATGCTCTCCTCGGGGCGCACGTCCAGCCGTGCCATCGCGCGCCGGAATATCTCCAAGTCGGGCTTCTTCACGCCCTCTTCGCCGCTGAACACGAGGAGGTCGAACAGGTCGCGGTTGAGCTTATCGGCGAACATCCGCCGAGCGTCGGGCAGAGCGTTGCTGATCAGGCCGGTCTTGTAGCGCCGGTGCAGCGAGCGGATCAGCGCCAACAGCGACTCGTCGAACGTGTCGCCGCGCCAGAAGTCCGCCTGAAGCCGTCGCAGTTCGTCGGCAGTGAGGCCGAGCGTTGCGGCGACGTGCGCCCAGGCGTCGTCCGTTGTCGCCCGGCCGACCTGGGCGGCCTGTCCAACTGGGCTGTTGAAGAAGAGGTCTTGCAGCGCCCAGTCGCGCATGCCAAAGCGCCGTTCCCACTTGCGGCGCGGCTCGAGGTCGGTCGTGCGCACAAGCACGCCGCCTAAATCGAAGAAGATGGCGGTGATCGGCGGCGACGCGCGTTCCGTCGCGTTGTCCAGGCTATTTCGCATAGGCATATTTGGGTTCAGCGAATACTAAGGGATGAAGAACTAGCAACAAACTGATCCAACTCATCCTTGCTAAACAAGGCAAGATCGCCGGGTAAAGTGAGCTTGAGGGCGCTCATGGCATTGCCATAGTAAAGCGAAGCCTCTAGGGAAAAACCCCAGGCGCGCGCCGCCATAAAGCCGGCGTCGAAGGCATCGCCGGCCCCGATGCGATCCACAACCTGAGACACCTTAAAGGGCTGAGGCGCTTCAACCTGCTGCAGTTCCGTTTGAGCGATCGCGCCAGCCTCGCCGAGGGTCATTACCAAAACATCACAGCCAAAGCGGCGGCGGAGAACTTCAACGGCTTGGAGCGGCGACTCAGGCGCACCGAACACAGCCACAGCATCACGATGCGCCACGAAGACACAATGACAAAGTGACATCAGCGGCTCAAGCGCCCGCTTGGCTTCCTGCGCTGACCACAACAACGACCGGTAGTTCACGTCGAAGGAAACAGTCAGGCCGCGCTCGCGTGCGAAGCGCAACACATCGGCCGTCATAGCGCGGCAGGACGCGCTCAGCGCCGGCGTGATGCCGGTCATATGCAACCAACGTGCCCGTGCGATATAGTCAAAGTCCACGTCGGCGGTAGTCATGCGGCTGGCAGCGGAGCCGGCGCGGTCGTAGATTACCCGGTTAGGCCGCGGCGGCGTCGCCAACTCGATAAAGTACACCCCGATGCGCTCACCGGGGACAAAGCGCACGCCCGATGTGTCCACCCCATGCGAGGCGATCAACGAAACGACCTTGCGGCCCAGCGGGTTATCCGGCATGCGCGAAAGCCAGGCCGTCTTAAAGCCCAACCAGGCCAAGTTGATCGCGACGTTCGATTCTGCGCCGCCGATCTGGAAGTCAAACGATTGAGCCTGGGCGATGCGCTGAAAGCCCGGCGGCGACAGGCGCACCATCGTCTCGCCGAGCGTGATGAAGTCGTATTGTTCCGGCATACGCCGAGTTTAAGCGCAGGGCAGGGCGGGGCGCAAAGAAGTCACAAACTACCAGTCCGGCCGCTAGAATTCAACTTGCAGCGACATGCTATCTATCGGCTTGGACATCGGCACGACGACCATCGCCGCCGTGGCCTTCGACGCCGAAGCGGCGCAGGTCGTTGCGCGCGCAACCGTCCTCAACGACGCCGGCTGCCCGCCGGCCGATCAGCGCGCCGAGGGTTGGGCGGAGCTGGACCTGAGCCGCGCGTTCGCACTCGCCCTTGATGCGCTCGAGCAAGCAGCAAGCTATCTCGGCCCGCGCGCCGGACAGGTGCGCACGATCGGCGTCACCGGCCAGATGCACGGCGCAGCATTCCTGGGGCGCGACTTCAGACCGGCTCGCTCGGCGATCACCTGGCAAGACCGGCGCGCGCACACAGTGATCCCGGAGTTCATCGCTCGCGCAGGCGGAGCAGGGGCATTTGCGAATATGGGCTGTTTGCCCGCCGCTGGCTACCTAGGCCCAACCCTCTACTGGCTGCGCAAGCGCGATGTGCTGCCGGATACGCCCGTCTGCGGCATCCCGGAGGCCATCGTCGCCATGCTGACGGCGCAGCCGCCGGCAAGCGACCCGACGCTGGCGGCCTCGACCGGCCTGTTCGACATTCGCAGTGGCCGATGGGATGAGGCCGTCTTGCGCGCGCTTGAGCTGCCGGCGCACATCCTGCCGCTGGTGGTCGAATCGGGGGCGAGGGTGGGGGACTTGCGGAGCGACCTGGCACAGCGCCTTGGCTTGCCCAGAGGCGTCATTGTCGGCGCAGCGTTGGGCGACCACCAAGCTAGCATCATCGGCAGCCGATGCGACGCGCCCGGCCAAGTCCATGTCAACATCGGCACAAGCGGCCAGGTCTCGCTGGTCATCGAACAGTTCGCGCCACCCATGCCCGAGCAGGGCATCGAGACGCGCCCTTTCCCCGGGCAACGCTTCATATTGACCGGCGCCGCGCTGTGCGGCGGCGATGCGCTGGCGCTTCTGCGACGCTTCTTCGCCGACGTGCTCGCCATGTTCGGCGCGCAGCCGCCGGGCGACGACGCCATGTTCGCTGCGATGATCGCAGCTGCGACGCGCATCGCGCCGGGCGCGGACGGGTTGCGCATCCGTCCAACTTTCGACGGCACGCGCCACCGGCCCACAATTCGCGCCGAATTTGCTGGACTGCGCCGCGCCAATTTCACGCCGGCACACACCGTCCGCGCAATGCTCGAAGGCGTCGCAGACGAGCTGGGCGCGTTCTACGATGCCATGCGCGAGGCGGGCTTTGCCGGCCGATCGTTGGCCGGGGCGGGCAACGCGCTGCGGCGCAACGCCCTGCTGCGCGAGGTCGTCGCGCAACGGATCGGGTTACCGTTACATATGCCGCCCTGGGAGGAGGAAGCCGCCGTCGGCGCAGCCATCCTGACCGCCCGGCTCAACCCCTGATCTCGAAGGCGGCGAATTCGCCGGTAGCCGGCTGCCAGGTCACCTCAACGCCCGTCACGCGCGCCATCGGCGGGCCGGAGCGCAAGAAGTCGAGCAAGCGCTCAAGCTGCGCCCGCGGCCCTTCGGCGATCACCTCCACCGTACCATCTGGCCGGTTGCGCACCCAGCCGGTTAAGAGCAGACGCTGCGCTTCGCGTCGGGTCGCATAGCGAAAGTTCACCCCTTGCACGATGCCGCGCACAATCGCGTGGAGACGTGTTCGATCTGCCATGCCGATTTACACTGTGCGCATGATTGATGCGATTGCTTTCCTCGTCAAGGGCGCCTGGTTGAGTTGGCGATCGCAGATCAGCGCAGCGGCGTGAGGGGAGAGGGCCTCCGGCCGGGCGGATGGCGTAGATGAGTGTTACACAATGTTGATTAAGTAACATTTTGTGATAAAATCAAGAGCGTGACGCCTGATAACCCATCACCCACCACCCTGAGCGATGCGCTCGCACAAGCCTTCCTCGCCTCGTTACACGACGCCAGCGACAATACGCGCGCGGCATATAAGGCCGGCTTGTCACTGGCGGTCGAGGCGAAGCTCGAACTGAACGAAGCGATCCTGCAGCGCTTCAGCGCGTTCTTGGCCAAGCGCAAGTTCGCCCGCGCCACGCGCCGGCTGTATCTGTCTTCGCTGCGCCGGTTGCTGCAATGGATGGACGCGAACGACCTGCTGCCGGCCGGCTTCAACCGCGCCAAGGCCGAAGCCAAGCTGCGCGTCTCGCGCGGCGACGCGCGGGCCGGCTACCGCCACCGCGCCGTTGATCCCGACCTGCCGCGCATCATCGCTTATTACGACGAGCAGCCGCTGCCTGAGCCTGGCAACGAGTCGAACAAAAGTTCTAAGACGAAGCGCCTCGAGCTGTTGCGCGACCGGGCGATCATGCACACGCTCTACGCTTCCGCCGGCCGCGTGAGCGAAGTGGCCTCGCTGACGCGCGCGCAGCTGGCCGACGGCCGGTCGAGCGAAGCGCTGATCACCGGCAAGGGCAACAAGCAGCGCATGCTCTTCCTCACGCCGGAAGCGCAGGCAGCTATTCGGGCGTACTGCAACGAACGCGACGACCCCTACCCCGCCCTGTTCATCAGCCACCGCCGCAACAAAGGCCAGCCGCTGACCCGCATGAGCATCTGGCGCGTCGTGAAGCGCGCCGCAAAGGCGCTCGGCTTGAGCAAAGCGGCATCGCCGCACGCCTTCCGACACTATCGGGCTACTCAACTGCTCAATGAGGGCATGCCGCTGGAGAGCGTGCAAGCGTACCTCGGCCACGCTTCGCCGGAGACTACGCGCATCGTCTACGCCCACACGCGCACGGCGGTGCTGCGCGACCAGCTCAACACCTACGGCCTGAGCGCCAGGGAGGCCGCCAAGCGGAAGCAGAGCTGAGGGCGCGCTGCGCCTCAGCACTTCCCCCACAATCCGCGCCGGTTCTGGCGGGCGTCCCGCTCGGCTTCGCGCAGGCGATCCTGGTACTTCACGTCCGGCGGGAACGAGCGCGCCAGCGCATAGCCCTCGCGCACTAACACTTCATTCACCATGCGCCCATCGGGCAAATAGGCGTAGCGTAACAATCGGCCGTATCGGTCTGTCTCACTGACGTCGCGCTCAAGCCGCAGGCGCCGGTCGGCCACCAACGCGCGGTTGAATTCGGTCGCCTCACGCCCGAAGCACTCGACGATGCGCGTGCTCTCCGGCGCATCAACGCCGATGTAACGCACGCGATAGGTCTGACCATTCATCTCGACGTGAATGGTGTCGCCGTCTACCACATAGACCACGCGCGCCGCTTCGCCCTCGGCGGGTGGCTGAGATAAGAAGTAGGCGAGCGCACCTGCCAGGCCCAACAAGGCTAACAGCCAAGGGACAATGCGTTTAACCACGGCGGTATCTTAACAACCTCTTTACCCCCTTTCTCCGCGCTAACCACTGCGCCGCCGCTTTCTCGTATCTTCTGGGCGCGTGAATCGCACACAGAAGGACGACTCGTCCGTCCCGGCTGTGCACACCGGCGCATGGAAGGCGTGGATGGGCGGCGATAATAGCGTCACTGAGGTGATTTCCCAGACCTTTGCCATTCCCGTCGGCGCAACGCAGTTCACGTTGCGCTACTGGGTGTGGATTGACACGCACCGACCAGTCCTTCTTTAATTGAGACTCTGTCTATGGCTTCGGTTACCTTATCCGGTGCCCTTAACGGCTTGAAAGGCCTGCAAGCCAGGTTGCGCTTGCCAACGTGGGGCGGCTCGTTGTTCGTCGTCTTCAGCAGCGACCCGCGCTTGGGCAGCGGCTTTGAGAATAACCACGCGGAGTTTCTCGCCGCGCAACAGGGCAAGGAACAGCACGACATCCGCCTGGATGAGTTCACCGGCCAGGAGCGCGATGCCGCCAACAATCTGGCGTTCAACGCCGCGCCGCAGTTGTCGTTGGCGGCGCAGGGGCCGGCCGAGGTGCGCGATTTGATCCGCGCATTCAACCACATGACCGAGCGCGTGCAGCGCGCCGCGCTGCGTCAGCGCGAGTTCGTCTCCGGCGCGGCGCATGAGTTGCGCTCGCCTTTAACGGCGCTGTTGCTGCGCCTGGAGATGCTGGCCGCTCATCCGCCCACCGCGCAGGAGCTGCCGCGCCAGATAGAGGCGCTGCTCGCCACCTTGCATCGCCTGCGCAACGCCGTGGACCAACTGTTGCTGCTGGCCAGCATGGAGGAGCAGGAGCGCGTGTTTGAGCGCTTCTACCGCAGCCCGCGGGCGCGCAGCGATGCGTCGGGACACGGCCTCGGCCTGGCGATTGTGCGGGAGCTGGTGCGCTTGAACGGCGGCGCCATTAGGCTGGAGAGCGCGCCCGGCCGGGGCGCTTGCTTCCGCGTGACCTTCCCACGCTGAGGGTCGTGCTCGTTGCCTCTTCAGATGACACACCAGGAG
>CALHLE010000033.1 GCA_938034415.1 uncultured Anaerolineae bacterium
TCGGTCCTGAGTGTGGTCGCGGTGGTCGGGGTCCTGACCGCCTTCTTCGCCGGGACCGCGGCCCTCGGCCAGAACGACCTGAAGAAGGTCCTGGCCTACTCCACCGTCAGCCAGCTCGGCTATATGGTCGCGGCGTGCGGCCTGGGGGCGTTCATCGCGGCCGACTTCCACCTGCTCACGCACGCCTTCTTCAAGGCGGCGCTATTCCTCGCCGCCGGCAGCGTGATTCACGGCATGGAGCACGGCATGCATGCTGCCCACGGCGCGCATGTGGATCCGCAGGACATGCGCCACATGGGCGGGCTGGCGCGCAAGATGCCGGTCACGTTCGTCGCGTTCTTGTTGGGCGGCTTAGCGCTGGCCGGCGTGCCGCCGCTGTCCGGCTTCTTCTCCAAGGATGAGATTTTGCTGGACGCCCTCAAGCACAACCTGCCGGTGTTTGCCTTGTTGGCAATCAGCTCGGTCGTCACGGCGTTTTACGTCGGCCGGCAGTTGACGCTGGTGTTCGCCGGGCAACCGCGCAGCGAAGCTGCCGCCCACGCTGCCGAGTCGAACTGGTTGATGACTGCGCCGCTAATCGCGTTGACGATCGGCACGGTACTCGCCGGACTGTTCAACTTTCCCGGCGCACATCCGCTCACCGACTGGCTCGCGCCGGTTGTGCAGCATGGCGAAGCGCCGAAGTTCGACGCCCTGATGGCAGCCGTGTTCAGCGCGCTGGCGGTCGGCGCGCTCGCCGGCGCGTGGCTTGTGTATCGCAACCCCGATCGCGCTCAGACGGAGACCGAAACTAGGATGGGGCGCTTCCTAGCGCAGGCGTGGTATTTCGACAGCGCCTACAAGTCGGCGATCGTCAAGCCCTTCTACGTCGTCAGCACGGTGTGCGCGCAGGTTATTGACGTTGGCGTGATTGACGCCGCAGTGAACGGCATCGGGCACTTATTCCGCAACCTCGGCGGTTCGCTGCGCAGCTTGCAGACCGGCTTTGTGCGCAACTACGGCCTGGTCATGCTTGTCGGCGTCGTCTTAGTTGTGGCATATTTCGTGCTGAACGCGAGGTGATCCCCGACCTCCGACTCCCGACCGCTCGGGGATAAGCCAGACGGGAGCAGCCGCCGGGGAATCAGGAGACAGGAGAAAGGAGGTTGTCATGATCGTTCAAGCTTCGACAGTTCATACCGATCCGAACAATCCCGCGCCGCAGGGGTATCTGGTGCGGCCGGACGACGAGAAGCCCTATCCCGGCATCGTGCTCATCCAGGAGTGGTGGGGCATCGAGCCGCACATTCGTGAGCTGGCGCAACGCCTGGCCACATCCGGCTTTGTAGTACTCGTGCCCGACCTGTATCACGGCAAAATTGCGACCGAGCCGGACGAGGCGCAGAAGATGCTGATGGCGACCGTGCAGAACATGGACAAGGCCATCCATGAGATCACGTTAGCGCTGGACTATCTGCGCAACGATCCGGGCGTTCAACCGAAGAAGATTGGTCTGATGGGCTTTTGCATGGGCGGCCTGCTCACCTACAAGACCGCCGAGCGCTACCCGCACCTGGGCGCGATCTCGCCCTGGTATGGCGGCGGCTACGACCCGACGCCGGAGGATGTCGCCCGGGTGAACGCGCCGGTGTTAGCCATCTACGGCGAGAAGGACGACGCCATCCCGGTTGCGCAGGTGCAGAAAATCGAGAAGCTCTACAAAGACGCCGGCAAGGACATCGAGGTGCGCATTTACCCGAACGCCGGCCACGCTTTCAACAACCCCGATCACGGCATGTATGTAGCCGAGGCTGCGAAGGATGCTTGGGCGCGCGCGGTGGCCTTCTTCAAGAAGCACTTAGCCTAAAGGATGCTCTCACTGATCACATTCGTCCCCCTGGCCGGCGCGGCGATTGTCGCCTTTGCGCCGCAACGCTTGGCGCGGGTCATCGCGCTCGGTGCCTCGCTGGTCGCGTTCGCCCTCTCGCTGGCGTTGCTGGCCGGCTTCGACGCGGCGCAGGCCGGCTACCAGTTCGTCGAGTCCGCGCCCTGGATCCCTCAGTTCGGCATCGGCTACAAGATGGGCGTGGACGGCATCAGCGTTTGGCTGATATTGCTGACTACGTTCATCTTCCCGATCGCGCTGTGGTTCTCCGGCGAATCCATCCGCGAGCGTGAGCGCGCCTATTACGCGCTGATGCTGCTGATGGAGACGGCGACGCTGGGCGTGTTCCTCGCCCTGGACATGTTCCTGTTCTACGTGTTCTGGGAGTTCGCGCTGGTGCCGATGTATTTCATCATCGGCCTATGGGGGGGCGAGCGACGCGCGTATGCGTCGGTCAAGTTCTTCATCTACACCATGGCCGGCAGCGTGCTGATGTTGATCGCCATCCTGGCGTTGGGGATCAGCGCCGGCACGTTCGACCTCGAAGCTATCGCGCGGGACAACGGCGCCTTCGCCGCCAACACGCTGCTCTTCCTGGCCTTCGCCATCGCGTTCGCGATCAAGGTGCCGGTCTTTCCCTTCCATACCTGGCTGCCGGATGCGCACGTCGAGGCGCCGACGGCCGGTTCGGTGATCCTGGCCTCGGTGCTGCTCAAGATGGGCAGCTACGGCCTGATTCGCTTTAACCTGCAGCTCTTCCCCGAGGCCAGCGCAGCCTTCGCCCCGCTGATGATCGCGCTGGCGGTCATCGGCATCTTGTATGGCGCGGCGGTCGCGTTCGCGCAGAGCGACGCGAAGAAGTTAGTCGCCTACTCGTCGGTGAGCCACATGGGTTACATCTTGCTGGGCATCTTCGCCCTCAACCAGATCGGGATCCAAGGCGCGATTCTGCAAATGGTCAACCACGGCCTGAGCACCGGCGGCCTGTTCCTGATCATCGGCTTTATCTACGAGCGTCGCCACACGCGCGAGATGAACCGCTTTGGCGGCCTGTGGGCCAAGATGCCGCTTTACGGCGCGCTGGCGCTGATCTTGGCGCTCAGCTCGGCTGGCCTGCCGGCCCTCAACGGCTTCGTCGGCGAGTTCGTCATCCTTCAAGGCGCGTTCGCTGAAAACCCGCTTGCGACCGCCTTCGCTGCCTTCGGCATGGTGCTCAGCGCAGCCTATCTGCTCACCATGTTCCAGAAAATCTTCCTCGGCGAGAGCCGCGACCCGGCCAACGATGCGCTGCGCGACTTGAATTGGCGCGAGGTGGTCTCGGTCGCGCCGTTGATCGTCATGTGCTTCGTGATCGGCCTGTACGCTGCGCCCTTCTTCAACCTGATGAGCAGCAGCGTGACCGGTCTATTGACCGGCGCCGGCCTGGCGATGAAGTAACGCCCAGAGAAGCAAGCGCCATGGATCCGCGAATCGCGTTCGAGCTTGGCCCGCTGCGCGTGCATTGGTATGGCGTCATCGTCACGACCGGCATGATCGCAGCCACCTACATCGCCGCGTTGGAGATGAAACGCCGAGGCGAGGATCCCGGCGTAGTCTGGGATGGCGCGCTGTGGGTGATTGTGCTGGGCATCATCGGCGCGCGGCTGTACCATGTCTTCTCTTCACCCAACGACGGCAGCAACGGCGGCTGGGCCTATTACCGCCAAAACCCGCTTCAAATCCTCGCCATCTGGAACGGTGGGCTGGGCATCTACGGCGGCTTGATCGGCGGCATCATTGGCGCCTGGCTCGTCAGCATCAAGCGCGGTGTCCCCTTCCGCCGGCTGGCCGACAGCGTGGCGCCCGGCCTGCTACTCGCGCAGTCCATTGGCCGCTGGGGCAACTATTTCAACCAGGAGCTATACGGCGGGCCAACCGGCTCCACTTGGTGGGGCATCACCATAGACCCGGCCTTCCGCATCCGCACGCCGAGCGCGGATTTCACCGACCTGCAACGCTATCCGCCGGAGACGCGCTTCCACCCCACCTTCTTCTACGAATCGGCTTGGAACTTCATCGGGTTCATCGGGCTGATGTGGGCCGCGCGGCGCTTCCGGCATCGCCTGCGCGACGGCGACATGATGGGGATGTACTTCATCTGGTATGGAGTGGGCCGGTCGTGGGTAGAGTTGCTCTTCCGGCCCGACGCCTGGACGCTTGGCGCGCTGCCGACCGCCGTGTGGATCTCCCTCGCCGGCATCGCCCTGGGCGTCGCGCTGCTGCTCGCCAATCACATTGTTCGCCCGCCCACTGCGCCGCGACCCGCGACTTCGGCGTAACGCTATGCCGCACTATCGCATCACCGATCCGTATGAGTTGCCCGACGACGATACGGATGAGGAAACCTACGAAGTCGCGATCTATCGTCGCCGGCGTCGGTCGCCCGCCGGCGCGTTCGCTGCGCTCGGCGTGCTGATCGCGGTCGGTGTAGGCGCGGCGAGCGCGTTCACCGTCGCCGAGCGGCAGGAGCGCGATGCGTTTTGCTTGTCATGCCACACCGCCCAGCACCGCGCCTACGTGGAGCGCGCTCAATCCGCCATCGCCGGTGCGCTTGCGCCCGACTTATCCAGCTATCATTACCAAAGCATCCACGGCAAAGGCGGCGAACTGCGCTGCATTGACTGTCATCGCGGCGACGGCGGCGTGCGCCACCGCGCGGAAACGCTGATCCTCAGCGCCGAAATGGCCGCGCTGTGGTTGGCCGGCCAGGATGACCAGCGCTTGGAGAAGACCGCCATCACGACGACGGTGCTCAATGGAATCACGCAGACGGTGGCGCAGACTACGCTAGGCTTGCGCCGGCCGCACCTGACAAACGCCGGCTGCGTGAGCTGTCACGAAGCGCAGTTGCTCGTCGCAGGCGCGGCCAACCACATGCACAACATGCTGCCGGCCGCGTATGAAGCGTGGAAGCGCGGCGCGCCGTTGACCGCGCCAAAGGATGAACCAGACCCGCAAGCCGTCATCGCGATGGGGCTAGTGCGCTATGAGACAACCGTGCAGTGTGCCAATTGTCACCAGGCACATCGCGCATTGGACACGGCGCGCTTCCTCGATCTTCAAGGCGTGGTCAAACCCGCCTGCGAGCAGTGTCACCGTGAGACCGGTCGGGGGCCGGCCGAGGTGACGGTTGGCGAAGAATAGGCCGACATGACCACGTATCTTTGGCACTGGGCCTACTCTTCGATGAACTCGACTCGCTCGTAGCCGGCGTTCAGTAAGATGCGCTCGATGGCGATTTGCGCATTGCGGCGGGCGTCGTCCAGCAAGCCGCTCTCCATCGCCGTCGTCCGGATCGCCTCCAGCGCCTTCTCTCGCGCTTGGGCTTCTAATTCTTTGCTCTCTGGGAGGAGCAACAGGTTCGTGCGGTCATACACGCGCGTCGTGCATGGCTGCGTCGAGTCATCAATCAGATACGCATCGAGCAACTGAGCGCGCGGCAGCTTCACGCGCACCGTCCTGCCGTCGTCGGACACTTCCACGTCGCTGTCCCTGATCTGCGTGAGCGCGACGCCGGCCTTCACCCGGCCGCATGCGATGAGCACCAGCTTCTCGTAGAGCACATTGCCCACGCGCGCCTGCTGAACTTCGACGATGGTCGAAAGCAGCGATTGCGCAGTGGCCAATTCGCTGATGGCGCGCACCTGCAGCACGGCCGGCGGCCGCACCACGACCGTGGGCGTGGGCAGCGGGATCACCGTCTGGATGATGCTGGCCGGGTTGGCGCGCTCTACCGTCTCCGCCACGCGCCGAGTGGACTCACGCACGGCAAACGCGACCAGCGCGCCGGCAATCAGCAGCGCAAGCGCAATGATGCCGGCGCCGATCAAGCAGCCGAGCGTGATTTGCGACATGCCGCCCGCCGACGCCCGAATCGTTACCGGCGCGGGCGCCGCTGTCACCTGCGCATCCGGATGCTGCGCCGGGCGCTGCACATCCGATGCCGACGCCTCCTCTGAGGACTCGCTGCGAGCTGTGATGCGCCCGCGCGCGTTCGGGTCAGACATCAGCGGATTGCTCAGGCGCGGCGGGGATCAAGCCAAGCTTGCGCGCGTGCTCTTCCAGCTTGCGCACACTCGGCTCGGTCAGCCGTGAGCCATCGGCAAAGACGATTGTCGGAATGCTGCGGAAACCGTTGTTGACCGACTTGACAAATTCCTCGGCCTCTTTGTCCTTGTCCACGTCTATCCACTCGTACGGGATTTTATTATTGTCAAACCACGCGCGCGCGCGGCGCGTATCGCCGCACCACATCGCGCCATAGAATTTGACAGGCAACTGAGTATCGGACATCGTCCCTTTCGCTTTCCTCCAATCGCTCGAGTTTCAGAACCCTGTTCTGATTATAAGATGCGGGGGCGCAGGGAAGCCGGCGAATAGCCAATAACCTAGCACTCCGGTAGGCGCGTCAGGGGGCATTTCTGGCAAGGGGCAGGCGTGACATACGCAGATAGGCGCAGGCATTGCCTGGGCGTACCGCCATGTTTGCCCCTGCGGACATGTTTGCCCTGCAGAGAAATGCGCCCCGCACATCACTACAGTTCTCTCCGCACCGCTTCGTAGAGCGCCTCGGCGCGCAGTTCGCGCAGGGAGAGACAACTCGCGTTAAGCTGCTCAGCCAGCTTGCGCGCCAGGCCCTGGTCAAAGGCAGCGTGTTCCATGTTGATCACCACGGCGCGAATGCGCTCGTCGCGAATCTGGTTTGCGATGCGATGCGCTTCGACCTGCGGCGGCAGGTTGCTCATGCTGACGTTGCCGGCGCCGTCGGTGAGCACGATCAGCAACGGCATGACCTCGGGGTGCAGGCGTTTCTCGCGCAGAGTCACTTGAAGCGAAAGGGTGAGGCCGGCGCTCAACGGCGTTTTGCCGCCAACCGGGATGTCGCGCAGCGCCTTCTGAGCCAGCTCCACCGACGAGGTGGGCGGCAACACCAGCGTGGCGCTGTTCTTCTGGAAGACGATCAAACCGACCCGGTCACGGCGCTGATAGGCATCTGTCAGCAGCGACATGATCGCGCCCTTCGTGGCGGCCATCCGCTCGGCCACGGCCATGCTCCACGATGCATCCACGACAAACAAGATAAGGTTGGCGGCGCGTCGCACGCGCACTTTCCGGTGAATGTCTGAGCGGCGAACGTATAAGGCCGGCTGAGCTGCGGGCGCGGCTTGCGAGTCGCTAACGGCGCGCAGTTGTTCGTCGGCTTGCTGGCGACGCGCTCGCTGGTGCACAGCGGCGGCGCGCAACGTTGCGTCGAAAGCGACATCTTCGACGCGCCCTTTAGACGGCAGGGCTTTGATGTAACGCCCGCGCTTGCGCTTGGTGCGGGTGGTGCTGCGTTTGCCGGCGCTGTTGCGCGTGATCTTATCGAGCGGCGTGTTCAACTTGCGCGCGCGAAACGCCTCGCCGAGGGCTACCTTCTGGCCGCCCTGCCAGTCCTGCGCCTGCTGCGGCGTCGTAGGAACGGTCTGCGGCATGGGCTGCGCGGGGCTTTCCGAGCTGTCTATGTCCTCGTTCAGCCCCGACTCACTTTTTTTGCCGTTGCATCCGGCCGGGGCGGCGGTTGCGAATCGGCGGCGGCTTGCGCTTCAGCCTGTTGCTCAATTTGTTGCAACTTCTCGCTCAGCGCGGCCATCGCTTGCTCGGTATCCTGGAAGGGATGGCGCTTCAGGCGGTGCGGCAGGGCCAGCTCCGCCGCCAACAGAATGTCCTGCTCGGTGATCGCGTCGCGGCCCATAAACGCAGCGTGCGCGCGCGCCGTTTTGAGGATGACCAGGTCGGCGCGGTGGCCATCTACGCCGAGGCTGGCGACCAAATTGGCGATCGTCGCCAGGTCGCGCTGCGTGTGTTTGACAGAAGGCAACCGCTCACGCGCCTCGGCGATCTCCAGCGTGAGCGCCTTCTCGTAGGGCTCCCATTCCTTTGCAAATGCCGCCGGGTCGTTTTCGAAAGCCAGATTGCGTTCGAGGATGGTCATGCGGGCGCGCGGGTCGCGGATGCCCGTGATGTCCACGCACAACGCGAAGCGGTCGAGCAACTGCGGACGCAGGTCGCCCTCTTCCGGGTTCATCGAACCGATTAACACGAAGCGCGCCGGGTGGCTGAAGCTGATGCCTTCGCGCTCCACCACGTTGACCCCCATCGCGGCCACATCGAGCAACAAATCCACAACGTGGTCGTCGAGCAGATTCACCTCATCCACATAGAGCACGCCTCGGTTGGCTGCGGCCAACACCCCCGGCTCGAAGTGCTTCTCGCCTTTCTGGATCGCCTTTTCGATGTCAAGCGTGCCAACCACGCGGTCTTCGGTCGCGCTCACCGGCAGATTCACAAAGCGCGTTTTGCGTCGCACGATCTTGAACACCTCGCCGGCCGCGGCGCGCCGCTTCAGATCTTCGGTGAACGAGGCCGGATTGGCCGGATCGCACGAGAACGGATCGTCCTCGATCACGTCTATCTCGGGCAAAATGGCTGCCAGCGCGCGCGCGGCGGTGCTTTTGGCCGTCCCGCGTTCGCCGCGAATCAACACGCCGCCGATTTGCGGGTAAATCGCATTCAGGATCAGCGCGCGCTTCATGCGATCCTGTCCGACGATCGCAGTGAAAGGGAAGATGATGGCCATACGAATTCAATGCTATCACACAGGTGATGCGCCAACGCGCGGCGCGATTGCGCTTCCGCCACGCGGTGACACAATTCCGGTGATCGTCGGATGATCCGCATCGTCGAGGTAGATACAGCCAACCGGACGCAGACGCGCCAATTCTTGGGCCTCCCGTTTCGCATCTATCGCGACATTCCGCAATGGGTGCCGCCCTTGGCCGGCGATGCGGCGCGCCAACTCGACCGCAAGCGCCATCCGTTCTTCCGGCACTCGGATGCCGCCTTCTTCCTGGCCTATCGCGACGGCGACGTTTGCGGGCGCGTCTGCGTGCTGGACAATCGTCGCTACAACGAGTTCAACGCCGGCCGGACGGCCCATTTCTTCTTGTTCGAGTGCGAGGACGACTTCGGCACGTCGCGCCGCCTGTTTGACGCGGCGTGTCAATGGGCGCGCCGGCGCGGCCTGGACTCTATCGAAGGTCCAAAGGGCATGACTGCGCTGGACGGCCTGGGTCTGCTGGTCGAGGGGTTTGCCCACCGTCCGGCGCTGGGCATCCCCTACAACCGCGACTATTACCCAGAGCTGCTGGCGGACGCCGGATTCGTCGGCGCAGGCGACATCGTCTCCGGCTACCTCAGCCCGCGCGCGCTGAACGAGGCGGCGTTTGAGCAGATCGACCGCGTGGCCGAGCGGGTGAGAGCGCGGCGGGGGTTGCGCGTGGCGCGCTTCACCTCGCGGCGCGCCCTGCGCCGCGCCGTGCCAACGCTGCTCGACCTATACAACGGCGCGCTGGGACGCGCAGGGGGCAACGTGCCGTTCACGCCGGACGAAGCCCGGACCATGGCCAACCAGATCATCTGGTTCGCCGACCCACGGCTGATTAAGCTGGTGTACAAGGCGAACGAGCCGGTCGGATTTCTACTGGCCTACCCCGACATCTCCGAAGCGATTCAGCGGGTGCGAGGCCGCTTGTGGCCGCTGGGATGGCTGGTGCTGTGGCGCGCGCTGAAATCTACCCGCTGGGTCAACGTCAATGGCATGGGCATCGCAGAAGCCCATCGCGGCGGCGGAGGCACAGCCGTGTTGTTCAGTGAGATGCGCCGGAGCGTCGTCGAGGGTGGCTATGAGCACGCCGACCTAGTGCAGATCGGCGTCGAGAACTTGCCGATGCAGCGCGAGATGCGTGACCTCGGCGTCACGTTTTACAAGACGCACCGCATGTATGCGCGAGCGCTGGCATCAACAGCCGCTTGACGCCGGACGCGCGATGCCCCACGGGCGCGCCTTGCGCTCAAACCGCATAGATAATCAAGCAGCCTTAAACATCCGGCATTAACATTGGGTTGATGCATGTTCGGTTCGGTAAGCGTTTGAGAGCCTATTCGGTGACACTCAACGGGCAGGCGAAGGCGCTGCCCTCGCCCGCCTGATGCGCCTGCTGCGCGCTGCGCATCCTCCGAATAGGCTTCGTGACAACAACTCTCAAGAGCAATGAAGCGAATAGCAGTAGTCACTTCTGGCGGCGACGTCCCCGGACTCAACGCCGCCATCCGCGCCGTCACGCGCTCGGCGTTGGCTTACGGCGTCCAGGTGATCGGCGTCCATCGCGGATACGAGGGGTTGATCGCCGGCGAATTCACCGAAATGACCTCCCGCGACGTGGGCGGCATCTTGCGCAAAGGCGGCACGATTCTCGGCACCTCGCGCAGCGAACGCTTCATGACCGAAGAAGGCCGTCGCGCAGCCAAAGAGCGGCTGGAGCAGGCCGGCATCGAGGGCCTGGTCGTGATCGGCGGCAACGGGACGTTGGCCGGCGCATACCAGCTTTACAAGCTGGGCGTGCCGCTGGTCGGCGTGCCCAAGACAATTGACAACGACCAATACGGCACCGACACGGCCATCGGCGTGGATACGGCGCTCAACACCATCGCCGAGGCGGTGGGGCGCGTCAAAGACACGGCCTCATCGCACCGGCGCGCCTTCCTGATCGAAGTGATGGGGCGGCGGTGCGGCTACCTGGCGTTGGCCAGCGGCATCATCTGCGGCGCGGAGATGGTGCTCATCCCCGAACGGCCGGCCTCACCGGACGACGTGGCGCGCCGCATCATCGAGGTCAGCCACATTGGCAAAGCGCACTGCATCATCATCGTCGCCGAGGGATGGCCGCCTGGCCTACAGGCGCTGAAGGCGCACCTGCTCACCAATCACGTGGACGAAGGGTTTGACGTGCGCGAAGTGGTGTTGGGACACGTGCAGCGCGGCGGCACGCCGACAGCGTTCGACCGGTTGCTGGCCACGCGCATGGGCGTGCGCGCCGTCGAGTCGCTTCTGGACGGCAGCGGCATCGGCCACATGGTCGGTTTGCACGGCGGCCAGCTTAACCTCGTGCCGCTCGAAGTCGCCACGTCACAGCAAAAGCCGCTCTCGGCCGAGATGCTGCGCATCGCCGACATGCTGTGCCACTAACCCTGGCCAGCGGCCTTCTCAGGGGTAGGCACCGGCAATGCCTACGCGCCTGCCCGTCTTTGCCCCTGGATGCGCGTGATCACACCGGCCCGGCCTGCGCGCGGGTGAACAGGCCTGCCCACGCCGGTGAGCCATCGTCCAGAGGCGTCGCCCTGCGCACGCCGCGCACTCGCGCAGGGACGTTACCACGCTGCGCGTCTTCCCAGACCTGCCGGATGTCGGCATAAAACGGCGATGATTATCCGGCCAGATCACCTCTAACAGCAGGCACGGCTTAGGCAGCGCATAAGTCGGATCCATGCGATGCTTCATCAACGCGGATTCGTCCACGGGAATGCCCAGGACGGGTGCTTCGGGCCACGCGGGCGCAGCCGCCGACGATCTCGATCGGCTGCGCGAGCAAGTCATCGGCGTAGTTGTTCAAGCAATTGACCGCCGGCCACTGAGCGAAGGGCAACACGGCGCCGAGGTGCAGCGACATCAGCGTAGTCAGCCCAGTGCCGACGAGTTGCACCCAGAACGGCTTGTTGAACGCTGCGGCCTGGGCGGCTTCGCGCAACACGCCCCTGCTGATGACGAAGCCATCGCAAACTCGATCGCGCGCGGCGACGGGGAAAGGTGAATCGCCGAAGTGCAGCGCGATCGGTCGGCTGGTCTTGCTGCGTAGCTGACGCAAGCCTTCGACATCGCGCTGCATGATGAGCGATTCGTAGATTGCCACGCGTGGCTCACGATCCAGTTCGGCCAGCACCGGCGCAGCATTGCCGGCGTTGATGAGCATTTGGTTCCAGTCCAGGCCCAGCCGGAAGTGCGGCGGCGTGACCTGGACGATAGCCTCGACCCGAGCAAACACGTCCCACCACGGCCGGGCCTTGATCCTATACGACGTGTAGCCCGCGCGCGACCGCCGCCTGGGCTTCGGCGGCGTTGTCCTCCGGCGAGGCGTCAATGTTCCACGTTCCACCAGGAGATCGGACACCAATCGCGCACTTTGGGCAAGTTGAACAGGCGATGGACCGGGACGTCCGGCGCCTGGCCCACGACGTCGTAGAGCGCCATCTGCGGGCCGGCGCCTAACGCGTCGTCGCCGAGAAAGTCGGCAGGGTTGCCGCCTTTGACGCGCGCAATTGCCTCATCGCTCACGCGGCCCCCAGGTGTAGTGTGGCAACATTTCGCTATAGCCGACGATGCCGGCTTCGGTCACCACGCGCGTGATCTCGCTGACGCGCCAGTTCCAGACCTCACGCGCGTTGAGCCGCTCGCAGCGTTCGGTGAAAGGAACGTTCAAGGTGATGCGTTCGACCTCGATGATTCTGAGCTTCGCAGTCATAGCATGTTCAAGTGAACCAGAGTCGCCTATACTTTCGTCGCGAAGGGTGATTGCGCAAGAAGATGTCGTGCGATGCGAGAGATTATCGAGGCGATTGGCCGGTGGAGCGAACAGGACGAGCCGATTGCAGTGGCGACGGTGATCGAGACGTGGGGATCGGCGCCGCGCGGGGTGGGCGCCAAGATGGCGTTCACGCCCAGCCATCGCATCGCCGGCTCGGTGAGCGGCGGCTGCGTCGAAGGTGCTGTGTTCGAGGCCGGCATCGAAACGCTGGAATCGGGGCGCCCGCAATTGCTGCGCTTCGGCGTCGCCGACGAAACGGCTTTCGAGACGGTCGGCCTGGCCTGCGGCGGTAGCATCGAGGTCTTCGTCGAGCCGCTCGCGCCAGCGCTGCGCGCATTTTGGCAGCGCATCTATGAGCGGGATATTCCAGCAGCTACGGCAACCATCGTGCAAGGCCCGGAAGCGTGGCTGGGCTACAAGCTGATGCTCGACGCGGAAGGCGCAATCGCGCAGATCACCAAAGCCGCCGAGGCATCTGAGACCTACACCGCGCTGCTCCATGCGGCGCAGGAGGCGCTTCGGGAAGGCGCATCGCGACGGGTCGCGCTGCATACCGTCGGCAGCGCGCCGGTCGTCGCCTTCGTCGAAGCCCTGTTGCCCAGGCCGACGCTCATTATCGTCGGCGGCGTGCACATCGCCATCGCCCTCACGACCCTGGCAAAGGCGATGGGCTACTGCGTCATCGTCGTGGACCCGCGCAGCGCTTTCGGAAATAGCCAACGTTTCCCACACGCTGACCGCATCATCAACGAGCACCCGCGCAAGGCATTCGAGTCGTTGACGATCACGCGCTCGACCGCCATCGTCACGCTGACGCACGACGCGAAGTTCGACGACCCAGCCTTGCACGTTGCGCTGGCCAGCCCAGCGTTCTACGTGGGCGCGCTGGGCGGAAGGAAGACGCGCGAGGCGCGCCGCAGGCGACTGGCAGACGCCGGCCTGGACGAGGCGCAGTTGAGCCGGCTGCATTCGCCCATCGGCATAGACATCGGCGCGCGCTCGCCTGAGGAGATTGCGCTGGCGACGATGGTGCAGATCGTGGCGGCCAGGAACGCCGGCCGCGCGCGCGCGACGTGACGCGCGGGCGAATCTACGCGCGCTGTTGCCGCGTTGCGTCGTTCACCGCGACGCCGCCGATAAAGCCGATATAGGCCGGCACAAGCGGCAGCACGCACGGCGAGAGGAAGGAGAGCACACCGGCGGCGGCGGCCACGGGGACGTTCAACGTCGCGCTCCCCAGCACCTGCGATTCCAGCTCGAACGGCAAACCGGCCAACGAGGCGCTGAGCTGAGAGATTTGGCCGAATAGGAGCGCCAGGCCTATGGCGATCAAGAGGATGCCGCTGATGACCTCAACGGCGCGCATGTGTTTCTGGGCGCGCCGCAAGGCGGGCACCATGCGGTCGGCCAGCGCGGCAACCAGCAGGAAGGGGATGCCAAGGCCGAGCGTGTAGGCGACGAGCAGCGCGATGCGGACGCCGAGTTCGCTGGTGACGCTGAGCGTCAGGATCGCGCCGAGGAACGGGCCGATGCAGGGCGTCCAGCCGGCGGCGAAGGCCATGCCGGTCAAATAGGAGCGGGCCGCGCCGGCGCTTTGGCCAATCGTCCCCAAATCGCGGCGGGTGTCGCTGTAGAGGAACGGCAGATGCACGACGCGCAACGTGAATAGGCCGAAGACGATCAGGGCGATCCCCCCCACCGCGCGCACGCCGTCGCGCAGGTCGTAGAACACATCGCCGAGCAACGTTCCGACGAAGCCGAACACGCCGACGACGAAGGTGGCGAAGCCGGCCACGAAGATCACTCCTTGCCAAAATGTGCGCCAGCGCTGAGCGCGGGTGAGCGACATTGCGCCAGCGCGCGCGGGTGGCGGGATGATTTGCTCGGCCATTGGTTCAGTATTTGAGCACTTGAATAATGATGATGACCGATGAGTCATCTCATCGGCCATCATTCATTGCCCTTGGGTTCGCCAGATTCCACCTCGGCGGGCACTTCCTCGTCCACGATCTCGGCAATCGCGCGCTTGCTGCGCCGTCGCCGCGCCTTCTCAGCCTTGTCTATTCGCTCGCTGACCTTTCGCTCTAGCCGCTTCTGGAAGCGGTCCACTTGGCCTTCAGTGTCAAGGATGCGCTGCTGGCCGGTGTAGAAGGGATGCGTGCCGCTCCACACGTCGAGGTGAAGCTCAGGGCGAGTTGAACCAATCGTGCCGATGAATTCGCCGCCGACGTAAACTTTTGCCTCGTCGTAATATTTCGGGTGAATGTCCTTTTTCATCGCGCGCCCTCCTCAACGACCGATACAGCTACCGGCTGAACGCTGACGCGCTTGCGCCCGTTGGGCAGCGTGTCGAACACGACGATGCCGTTCGCTGTGGCAAACAATGTGTGATCTTTACCCACGCCGACATGCGCGCCCGGTTTGAACTTTGTGCCGCGCTGGCGCACCAGAATGTTGCCGGCCAGCACGAATTGGCCGCCAAAGCGCTTGACGCCGAGCCGTTTCGACTCGCTATCACGACCGTTCGTCGTGGAGCTGCCGCCTTTCTTGTGTGCCATCTTTAACTCCTATTAGCGACGACCGACGCCGGGCCGCTTGTGGCATCCCAGCATGACATCCATCGGTCGTTTCGTCATCAACCCATGATCTTCAACTTGGTATACGTCTGGCGATGGCCGGTCTTCTTGCGATAGCGCTTCTTGGGCTTGTACTTGAAGACGACCAATTTCTCGCCCTTCTCTTGTCCCAGGACTTGCGCCGAGATCTCCCGGCCGTTGACGCGCGGTTTGCCGACCTGCACGCCATTGTCATCTGATATTAACAGAACCGGCAGCTTCAGCTCACTGCCGACTTCCGCTTCGAGCTTCTCGACGTAGATTTCGTCGCCGGGCGACACGCGGTATTGTCGCCCGCTCACTTCGACCACTGCGTACATGATCCCCTTCTTGCTAACTCGTTGGCAGCGCGTTCACACGAGAGAACTGCGCGCGCGAGTGAGAGTAATTCAACGGCCGGTCGTTTGACCGGCGCTCGAGCCTTGCAATTATATGTGACTAGCAAGGCGTGTCAATGACGGCGCCATCGGGCTGCCGGTTGCCGTCCGGCGGTGTCTGCGCCGGCGCCAGGCGCGCAGTTGTCCCACGCATGGGTATCACACGGCTGCCTCGACCCGCGGGCCAGCCGCGACGACGGCCGGACTCACCTGAGCCGCGAACTGCGCGAAATTCTCAACGAACTTCGCGGCCAGCTCACGCGCCTTAGCATCATAGGCGTCCTTATCCGCCCATGTGTTGCGCGGTTGTAACACGTCGCTGGGCACGCCGGGGCAATACTCCGGAACATAGATGCCGAACACCGGATCGGGGCGTGTCGGCACAGCGGCCAGCGTGCCATCCAGCGCGGCTGTCACCATGGCGCGGGTGTGCGCGATCTTCATGCGATGCCCCACGCCGTATGGCCCGCCGCTCCAGCCGGTGTTGACCAGCCACACTGTGCACTTGTGCTGGTTGATCCGCTCGGCCAGCATCTCGGCGTAGCGCGTCGGGAAGTGAACCATGAACGGCGCGCCGAAACAGGTGCTGAACGTGGCCTGAGGTTCGGTCACCCCGCGTTCGGTGCCAGCCAGCTTTGCCGTGTAACCGGAGAGGAAGAAATACACCGCCTGCTCTGGCGTTAACTTGCTGATGGGCGGCAGCACGCCGAACGCGTCCGCAGTGAGGAAGAGGATGTTGCGCGGATGGCCGGCGGTGCCGGTCGCCACGAAATTCGGGATGAAATGGATCGGATATGCGGCGCGGGTGTTCTCGGTGATCGCCTCGCTGTCTAGATCGAGTTGGTGCGTGTCCGGGTCCATCACCACGTTCTCCAGCACCGTGCCAAACTGGCTGAGCGTGGCGTAGATCTCCGGCTCGGCCTCCTTAGACAAGCGGATCACTTTCGCATAGCAGCCGCCCTCGAAGTTGAATACGCCGGCGGCGCTCCAGCCATGCTCATCGTCGCCGATGAGGGCGCGATTGTGGTCGGCGGAGAGCGTGGTTTTGCCGGTGCCGCTCAGCCCGAAGAACAGCGCCGTGTCGCCCGCTGGGCCGACGTTGGCCGCGCAGTGCATGGGAAACACCCCTTGCAGCGGCAGCAAGTAGTTCATCGCCGTGAAGATGCTCTTCTTGATCTCGCCGGCATAGCGCGTGCCGGCGATGATCACCAGGCGCTGCGCGAAGTTCAGGGCGATGACCGCCGTCGGGCCGCTGGCCGGTTTGCGCGTGCCGTGCCGCTGCGGATCGGGATGAAACTCCGGCGCATGCAGGATGGTGAAACTCGGCTCGAAGTCGGCCAGGTCAGCCGGATACGGCCGGATGAACTGGTTGTATGCGAACAAGGTATGCCAGGCGCTCTCCGAGATCAAGCGCACGTTCAGGCGGTAGGCGGGATCGGCGCCGGCATACACATCACGGATGAACAGCTCCTTTGTGTTCAGGTATGCCTTCACATCTTGCGCGAGCACTTCAAAATTGGCCGGATCGAGAGGGCGATTCACTTTGCCCCACCAAATCTTGTCCTCGCTGGATGGTTCCTGGACGATGAACTTGTCATTGGGCGAGCGGCCGGTGAACGGGCTGGTGACCGCAAGGAAGGCGCCGCCAGCCGTCAGATGACCTTCCCCGCGACAAATCGCGATCTCGATCGTGCGCGCCGGTGAGGGGTTCCACGTCTGCCGAATGCCGGTCAGGCCGATCGCTTGGATGCCGTTTTTGCTGTTGATCATGGCTATCGGTTCAGATTTTGAGGTGCGCGGTGGGTTCGGCTATGCTTTTGCTTACCCAAACGCGCCTCAAGCTGCGCGTTTTCAGATTGAAACTTAAACGCGGTGAGGCTTTCTTTGAAGATCGCGCCCCCCAACGAGGGGCAGCGCAGCCAAAGCATCATACAACAGGCTGTGAGATGCTCGCCCGTCTCTTAAACCTGAAGCGCTGAGGCGACTGATGCTTTGAGGCTTTGTGCCTCTTGCGCTGTTCTATAATCTCGAAATTGCACCTTTACGCTTGAGCATCCTAACATGAGACTCTCGTGCCTGCAGGAAAACCTCGCGCGCGGATTAAGCATCGTCAGCCGCGCCGTTGCCCCACGAACAGCAACGTTGCCTGTGCTCACGCACATCTTGCTCGCCACTGACCATGGCCGTTTGAAGATCGCCGCCACTAACCTTGAGCTGGGGATTAGCTGTTGGGTCGGTGCGAAAGTGGAAGATGAAGGGGCGATCACCGTGCCGGCGCGCACGTTCACCGACCTGGTTGCCCTGCTGCCCGCCGATCGCGTGGACCTTGAGCTGAACATCCGCACACAGACGCTGCGCGTACGCAGCGGCCGCACCGACGCCAACATCAAGGGGATTGACGCCCAGGAATTCCCAATCATCCCAACCTTTCAGGATGCTGCCACGGCGCGCATTGACCCAACCGTGCTCAAGAAGATGATTACCCAGGTGGTGTTTGCGGCTGCTACCGATGAGAGCCGCCCAACGCTGACCGGCGTGCTCACCAAGCTGGAAGGCGACACCATCACAATGGCGGCGACAGACGGCTTTCGTCTGAGCGTGCGATCGGACCGACTGAAGGAGCCGGTAAGCGAACCGCGCACGATCCTGATCCCGGCCAAAGCGCTGGTCGAAGTCGGGCGCGTCATGGGCGACCAGGAAGAGCCGGTGGCGATTGGCATCACCCCCTCGCACGGCCAGGTGCTCTTTCACATGAAGGACGTGGACGTGGTCGCACAATTGATAGACCAGAAGTTCCCCGACTATGAGCCGATCATCCCCAAGCGCCACGACACGCGCACGATTGTCAACACCGCCGAGATGCTGAAGGCGTGCCGGCAAGCCAGCATCTTTGCCCGCGATTCGCTGGATACCGTGCGTGTGTTGGTCAAGCCGGGTGAAGAACTCGAACCGGGCAAAGTGACTGTGGTCGCCCGCGCCGACGAGACCGGCGATAATCAGAGCGAGCTAGAGGCGACCGTCGTCGGCAACGAAATTGAAATCGGTTTCAACGTCAAGTATCTGATTGAAGCTTTCTCTGCGGTGGACACGCCGCAGGCCGCGATTGAGACTACGCAGCCGCGCAGCCCGGCCGTCATCCGCGCCCTCGGCGATGACCACTTCTTTCATCTGGTGATGCCGATGCACCTGCCGAAGGGATGAGCCGCGAGCCGGCGGCCGCGCCTTAAGCCGAGCCGACAAAAGAAAGCAAAAGAAAGATTGTGCTCGGCGCGTCACGCGTGAGCCTACAGCACCCTGCTTACGCTCAGCCAGCCATCGCCCATCTCGGCGTTGGCGCCTTCGATGTTCTGCGGCGCGCCCATCACCACGACGCGGCCATGCGTGCTCACATCATCTAGGATGTCTGCGAAGCGCACGAAATCCCGTGGCGTGGTGCCGAGCACCTCATCGCGGATGCGTTGGCGCGCTTCCTCGGCCTCGCCGGCTAAATAGCGCACCATCGAGGTGAAGCCTTTGGCGTCGGGCAGCATGTAGTCGTCTATATCGCCGATCACGCCAATAATGGTGCGCGTCACCTCTTCTTCGCTGGGTGGGTGCTGGCGCAGGAAGGCGGCAGCGCCGTCGTAGTTGCGAATCGTGCCGAGCAGGTTGGGGTCGCGGTACGAGAGGAAGGTAAATGCGCCGCTGCGCACGTCGAAGGTGCAGAAGCCGCCATAGGCGCCGCCCTGCATGCGCACGCGCTCCCACAGGTAGCCAGTGCGCAAGTAGTTCTGCACCGGCAGCCACGTCCCGCTCAGTTGGTGGCCGAGCGCATAGAGGTCTGCGCCCTTGCCCACATAGTTGACCTGCGCCGGGATGGTCAACCCCTCATTGCCGGCTTCGCCGCCGTCGGGCCAGTCGGACGGCGGATGATGGATGATCGGGAGTTGTGTGATGAAGTCGCGCAGCTTCGGCTCCAGTGCATCCCAGTTCTTTGCGTCGAGCGTGACGTTTGCGACCATGCCCTGGCGCGTGATCAGTCGGTCGCGCACCCGAAGCAGCCGGGCCAGCACACCGTCCCAGTCGCGCTCCACTTGTTCGGCCAGACGGCGCAGGAAGAAGAGCTGGCTCACGCCGCCGATCTGCTCGGCAGCCCAGTCGGACTGGCCGAAAGCCGACCGCAGGCGAACGTTGACGAACGTATGGCCGCTGGGGACGAGGCTGCTCTCCATGCCGGCCTTGTTCTCCAACACGATCTGTTTGAAGCGTTCGCGGTTATCGAGTTGAGCGTTCAGCAGCACGTCGCGCAGGATGTCGAGCAGGTCGTCGAATTGGGCGACGGTGCTCTTGGCGCGCAGGAAGAAGCGCCCGACGGCTTGGCGGCTCTCGCGTGAGACGGTGTTCAACGTGCTGGGGCTAATGCCGCCGGTTTTTCGCCCGATCCGCTGCAGTAGCTTGACGAAATCCTCTTTGTCCGTGCCCATCTGCAGCAGGACGCGGCCCATCAGCGCGGCATACGGCACATCTTCAGGCGGCAGGGTACGCAGGTCGAAGCCAAGATCGATGTAGACGATGCCGTTGGTAAACAGGTCGTGATACAGAATCGTCGCGCCGCCCGGCCCATCGAGGACTTCAATGGGAATTACTTTGTTATGGCGGTCAAGGTCGCTCAGCTTGAGCGAAGGGATAGTGGCCAGCGCCTCGGGCGGGTCGGGCGTGAGCTGCATCTCCCTAAGCGTCTGAGTTTCGGCGAGGATGCGCTGAATGTCGGCGTCGCTCATTTGCGCGCGCGCTGCATCCAGCCGGGCGCGCTCTTTCGCAGCCAGCTCCTGGCGCACCGTTGCGTCGGGAGTTAGGATCACCGTCGTGCGGTGCGGGTTGTCGAGGAAGTATTTTTGGATCAGGTCGGTGAAGACCGATTCACCGCGCCCTAGACGATCCTTAATGGACTGTAGCGGCCGCTCGAAGGCCAGCGGCGCAAACGGGTCGCCGCCGTAGAGCCAGGTTTGCAGCGCCCTGGTCATGAAGACGATGCCGCGTGGGAAGCTGCCGAAGTTGCTCTCGCGCAGACGGAACTCGATGGTGTTGACCGAGGCCTCAACCTGCTCCGGCTCGAACCCGTCGCGGGCCAGTTTCGCCAAGGTGTCCAGCACTAGTTGCTCCAGCTTATCGGCGTCGGCGGGATGCATGCCCTTCAATCCAACGGAGAACGTGGACTGGCGCAGCTCGTCATCGTAGCCGCTGCTGGTCAAGTTCTCGCCAAGCCCGCTGTCGATCAGCGCCTTGCGCAAGGGCGAGGCCGGCGTGCCCACCAGCATGTGCGACAGAATGTTGAGGGCCAGCGCCGTCTCCGGGTCGCTTTCATCGGTCAGCAGCCAGTTGATCGAGACCATGCCGCGCTTGGTCTGCGGCTCATCGCCGGCATCGTAGCGCTCAACGATGCGCCGCGGCGCCTGCCAGCGCGGTTGTAGGCCGATCGCCGGCTTCACCTCGATGCGATCAAACGCGCTCAACCAGGCATCTAGGTAGCGCAGCCGCTCTTCCGGGTCGTCGTTGCCGTAGAAGAAAATGCGCGCGTTGGAGGGGTGATAGTACGTCTCGTGGAACTTTTTGAACTGCGCGTAGGTCAGGTCAGGGATGACGGCTGGGTCGCCGCCGGAGTCGAACCCATAGATGGTGTCGGGGAAGAGCGTATGCTGAATCGTGCGAGCGAGCACATTGTCGGGCGATGAGTAGGCGCCCTTCATCTCGTTGAAAACAACGCCCTTGAACTGCAACGGCTGGTCAGGGGCTTCCAGCTCATAATGCCAACCTTCCTGCATGAGCGTCCACGGCGTGATGCGCGGGTAGAACACCGCGTCGAGATACACGTCTATCAGGTTGTAGAGGTCTTTGACGTTCTGGCTGGCGACCGGGTAAATGGTGCGATCGGGATACGTCATCGCGTTCAAGAAGGTGTTCAGCGACCCTTTGGCCAGCTCGATGAACGGCTCCTTGACCGGATATTTGCGCGAGCCGCACAGCACGCTGTGTTCGAGGATGTGGGGGAGGCCGGTCGAATCCTGCGGCGGCGTGACGAACGCGATGCCGAAGACTTTGTTCTCGTCGTCGTTGATCAGCGAAAGCAATTCTGCGCCGGTCTTGACGTGGCGGTAAAGCTGCGCCGTCGAGTTGATCTCAGGGATGATCTCTTCGCGAACCAGCTCGAAGCCGTGGATGACACTCATGGGAAGAGAGGATACCACCGGTGGTTAAGAAAGCCTGTGGAGGTAGCTTTTCGTGGTTAAAATAAAGGGGGTAAAGGGCAGGCGAGGCGCCTAAGCGGGATGGAGGAGCACCGTGCGGTCAAGTCCCTTGATGAGCTGCTCAGCCTGATGGCGCCACGGAGCAGCAGCGCAGACCTTGCGCTGATCGAGCGTGCCTATCGCTTGGCCGAAGCGGCGCACATTGACCAGAAACGCTCGACCGGCGAGCCGTATATCACGCACCCGCTGGCCGTGGCGGGCATCCTCGCCCAGACCAAGCTTGATCCCCCGACCATCGCGGCGGCGTTATTGCACGACGTGGCCGAAGATACGCCGGTCACGGTGGATGACATCCGCGCCCAGTTCGGCGATGAGATTGCCAAGCTCGTGGATGCCGTGACGAAGCTCAGCAAGCGCGAAGGCATCAAGCGCGAGTTCACCGCCGGCGAAGGTGCATCGGACGAAGCGCCGCAGACGTTCAACTACCGCACCGAGCGCGACGCCGAGAGTTTGCGCAAGATGATGCTCGGCCTGGCCGAGGATGTGCGCGTGGTGCTGATCAAGCTGGCCGACCGGCTGCACAACATGCGCACGTTGGATGCGCTGCCGCCGGAGAAGCAGCGCCGCATCGCGCGCGAGACGCTGGACATCTACGCGCCGCTGGCTAATCGGCTGGGCATCTGGGAATGGAAGATACAGCTCGAAGACTTGGGCTTTCGCTATGCGGATCCCGACCAATATGCCTTCCTCTCGCGCATGGTGGAGGCCGGCGCGGAGGAGCGTGAACGGCGCGTGCGCCGTTACATCCTGGCGCTGCGCGACGCCCTGGCCGAGGCCGGCATCTATCACGTCGAAATCACCGGCCGCGCTAAACAAATTTACAGCATCTGGCGCAAGATGCAGCGCAAGAACGCCTCGTTTGACCAGATCAGAGACACGCAGGCCATCCGCGTCATCATCGAAGACGGCAGCGACGAAGCGCCCGAAGCCCCTCCCTCGCCTGACCTGCCGGCGGACGACGAAGGGGGCGAGGTGAACGTGGACGCGATCGTGGACGAGCTGCAACGAGAGGCCCAGCAGGATCGCGCCGCCAAGAACCGCGAACGCCGGCTGGCCCAGCAGGCGCAATTGATGGCACAGCCGGCTGTGCAGACCTGCTACATCGTGCTCGGCATCGTGCATCGGCTGTGGAAGCCCATCCCCGGCGAGTTCGATGACTACATCGCTACGCCAAAGGACAACCGCTATCAGAGCCTGCACACGGCGGTCATCACCGAAGATGGCAAAACGCTGGAGGTGCAAATCCGCACACGGGCGATGCACCGGGCCGCCGAATATGGCGTCGCCGCACACTGGCTCTACAAAGACGACGCGCAGCTCAGCAGCGCCTATCAAAAGCACATCGAGCAATTGCGCGAGGCCATCAAGTCCATCGGCAGCGAAGCCGAGGACGCTACATCGTTCGTAGATGCGCTGAAGACCGACCAGTTCAAGGACACCGTCTTCTGCTTCACCCCCAAGGGCAAGTTGATCGAGCTACCCGCCGGCTCAACCATCCTCGACTTTGCCTATCGCATCCATACCGAGATCGGCGACCACTGTCGGGGCGGCAAGGTGAACGGGCGCATGGAGCCGCTAACCTACAAACTGAGGAACGGCGACCAAGTTGAAGTGATCACCCGGCCGAACGCCCAACCCAGCCGCGACTGGTTGCACGATCCGTCTTATATCGCGACTTCGGCGGCGCGAAATAAGGTGCGCCAGTGGTTCCGCAGACAAGACCGCGCGCAAAACATCGCCGCCGGCCGCGAGATGATCGAGCGCGAACTCAAGCGCATGGGCGTGTCGGATTGGATGAAGTTGACCGACGTTTATCGCCTGTTCAAGGTAGAGCCGGGCAAAGAGGAAGACTTCCTAGAGAAGGTGGGCTACGGCACCATCACGCTGATGAGCGTGTCGTCGCGCGTGCTGGAAGAGGAGCGCCGACGGCAGAAGCAGCGCGAGGAACGGCCGACCGGCCTGGCCGGCTTGACCAGCCTGATCCGACCCAAGCGCAACGGCGGCGCGCCGGCGAAGGGCGGCCAGTTCATCGTCGCCGGCGTGCACGGTATGTACTGCACGCCGGCGCAGTGCTGCAACCCGCTGCCCGGCGATCCGGTGATCGGCTATGTCACGCGCGGCCAAGGCGTTAAGGTGCACCGGCGCGACTGCAAGAACATCCTCAACGCGGAGCAGGAGCGCCTGATCGAAGTGGTCTACGTCGGCAGTCCCAGCGAGACATACCCCGCGCAGTTCATGATCACCGCTGCCGAGCGCACCGGCCTGCTGGCCGAGCTGACCCAGGTGCTGGCGGAGAACAAGATCAACATCACCGATGTGAGCATCGCTAAACGCGACTTGCAGCACGGCGAAGTGCAGGTGTGGCTCAAGGCCGAGCTGGCGAACGCCGATCAGGTTGCGCCAGTGATGAACAAACTCAAGCAGGTCAGGAACGTCTTTGAAGTCAACCGCGTGTTCGGCGGGCGCGGCCGGTGAGGTCGCTTTGGAAGTTAAGTCCGCTTAATACGAAACGCCTATACTCTCCACGGCATGTCCCATCGCCGACCCGACATCGTGCTGCTCGTGCTCGACACGCGCCGGGTAGATCGCTTTGCCTGCTTTGATTACCCCACGCGGACTTCGCCGAATCTGGATGCATTCGCGCGCGAATGCCGGCGCTTCCAGTGGGCCATCGCGCCGGCGCAATGGAGCATCCCGGCGCATGCCTCGCTCTTCACCGGCGAATATCCGTCCGTCCACGGCATGTTCCAAACGACCAGCGTGCTCCCCAGCGCGCTGCCCACGCTGGCCGAGCGCCTGCGGGACGGCGGCTACTTCACCGCGGCCTTCTGCAACAATCCGCTCATCGGCGTGGTGAACAACGGCCTACGGCGCGGCTTTCAAAGCTTCCTCAACTACGTCGGCCTGATTACGACCCACCCGAACCAGGCCAGCGTGAAATCCGGCTTGCTGGACAAGTACCGACAGTGGTTTAAGCGCAAGTTCGCCGAGTTCGTCTCCGGCGTGCAAGGCATCGTTGCGAACTCGGAGCGGCTGACCGAGCTGTCGTTTACGCCCTTGTTCTTTCCGATTTGGCAGGCGGCGCTGAGCTTAAAGGGCAATTCGGCGCGTTCACTCAGCGACGCCGCCCGATTGCTCATTCGGCGCGAGGGTTTGACGGCGAACCAGCCGGTCTTTTGCTTCATCAACCTGATGGACACGCACATGCCGTATCATGCGCCGCGCCGGCTGGTGGAACGCTTCGCGCCGGAGTTCCTGCGCGATCGTGAATTGCAGCGCTATCTGCGCCGTTTCAACAGTGACGCCTTCGGATGGCTGGCGCCGCTGGAGGATGAGATTTTGCCGGCCTATAAAGCGCTGTTGGACAACATGTATGACGCGCAAGCGGCCTGGCAGGATGAAATGGTCGGGGCGTTCCTCGACCGGCTGCGCGCGAGCGGCGCGCTCGACCGCGCGCTGTTTATCATCACATCCGACCACGGCGAGCATCTGGGCGAGCGGCAACTGGTCGGCCACACGATCTCGCTGTATAACGAGCTCATCCACGTGCCGCTGTTGGTGCGCGATCCAAGCGGGGAGTTTGCGCCGGGCACGCGCGAAGATCGTTTCGTGTCGTCGCGGCGGCTCTTCCACACGGTGCTTGCTGCCGCCGACATCGCCTCGCCGACGGAGCGCGCGCTCTCGCTGGCAAACGCCGGGGCAAATGACCCGGAGCAAGGCGAGGCGTTCGCCGAAGCCGTCCTGCCGGAAAACGTGCAACATTTGCTCATGCGCCGCAAGCCAGAGCTGGCCCGACGGCGCGGCGCAGACCAGCGGCGCATTGCCGTGTGCAGCGGGCGCTACAAGCTCATCCAGACCGGCGCCGATCACTTCGAGCTATATGACCTGGCGCACGACCCCGGCGAGACGGTGAACCTGTGCGATGCGCTGCCGGCGCAGGTCGAGGCGCTGCGAGAGCGGCTGCGCGCGTTTGCGCTGCGGCAGTCGAGCCGGCAGGCAGCGGAGCAGGCTGCAGTAAGTGACGATCCGCTTGTGTTGAAACGCCTGCGCGACCTGGGTTATCTGGAGTAGATGCCATGTATCCGCCGGTTGGCCCTGTGTTGATCGAAATCGGCCCGCTTGCGCTGCGGTGGTACGGCGTGCTGATGGTGACGGCGTTCATCGTCGCAGCCGCAATCGCGGCACGCTACGTAGGGCGCAAAGGTCAGGATGGCAGCAACGTGTGGGATGGATTGCTCTGGGTGCTGATAGGGGCAATCGTCGGCGCCCGGCTGTATTACGTGTTCATCCAGTCGCCGCGCGGCCCCAGTGGCATCGAGCGCTACCTCGCCAATCCGCTCGAAATCCCGAACGTGATGGGGGGCGGGCTGCACATCTTCGGCGGCTTCATCGGCGGCGCGATCGCGCTCTGGCTCTTCGCGCGCCGGCGAAACTTGTCGGCAGCGATCTATCTCGACGGCACAGCGTTGGGGCTGCCGCTCGGCCAGGCCATTGCTCGGCTAGGCAACTTCATCAATCAAGAACTCTATGGGCCGCCTACAACGCTGCCGTGGGGCTTGCGCATTGACCCGCCCCATCGCATCCCGCCGTTCGACGATCTTGCGCGTTACCCGGAGAGCACGCGCTTCCACCCGCTGTTCCTCTATGAAGCGATCTGGAACCTGGCCGGTTTCGCGCTGCTCAACGCCGTCTCGCGCCGATTCGAGAAACAACTGCGCGACGGTGATTTGATCCTCATGTATGCCATCTGGTATCCGCTGGGGCGGTTCTGCCTAGAGTTCTTGCGCACCGATTCCTGGTTTTTCCCAGGCACGCCGTTCAACGTGGTGCACGGGCTGTCGTTTTTGGCGGTCTGTGGCGCAGCGGCGCTGCTAGTGTGGCGGCATCGCGCGCCCGATAGGGCAGCGTCTGCACGAGCATGACGCTGTCCCCTTGCGTTACTTGGCTGCGGCTGCGCGCGTCCGACGGGCATCCACAAACGACTTCACACACAGGGCAAAGAACGCGCCGCTGATCACGAACATCGCGACGTTCGACCAGAAGGCGACGCCCAGGTCGCCGCCGCTCGCCAGGCCGGGGATGATGCGCGACAGCGGCGCTAACGTCCCAATCAGGCCGACGACCGCCGCAATGTGCATGGCTGTCTTCTCACTACCCCGTCCGGCCCACCAGCCCAAGCCGACCAGCGCCAGGCCGAACAGCGCGGGGATCAGCGCAGTGAAGCTGGATGCGCCGCCCAGCAGGTATCCGCCCAAACCGGCGATGATCAACGCAACGCCGAAACCGATCGTTGTTCGCGACACTTCTCAGTCACCTCCTGAATCTCAGCGTGTTTTTGGCTAAGTTCGCCATCCGCACCCGCAGAAAGCGCTCAACGAGGCAGGATACACAGAAATCTGAACTTCACGTTAACCCCTAGCAGATTTCGCGCATCCTCCCTATAATCGCCCGCGTTCGAGGTCGATACACCCGTATGCCCCGGCTGCTCGCCTTCCTGAAACCGCATCGGAAGCTCGTCATCGCCCTGGTTCTTGTCAACTTCTTCCTCTCCGCGATGCTGATCGTTGCGCCGCTAGTCATCAAGGCCATCGTGGACGATGTGATCGGCGCGCGGCGACTCGAACTGCTGTTGCCCTACTTAGCCTTGCTGCTGCTCGTCACCGGCGCGCGCGCAGCAGCGACCTATTTCTATTCTTACGGCCAGAATGCGCTCGGCCAACTGGTGATGACCGACGTGCGCGCGGCGCTGTATCGCAAGCTGCTTGTGCTCCCCTACAGCTTCTACGATAAGGAACAGACCGGCCGGCTGATGAGCCGAGTAAGCAGCGACGTGGAGAGCACGCGCATCTTCCTGTCTCAGATCTTGGTCGAGTCGCTCAATCATGCAACGACGATCGTGCTGGCGACCATCGCCCTCTTTGAGCAGAGTATCGTCTTGGCGTTGCTTGCCGCAGGGCCAATGGTCGCCTCCGGCCTGGCCATGTATTTTGCGCATCGCCGCCTGAGCGAACCCTGGGCGCTTCAGCATCAACTCTTTGCCAAGATGTCGGCGACCTTGCAGGACAGCCTAGCCGGCGTGAAGGTGGTCAAAGCGTTCGCGCAAGAGGCGCAGGAAGAACGCAAGTTCATGGCGACGGTGGCCGAGGTGCGCGACGGCAGCTTGCGCATCAATGACCTGTGGAACAGGCGCTGGGCAGTGATCGGCAGCATCGGTCGCTTTATGCAACTCCTGATGATCGGAGTTGGCGGGTATATGGTGATGGGAGGCAGCTTGACCCTGGGCGCGCTGGTTGCGGCGATTAGCCTGAGCCTGCTGCTGCTCGGCGCGGTGAATGCGCTCGGCACGCAGCTCAACGCCTTTAGCCAAACTGCGACGGCGTCGGTGCGCATCTTCGAGCTGCTCGATGAGCCGGTGACGATCCGTAGCCCGGCGCGCCCGCAGCGCCTGGACGGCGAACTGCGCGGTGAAATCGAATTCGAGCAGGTGAGCTTCAGCTATCCCACCTCGCGGGCGAATACGCTGCAAGATATCAATTTGCGCATCCCGGCCGGATCGTCGCTGGCCGTGGTGGGCGCGACCGGCAGCGGCAAGAGCACGTTAGTGCACCTAATTGGGCGTTTTTACGACCCGACGGCGGGCCGGGTGCTGGTGGACGGGCGCGACGTGCGGACGCTCGATCTGGCCGAGCTGCGCCGGCAGATCGGCATGGTGGCGCAGGATGCGCTGCTGTTCTCGGCCACAATCGCAGAGAACATCGCCTTTGGCCGGCCCGATGCGCCGCGCGAAGCGATTGAGCGCGCTGCGAAACTGGCGCAGGCGCACGATTTCATCGTCAAGTTGCCGGACGGCTACGACACCAAGATCGGCGAGCGCGGGATTGGGTTATCCGGCGGGCAACGCCAGCGCATCGCTATCGCCCGCGCCATCCTGCTAGACCCGCGCATCTTGATCCTGGACGACTCGATGTCGGCGGTGGATGCCGAGACGGAGAAGCTATTGCAGGCCGCCATCCGCACGGTCATGCAGGGCCGGACGACTATCCTCATCGCCCACCGGCTGTCTACTGTGGAACAAGCCGATCACATCATCGTGCTGCGCGGCGGCCGAATTGTCGAGCAAGGCACGCACGTCGAGCTGGCGCGCAGCAGCGGCTACTATCGCCACGTGCTGGAAATGCAGCGCATGAGCGCCGCTGAGACCATGAGTGAGGCGCTCCCCATCACCCCACAGGTGGTGGGCGTTTGAGCATACGCCAAATCACGAATTCCGATGCTCCGCAGCCTAGTCAAACCCCTCGCGCGCGCCGGTCAGGACGAACCGCCCTCTTCGCCGCCGCGTCACACGCTGAGCCGGCTGTTCTCATACCTGCGACCTTATCGCCTCCGCATGCTGGTCACCTTGGGCATCTACGTCGTGTGCGTCACGCTGGCGCAGCTCTACCCATTCGTTGACCGCAAGTTGATTGACGAGCACATCGCCGTCGGCAACCCGGATGGCTTTTTGCCGCTGCTGTTCCTGGCTGTGGTGATGCACGCTGTGAACTGGGGCGGGGTGTATGTGCGGTCGCACCTGATCCAGCGCATCAGCTGGGACATTCTGGTTAACCTGCGCCAGCAGCTCTTTCGCCACGTCGCCGGCCTGTCCTTCAAGTTTCACGAGAATGAGCCGGTCGGCAAGACGATGACGCGCTTCATCGGCGACGCCAGCACGCTGAACGACTTCCTCACCAACCAAGTGGCCAACGTGGTCAACGACGTGATGTCTGGCCTGATCGTGATCGTTCTGATGTTTGCCATCAACCCGACGCTCACGCTGATTGCGCTGTGCATGTTGCCGGTGCTCACCGTCATCGGGCTGTATATGCGCCCACGACTATACGAGGGGTGGGAGCGCGTGCGCGAGAACATGACGCGCTTCAACATCTTCCTGGCCGAGAACATCGCCGGCATGCGCGTCATTCAGGCGTTCGTCCGCGAGAACGTCAACCTCGGACAGTTTCAGGCCGCTAACCAACGCGTGGTGACCGAGTGGATGAAGGTGATCGGCTTGCAGTCGTGGTTCTCGCCGCTGGTGGAGATCACCCGATCCACCGCGCTGGTCATCGTGCTGTTCATCGCGGCCAACCGGCTCGGCGTCGGCGGCGAGGCGCTCACCGTCGGCACCTTAGTCGCTTTCACGGCCTACATCAACAACCTGTGGGCGCCGATCAGCACGCTCACCAACATGTACGTGGTGCTGCAGGCCACGCTGGCCTCGGCCGACAAAGTGTTCCAGTTGCTGGATACCCAGCCGACAGTCACTGACGCGCCAAATGCCGTCGCCTTGCCGCCTATCAAAGGCGAGATCGTCTTCGACCATGTGTATTTTGGCTACGACGAATCGCGCAACGCCCTGGAAGATGTCTCGCTGCGCATTGAGCCGGGGCAATTGGTCGCCCTAGTCGGGCAAACCGGCTCCGGCAAGACGACGCTGGCCAGCCTGGTGTGCCGCTTCTACGACGTGACCGGCGGGCGCATCACGGTGGACGGCTACGACGTGCGCGCCGTCACGCAGCAATCGCTCCGCTCGCAGATCGGCGTAGTGTTGCAGGAGCCGTTCATCTTCAGCGACACGATCGCCAATAACATCCGCTACGGCCGTCCCGACGCCACAATGGAAGAAGTGATCGCTGCAGCCAGGCAAGCAAACTGCCATGACTTCATCATGCAACTGAGCGACGGCTACGAGACGGTAGCGCACGAACGCGGCTCGCAGTTCTCCGTCGGCCAACGCCAGCTCCTCTCGATTGCGCGGGCTATCCTGGCCGACCCGCGCGTGATCGTGCTCGACGAAGCAACCTCCGCAGTGGACACCGAGACCGAACGGCTGATTCAGGATGCGTTTGAGAAGCTGATGGCGGCCGAAGATTCACCGCACGGCCGGCGGACGGCCATCGTGATTGCGCATCGTCTCTCGACCATCCGCAAGGCCGATCAGATCATAGTGCTAAAGCACGGCCGGATCGTCGAAGTGGGCAACCACCAGACGCTGGTGAACAAGCCAGGGGGCTACTACGCCGCGCTTGTGCGGGCGCAGGCCACCGGTCATTGAGCCTTCTCCCCCGCGACCCAGTCGGCTAACTCTGCGCGGCCTACCAGGGCGCAGCCGGTCTCTTGGGCCAGCTTGCGCGCTTCGACGCGAAAGGTGCTGTTGGTGACCACCATCGCTGCGCTGCAACCATGGCGCGCCCGGCAGCCATTGGCATAGCGGATCGTTCCAGGCGAGAGTGGCTTGTCGTAGCGCACGGCGCAGACGACGCGCGACGCCCCATCTTTGACGGCGATCAACTCCAGCCCAAAGTCCTGCTCGGCCTCGTTGTGGCCAGGCGACGGCAGGCGCACGGCGTAGCCCTGCTTTTGCAACAAGCCGGCCACAAACTGGCGAAATTCAGCCTGGGACATACGATCCACGCCGAACGTCGCCAGCGTCTCCTCGACGTGGGTTTGCTGCTGTCGCGCATCGGCCTGATCCTTGATGAATGCGACGGCCACATAGCCGAGGAAGGCGAACAGCGCCAGGATGGGCACGCTCAAGCAGAGCGAGGCCGGGTTCGTCACCAGATCAAAGCTGGGGTTCAGGCTCATCGTGAGAAGCAGTGGGCTGTTGTCTGAGCGCAGGCCTGGGATTTTTGACTTCTAGCCGAGCGTCGGCGCATCGCTCAGCAACCGGCAAATTCTGGATTTCGCCTAAACTTTAACGTGTAACACATCAGGTTCGACTCGCGGGCTTGCAGCACGAAGCCGGCGTGCTCGGCCCATCGCGTCACCGTGCGCCAGCCGACATACTCCGGCTCGATCCACTCCTCGCCGATGACAAGCACGCCATCGGGTTTGAGCACGCGGCGCACCTCGCGCAGGGCGGCGTCGCGGTCATGCAACATTGGCAGGATGGAGATCATCAGCACAGCATCGAAGGTGTGCGCATCGTAAGGCAGTTGCGACGCCGGTGCAACCTGCGCAACCACGTTGTCCAGGCGCGCCTGGCGCAGGCGGCGGCGCAGCGCGTCCACCATCGCCGGCTGCACATCCACCGCGTGTATGCGGCGCACATAGCGCGCGAGCGGCAGCGCAAATGCGCCGTTGCCGCAGCCCAGGTCGAGCATAGTCCAGTTCGGCTTAGGGTCGAGGAAACGCGCGAGCTGCGACGGCGCGCGGTAGGCCATGCGCAGCGGGCTGAGCAGCAGGGGCGCGAAGGCCGGCGGCGTGATCAGCGCGGCGCGCCGCGCGATCCAGCGCACGCCCAGCGTTGCGCCGGTGGCCAGGCCGAGCGCGAAAAGCGCCAGACGAACGATGCTCGCGCGCATCTTTGATAGCAGGTCTATTGGCTACCTTTCCAGGATGCGTTCGATCCACGCGCCGACATGCAGCGCCCGTTCATCTTCGCCGAACGGTGTGATCACCTGAACGCCGACCGGCAACCCGTCGCATTGCGCGAACGGCAGCGACAGCGCCGGCGCGCCGGCGAACGCCGCCGGCGCGGTGAGGCGCAGGATCGCCTGACGCAGGTTCTTTGCGCCGGATTCTAGGTTGATCTCGACCGTGCCGCGCGGCGGGGCGACGCACGGCGCTGCCGGCATAAGCAGGGCGTCGGCGCCTCGCAGCGCTCGGTGGATCGCCGCGCGCATCTCCCCCTGACGTTGTTTGGCCTCCAAGTATTGCACCGCGCTGAACGCATAGCCGCGCATCAGCGCTTCGCGCACGGTGGGCGCGAACGCCTCCGGCTGCGTCTCCAGCGCGCGGCGATGCACCATCACCGACTCCGCGCGCAAAGGCAGAAAAGCCTCGCCCGCGTCGCCGATGTCCAGCGTGACGTCGGCGACCGACGCGCCGGCAGCCCGCAGGCGCGCGATGAACGCCTCGAACGCGGCGCGCACCTCGGGCGTCAGCGCGCCCGCCAGGTAGGCGCGCGGGATGACAAAGCGCGGCGCGCCGCTGCCGAAATCCCCTAGAGAGGACGAAAGGCTGCCGCGATCCGACAAGGCCGCGAACATCGCTGCGGCATCAGCCACCGTGCGAGTGATCGGCCCGGCATGGTCGCAACTGGAGATGAGCGCCAGCGCGCCTTCGAGCGAGACTGCGCCAAACGATGGCTTAAAGCCCACTATGCCGCAAAACGAGGCCGGCAAGCGGATCGAGCCGGCGGTGTCGCTGCCCAGCGAGCCATAGCCGATGCCGACCGCCGTCGCAGCCGCCGAGCCGGACGACGAACCGCCTGCTTGTCGCGCCGGATCGCGCGGATTCTTCACGTCGCCCGTCCATGGATTCTCGCCGTTCAACCCTAGCGCGATCTCCTGCATGTTGGTCTTAGCCAGGATGATCGCCCCTGCTGCGCGCAGCTTCGCCACAGCTACCGCCTCATCTGGCTCAATGGGCGGCAGCGGCGCGTTTGTGCCGGCTTTCGTCGGCATGCCGCGCACGTTGAACAGATCCTTGACCGTGATGGGCACGCCATGTAGCGGACCACGGATGCGCCCATCGCGCGCCTCTCGTTCGAGCGCATGCGCTTCGGCCAAGGCGCGGTCGGCGTCGAGGAAAGCGATTGTGTTCAAGTCTTGGAAGCGCGCGACGCGCGCGAGGGCGTCTTCGACCAAGGCGACCGGTGAGCAGGCGCCGGCGCGCACAGCGGCGGCCGCGGCGACGAGCGTCGAGGGGACGATTGGGCTATCGTTTTTGGTCATCATCTGTGGCTGGCGGAGAGAGCGGCGCAGGAGCAGCGTTAGCGCGTCAGCGCGCCGCTTTTAGCGCACGGCGCAGCCGTTCCGGTGTGACCGGTAGATCGTTGATCCATACGCCGGTCGCGTCGTGAATCGCGGCGATAATCGCCGGCGCGACGGCCAAGAACGGCATCTCGGCCATGCCGCGGATGCCCAGCGCACCGTGGGGGTCTGGGTTCTCCACGATCACCGACTCAACGCGATCGGGCACGTCGAGCACCGAGGGGATCAAGTAGGTGCTGAAGTGCGAAGACAGGACATGCCCATCGCGCGTGACGAAGTTCTCCAGGTTTGTCCAGCCCAGCGCCTGCACCACGCCGCCTTCGATCTGTCCGATGACCTGTTGCGGGTTGACGGCCCGCCCCACGTCGTCGGCGCATACGATGCGCCGCGCGTGGACGTGGCCGGTTTCTACGTCCACCGCGACCTCGGCGAATTGCGCGACGTAGCCGTAGGTAATGTTCGGATCGCCCTGGCCAGTCGCTTCGTCCATCGGCGTCGTGGGGCGCGGACGATAGATGTGATGCGCGATGGCCGGCCGCTCTTCGTCGCGCCATTTTTCCAGGGCATCGGCGATCGCGCCCTGGATGGCGTGCGCCGCCATGAACGTCAGGCGCGAGGCGGACGCGCTGCCGCTGCTGCCGCTGGTCGCGGTATCGCTCAGCACCAACTCAATCTTCTCGACCGGCAGATGCAACATCTCGGCGGCGAGCTGAAGGAAGGCGGTGTGCGCGCCTTGGCCGCACTCGGCGCCGGCATGTCGCACCACCGCGCGCTCGATCTCCGCGCCGCCGTGCAACTCCACCGTGGCTTCACAGCGCTCCGGGAAGCCGAACGAGAAGCCGACGTTCTTGTGCCCGCAGGCAAAGCCGCGCCCAATGCGAAGCTGAGGCGCGGGCATTGAAGATTGAGGAGTGCGTCGGCTTTCGTCCCCTCGCGGTTCTGCATAGCCGGCTGCGGCGGCGCAGCGCTCGATGACATCGGCGATGGTGCAGCCAGGCGGGATCGGCGTGTTGTTGACGGTCAGGCTGCCGTCGCGCAGGGCGTTCTTCAGGCGCAGAGCGACGGGGTCTATGCCCAACTTCTCGGCCAGCTTGTTCATTTGCGTCTCGGCCACGAAGAGCGCTTGGGGCGCGCCGAAGCCGCGAAAGGCGCCGCTGGGCACGTTGTTGGTGACGACGGCGCAGGCATCCACGGCAACGTTGGGGATTTCGTATGGGCCGGTGCACGTCACCGTCGCGTTGCCCAGCACCTTGGTCGAGGTGTAGGCGTACGGGCCGGCATCGGCACGCACCTCAACCTGCGCGGCTAGCAGCCGGCCGTCGCGCGTCGCGCCGAGTTTGGCATGGAACCACATTGGGTGGCGCTTGTGGTGGCCGATGATGCTCTCTTCGCGCGTCCAGACGATCTTGACGGGCCGGCGCAGCTTCCACGCCGCCAGCGCCAGCACGATCTGCACGCTCATATCCTCGCGCCCGCCAAACGCGCCGCCGATGGCCGGGTAGATCACCCGCACTTGATCGAGCGGCAAGTCCAGCGCGTGCGCGATCTGATGTTGGTCTTCGTGCGTCCACTGGCCGGCCACCTGCACGGTGACGCGGCCGGCTTCGTCAATGTACGCCAGGCCGGCCTCGGGTTGCAGATAGGCGTGTTCCTGCGCGCCCGTGGTGTAGGTGTCTTCGACGATGACATCGCACCGCGCGAATGCAGTCGCAACGTCGCCCTTGCGGATGCGATAGCGCTGCATCACGTTGCCGGGGTAATGCGGATGAAGCTGCGGCGCGTCTGGCTGCAGCGCGGCATGCAGGTCGGTCAGCGGCGGCAGGTCTTCATATTCCACGCGGATCCGATCGCGCGCGCGCTCGGCGATGCGCTCGGTCTCCGCCACGATGAAGGCCAGCTTTTCGCCGATGTGGCGGACGACGCCATCGAACTGCGAATGGGCGAACGCACGTTGAGACCGCCTGCTTTCCCCGTTCTCGATCCGCCATTCTTCGCTCGCGGAGACCATGACCGGCGCATCGAAGCGCACCAGGCCATACTCGTTCTTCGGCACATCGGCGCCGGTGAAGATGGCGATGACGCCGGGCACAGCGAGCGCCTCACGCAGGTCAATGGACTTGACGCGCGCATGCGGCCGTCGCGCGAATAGCACCTTGGCGTGCGCCATGCCCGGCATCGTGAGGTCGCCGGGGTAGAGCGCTTGGCCGGTGACTTTCGCGCGGGCGTCTATGCGCGGCAGAGAGATGCCAACAGCCATAAACCACTTGCGCTTGCTAACGAATGAGGATGATAGCAGAGCACCAGGCGGCGCGCCGCCCGGCTGCCGAGGCAACAACGGCCACGCCGGGATGCGCAGCCGCGCGCTGAGATGGGGCGACGCTTATTCGTAGCGATTCTCGAACCGAAAGCCGTGGCCGCGCATGGTGACGATGTATTCGTGGTCGGGGTCGTACTCGGCGATGCGCTCGCGCAGGCGTCGCACCAGCGCGTCAATGGCTTGCTCGCTCACGCCGTAGGCGCTGTCGCCCTCCCAGACCTGCTCAGCGATGTCCTGACGGGAGACCACGCAGCCATTGGCATCCATGAGCAGCTCCAGCAGGCGATACTGCTGCGGCGAAAGCGGCGGCTGCAGTTCCTGCTCGGCGATGTAGACGCAGCGGCGACCTTTGTCAACGCGAATGCCACGCGTTGTTGGACGCATAATCTTGCTGGTCGGGCGGGCGCTGATCGGTGCCGTGGCGTCACTGCCGACGAAGGCGATCCTGACGCACAGCGCGATCTGGATCTCGTCGCCATCCTGGAGCAGCCTGGGCTCCTTCACCGGTTTGCCGTTCAGGAACGTGCCGTTTTTGCTGTTCAGGTCGGTCAGCACAAATCCCTCCGGTGTGCGTTCGATCTTGGCGTGGCGACGCGACACCTGGCGCTCGGGCAACATCAAATCGGCGACGCCGACCTCGCGACCGATGATCACCACATCGCTGTCTATGAGCCAGCGCTGGCCGGCCAACTGGCCGCTTTCAATGATGAGCATCGGCGCATCCTGGTTCATTGCGCGCCGCTAATTCTATCAGCGCCCGCATCGTCCGGCGCATCACCCAGGCGATCGTTGGAGGCCGCCGCGCCGATTTCAAATCTCGTCTGCGTAGTCGCCGGCGGCGCGGATCAAGCGCATGACCTCGTCCAGGTCATCCGTTAGGTGCAGCAGCGCAAGGTCATCCGGGCCGATCAGCCGGCGCGCCGCCAGCGCGCTGGTGATCCAATCCAGCAGCGGCTGCCAGAATTCGCGGCCGATGAGGATGATCGGCACGGCGCCGCTGGCCTTGCCGGTTTGCACCAGGGTGAGGATGGTAAACAGCTCGTCCAGCGTGCCGTAGCCGCCCGGGAAGAACACGTAGGCCAGGGCCGAGTAGTCCAGCATGAACTTGCGGCTGAAGAAGTATTGGAAGCCCATGCCCTCCTTGACGTAGGGGTTGAGTTTCTGCTCCATGGGCAACTGAATGTTCAACCCGACGGAGTGGCCGCCGGCCTCCGTTGCGCCGCGATTGCCGGCTTCCATGATGCCCGGGCCGCCGCCGGTCACGACGGTGTAGTTAGCCCGAGCCAGCCGCCGGCCTAGCTCGCGCGCCAGCCCATAGTACAAATCTCCCTCTGTTAGGCGCGCCGAGCCGAAGATGGTCACCGTGCGCTCCAAGTTGGAGAGGAACTCGAACCCTTGCACGAACTCGGCGGTGATGCGCAGCACTTCCCAGGAAAGGCTGGCGTGATGGTCGGCAAAGGTGAGTTGCATGCGCTGAATCGGCGATTGGCGCTCTTGGCGAGGGACGGATTTGGCGCTGTTCATGGTTGATGAGAGTCCCCGATGCGGCGCTGTGCTTCAAGGCGTCGCGTTGCTCCGCTGGCGCAGCTCATTTTGGCGGCGAACGAAGGTGAGCACGGTGAACGCCTCGCTAATGTCATCTAGGCTGATCAAGCCCAGGTAGCGCGAGCCGTCGAACACGGCGGCCAACTGCGCGCTGCTTTCCATCAGAATTTCGCGCACCTCGTCCAGCGATTTGTGCGCTTCGACGCGCAGGAATTCGCGCTGCATGATCTCGGTCACGTAACGGTCAGCGCTATCGGTGGCCAGCGTGCGCAGCACGTCGTTGCGGGTGATCACGCCGATGATTTGGTTGCCTTGCATCACGGCAAAATCAGGCTGGTAGCTGGTGAGGATGTATTCCACAACCGTGCTTACCCGGTCGCCGACTTGCAGGCTCAAGGCGTGTTTGTTGTAGGCGTCCCCGACGCGCAGCGTGTTCAGCACCGTGCGCGCTTCCGTTAAGCCGCGCTCCTGGCCGGCGCTGAAGAAGATGAACAGCGCGATCAACGTGAGCAAGAGCTGGCCGTTGGCAATGCCGAGGATGCCGAGGATCACGGCGGAGATTTGGCCAATGGTCGAAGCGATGCGCGTGGCGCGCGCGTTGCCCAGAGCCATGGCCAGCATCGCGCGCAGGATGCGCCCGCCGTCGAGCGGGAAGGCCGGGATCAGGTTAAACACCACAAGGCTGATGTTGGCGAACAGCAGCCAGATCAACATGGTGGTGAGCGATGGCTCGCGCAGCGTCGCCAGTAGCGCGTTCACATCCAAGTTGACGCCGATGCCGCCGGTGACGAGGAACAAGAAGGCAGCGATGAATACGTTCACCGCCGGCCCGGCTGCGGCAATCAGCAGCTCGTGCCATGGCTTCTCCGGGCTTTTGGCGATGAACGCCACGCCGCCCAGCGGCAGCAGCACAATCTCGCGCACCGGGATACTGAAGAGTTGGGCGACGATGCTGTGGCCGAGTTCGTGCAGGGTGACGCAGGTGAAGAGCAGAATCATGAGCACCACGCCGAAGAGTGCACCCTCCAGCGGGTTGCCGGGCACGCTGCCGGCCCACTGCAGCGCGCCGAAGATTAGGATGAGGAAGAAGGTGGCGTGAACCTTGATGTCAATGCCGCGCACGCGCGCGATTTTGAATGACCAGCCCATAGTTGTTGCTCAGATGTTATCACCGGTTCCTTGAACCGGGCTGAAACGGCGACAGCGTTCGCCACGCGAGCGCGCCGGGCCGATGCCGGGCGAATGGGAATGCATCGCAATAAGCTCAGTGCGCCGGCCTGCCGGCGGCGTAGGGCATGAACACATCCAGCAATCGGCCGGGGATGCGCCCGCTGAGCACCACGCTGCGTTCTTCGGGCAGCTCGCTATCCACCGCACCCTCGCGCCGGAAGAGCGCCATCAGGTCGCCGGCCTTGTAGGGCAGCCGCACCCGAATCGGCACCAGCCGCTCGAACAGCACAGCTTCCACTTCGGCCAGCAGCGCATCCAGGCCTTCTCGGCGCAGCGCGGAGATGAAGATGCCTTCGCCGAGCGCGCCGGTCGCCAGTCGCCGACGCTGCTCCGGCGAGAGCTGCTCGGCCTTGTTCAGCGCCGTCACGACCGGCTTGGCGCCGGCGCCCAGTTCCCTCAGCGTGTCTATCACCGTCTGAGCTTGCTCGAGGGCATTGGGGTGGGTGATGTCCACCACGTGCAGCAGCGCATCGGCTTCGGTGATCTCCTCCAGCGTGGCGCGAAAGGCAGCCACCAGTTGCGTCGGCAGCTTCTGGATGAAGCCGACGGTGTCGGTAATTAGCGCCAGGTGGCCATGCGGCAACCGCACCCGGCGCGTGGTCGGGTCGAGCGTGGCGAAGAGTTTGTCCTCGGCCAGCACGTCCGCCTTGGCGATGGCATTGAGCAGCGTGGACTTGCCGGCGTTGGTGTAGCCGACGATGGCGACGACGGGGATTTCGGCGCGTTTGCGCTGCGCCCGGTGTTGCGCGCGCTGTTTGCGCACCTCTTCCAATTCACGCTTGAGCCTGGCGATGCGTTCGTCTATCCGGCGACGATCAATTTCGAGCTGGGTCTCGCCGGGGCCGCGCAGGCCTACGCCGCCAGTGCCGCTGCGGCCGGCGCCGCCGCCGGCTTGCCGCGCCAGGTGCGTCCATTGTCGGGTCAGCCGTGGTTTGCGGTATTCATACTGCGCCAGCTCGACCTGGAGCGCACCTTCGCGCGTGCGGGCATGTTGCGCGAAGATGTCGAGGATCAAGCCGGTGCGGTCCAACACGATTACATCCTCGCCCAGCGCCTCCTCCAACTCGCGCAGATGGCGCGGCGACAGTTCGTCGTCGAACACCACCACATCGAAGTCGAGCGCGCTGCGCCAAGCGAGCAGCTCTTCCAGCTTGCCCGGGCCAATGAACGTGTTCGGGTTCGGCGCGTCTAGCGTCTGAGTAGTCTGGCCGACGATCTCCAAGCCGGCGGTCTTGCACAGCAGCGCCAGCTCTTCCATCGAAGATTCGAGCGGCAAGCGCGCGCCCTGTCGAGCGCGGTAAGCGGGGTTTTTGAACTCCACGCCGACGAGAAAGGCTTTTTGAGCTTCAGGCGAGGTCTCGTATTTGATTCGCGATCTAGGCATGTTTCTCTGTGCTGTCGGGCCAGCCCCTGGGTGCGGTTCCGTCAAACCGGAGCGCTCTCATCGCTAACAGTATACGCCAGCCCGGCATATTTGGCGGAGCAGAGCGGCGATGGCTCGCGCGCCTGGCGCACCCCCATGCTTACCGTGGCTTAAGCGCCTCCAGGATAATCGCCAACCCGCGTTTGAGCATCTCCGGCTCGATGAGGCAGGAAAGCATGAGATGCGCGCCGTCCTCGCAGCCGTAGAAGAAGCCGGGGTGGACCAGCACACCGCGCTCGAGCAAATGCAAGACCAATGCCTCTTCGTCGTCCCAGCCCTGCGCGCGCGCGAAGAGGTAGTACCCCCCGTCGGGGGGCTGGACGCGCAGGGTGGGGCAGCCGGCCAGCATCGCCAGCGCCATATCCAGCGCTTCGCGAATGCGCCGGCGCATGGCAGCAGTGAACTCCGCGCCGTTCGCAAAGAGCGCCGGCAGCATCGCCTGGGTGAGCGAGTTCGCGCCCAGGTAGAGATCGTTGAGGATCTCCAGGCGCGCGCCAAATGCCGCGGCCGCCGGCGCGTTCATGGCGATCCAGCCCAGCTTCAGGTCGGGCAGGGCGAACATCTTGGAGATGCCGTTGAGCATGAAGACCGGCAGCGTAGGGTGCAGCGTCGCAAATGGCGGCGTATGCGGCGCGCGGTAGGTGAAATCGGCAAACACCTCATCGCAGATCACCGGCAGGCCGAGCCGGTCGAGCGCAGCGATCGGGCGTTGCGCGATCGCGCCGGTGGGGTTGTGCGGCGAGACGATCAACACGGCGCGGGTGCGCGAGTCGGCTTGCGCCAGCAGCGACGCTTCGTCTATCTGCCAGCCGCGCGATTCGTCCAGGCGATAGGCGCGCAGGACGACGTGATGGGCAGCGGCCAGGTGCTCGAAGAGCGGATAGGTCACGTCGGGCGCCAGCAGGTTATCGCCCGGATCGGCTAGCAGCGTGAACAGTAGGCTGTAGGCTTCGCTGGTGCTGGCGGTGATCACGACTTGGCCCGGCTGCAGGCGGAGCGGGGGAGTGCGGCCGAGGTAGTAGCGGGTGATCGCTTCGCGCGCGGCGGGGAGGCCGAGGGGGTCGGGATCGTAACGCCGCGTCGCCCAGTAAGGCTCGGCGGCAGCGCGCAGCACCTGCGCCGGAAAGATCAGGCCGTGGCGCGTGGGGTTGCTGCTGGTCAGGTCAAGGTAACCGGGCGACGCCCGGCGCGCGCGTTCGATGGCATTGGCGCTGAGGTCGGCGCCGGCCAGAAAGCCGGCTGCGGCAGAGGCTGAGGATGGCGTACTTCGATTCATGCGGTTCAGGGCGCTGCCTTTCGGCAGCATTCTACGCCGCCGAAAGGCGTTTGGCTGAGCCGCTGTGCAACGGCATCAGCGCTAAAGCCTCTGACTTCGGCTTATGGCCGACGCGCGATCGGCGCATAGACCCGCCGGAAGGGCATCTCCACCGCGCCCACGTCGCACGCGCCGTTCTGCGGGCGCAGCATCCCGCGCTGGTCGTCGGCGATGCAGCGCGCCGGCGGGATGTGGTTCAGCGCCGGGCTGTGCGGCATAGGCAGGTGCGTCAACGTCGCGCCGCCGTTCAGCGCCAGCGGGCGCAGCAGCGGGTTCACGTTTGTCAAGTCGTTCGGCGCGGTCAGTGTCGCGCACGAGGCGTCGCTGCTCAGGTTGTCGTTCTGGCTGGCCAGCGTGGATGAGAAGTTCTGGCAGTTGCCCGGCATGTTGCCGGCCAGCAAGGTGGCCCGCACCTGCAAGCTCGCGCCAGAAGACAAATACACGCCGCTGCCCGCCGTGTTGCTGGCGACAGTCGTGTAGGTCAGATAGCCGCTCCCGCCGGAAAGGCGCAAGCCGCCGCCGTCGTTTGCCAGGTTGGCGCTGAAGGTACTGTTCAGGATGCTGAACGGCGCGTTGCTCCACAGGCCGCCGCCGCCATTGCCGCCGCTGGCCGTGTTCGAGGTGATGCTGCTGGCCTCGACGCGCAGCGTAGCTCCGGTGTGGAAGACCCCGCCGCCGCCGTAGGTGGCGCTGTTGTCGCTGACCTGTGCGCGCAGCATGATCAGGCCGGCGCCGAGTTTGTTGGCCGCGCCCCCGCCGCTCTGCGCCGTGTTGTTGCACAGGATGGAATCCTGCACATACAGGCTTGTCCCACTGCCCGTGTTATTCAGCCCGCCCCCACTGGTTGCCGCAGGGCCGATGGCGCGGTTGTCGCAAATGACGGCGTTCGCGATGCCGACGTTGCCGGCGTTCGCGTTGCTGATGCCGCCGCCATCCTCTGTGACGCGGTTGAATCGCACCTCGCTGCCGATCAGCAGCGCGCCGGAGACGGTGTTGTACCAGCCGCCGCCGCGCGTTGCGGTGTTGCTGAGGACGAAACCGCCGTTGATCTCGGCCAGCGCGCCAGCAGTGCGTAGCCCGCCGCCCGTCCCAAACACGGTAGCCGTCACAGCGTTGTTGGCGACAAAGAGCTGATTGGCGACCAGCGACTGCGCGCTGTAAACTCCGCCCCCCAGGGCCGACTGACCCGTGAACAGTGCGGATGCGGTGTTGCTCACGATGGACACCTGCGTGAGGGTCGCAGGGCTGCGCGTGGCAATTCCCCCGCCGTGCGCTTCGCCAGGGTTGGTGTTAATGACTTGCGCCGTGTTGTAGGACACTGCGCCGCCGATCACCTCCAGCGAGCCGCAGTCCACGCTGCAGAAGATGCCGCCGCCGCCGCGCGCGGTTGCCTCGCTGATGACGGCGGTGTTGCGCAGCACCTGCGATCGGTTGATAAACGCGGGGCCGGCGCTTAAAATGCCGCCGCCATCTCTGCCCTGGGTCGTGTTGTCCGCCACGATGCTGACCATCATCTCCAGCCGGCCTCCCTGATGACACACCCCGCCACCGGCGCGCGCAGCGTTGCCCTGAATGATGACATCGCTGAGGGTCAGCTTGCCGCCGCCGCGATGCCTCACGCCGCCGCCGCCCTGATAGCACACGTCACCGGCGGCGCCGGTCTCGTAGCTCGTGGCCGGCATTGTCCCGCCCGCAATGCGCAGCCCGGCCAGGGTGACATCTGCGCTGCTCGTCGGCAATACGTCGAACACGCGGTCGCCGATACCTGCCCCGATAGTGATGGTCACGCCATTGGCCGGCCCGATGATAGTTAGCGCGCCGGCTAATGGCCCGCCGATGTCCAGGTCGCGGTAGCCGTTGCTGTCGTTGTCGCCGCCGCCGGTGGTCAGGGTCAGCGTGATAACGGCGATGGTGGGGTCGAATACGATGGTGTCGTCGCCATACGGCCCGACGCCGACGCAGCCGTTGAAGTCGCTGTTGTTGTTGGCGGCGTTGATCGCGCGGCGCAGCGAGCAGCCGGTCGGCCCAACGGCAAAGTAGTCGTTCTGGGTGGTGACGGTGATCGTCGCCGCCTGCGCCGGTTGGGCGTTCGCTATCACGACCACGCCGGCCAGCGCGCCGATGAAGCCCGCGATGCGGGCTATTGCTGTAGGATTCACTTTACACGCTCCTTTTTGTTTTTGAACGTTTGCGTCTTCGCGCCTGCCCTTGAAGTCCGCCCTGCGCGGGAATGACGGGGCGTCGGCTTGCGCCATGCGCCGTCGTCTCTGCGCGGCTTCGCATCGCCATGCCCGCGCAGGCGGGCATCCAGCTCAGCCAGGTCGCGCGCAGAGCTGCGCAGTCGGACCGGATTCCCGCTTACGCGGGAATGACGGGGCGCCGGCTTGCGCCGTATGCCGTCGTCTCTGCGCGGCTTCGCATCGTCATGCCCGCGCAGGCGGGCATCCAGCTCAGCCAGGTCGCGCGCAGAGCTGCGCAGTCGGACTGGATTCCCGCTTACGCGGGAATGACGGGGCGCCGGCTTGCGCCATGCGCCATCGTCTCTGCGCGGCTTCGCATCGTCATGCCCGCGCAGGCGGGCATCCAGCTCAGCCAGGTCGCGCGCAGAGCTGCGCAGGCGGACTGGATTCCCGCTTGCGCGGGAATGACGGGGCGCCGGCCTGCGCCGTA
>CALHLE010000034.1 GCA_938034415.1 uncultured Anaerolineae bacterium
GACGGCTTTGCCGAGGCCGTCCGCGCCGCCGAACAGGCCGACGCGGTGGTGCTGGTGTTGGGGGATCGCTCCGGCCTGACGACGCGCTGCACCTCCGGCGAGACGCGCGATAGCGCCTCGCTGCACCTGCCCGGCGCGCAAGAGGCGCTGGCAGAGGCGATCTTGGCCGCCGGCAAGCCGGTCGCGCTTGTCCTGGTCACCGGCCGGCCGTATGTGCTCACGGGGCTGGCGCCGCGCGTCCAGGCCATCCTCCAGGCGTGGCTGCCCGGCGAGGAAGGCGGCCCGGCCATCGCCGAGGCGCTCTTCGGCGAGGTCAACCCTGGCGGCAAGCTGCCGGTCACCTTCCCGCGCAGCGCCGGACAGGTGCCCATCTTCTACAACCACAAGCCCTCTGCCTCGCGCTCGAACTGGCACGGCGACTACTTGGATGAGTCGGTGCGGCCGCTGTATCCCTTCGGCCATGGCCTGAGCTACACCCGTTTCAGCTACAGCGACCTGTCCATCTCGCCGGCCCAGGTCACGCAAGGGGAGCGCGTAGACATCTCGCTCGAGGTGCGCAACAGCGGCGAGCGCGCCGGCGACGAGGTGGTGCAGCTCTACGTGCGCGACGAATACGCCAGCCTGCCGCGGCCAGTTAAGGAGTTAAAGGGCTTCGCGCGGCTCACGTTGGCGCCGGGCGAGCGCCGACGTGTGACCTTTCACCTGCCTGCGGACACACTCGCCTTCTACGACGCCGACCTGCGCTTGGTGCTGGAGCCGGGCCGCGTCCAAGTCATGGTGGGCAGCTCGTCGGAGGACATTCGTTTGACCGGCGCGTTCGAGGTCGTCGGCGCGGGGCCGATGCAGATCGGCCGGCGCGTGTGGGATTGTCCGGTGAGCGTCACATAACAGCAGGGCGTGCATCCGCGCATCAGGCCGGGCACAGCGTTAGCCTTGGCCAATGCGCCATCACCGCCTGCGCCACCCGATCCAGCTCGGCGTCGAGCTGGGCATGCCAGTCGCGCGCCGCTCCCTGCCAGCCGAGCTGCGCCAGCCACCATTGGCGGTAGGCCGTGTGCTTGAACAAGTCGTGGAGATAGACGCCGATCACGTTGTCCTGCCGCCAGCCCAAGCCGTCGCTCAGGTGCGGGCAGGCGCGCGGGCCAGCCACGGTGAGGCCGTGATGGATCTCATAGCCTGCCACCGGTCCGACTTCCACACAGTGCACCTCGCGCTGTTGGGTGACCTTGTCCGGCACCAGCTCGGTGACCACATCCAGCAAACCCAGCCCGGCCATTTCGCCGCCGCCCTCTAGCCCGTGCGGATCGCGCAGGGCGTGGCCCAGCATCTGCATCCCACCGCACACGCCGTGGATCAGCGCGCCACGCTGCGCCGCGCGCCACACCTCGGCAGCCAGCCCGCTGCTGCGCAGCGCCGAGAGGCTGGCGGCAGTGTGCTTACTGCCGGGCAGGATGACGGCGTCGAAATCGTCCAGTGGCTGCCGGCGACGGATTACGCTCACCACAACGCCCGGCTCGTCCACTAACGGGTCGAACTCGTCGAAATTGCTGGCGTAGGGGTAGGCGAGGATCGCCACCCGGACGGCGCGCTCCTCGCCCGGGCGCGCGCAGTCGGCGCGGGCGGCCAGCGCGGCGATGTCATCTTCCTCCGGCAGGGCGTGCGCCAGCATCGGCACCACGGCCACCGTCGGCACGCCCGTGCGCTTGCGCAGCCAATCCATGCCGTCGCCCAACAAGGCCGGGTCGCCGCGAAACTTGTTCAGCACAAAGCCGCGTATCAGCGCCTGCTCCTCCGGCGCGAGGCAAAGAAAAGTGCCCAGCAGGTGGGCAAACGCGCCGCCGCGGTCAATATCGGCCACCAGATACACGTCGGCGTGTGCCTCTAGCGCTACGCGCATGTTGACGATGTCGCTGGAGCGCAGGTTGACCTCGGCTGGGCTGCCGGCCCCCTCGATTACCACCAGCTCGAAGTCGCGCAGCAGCGAATGCAGGCTCCTGCGCACCACGCCCCACAGGTGCGGCTTGCGCGCCGGCCAGGGCATATCGGTGATGCGCGGGTCATAGCGCCCCAGCACGATGACCTGCGAGCGCGTATCGGCCTGGGGCTTCAGTAGCACCGGCTGCATGCGCGCCTCTGGCCGGACGCGCGCGGCCAACGCCTGCACGTATTGGGCGCGGCCGATCTCCAGGCCATCGGGCGTGACCGCCGCATTGTTGCTCATGTTCTGCGCCTTGAAGGGCGCCACGCGCACGCCCTGGTTGGCGAAATGGCGGCACAGGGCCGCGACCAAGAAGGACTTGCCGGCGCTGCTGGTGCAGCCCACGATCATGATCGGCTTATAGCGCGTTCGGAGAGGTGCAAGGTCTGCCATGCCTCAATCAGCTTGCGGTTGTCGGCCGGCGCGCGGGTGGCCACGCGCACGTGGTCGGGCAGGCCGAACGACGCGCAATCGCGCACGCGGATGCCCTGCGCGCGCAGCGCTGCTGCCACGGATGCTGCATCGCCCACGCGAACGGTGAAGAAGTGCAGGCCTGTCTCCTCGCCGCCGAGGTCTTGCGCCAGTTGCTTTGCCCACCCTCGCGCGGTGGGCAGAGTGCGCGCCAGAAAATCGCCTTGCGTCGGCAGCGCCTCTAGCGCCGCCGCCAACGGCGAGGGGATGGCCCAGGCCGGCTGCAAGGCGCGCAACTCGCGCGCCAAGTCGGGTTCGGCCAGGGCGTAGGCCAGGCGCATCCCCAGCAGCCCATGCGCCTTGCCCGGCGATTGCACCCGCACCAGCCCCGGCCACGGCGCAACCGGCAGCGGCGCGGCCACAAACGGCAGGTAAGCCTCGTCGGCGATGACCACGCCGGCGAACGCGCGCAGCCGATTCAGGTCGAGGTAGTGGCCGGTGGGGTTGTGCGGGTTGGAGAGATACAGCACGCGCGCCGCCGACTGCGCCAGACACGCGCGCAGGCCGCCCTCGTCGCGCGGCAGCACGCGCACCTCGCCGCTTTGCTGCGCCACGGCGAGGGCGAACTCGCCGAAGGGCGCGCCCAGGCTGAGCACCACGTCGCCGGGGCGCACCAACAGCCGGGCCAGGCGGTGTAGCAGCTCGCTCGCTCCGACGCCCAGCGCCACGCCGTCGGGATGCCACCCGTGCCAGGCGGCCAGCGCCTCGCGCGCCCGTGTGTAGTGCGGGTCGGGGTAGTCGGCTAGCGGCGCATCGCGCCAAACGCGCACCAGCGCCGGATTGGGACCGAGCGGGTTGGTGTTCACGCTGAAATCGAGCAGCGCGTCATCCGGCCCCTGCGGGCCGCCATGCGTGAAGGCGAACGCGCTCATCGCAAGCCCCCCATCTGCATCGCCAGCTCAACCGCGCCGGCGATGACAACCCACGTCCACGCCGCAACGCCGCACCAGCGCAGGGCACGCCGAACGTCCGCATCGGCCGGCAAGGGGAACTCCGCGCCCAGCGAGTACACGTTGCGCTTGGTCAAGTTCACGCGCAGCCCGCCGGCCGCGGCGCTCATCGGCTGGCCGGCGTTGGGCGAGGGCGTCCGCCGGCCGTCGCGGCGCCACACGCGCCAGGCGCTGCGCGTATCCAGGCGCAGTAGGGGGGCGGTCGCCAACAGCAACAGCGCGGTGAGCCTGGCCGGGATGAAGTTCAGCGCGTCGTCGGCGCGCGCCGCCCACTTGCCGAACCATTCCAGCGCCGGCGTGCGGTAGCCCCACATGGCATCGGCGGTGTTGGCGAAGCGGTAGAGCGCGGCGCCCGGCAGCCCGCCCACCAGGAACCAGCACAGCGGCGCCACCACGCTGTCGCTCAGGTTCTCCGCCAGCGACTCGATGACGGCGCCGTTGACCTCTCCTGCGCTCAACTCGCGTGTGTCGCGGCTCACCAAGTGCCAGCTCAACAAGCGCCGTTTCTCGGCCAGCGCGTCGGCGCGGAGGATCTCCAGCGCTGCCGCGCGCAGCCCGCGCCAGGCAAACAGCGGTTTCAGCATCACCGCAAGCGCCACTGCCGAGGCCGCCGGCGGCAACGCGGCCAGCAGCGCCGACTGGATCAACCACGCGCCGCCGGCGAACAGCAGCGCGCCGCCCCACCACGCCAACACGCCGACCAGAAAGCGCGCCGGCAGCCGCCGCTGTGTGTAGCGCAAGTAGCCGCCCATCCACACCACCGGATGAAGGCGCGCCGGCGGCTCGCCCAGCAGCACGTCCAGCGCGAAGGCCAGTGGGATGGTCATCACGCCGGTTGCCCTCTGCCTTGCGCTTGGCGCAGCGCCCAGGCGCGATCCATGAAGTCTTCCAGATCGCCGCTCAGCTCAGCCAGCGCCTCGGCTAAGCGCTG
>CALHLE010000035.1 GCA_938034415.1 uncultured Anaerolineae bacterium
CTCAACGTCGTCTTCATCGGCGAGCGGCTGGATGCCCTGCGCCCGCTGGGCCAGCGCCGCGACGGCCGCCGCCGGGCTGGACATCACGCAGCGCAACAACGCCAGCGCTCCCCAGTAGCGGACGCGGCGCCTGCGATCGTCGAGCTGCCGGCCGGACTGCACGATCTCGGCGCAGAAGTCGTAGGTGCGCTCAAACAGCTCGCGGTAGGCCGGCGACAAGTCGTAAGTCGCGTCCAGCGCCTCGCGCTGCGGGAACGGCGCTGCCGCCTCCCAGGCCTGCGCAATGTCGGCGCGGGTGCGCTGCACGAAGTGCTTGGCGAGCGCGTCGCGCTGCCGCTCGTCGAGGTTGGCGAGATCCCAATCGGCAAACTCCGGCCGCAGCAACCCCAACAGCGAGCGGAAGGCGTCCTCCTTGCCGGAGTGCGGGGTGGCGGTCAGCAAGATCAGGTGGCGGTTTGGTTTTTGGGCAACCTCCGCGATCAGTGCGTGCCGCTCTTGACGGCCGCGCTCGAGCGCAGCCGCTGCGCCGTGCGCCTCATCCACGATCACGAACTCGGGGCAGAACTGCAGAAACTTGTGGCGATTGCGCTCGGTCTTTGCGAAGTCAATGCTGACCACCTGATGCGGGAAATGCTCGTAGATGCTGCGGCCGGCGGGCGCGCGCCGCTCGAGTTGGCTCACCGTCCCCGAACGCACGATCACCGGTTCGAGTGAAAACTTCTCGGCCATCTCGCGCGCCCACTGCTCGCACAGGGCGGGCGGCGTCAGGACGCATACCTGCCGAATCTCGCCGCGGTCGAGCAGCTCGCGGGCCACGAGCAGCGCCTCGATGGTCTTGCCCACGCCCACGTCGTCGGCGATGAACAGGCGCACCGGATCGAGCCGCAGCGCCATCATCAGCGGCACGAACTGATATGCGCGCGGGCGGATGGAGATGCGGCCCAGCGAGCGAAACGGCGTCGCGCCCTCGCGCAGGGTCAATCGCGCGGCGTGCCAGAGGAGCTGCGCAGCGGCAGCGTCGGCGACGTCGGCAGCGGTCGGCAGGGGGAAGGCGCTTGGTTGCACGCGCTCGGACGGCAAGGTGTAGCCGAGGCGGTCTGCCAGGTGTCGATGGATGCGCACCACATCCTCGTCAGTGCCGGCCAACGGGCGCAGCGCCCAAACCTCGTCGCTCTCGGTAGGTAACATTACCCAGTCGCGATTGCGACAACGAACGATGCTGCCAGGGGTGAAGGCGTTGTGAAGCGCGCCAGCGGGTTCGACGGACATAGACGCTGAATATCCAACTACGGGGTGAATTGTATGCGCCGGCACCGCTTTTGCGCAAAGCAGCCGCGCCGACGAGCGCTCACACCCGCTGCACGAAGCTGAGCGGCCCGAGCCACCCCAACGCCCAAAGCGCCAGGAGGATCGCGGCGGCGGCGGCCCACAGCAGCAGCGCCAGGCCAACGTCGGCCCAATCGAGCGTGACGCGCCGCAAGTAGGTGCGCTGCGGGTAGGCGCCAAAGGCGCGCCCGTCCATGGCCAGCGCAGCGCGCTCGGCGCGGCGGATGGCCGAGGCCAGCAGCGGCACCAGCGCGCGGTGCGCCTGCGCCAACTCGCCCATCACGCCCGACCGGGCCAGGCCGCGCACGCGGTGGGCAGCGCGAATCTGCGCCAGCTCGTCGCGCAGCAGCGGCGCAAAGCGCAGCGCCGCCAGCGCCGCATAGCCCGCGCGATACGGCACGCGCGCCTGTTGTACCAGCGCGCGCACGAAGTCGTCCACTTGGGTGGTCAGGCTGAAGATCAGCGAGAGGCTCACCAGCGCCAGGACGCGCGCCATGGCGACCAGCCCCAGGCGCAGCGCGCCGGCGTAGATCACCAGGTCGCCGATACGCGCGACCGCCGGCGTGTGCATCACCAGCTCGCGCCGGACGATCAGGGGATACAGCGCCAGAAAGCCCAGCGCCACCAGCGCCAGCGGGACGAGCGCGCTCAGGATGCGCTTCGGCGCGACGCCGCCGACCAGCAGGGTGAGCAGCGCCAGGCCGGTCAGCGCCAGCGGCAAATAGACGTCGCCGGCCAGCGCCGCGGCCGCCATGAGCGGCGTCACGGCGACGATCTTGCTCAACGGGTTGCGCCGCTCAAGCATAGGCAGGGGTTTGGGCCAACTCGGCGAACGCCTCTACGGTCAGCGGAAGCGGGCGCAGCCCCAGGCGCAGCCCCAACTCGCCGATCGGCGGCAGGGCGAGCTGCGCGCGGCGCAGCACGTCGGCGTCGGCGAAGATGGATTCGGGCGCGCCTTGGGCCAACACGCGCCCCTGGTGCATCACCACAATGTGCTGGGCGCGCGCTGCCAGCGCCATGTCGTGAGTGATCACACCAACCGTGCGCCCCTCATCGCGCAGCGACGCCAGCAACGCCTGAATCGCCTGGGCGTTCTGTTGGTCTTGGCCGAAGGTGGGTTCGTCGAAGAGCAGGATGGGCTGGTCGGTGATGAGCAGCGTGGCCACGCTCAGCCGGCGCTTCTCGCCATGGCTCAGCGTGAAAGGATTGGCGTTGGCGTGGCGCGCCAGGCCGAAGCGTTCCAACAGTTCGTCCACCCGTCGCTCGCTCTGTCTGGCGTCCAGCCCGGCGGCGCGCGCGCTCAGGCGCAGCTCGTCGCGCACCGTGGCGGCGACGAACTGATGCTCCGGGTTCTGAAACACCAGGCCCACGGCGCGCGACCAGTCGCGCGCATTCAGGCGGCGGGCGTCGCGGCCGCGGATGGTCAATGCTCCACCTTGCAGCGGCAGCAGGCCAGCCAACAGGCGCGCCAGCGTGCTCTTGCCGGCGCCGTTGGAGCCGACTACCGCCCATAGGCTGCCCTCCGGCGCGGCAAAGCTCACCCCGCGCAACGCCTCGCGCGCGCCGTAGCGATAGCTGAGCGCGCGCGCTTCGATGGCGGCCGGCCCGTTCGTCGCGCGAAAGTCGGGCCGATGGCCGTTGCCTGCGGGGTGAAAGGCCGGGCCGACGTAAGCGCGCAGCGCTGCCTCGGCCTGCTCCAGCGTCACCGGCAGCGGCCGCAGGCCCAGCCGCGCGCCGAGCAAGGTGACCTGCGGCAGCCACACGCCCAGCGCGCGCAGGTCGTCGAAGTGCGCGTTGAACACCGCGTCCGGCGCGCCTTCGGCGACGAGTTCACCCCGCGCGCCGAGCACGATCACGCGGTCAACCAGCGGCATCAGCTCGTCCAGCCGGTGCTCGATCAGGAGGAGGGTGTGATCGCCGCGCCGCTTAAGCGCGGCAATCGCCGCGAACACTTCGCGCACGCCCTGCGGGTCGAGATGGGCGGTGGGTTCGTCGAAGACGAGGACGCGCGGGCGCAGGGCCAGCAAGGACGCCAAGGCCACGCGCTGTTTCTGGCCGCCGCTGAGCTGCCAGGCCGAGGCGCCCTCCCAGCCGGCCATGCCCACCGCCGCCAGCGCTTCGCCCACGCGCCGACGGATCTCGTCCGGCGGAAGGCACAGATTCTCCGGCCCGAAGGCGACTTCGCTGGCCACATCCCACATCACGCACTGCGCCTCGGGGTCTTGGAAGACGACGCCCACCTGCTGGGCTAACGATGATGGCGGCGTGACGCGCGTGTCGCAGCCGTTGACCGTCACCCGGCCGGCAAACGTCGCCACGTCCTGGCTGTGCGGGATCAGCCCGTTGAGCGTGAGCGCCAGCGTGCTCTTGCCGCAGCCGCTGGGGCCGAGCAGCAGCGCGGTCTCGCCGGGGTGAAGCGTCAGCGAAAGGTCGGCGAGCGCCGGCTGTTTGCGCCCGACGTAGCGCACGGTGAGATGCTCCAGCGCGATCATCGCCGCTCAGCGCCCAAAGATGATCTGCAGGTCGCGCCAGGCGAGGATGCCGATGATCACCGTCATGCCCACGGCCAGCCCCAGGTAGCGCCAGCGCCAGTTGGTGCGCCACAGCCGGCGCACGTTCAGCGCGATGGTGGTCAGCGCCACAGCGTCTATCGCCAGCGCGATGGCCGCGGAGAGCGCGCTGGCCAGGCCGACCAGCGGCAGCAGGAACGGCAGCACGATGTAGCGCAGCGTGCAACGCAGCGCCACGAACGCCAAGGAGCCGCCGAACAGCCGGTCGCCGGCGCGCACCTGCGCCTCCGGCGGCAATACGGGGCATTCAGCCGACGCGGGCGGGACGGCGGCGGAGGAATCGGGCGCGGCGCGCGTCATTGAACCTCCATCCGTTCGCGGCCCAGGGCTGTATTGGCCAGCACGCCGGTGCGCTGCACCGCGTTGGCGAGCGCATAGCCGGCCAGCGTCGCCGCGACGAACGCGCCCACCGAGAGCGCCGTTGCCAGCGCCACCAACGCCGGCGTGAGCGGCGTGCTGCGCAGGCTGCTGGCCAGCACCGAGCCGAACTCGATCAGGCCGGCCAGCGCGCCCGTCGCCGCCAGGCGCGGCAGCCCGAAGTGACGGTAGCGCGTCACGATCCAGGTCGCCAACTCGCCAATGGCGCCGGTCAACCCGCCGATGCCCAGCACCAGCAAGCCGTAGGGAGTAAACGGGATGGCCACCAGGCCGCTCACGACGCACACCAGCAACACCGCGCCCGGCTTGCGCAGCACGTAGGCCGCAAACGCGGCCGGCAAGAAAAACAGGCCGGTCGCGGCCGAGCGGGCGAAGATGCCCAGGCCGAGCACAGCCGCGTAGAGATACGTGGACGAGACGACGGCGATGCCAAACACCACGGCGATCACCATCGCCGTCAGCAACTCGCGCGTGGTCCACAGGGGACGCTTTAGCACACTTGCCCGTTGTTCCATAGCGACACCCAACCTCTCATCGAATGCTAAGATTTGCTAAGGTTTGCGCTATTTTACACGGGCTTTTTGCCGGTTCAAGCGAGGGAGGCGCGCGCTCATCGGCCTCTCATGCCGGATGGCGCGCGGCCGTCACAGGCTGAGATAGCGCTCGATGCGCTCGCCGATCACGCGCAGGCTGCTCTCCCAGAAGGCGCGGTCGCGCAGGTCAATGCCGAAGCGCGCAGCGAGGCCGGCCGGGGTCTCCTCGCCGGTGCTCGCCAGCAGCGCCTCGTATTCTGGCGCGAACGCTGGGCCGCGCTGCTTGTAGATGGCGTATAGCCCCAACCCGAACAGCAGGCCGAAGGCATAGGGGAAGTTGTAGAACGAAAGGCCGGCGAAGTAATAGTGCGGCTTCCACGTCCACATGAACTTGTGCAAGTAGCGCTCGTCCAACCCGTCGCCGTAGGTCTCCTTCTGGAAGCGCAGCATCAGCTCGCTCAGCTCATCCGCCGATAGCTCCGCCTTCGCGCGGCGTTGGAAGACCTCCAGCTCGAACAGGTAGCGCGAGGTGATGTCCACGATCACCTGCGTCTTGCCGATCAGGTCGGTTTCGAGGATGGCCAGCGCTTCGTCGGCCGACTGCGCCTCGGCCAGCGCCGCATCGGTGATGATGGTCTCGCACAAGATGGAGGCGGTCTCGGCCAGCGTCATGGGGGTGATGGATTGCAGCGCGGTCTTGCCGGCGGCGTAGAGGCATTCGTTGTGAAAGGCGTGGCCCAGCTCGTGGGCGATGGTGAAGACCTGATCGAGCGAGCCGTCGTAGTTGCACAGGATGCGCGATTCTTTGACCAGCGGCACGCCCATGCAAAACGCGCCGGCGCGCTTGCCCGGCCGCTGCTCTGCATCTATCCAACACGCATCGAAGGCGCGCCGCGCCAACTGCTCCAGCCGAGGGCTGAAGCCGGCGAAGTGCGCCAAGATGAACGCGCGGGCTTCGTCCCAGGCATATCGGCGCTCGTTCCGGCCCAGAGGTGCCATCAGGTCCCACCAGGGCAGCCCGCCGGCGTGGCCCAGCCGCTTCGCCTTGGCGCGCAGATACCGGCGGAACATCGGGAAGGCGTCCCGCATCGCGCTCATCATCGCGTCCAGCGTCTCACGGTCAATGCGGGCGTGGTCGAGCGCGGCGTGCAGCGGGTCGCGCCGCCCGCGCCGCTTGTCGAGGGTGATCGCGGCCCCCTTGACGCCGTTCATCGCCGCGGCGAGCGGCTCCTTGACCGTCTCCCAGGCGGCCAGCTCAGCATAATAGGCGCGTTGGCGCACGTCGGGGTCGGGGTCGTGCTGCATCAGGTTGATCAGCGCCGGCATCGGCAGCTTCTCCGCCTTGCCGTCCCGCGCGAAGTCCACCGTCAATTGCGATGTGATCGTGCCCTGCAATTTGCTCCAGGCGTTGGCGCCGCTCAGGTTCAGCTCAGCGGCCAGCGACTCCTCGGCCTCGCTCATCAGGTAGCGGCTCTGTTCGGCGGTCTCGCGCAAGTAGAAGGCGTGCGCCTGCGCCGGCCCAGGCTGCGCGGCGAGGCGCGGCAGGGCGTCGGCAATGGCGCCCACCCAGCCGCTGAAGCGCACATCTATCTGACGCAGCCGCACGCCGAGCGGCTCGATCTCGCTCAGCATCCGCCGCGCCGCATGGTTGAACGAGTCGGTAGCGACGTGCGCTTGAAGATAGCCGCCGATGGTGCGATACAAGGCGATGAGCGGGTTGGCGCGTTCGAGGTAGCCATCCAGCGCGGCGCGGGTTGCATCGTCGTCGGCGCGCGGCGCGTGCCGGGCGATGCCGTGGTCGGCGAGGTAGCGCTCCAGAGCGTCGAGCTGCGCCGCGCACTGCGCGATGGCGGACCGCAATTCGTCGGATTCGAGGGCGGGGAAGATGTTGGAGAGGTCCCAGCGGGGCGGCGTGGGAAGACCGAGAGCGTTAGCCATGAGCGCAACTATATACCGCGACGCCGACGCATAATTAGGGGCGCCGATGAGTCTGCTGAACCTGGACGCGGTGCGCCGCGCAATGCGGCAGCCGCTGCCCGGATGGGCGGCGCAGTCGCGCATGGCGCCGCCGGGTCGCGCCCCCTTCGCGGCGCCCGAAGTTGCGCCGCGCCAGGCCGGCGTGCTGCTGCTGCTCTATCCACGCGACGGTGCGCTGCACTTTGTGCTGACGCGGCGCGCGGATCGCCTGGGGAATCACGGCGGGCAGATCTCGCTGCCGGGCGGCCGACGCGAACTAGGCGACGCCGACTTCGTGGCCACTGCGCTGCGCGAGGGGCGCGAAGAGTTAGGCATTGCGCTTGATGGGGCCGAGTTGCTGGGGGCGCTCACGGCCTTGTATGTGCCGCCGAGCAACTTCATCATCCATCCGGCCGTCGCCTACGCGCCGACGCGGCCAGACTTTCGCCCGAACGCGAACGAGGTGGCCGAGGTGATCGAGGTGCCGTTGTGCGACCTGCTCGATCCGGCGCGACAGGGCGCTGAGCTTCGCCCGCTGGTCAGCCTGGGCGGGGCGCCGGGGATGACGCCGCATTACCAGTTCGGCGCGCACAAGGTGTGGGGCGCAACGGCGATGGTGCTCAGCGAGTTTGAAGCTTTGCTGCGCCACAGCCTGGTGGAAGAGGCGACTTGAGCCGCGCGTCAGGCTTGGCTTGTGGGACAGGATAAGGCGCGGGCCGATTCGAACGCGCCGCCGGCAGGCGAATGGACGGGCTGCGCCGACTACTCGTCCGGCTCGCAGGTCAGCATGAGCGGGAAGCCCTCCAGCCGCGCGGCGAAGATGGCCTGGCCGACCAGCCGCTCCGCCTCGCTGCGTGGCCGCACGCACACCAACGCGATCCCCTCTGTGTGCGTGAGCCAGGCGATGTGCTCGGCGATCTCGCGCGAGAGCTTGAAGATCGTCTGCAACATGCGCTCCACGAACTCGAACGTCGTCACGTCGTCGTTGTGGATCAGCACGCGCCACGGCGGCTCGACCCAAACCATCTCGTCGGCGATGACATCGGTTTCGACTTCGCGCTCGCGGTTGGGCAGTCGAATCGGCTCGTCCATGTCAGGTCAAAATTATAAAAACTTCCTCCAGGGTGGGCGAAGGCACTGCCTTCGCCCACCCTATTAATTCCTCTGCTCATGCCTTGCGGGCCGATAGGGCCTGCTCGTTGAAGCGCTCGATGGCGATCACGCTGGCCAGCGTGACGAGCATCAGCAGCGTGCTCATCGCCAGCGCCTGGCCGTAGTTCAGCGCGCCGGGCTGTCCGAGGAAGCGATAGATCACCATGGGCATGGTGGGATACTCTGGGCGCGCGATGAGCAGCGAGGCGCCGAACTCGCCCAGAGAGACGGTGAACGCGAAGACCATCGCGGCGACGAACGGCGGCGCCAACAGCGGCAGGTCCACGTAGCGCAGCGCCTGCAACGGGCCGGCGCCGAGACCGCGCGCCGCCTCGCGCAGGCGCGGGTCGAGCGCGCGGATGGCCGGCGTCAACGCGCGCGCGACGAACGGCAGCGCGATGAGCGTGTGGGCCAGCGGCAACAACGCGACCGACGTGCGCAGTTCGAGCGGCGGCCGATCAAAGGCCACCAGGAAGCCCAACCCCAGCGTCACCGCGCTGGTGCCTAGTGGCAGCAACAGCAGCGCATCGAGCGACTGCGCCAGGCGCGCCGCGCCGCCGGCCGCCGAGCGGCTGCCCTGCGCGATGGCGTAGCTCAGCGGCACACCCAGCAGCATCGCCAGCGTCGCCGCAATGCCGGCGAAGAGCAGGGAGTTGCGGATCGCCGTCTGCGGCGGGACGAAGAACAGCGACCCGCGCGGGTTCTCGCTCAGCGCGGCATAGTAGCGCAGCGGGTCGCCTCCTGATAGGTCTAGCGAGCGCCAGGCCAGCGTGGCCAAGGGCAGGCCCAGGACGAGGACGATGAACGCCAGGCTGCCGGCGACGAGCACGCGCGCCGCCGGACTGTCGGCCGGCCGGCGGATGTCGTCGGCCGGGCGCGCGGCCAGCGGCGCGCCGGCGCGCGCCTCCAGGCGCGCCGAAGCCCAACCCACCAGCAGCGTGACGGCCATCTGCACGATAGCCAACGACGTAGCCACGTCCAGGCGCAGCAATTGAGCAGTCTGCCGATAGATCTCCACCTCCAGCGTGGCGAAGCGCGCGCCGCCCAGGATCAGCACCACGCCGAAGCTGGTGAAGGTGAACAGGAAGGTCAGCGCCGCCGCGGCGCCGACCGACGGCATGGCCATGGGCAACGTGACGTGGCGAAAGGTCTGCCAGCGATTCGCGCCCAGCCCGGCGGCGGCTTCCTCGATGCTCGGATCGAAGGCGGCAAGGAAACCACCCACCAGCCGGAGCACAACGGCGACGTTGTAGAACACGTGCGCAAGTAGGATCATCGGCAGCGTGCCCATCAACTGTATGGGCGGCTGCTCGAGGCCGAACGCGGCCTGCAGCGCGGCGTTCAGCGCACCGCGCGGGCCCAGCAGCGCGCTAAACGCCGCCGCGACGACCACGGTGGGCATGACGAACGGCGCCATGGCCAGCGCGCGCCACAGGCGCTGGCCGGCGAAGCGATAGCGGGCGAAGGCCAGGGCAATCGGGACGCCGGCCAGCAGCGTGAGCGCGGTGGACAGCGCCGCCTGTCCCGCGCTGAACCCCAACACGCGCAGGTGCGCCGGGTCGCGCAGCACCGTCAGCGGCGTCGCGCCCCGGCTGATTTCGCTGGGGGTAAACGACACGCGCGCGATCTCGATCAGCGGCCAGGCGAAGAAGACGGCGAGGAAGAGCAGCGCCGGCGCAGCGGCGAGGAAGGAGGCGATCGCCGACCGAGGCCGGGCGCGCCAAATCGCCGATCGCCCCTCGCTCACTTGAGGACGATCTGCGTCCAAGCCTCGATCCACTGCTCGCGGCCCTGATCAATCTGTTCGGGCGTCAGGACGAAGGCTTGCGCCGGCGGCTGGCCGAACTTCACGAACACCTCCGGCCACTTGGCCGCCTGCGCGACCGGATAGACGAACATCTGCAGCGGGATGTCCTCCTGGAAGCGCTTGCTCAGCATGAAGTCCACCCACTTCTCGGCCAGGTCGCGGTTCTTCGTGCCCTTCAGGATGCCGACGAACTCGATCTGCTCGAAGGCTGTGCCCTCCAGGTTGCCGGTGGGCGGCTCTTCCAGCTTGCCCTCGCTGAAGAAGACCTCGGCGGCCGGGCTGGTGGCGTAGGAGACGACGAGCGGGCGCGGCCCCTTGCCGCTGCTGCCGCTGAACTGGGAGTAGTAGGCATCGCTCCAGTCGGGGCTGACATACACATCGTTGGCCCGCAGGTCGCGCCAAAACTGCTTCCAGTCGTATGCGCTGCCTTCGGGGAAGGCGGCGATCGTCGCCAGCAGGAAGGCCAGGCCAGGCGACGACGTGGCCGGGTTCTGCACCACCAGCTTGCCCTTCCATTGCGGCTCGGTCAGCTCGCGCAGCGAAGCGGGCGGCGCCAATCCCTTCTCTTGCAAGTAGGCCTTGTCGTAGTTGATGATCACATGGCCGTAATCCACCGGCAGCATCCGATTCTGCGGGTCGAGCTTGAAGCGATCGGGGATGTCGGCCAGCGCCGGGGAGTTATACGGCTCGACGATGCCGGCGGCCAGCGCGCGGCCGAGGAAGGTGTTGTCCACGCCGTAGATCACATCCGCCAGCGGCGCATCCTTGCTCAGGATGGCCTTGTTCAACGTCGAACCGGCGTCGCCGGACTTGAGGATGACGACCTTGGCATTGTTGGCCTGCTCGAATTCGGCGATCACGTCTTCGCTTGCGCCGAAGCTATCGTGGGTCATGATCGTCAGCGTGCGCGGCGCAGCCGTCTGTGGCTGCGCTGTGGGTCGAGGCGGCGGCGCTTGCACGGCGCAGGCTGCCAGCAGCGTCGCCGTCGTCAGGGAAAAGATTAATCGTTTCATCTTCTTATCACCTCATAGATTGGTTGATTCGGTCATCGGTTGTTGGGGCGTGATGGATGATCACGCACAGCAGCATCCCTTGTCGCAGGGAGACGGTCGCTTCCTCGCCGAGCAGGACGTTGCTCACGCCGCGGGCCGGGCCGACGAACAACGACTCATCGCGCAGTGGATATTCCAGCCCCGTGGTGCGGATGCCGTGAGCGTCGCCGCCGAAGGGCAGCAACGAGACGGTGTCGCCGGCGCTGCCGCGCAGGGTCAGCGTCGCCGGCCCGTCGCGCGCGTCTATCAGGAAGACGCGCTCACATCCGTGCGCCAGCGACACGTTCGCGCGTTTAAGCGCAGGCATGGCCAGCAGCAACATGTTGGCCAGCTCGTGGTCCACCCGTCCGCCGCGCGCGCCGAGGACGACGATCTCCGGCCGTTCCTCGTCGCGCAGGGCGCGGGCGGCGAACAGCAGTGCAAGCTCCAGGTCGGTTTCGTCCTTGCGCGTCGGGTGACGGTGCAATTGCGCGCCGCGCTGCGCCAGCTCGGCGAGCGCGTCCTCGTTGAGCGAATCGAAGTCGCCGATGACGTGCGCCGGCGTCAGCCCCAAGGCCAGCGCAGCGCGCGCACCGCCGTCGGCGAAGATGAGCGTGGCGCCTTCCTCCAGCCAGCGCGCTACTTCGTCTTGTCCCGGCGGATCGCCGTTGGCGATGATCACAATGCGCATCGGTAAAAAACAAATCCCCACTGGGAACGCCAGTGGGGATGCTGTGATAGCCGATGATGCTTCGCGTTTCCCTCCGCTGGCATGACCCAGATCAGGTTCAAGGGTCGGCGCCGGATTGGGCGCCCTCTCAGCCCGCGTCCGCGGACTCCCCATTCGCGTAATTGAATTGTACGAGAATTATACCGTAACGACCTAGGCTGTGTTTCTCCGAAGGGGCAGGCCAGTCGGGATAGGCGAAGGCGACGCCTTCGCCTATCCCCTGGCGCGATTTCCAGTTGATGCGTCAACCTGGGTGAGGAAGGTCAGGTCAGACCCGCGCGGAATGACCGTGACATTTGAACGCAAACGTGAGACGATTTTCCCAACGTCCTCGAGGTGACAAAGACATGGCAACAGACAAACCGATCACGCTGCTGCGACAGAATTTCGATCAGATTGACCGGCACATCACGCGCTGGATGGCCCGGCACGGCATCAACTTGCTGCGCATTGGCCTCGGCGTGGTGTTCCTCTGGTTTGGCGCGATCAAGTTGATCCCTGGCCTCAGCCCGGCGCAAGAGCTGGCCGCGCGCACGATCAGCGCGCTCACTTTTGGGCTGGTGCCGCCGGCGGTGAGCGTGCCGGCGCTGGCCATCTGGGAGTGCTTGATCGGCCTGGGGATGATCAGCGGCAAGTTTATGCGCGTCACCATCCTGCTTTTGTTGGCGCAGATGCTGGGCACGCTCACCCCGCTGGCGATCTTCCCCGGCGAAACGTGGACGGCCTTCCCGATTGCGCCGACGCTGGAGGGCCAATACATCATCAAGAACATTGTGCTGGTCAGCGCGGCGCTGGTGATCGGCGCAACGGTGCGCGGCGGCTATGTGCTGGCCGAGCCAGGCGACTGTCGGTAGCGCCTTGCGCAGGCCCGCCACGCTATCGAACGCGCGCGAAGCCCGTGCAGCCGACGCGAACGGCGCGCCGAGGGCAAGCCGCGTCACCCGCGCCTAGCAAAGGTCATGCGCAGGCCCTCGCGCAGCCCGATAGGTTGGAAGCCGAACGCCTCGGCGCAGCCTGCGCCGTCGCGACACGACTGATCGAACTGCGTGGCGAAGATCACCGCGTCGCGCGAAAGCAGCGGCGTGGGCAGGCGTTCGCCGATCCAGCCGGCGAGCAAGAGCAAGGGCTGCGGAATATGCAACGGTATTTTGCGACGCCCCGCGGAACTGCTTTGCGCCACGGCCAGCAATAGCTCCTTCCAGGTCACCTCGTCCGGCCCGCACACGTTGACCACGCCGCCGACCGTGGGACATTCGATGGCACGCGCAATCGCCCGCGCCACGTCGTCCACATGCACAGGCGCGCAGCGCGCAGCGCCGGCGCCGGGGATGGGCGCGAACGGCGCCCACTGCGCGGCGCGCGCCAGCCGAGAGAAGTATTTGTCATCCTCAGCATAGACCACGTTCGCGCGCAGCGCGACGGACGGGATGCCGCTCTCGAAGATGGCCCGCTCGGCGGCCCGCTTAGCCCGTATGCCGGGATGAGGCGGGTTAGGATTGCCGAGGGCGACGCCGCTGATGTAAACCAGGCGGCGCACGCCGGCCTGCCGCGCAGCAGCCACGCAGTGCTCCGTGCCGGCTCGATCCACGGCGTCGAACGTCTCGTTGCGCCTGGGATTCTCGACCGGGAAGTTCTGGAACTGATGGGAAAGCACCGCCGCGTCGCATCCCGCAAACGCCGGCACCAGCGAGGCGGGGACGCGCACGTCGCCCTGCACATAGTCAACGGGCAGCCCCCGCAGCAAGGGCACATCTGGCCGGGCGCGGCGCGAAAGGATGCGCACGGTGTGGCCTTGCGCGCACAGCAGTTTGGCCGCGTGGCGGCCGATCAGTCCGGTGCCGCCGGTGATGAGGATCGTTGCCATAGGTATCGGCGTTCAAGTGAGATATTGCCCGGTATTCTTGTAGCGGGTGCACAAGGCGGCGACATAGGTTGTCAGCTCGACTAGCTTCTTCTCCTCCTGCGCCCTCTCGACCCATAGGTTGAGCGCCTTGGCGCGCGTGATCAACTTGTCGAGCAGGTCAAAGACCACCGTCGAATCTACGCCGACCCAGTAAGCGGTGCGTGAGATTAGTAGTTGCTTGTGCGCCTTGATGAAGGCCTCGGCGCGCATGAACCGGCTGAACAACTCGCGACGTGTGCAGCGCTGCGGTTGCTGGCGAAACATCTCTTTCAGGTCGGGGTCCACATAGCCGGTTGCCTTGTGGTAGTAGCGGTTAGGTTTGGCCTTCATGAATTGGGCCACGGTCAGCTTAACCTCTGTGTAGGGTTCGATCATCCAGCCCTCGTCCACCTCGACCAGCGGCGGACAGGCGCCTAGCTCCTTGACCACGCGGTCGGCAAAGCGCAGTTTCTTTAACGCCGTCGGGTAATGGCGGTACACCCGCTGCCAATTCGAGCGCGGCGTGAGCCACACGGTGAACGTCTCGGCGAAGTCCTCGTCCGGGTGCTTTTGCGCGTAGTAGTCGCCGTTGGGGTTGACGTAGCTGCGGCTCCACGGATTGTAGCGATACTCATCCTTCTCCGGATAGGTGTTGAAGAAGTGACCGCGCACGTCGAACAACTCGCGGAAGTCCCGGCGCCGGTAGAGCTTGTAGGCATAGCAGAAGGCGTGTCCACACTCGTGGCGCAACAGGTCGAAGATGTCGGCGTCGCTATAGCGCCAGCCGCGAAACTCCTCGTTTAAGTCCTTGAGCAGCGGATGAAAGTCGTAAAAGCCCAGCGAGATGATCGGCTGGCCGGCGATGCAACCATAGCCGGTCGAGATGTAGAAGACCGGCTCGAGCTTGCGGATGCCGGCGCGCCGCAGCTCCTCCTTTACTACCGGGATAGCCTGAGCGAAGATCGTGCCCTCGAACTTCAAGTCGAGCTGGTGGATCGGCGTGTTGAGCAGCTCCAGCTTAAGCGTATCGGTCTGAAACAGCAGCTCGCGCGTGCGTCGCATGGCCATATCCCCTTCCGAGATAGCCGTGATTCGGACGGCCGCGAAATAGGGCAAAAGCGCAACCGCATTGTCGGGATGCAGCGGAAGGAGTGTACACGAACTCAGCAGAACGCAACCGGTGGCTCGCGTGTACGAGTTATGGTTAGCGGCAGAACTGCGACGACAGATGCCAACAGCCATAAGTCCAACCACTGGTAGATGCGCAGGCCGGCCAACATCGGCGCCGGGTCGCCGCGCAAGAACTGGATCAGGAAGTCGCCGGCAGCAAAGCACAGGATGGCGAAGCCGAAGGCGGGCAAGACCGACGGGCGGCCTCTGCCGTTCGCCCGTAGTCCCGTCCAAATGGCCCAGCTCACGCCCGTTGCGGCCAGCCAGGACGCCATGAATGCCTGCGTCGGCCAGCGCGGGTTGGCGATTGAATAGGCGTCCGGCCAGTCGGCGCGCAGCAGCCACGCCAACGAGTGCTCCCCATCCGTCTGCCAAAACACCTCGCGGCCGTAGGCGCAGCCGTTCGGAATGCAACCGATGGACGCGGCGATGCCGACGAGCGAAAGCGCGGGCGGAAGCCACTGCCGGACAAGCGCCGGAGGCGCGAAGCGCGCAGCGCGCAGCACCAGGAGCAGCCCGATTGCGCCGCCCCAGACCGCCCCATGTTCCGACAAGCCGGCCAACGAGAACATCTCGTTTGCGCGTTCGCGGAAGTACTCCCAGTGCAACGCAACGTAGCCGGCGCGGCCAAAGGTCACGGTGCAGAGGGTTACAACAAGTATGCCGACGACGACGCGCCCATCGCGCGTTTGGCGCAAGGCCCAGGCGGAGGCCGCCAAAGTGGCCGCCGCGATGAGCGCGGTGTAGAGGTTGAGCGCAAACGGGCCAACCGAGATGAACTGCGGAGGCATACGCGGTGTGCGCTACGTCTTAGCGAAATCCCCGACGATGTGCACGGCGCGCTCGTCGGCGATGAATCGCTCGACGAGCGCGCTCAAGCGGAACGCCACCTCGCCAAAGGCGAGATACGTGGGATCGTGAATCGTCTCCAACGCGCAGATGCGGAAGCCGACATCGTCGGCCAACGCGCGCAGCGCACGCAGCGTGTTCGCTCGATAGGTCACAGGAAAGGTATCCCCCTGGGCGCGCCCATAGAGCATGTGCACGAGCGGCGCCTGCGCCAGCTTGGGCACCAGCCGGTTGAGCCAGATGACGTAGTTGGCCGCGTTGGGCGTCAGGAAGACAAAATGGCCGGCCGGCTTAAGCACCCGACTCACCTCGGCGAACAAGCGGTCCGGCCGGGTGACATGCTCGATCACCCACGAGCACACCACCAGATCAAACGCTGCTGCCCGAAAGGGGATCGCGTCCACGTCGCTCATAACGCGATGCATGGCGCGCACACGGTTGCAGAGCAGCGAGGGCCGATGGCGGTCTACACCGGCCAGCATCTTCACCTGCGCGCCCAGCAGCTCCATCACGCCGCCTGCGCCGCAGCCCAGGTCAAGCACAACTGCGTCGCCGGTCGCATACCGACGGACGCGCGACTCATAGACCTCTCCACTCGTGCGCCAGCCGGGGCGCATAGCGCGGTAGCGTTCACGGTAACGGTTTTGCTTGTCCAGCGAAAGCACACCTTCAGCCTAACGCATTGTCTGTGCTAAAAGCAATATTTGCGACGAGGTCGCCCTCTACCTTTCGCGCGCGATGGCCCGGCGCACCGTCCCATATCAACGCCGCAGTCCCCCTCGACCGCCATCCCTGTGCCACTTGCGCTGCCGATCCCTGCTTCAGGTCGGTCATCCACTGCCAGTCCAATCGCCCCGCTGTCCCATTCACCACCAGGCGCAGATACGCCCATCGGTCGCATCGCTCCGCGCGCCGGCGAATCTTCATCCCACACGGTAGGGCATTTGTGCGTCTTCCTGCCAATTTATCTGCAAACGAAGGCCTTGCATATTCAACATCCTCGGCCAGAGTTTACGCCAAGGCTCTTAGGGTAACCGATGGCAAAGGTAAGTGCCCTGGCGGCGCGCCTGGCCGATGTTAGCGTGGCGTTAAGATGAATCGCGCGCTACACGCCTAGCAGAAGATTCAGAGGCAGGTATAGGCGATACGGATTGACTGTCACGTTAGCCGGAGGCCGGGTTGGCCAGTGTGCCGGTCGCCGCAGGGGCGACGTAGAACGCGCTGGTGGTTGCGCTCTATACTTCGAGTTCACCGCCGGGCAAAACGATCTCTCCTTGGCTGCTCAATAGCCCCACGCCGAACTTCTCCGCGGCCTTGCGCGCGCTCAGGTCTGCCCGCATCCCATAGACATAGACCAGAAACGGCCCTTCGACCCCAGCCCGGCGCAGCGCAGCGCGAAATCCTTCCGATCGCATTCGGTTAGCCCAGGCTTCCACGGCTTGCCAGCCCAGACGTGTCTTGGCTTCCATCACAGCCCACAGGCGGCGCCCCTGAGGGTCTTCCACGTGATGGGCCACATCCACGTCTCCGTTCAGGCGCAGATACAGGGCTTCGGCCAGGATGCGGTAACCTTTCTCTTCCAGCACGACGCGCAGCACAGCAGCGGCTTCTTCTTCGACGGTCACTCCAATCAAGTTCTGCAGGCGGGTAACCTGCTCGCTTGTGCGCTGCTGGGCGGCGGCCAGCTCTTCCAGGCGCTGCTCGGTGCGCTGCTGGGCGGCGGACAAGTCGGCCAGCGCCTTCTCGACTTGGCGAAAACGCTCTTCGGTGCTACGGACGAACTGATCCACAGTGGTGGCCAGCTCTTCCAGGCGCTGCTCGGTGCGCTGCTGGGCGGCAGCCAGCTCCTCCAGGCGCTGCTCGGTGCGCTGCTGGGCAGCAGCCAGCTCCTCCACTGTTTTGGGCAGCCGGAGAATATCGTCCGTCAGCACCAGGCGGCGTATTTCGGCGCGCCAGCCTGGCTGCTGTTCCAGCAACTCAACAAGATCGTGGAAGTCAGAGATGGTGAACGGCATTTGCCTTAAACCTATGACGATTATAACGGCAAGGTCGGCGTTCGTTCCGGCGGCAAGGTCGGCGCCATCAGCCACAAGACTAGGGATAGGTCAATCAACCAACACGGGTTAACCGTTACGCCACCCGCGCAATTGTTGTTGCTCTTGGCGATGGCGCTAAGGGGGCAGCGCCGCATACGCTGCCGCTCCCTGGGCTGGTCAGCGCGCCGGTTACGTTCGGCATGACACTGAAGGCGACGGCGCCGGCGCCAGTGGTCGCCCCACCCGTCACTGGGTCGCCGCTAGCAGTGCAGGTGAGCGTGTTACCAGCGATAGTGCAGGCGATTCGCATGCGATGGCTCGGTGCCCTGTTCAATGCCACAATCCTCCTCGACCGCCATCCCTGCGCCACTTGCGCTGCTCAGTGACAGACACAGGCGTTGACCGAAATCGCGTATCATCGGCTGCCATGACGCAAGCCTCGATGAGCCTCTACGACTGGACCGGCGCGCCGGTGGATCGGCTGCCCGACCGCATCCAGTGCAGCGCCTCGGCCTTCATCTTGAACGAGCGGGGGCATTTGCTGTTGCAATTGCGCCAGGATAATCGCCACTGGGCGATGCCGGGCGGGCGACAAGATGTCGGTGAAAGCATCACCCAAACGTGCGTGCGCGAGGTGTGGGAAGAGACCGGCCTGCGCGTGCGGGTCAAGCGGTTGATCGGCATCTACTCCGACCCGACGCAGTTCCTGGTGGCCCGTTATCCTGGCGGCGAGGTGGTGCAAATTTGCAATATGTGCTTCGAGTGCGAGATCATCGGCGGACAACTGACCATCTCTTCCGAGAGCGCAGACATCGGCTTCTATCCGCCGGACGCGCTGCCGGAGCCGGTGTTGCCCGCGCACAAGATTCGGATTCAGGATGCGCTGGCGGGCGCTTTACAACCCTTCCTGCGCTGAGCGCCGCGGTGGGAATCCCGCAAAATTCAGCTTTGCCAGATTGGGGGATTCTCTCTCGGCCTGCGCCCGCACTTCAATCTCATCCATAAAAATTTGCATTTGATTCCATGCACGTGTATAATTTAGCCTGTCATCGCGTAATTTGAGCTTGTTCACCATCACAGGGAGGGTCACACTGTGATCAAGCTGACTAAGTTAGAGAAGACAATTCTGGAAGCAATTAAGACGGCGCCGCTAGGGCTGCCCGACTGGCACGCGCTGGCCAAGGCCGAGCACATTGCGCTCGACTACATCCAGCAGCGCGTCGAATGGATGCGCCGAGCGGGCATTATCCGATAAAGCGCTGTCCGCGCTCGGCCTGAACTTGCAAGGGGCGGCATCTACCGCCCCTTGTTTGTTTGTCGGTAAAGGTCGAGCGCCTAAGATCTCACGCCGGTCGCTATAATCGCCGTCGGCTATCAGTTGATGCACATAGCGCTTTCAACACCTCGCAACAAAAGGGTTCTCCATGTCTATCCTCGCAGATAAGAACACGCGCCTGATCGTGCAGGGCATCACCGGCCGAGAGGGCGACTTCCACGCGCGCCAGATGCATGCCTACAGCCCGATCGTGGTCGGCGGCGTCACGCCCGGCAAAGGCGGCATGGTGACGGACTACGGCGTGCCCGTCTTCGACACTGTTGGCCAAGCCGTGCGCGAAGTGGGCGCTAACGCCAGCGTGATTTACGTGCCGGCGCGCTTCGCGCCCGACGCCATCATGGAAGCCGCCGACGCCGGCATCAGGCTGATCGTGTGCATTACCGAAGGCATCCCGGTCATTGACATGATCCGCGTGCGCGCTTACCTGGACACGAAGCAGTCGCTGCTGCTAGGCCCGAACTGCCCCGGCTTGCTCACGCCCGGACAGGCCAAGATCGGCATCATCCCAGGCAACATCGCCACGCCCGGCAACGTGGGTGTGGTGTCGCGCAGCGGCACACTAACCTATGAGGCGGTAAATGCGCTGACGCAAGCCGGCATGGGCCAGAGCACTATCGTCGGCATCGGCGGCGATCCGGTGCGCGGCCTGGGCTTCCTCGAAGTGATCCAGATGTTCAACGAGGACCCAGAGACGGAGAAGATCGTGATGATTGGCGAGATCGGCGGCAGCGACGAGGAGACCACGGCCGCCTGGATCAAGGATCACGTCAAGAAGCCGATGGCCGGCTTCATCGCCGGACGCTCGGCGCCGCCCGGCAAACGCATGGGCCACGCCGGCGCGATCATCGAAGGCGGCATGGGCACGGCAGAGAGCAAGATCGCCGCGATGAGGGCCGCCGGCATTCGTATGGCTGAGCTGCCGACGGATATTCCCGAGCTGCTGCGCTAGAAGGGCGTGCTGCGTCAAGCGTCTGTCTGATGCGCGATGGCCAAGTTCTATGTGGTGTGGCAGGGCCGCGTGCCAGGCGTGTACGACGACTGGGCGCAGGCGCGAGCGCAAGTGGAAGGCTTTGCCGGCGCGCGTTATCGCGCCTTTCCCAACCGCGCTCAGGCCGAAGCCGCGTTCGCGGCCGGCGGCTTCGCGCGTGACGCGGCCGCGCTGCCGGCCAAAGCGCGCAGCGGCTACGCCGTGGATGCCGCCTGGAACGCCCGCTCGAAGGTGATGGAGTATCGCTGCGTCGAGATCGCCACCGGCCGCGAGGTATTCCGCGAAGGGCCGTTTGAAGACGCGACGAACAACATCGGCGAGTTTCTCGCTGTTGCGCATGCGCTGGCCTGGTTGAAAGCACGCGGCAGCCAGGCGCCGGTCTACACCGACTCGAACAACGCGATCGCATGGGTCGCCCAGGCACGCTGCCAAACGACGCTAGCGCGCACACCGCGCAACGCAGCACTATTCGAGCGCATTGCGCAAGCCGAACGCTGGCTGGACGAGCACGAGTATTGCAACGCCGTGCTGAAGTGGCGCACCGAAGAATGGGGCGAGAACCCGGCGGACTTTGGCAGAAAGTAAAAAGATGTTCAACCCTTCCACGATCCGCGGCGAATTCCCCGCGCTGGCGCGCGAACACGCCGGCCGTCCGCTGGTGTTCTTCGACGCACCCGGCGGCACGCAGGTCACGCGGCGCTGCCTGGACTACATGGTCGAGTACCTCACGCGCCACAACGCCAACACACACGGCGCGTTCATCACCGCCCAAGAGAGCGACGCGCTCATCGAGGCCGCGCACGAAGCCGCCGCCGACTTGCTCAACGCCGAGCGCAAAGAGGAGATCATTTTCGGCCAGAACATGACCAGCCTGACTTTTGCGCTGAGCCGCAGCATCGGCCGCGCGCTGCGCGAAGGCGACGAGATCATCCTCACCCGGCTCGACCACGATGCCAATTTCTCGCCCTGGCGATTGATGGCCGAAGAGCGCGGCGCGCGCGTGCATGTGGTAGACGTCAATCCTGAAGATTGCACGCTGGTCATGGAGGACTTCGCACGCTACCTGAACGCGCGCACGCGGCTGGTGGCCGTGGGCTATGTGAGCAATGCCGTCGGCACGATCAACCCCGTCAAGCAGATCGCCGGCATGGCACGCGACGTCGGCGCGCTGGTCTTCGTGGACGCTGTCGCTGCTGCGCCGCATCTGCCAATTGACGTGCGCGATCTAGGCGCCGACTTCCTGGCCTGTTCGACCTACAAGTTCTGGGGGCCGCACCAGGGCATCCTCTACGGCAAATATGATGTGCTCGACCGGCTGCCGGCTTACAAGGTGCGCCCCGCCGACGACCGGCCGCCCCACAAGTTCGAGACCGGCACGCAAAGCCACGAGAATCAGGCCGGGTTGCTAGGCGTGATCGAGTATCTGGAATGGCTGGCCGCGCAGGCCGACGCGGCGCCGGCGTCGAGCGCGAACCTGCGCAGCCCACGCGCCGCTGAGATCCATCGCGCGATGCATGCCGTGCGCGCATACGAGGCCGAGCTGGCCGGATACCTGATCGAGCGCGTAACGGCGATCCCCGGCGTGCGCTTCTTCGGCATTCGCGAGCGCGCGCGCATGGATCAGCGCGTGCCCACCATTGCCATCCGCTACAAAGATGAGCATCCGCGCGCGACCGCAGAACGCCTGGCCCAATACGGCATCTGTGTGTGGGACGGCAACTACTACGCCATCAACCTCACCGAGCGGCTGGGCGTCGAAGCCGACGGCGGCATGGTGCGCATCGGCCTCACCCACTACAACACGCGCGAAGAGATTGACCGGCTGCTCGACGTACTTGAAGCGTGAACGCGGCTGAGCAGACAAAGCGACAGAGAGACAAGGAGGCCAGGCGTCATCACTACTTCCTCGCCTTGCTGTATCCCTGCCTCCTCAGCCTGCTCATGCTCGCCGCGACCTGGAAGCTCACGCTGGGCGACCGCATCATCGCGCGCGGCGACCTGCTGCTCTATTTTTATCCGTTGCGCGACTACGCGGCGCAGGCCGTCCGCGAGTTGCGCCTGCCGCTGTGGAACCCCTACACCTTCATGGGCGCGCCGTTTCTCGCCAACCCACAGGTCGGCTTCTTTTACCCCTTCAACGTGCTCACGGCCTGGCTGCCGACCGAGCGCGCGGTTTCGTGGAATATCGCGCTGCACCTGGCCATCGCTGCGCTCGGCGCTTACACGCTGGCCCGTCGCGGATTCGCGCTCGACCGATTGGCAGCGTTCGCCGCCGCAGTTGCGTTTGGCCTAGGCGGCTACCTTGGCGCGCAAGTCGAGCACCTGAACCAACTGCAGGCGTTGGCATGGCTGCCGCTCGGCGCGCTCATCGTCATCGCGTCGGCGCGGCAAAGCGAGCCGGCCGGCATCATGCGGTCGGTGGTTGGATTAGCGGCGGTGGCATCGCTCCAGGTGCTGGCCGGGCACACGCAATCGCTCTACATCAGCCTGACAGCGATGGGATTGATCGCGCTGTTGCTGACGCTGGTTGCGCTACGGAACGACCGGCCATCCAGCTTGCGGATGGCACTTCGCGCGGCTGCGCCGCTGTTCGTCACCGTGGCCGGGGCTGCGCTTGCTGCAGCCATGTGCGGCGCGCAACTGCTGCCCACCCTTGAGCTTTCGCGCGAGTCGGCGCGCGCGGGCGGCTTGCCGTTCAACGAAGCCGGATCGTTCTCTTGGCGGCCATGGGTGGTCGCGCGCGCGCTGATGCCGACCTACGGCGACCCGTTGTTCGCGGAGTATGTCGCCTACCTCGGCGCGAGTGGGCTGGCGTTGGCGTTGCTAGGCGGGCTGGAGATGCGGGGGCGGCAATCCGCACCACAGCCGTCATCCGGCCTCATCCCCCGCGTGCTGGTGATAGCCGGCGTCGTCCTGGCGCTGGGAGTAGCCACACCCGCGTTTGGCGTCTTGTACCGCCTCATGCCCGGCTTCAACCTATTTCGCGCCCAGGCCCGTTGGCTGATCGTGTTTGCGCTGGGGGCTGCGATGCTCGTCGGTTTCGGCGTGCAGCGCCTGCAACGCGGCCTGAGCACGGCGCAGGCGCGCAACTGGCTGATTGCCTGGCTGTTGCTCTTGGGACTGTGGGGCGCTGGCTTGCTGGTCGGCGCGCGCTTCTCGCCGGAGCCGGAGTATCGCGCGCTGCCCGGGCGCAGCGTGATGCTGGGATGGGCTGCGGCAATCGGAACGATGACGATAGCCGTCGTCGGCCATTGGTGGCCGATGCGCCGCAACCACGCCCCAACCACCAATTCCCGATTGCCGATTGCGTCGCTGTTCATCGTTGCGCTCGTCCTCGAATTGCTGGCCGCCGCGCAGTTCCAGCCTTACGCGCGCGCGGCAGACCGGCAAGCGCTCACCTCGTTGCGGCCGGCGACGGCGCACTTGCTGGCCGAGTCGGAGCTAGGCGCGATGCGCATGGGGCGAATCCTGGCGCTCTCTTCGCTCTTCTTCGACCCCGGCGACAAAGCCGAACAGGAGCTGCTCTTCGGCGCGTCGTTGAACGCGGATGAAACATACGACCGGCTGATTGCGGCTAAGCACAAGGAGATCATGTCGCCCAACCTGTCGTTGTATTACCGGCTGCCTAGCGTGGATGGTTACGACGGCGGCCTGTTGCCGACGCGGCGCTACGCCGAGTTCGCCCGCCAATTCGCGGCGACGCCCACCGGCGCGGTGGACGGCCGGCTGCGCGAGTTCCTGGCCGGCCCGCCAGCCAATCAGTGGTTAGAACAGATGGCCGTGCGCTACCTCATCGCCGACAAAACGCAGGACGTGTTCATCGACGGCGTGTATTACGACCTGCTGTTCGGCGCGCCGCTCACGCCGGCTGCAGTCGAAATCCCGCTGCGCGAATTCTCGTCTACCGCGCTGGGGCTTGTCCTGAGCGCCGAGGATGCGCAAGCCGGCCAGGTCATCGCTGCCGCCGAGGTGCGCTTCTCCGATGGCGATGCGCAGGCGTTTGAGATTCGCGCTGCCGAACCGCTCACGCCTTACTTCGGCGCGCGCCTGACGTGGGCCGGGCGCAAAACGCCGCAATCCGTCGCCTTCCGTGGCCTGGCCAACGCGCGCGCCACGCTGCGCGGCCTCACCAGCATTGACCAGACCGACGGGACGTTCCTCTCGCAGATGGTGGCCGGCGACCATGCGATGCGCCTGATCCACTCCGGCGACGTGAAGATCTATGAGAACCTGCGGCACGCGCCGCGCGTCGCCGTGCAAAGCGAGGCCGGCGCGCCGATTGACATCAGACAGATAGGCGGGGAGATCGTCGAGGAGCGGCCGGAGTTCGTGCGCGTTCGATTCTCCGATGCGATGCCGCAGGATTTGCTGTCCCGCGCGAACACGCGACTGATCCTGCGCGATGCGTGCTTCCCCGGCTGGGTCGCGCGCGTGGATGGCGTCGAGACGCCGATCGCGTGCGTTGATACGCTCTTCCGCGCCGTTGCACTGCCCGCCGGCGTGCAAGAAGTAACGTTCAGCTACGAGCCGCAGAGCGTCCGCCTGGGTTTCATCGTCAGCGCTGCCGGCGTGGCGCTGTGGCTGGCGCTGATCGCGCTGGCCGGCCTCATTTCTTCATGCGCGGGTCAAGGGCGTCGCGCAGGCCGTCCCCCAGGAAGGTAAATGAGATTACCAGCACCGAGACGACGGCAGCCACCGAAAGCAGAAAGCCCGGCTGGCTGCCGATGATCGAGTAGGCGTCTAGGAAGAGTCGTCCCCAACTCGTGATGAAGAAATCATTGGGGTTCAGCGAAGGCCGCAGGCCCAGGCCGATGTAACCCAGGATCGCCTCTGCGATGATGAAGCGCGGAATGGCGAAGGCGATCCATACCACCAGCACGCCCACGCTATTCGGCAAGATGTGGCGGGTGATAATATGCGCGCGCGACGCCCCCAGGCTCTGCGCTGCCTCCACGAACGACAAGCTCTTCAGCGCCAGCGCCGAGCCGCGCATCAGGCGGGCCAATCCTGACCAGGACACAGCCGCCAGCGCCAACAGGAACAAGGGCACGCCATTGGCCGCCTTGCCCAGCGCTGTATCGCCCAACGTTACCATCACCAGGATCAGCAACAGCTCGGTAGGGATGGCGTAGAAAATGTCGGTGATGCGCATCAGCAGGTTGTCGGCGCTGCCGCCCAGGTAGCCGGAGGTGAAGCCCAACGTCGCGCCGATCAGCACGACGATCGTCACCGGCAGCACACCGGCGACAACGGATGTGCGGGTGCCATACAGGATGCGACTGAGCACGTCGCGCCCCTGTTGGTCGGTGCCAAGTGGGAAGGCCGGATCGAACGCCTTGCCCGCCGGAGAATCGGATTGCCAGAAGGGCGGTAAGAAAGCCTTGGCTGCGCCGTAGTCTTTGATCGGGTTGTGCGGCGCGAGCGACGACGCGAAGATGGCTGCCAGGAGATAGATCACTACGAGCACGCCGCCAACCAGCGCGGCGCGGTTGCGGCGCAGCCGGCGCCAGGCCAGTTCCCATTGGCTCTGCGAGGGTGTCGCCGGCAAAGTGGACGGTGTGGCGCGCGGGAGCGAGGTAGTCGCCTGGGCCATACATTACTCCACACGAATGCGCGGATCCACGACGCCGTAGAGGATATCCACGCTCAGGTTGCCCAGTAAGATAAGCACAACGTAGAACAGCGTCGTGCCCATGATCATCGAGTAGTCGCGGTTGCCGATGGACTGGATGAAATCTCGGCCGACGCCAGGCACGCCAAAGATGTTCTCGATGACGATCGAGCCGGTGAGCAGGCCAGCCACGGCCGGCCCGAGCGTCGTGATGACCGGGATGAGGGCGTTGCGCAGCATGTGCTTCCAGATCACCGCCTGCTCCAACAAGCCCTTCGCGCGCGCGGTGCGCACGTAATCCTGGCGCATCACATCGAGCATGGTCGAGCGCATCAGCCGTGCCGTCTGCGCCATCGTGCCGAAGCCGAATACGATGGCCGGGATGATGAACGGCGTAATGCCGGCCCAGGACTTCTGCACCACCGGCATTAGCTTCAATCCCACAGCGAAGATGAGGATGGAGAAGAACGCCACAACGAAACTGGGCACGGCGATACCGATGTTCGTGATGAGCGTGAGCGCGTAATCAATCCACGAATTCTGCCGGAGCGCCGAGAACACACCGGCGGGGATGCCGACGACCAGGGCAAACGCCAGCGCCAACACTGCCAGGCGCAACGTGTGGCCGAACTTGGAATCGAAGAAGCTTTTCTCAGGCGGCGGCTGAAACAAAATCTGCTGCACCGTCTTGCCGCGCTGGCGATACGACGGGCCAAGGTTGCCGCACACCGCGCCACACACAAACTGGCCTTCCTTGTCAACGTCGCCGATCAAATAGCCGATGAACTGACGCCAGGCCGGCTTATCCAGCCCATACTGGCGGGCCAGGAGTTCTTGCGTGCGCGGGTCCACCTGCTTCGCTTCGGGGTCGCGATCCCATGGGCCGCCCGGCGCGGCTTTCATCAATACGAACGTGATGAGCGCCACGACGAGCAAGACCGGGATGAACCAGAGAAAACGTCGCGCTAAAAAAGTCGCCATCGCTGCGGATAAACAGAAACCAGGTTTCTGGCGGAGAAACCTGGTTTCTGTCGAACGACGCGCCCAGCCCTAGTTCGGCAGCATGGACGTGTCAATGTCAATCGTCGCGGGCACGGTCGAGCCGGGCCAGTCGGCATCCTGCGAGGTCGTGACGATGCCTTTCACCCACGGCTTGACCAGATAAGCGTTGACGTTGTGCCAGAAGAAGGCCACCGGGTTGGCGTCCACCAAACGATCCTGCGCTGTTTGATACAGCTCGGCGCGCTTGGCCGGATCGAGCTCGACATCGGCTTGTGCGATCAGCTTGTCGAACGCTTCATCCTTGAAGCCGATGCGGTTGGCGAAGGTGGTGCTGCCCTCGAAGTACACGCTCAGCCAGTTCTGCGGATCGGGATAGTCGGCGCACCAGCCGCCGATGAACATCTGCAGATCGCTCTCACGATCCTTCTGCTTGGCGGTGAAGGCGGTCGGCTCGACCGGCTTCAGCTCCAGTTTGAGATCGTCGCCGAAGATTTCCTTGAACCGTGCGCCCAGCCATTCATAGCGCACGCGGTTGCGCGGCGTGTCGCCGAACGTGAGCACGATCGTCGGCAGGTTTGCGACCGAGCCATAGGACGACTCGGCAATGAGTTGCTTTGCTTTCTCGGCGTCATAGGCGAAGCGCGTCTCGCCTTCCTTGTAGCCAGGGAAGCCCGGCGGGATCCAGGTCAGGGCCGGTGAGCCGAGGCCCTGCAACACGTCCTTGACCCAGCGCTCGCGGTCGAGCGCATACGAAAAGGCCGCGCGCACTTTCGGATCGGTGAACGGCTCCTTGAAGTTGCGGAATTGCAGCGCGAGGGTGCACGAGCCGGGGTAGATCGTCGCCTGTTTGCTCAGCTCCGCATCGGCCATCACCGCCTGGTAGTCCTCCGCAGCCAGGCCGATGATGTCGAACTCGTCGTTCTTGTAAGCCTGGAAGGCGACATTCGAGTCGGTGATGTATTGATATTCGATGTTCACCTTCGGCACGTCGCCCCAATAATTGGGATTGGGCACGAACACGCCCTTCACGAACGGCTCCAGGCTCTTAAGGATGAATGGGCCGTTGCCGATGTGGAACTTGGAGCTGTTCCACCAGTTCTCGCCGCCTTCCTCGATGTTTTCCTGCTTGGCCGGATATGTGACCCACAGGCTCATCACGGTGTGGAAGTAAGGCGCGGGCTTGGACAGCTTCAGCTTCAGCGTCAGGCAGTCTTCCTGCTCGTAGTCCTTGCATGGCTGGCCGGACGCATCGAGCGCTTGCACGCTCTGGCGCACTTGTTCCTCGAACTTCTTCTTGTCCTCGTCGGTCTCTGCGCCTTGCCATTCCGGCGCGCCGGCGATCTCATTGGTGATCGAGGCGTATTCGCCGGCCGTCGCGGGGTTGATGTTGCGAATGATCGAGTACTCGAAGCGCTTGGCGTTGAGCGGGGTGCCGTCGCTGTATTTGAGTCCTTTGCGCAGCGTGAAGGTCAGCTCGGTTGCGTCGGCGTTGTACTCCCACTTCTCGGCGGCGCCGGGCACAGTCTCCAGCTTCTCGTTGAGCTTGGTCAGACCCTCGTAGATCAGCTTCAAATGGGCGATCTCGTTGACGAAAGAGGACTTCTGAGGATCAATGACGTCGGGATAGGTGCCCAGGTTGATGCGCAACACCTTTGGCTTCTCGGAGGGAATCGGTGTGGCTTCCACCACGACCGTTTTCTCGACCTCGACGACCTTCTCTTTGACAACCTCGACGGTCTCTCGAATGACCTGAGGTTGCACCGGCGCGGCGGGTTGAGCGCATGCCGCGAGTAACATCGAGGCAGCTATCACGACGCCGCTTATCGCGACAAAGTTTCTGCGACTCATAGTCTCTTTCTCCTACTAGTTGCTTGAGGAATAACTGCGGATTAGGTTCCGCCTGACCTTGCTCGATTTTAATGCCAATTTCATCGCGCGCTAGGGTTTGCGAACGTCGGCGTCACTCCGCAGCAAACTTGATCTCCGGCATCGGCAAGTGCTCGGTGCCCAGTTTGCGGCGCAGCATGGGGATCAGCCCGCCGGCTTCGATGATCGCCATGACCGACGCGCTCAACGGCGGGAAGGAGAAGGTTTCGGCATCGCTAGGGGCGCTGTCGACCCGAATCAGGCTTTGAGCTAAATCCACCGTGATGACGTCGCCCTTGCGGATCGCTTCTACGGCCTGGGGGCAAACGATGGGCAGCACGCCGTTGTTGATGCAGTTGCGGAAGAAAATGCGCGCAAACGACTTGGCGATGATGACCGGCACGCCGCACATCTTCAGGCACACCGCGGCCTGCTCGCGCGATGAGCCGCAGCCGAAGTTCTTGCCGCCGACGATGATGTCGCCCGGCTGCACTTGCTTGGCAAAATCGGGGTCGAGGTCTTCCAGCGCATGCGCGGCAAACTGGTTGACGTCGGTCAGGGTGTAGGTGTATTTGCCCGGGAAGATGACGTCGGTGTTCACGTCATCGCCGTAGACCCAGCAACGTCCGGTGAACTGCATGACGGGGCGATTATATGCGCTCGGACCTAGAAACTTATCTCACCGCCGAAGAACCAGGGGCTCCGCTCGCTATAATCGCTCGCATGGATTTGACCCTGGCGACTGTTGTATTGGCGATCACGATTGCATTTGTGTTCATCCTAGTGTGGGTGATTGTCGTCTTGCCTCAAAATCGCGCTCGCAAGAACCAAGAGAGGGTTATCGAAGAGCTGAAGATCGGCGAGCAAATCGTCACGGTCGGCGGCTTGATCGGCAAGCTCACCTACCTGAACCGCGAGGAGGATTTGGCGCGCATCGAGATTGCGCCCGGCGTGGAAATCCGCATCATTCCCGCTGCAATCAGCCATCCGCTGGATTACATGCAACGCCTGGCCCGCATGGAGCAGGAAGCCAACAAGCCCAAGCCGCAGCAGTCCAAAGGGAGGTCAGGCGCATCGGCGAAGAAGTGAACACCAGGCTGCAGTGGGCTGCCAGCGGCCGCCCGCCCGGACTGCCGCGCTTCTGGCAATTCAAGGCGGCGGCGCGCACCATCCGCGCCGCGCTTTACAAAACGCGCTGGCCGCTGCTGATGCTGGCTACCGTGCTCGCCGGCGGCTCGCTGCTCTTCTGGCTGACCGGGGCGCATGCGAACCCGCTGCGGTCGTTGTTCTATGTGCTCAACCTCATCACGCTGCAGGCCGGGCCTGATGACCTCCCCGAACCGCTGCTGCTGCAACTGGCCTCCGGCGCGATCTCGCTCGGCGGCTTGGTCGCCTTGGCCGGCGGCGCCGCGCGCGCGATTCAACTCATCGGCGATCCAAAGGAGCGACAAGTGGCGGTCGTATCTATGTTCAGCGGACACATCATCGTGTGCGGCATCGGCCGCGTCGGCTATCGCGTCATCAGCGAGCTTTTGGATTTCGGGGAGACCGTCGTGGGCATCAACCAGCGCACAGACGAAGAGTGGCTCGATCATCTGCAGCGCGTTGGGGTGCCGGTCATCATCGGCGACGCGCGCCGCAAGCAAACGTTGATCGAGGCCGGCGTCGAACGCGCCTCGGCCATCGTCGCGTGCACCAGCGACGAGCTGACCAACCTCGATATCAGCCTCGACGCGCGCGAATTGAATCCCAACATCAAGGTCGTGCTGCGCATGTTCGACGCCAAACTGGCCGAGAAAGTGTCTCGGGGGTTCAACATTAAGACCGTGTTCAGCGTCTCGGCGCTAGCTGCCCCGGCCTTTGCCACAGCCGCCACGCGCACTCGCGTGGATTACTCGTTCAAGCTGGAAGGCCAATTGCTCAACGTCAGCACGGTCACCTTCGAGCCCAGTTCGCCTTTCATCGGCAAGACGCTCGAAGCGGTCGAGGACGAGCTGAAATGCGCCGTCATCGGCGCGTGGTCCGGTGACGGCATCCAGATGCGCCCCGAGCGCAGCCGCGCGATACGGCCCGGCGAGCGCTATTACATTGTGGGCGACTTGAAGGCGGTGCGCGCGCTGAACGAAGGGCGCTGAGCGAAGGCGCATCCGCGCATGGCAGCTCGCAAATTGCAAATTGTGAGTGGGTGATTCGGGGGCGGACGATGCGCTTCGATGTGTTTACCCTCTTCCCCGGCATGTTCACCGGGCCGTTTGACGCAAGCATCATCAAGCGCGCGGTGGATGCCGGCTTGATCGAGATTCACATCCACAACATCCGCGACTATGCCGCCGGCAAGCACAAGATCACCGACGACATGGCCTACGGCGGAGGCGGCGGCATGGTGATGAAGCCCGAGCCGATCTTCGCAGCAGTCGAAAGCGTCCTGGCGGATGAGTTCGATCCGCAACCTGCGCTTTGCCCCCCGCGTTCGAGAACCCCCATCATCCTGATGAGCGCGAGCGGGCGCACCTTCACGCAGGCGCTCGCAAAGGAGCTGGCGCAACATCCGCGCCTGGCCATCATTTGTGGCCATTACGAAGGCGTGGATGAGCGCGTGCGCGAGCATCTATGCACCGACGCGATCAGCATCGGCGACTACGTGCTCACCGGCGGCGAGCTGCCGGCGATGGTGGTGATTGACGCCGTGGCGCGGCTGGTGCCCGGCGTGTTGCCGCCCGGCGTGCCAGACGAAGAATCGCACGCGTCGGGCCTGCTGGAGTATCCACACTACACGCGGCCCGCCGAATTTCGCGGCTGGCGTGTGCCCGATGTGCTGCTGAGCGGCAACCACGCCGAGATTGCGAAGTGGCGGCGCGAGCAAGCCGAACGTCGCACGCGCGAGCGCGCTCAACAATCACGCGCTCAACAGTCATCGGAATGAGCGACCCAGATTGCTGCGTCTCTACTACAATCCGCCGCGCATGGTCGAATCCACTGCTATAGATGCCGTCCTGCTTCGGCTTGTCCTTGGCCTATTCATCAGCGCCGGCATCGGCCTGCTGGCATACCGGCGCCGTTCGCTCACCCGCAGCGGCGTGCTAGGGGCGATCCTCACCGGCACGCTGACCTTCGGGTTCGGCGGCTGGATTGCCGGCTTGTTGCTGATCGCCTTCTTCGTCTCGTCATCGCTGTTGAGCCATTTCAAGGAGGACAACGCGCGCAAGCGCCGCGCCGCCGAAATGTTCGACAAAGGCGGCCAGCGTGACCTGGCGCAAGCGCTGGCGAACGGCGGCGCAGCGGCCGGCCTAGCTGCGCTGAGCTGGCTGACGCGCGAGCAACCGACCACCAGCGGCGCGCTGTATGCGGCCCTAGTCGGCGCGCTGGCTGCGGTGAACGCCGACACATGGGCGACCGAACTCGGCGTGTTGAGCCGGTCATCGCCGCGACTGATTACGCAGCCCCACAAACGCGTCGCCCCTGGAACGAGCGGCGGCATCACGGCGCTGGGCACCGGCGCAGCGACATCGGGCGCCGCGTTCATCGGCCTATGCTACGTTGTCTTCACCGCGTTATATCGCGCGGTTGCCGGCTCCGCCGATGCGCCCCATTCAGCGTCTCACTTTCTCGCCGTGATCATCTCAACAACCATCGCCGGTTTAGCCGGCTCGCTGTTCGACAGCCTGCTCGGCGCGACGGTGCAGGCGATGTATTACAGCGAGAAACGCGGCAAAGAGACCGAGAAACGCTGCGAGCGCGACGGCACACCCAATCGGCCGATTCGCGGCTGGCCCTGGCTCAACAACGACTGGGTCAACTTCTTCGCGTCGCTGCTCGGCGCAGCCGTAGCGGCAGCGATATGGCCCGCCACGACTGGGGGACGGTGATGAACGCCCTCGGTGGTCCTCAGGGGACGACTTGTAGCCGGCGGATGACGCCGGTCGCAGTCGCCCATCATCGCTCATTCACACTCTAACATGCGTCCAATGGTTGAAACACCGCACTGGGTTCGACACGCCATCTTCTATCAGATCTTCCCCGACCGCTTCGCCAAGAGCGAGCGCGTCGCCAAGCCGAGCAACCTGGAGCCGTGGGAGGAGAAACCCACGCACTACGGCTTCAAGGGCGGCGACTTGCTCGGCATAGCCGAACATCTCGATTACCTGCAAGACCTGGGCATCAACGCGATCTATCTCTGTCCGATCTTTCAGTCCACCGCCAATCATCGTTACCACACACACGATTACTACCGCGTGGATCCCATCCTCGGCGGCGACGCGGCGTTTCGGACGCTGCTCGACGAGGCGCATCGGCGCGACATCCGCGTCATCATCGACGGCGTGTTCAATCACGCCAGTCGTGGCTTTTATCAGTTCAATCACGCCCTGGAGAACGGCGCCGCCTCGCCCTACCTCGACTGGTTCTACATCCGTGGCTTCCCGCTGCATGCCTACGAGGGCAAGCCGATCAACTACGACGCCTGGTGGGGCATCCCGGCACTGCCCAAGTTGAACACGCATACGCCGGCGGTGCGCGAGTTCATCTTCGGCGTGGCTCAGCACTGGATTCGCTTCGGCGCAGACGGCTGGCGGCTGGATGTGCCGGCCGAGATAGACGATGACGAGTTCTGGCGCGAGTTCCGCCGGCGCGTCAAAGCCGTCAATCCCGATGCCTACCTCGTCGGGGAAATCTGGCATCCGGCACAGCGTTGGTTGCAAGGCGACCAATTCGACGCAGTGATGAATTACCTGTTCACGAAGGCATGCATCGGCTTTTTCATCGGCGAGGCGATGGACGTCAATCTGATTTCCGGCGTGGGCTATGCGCCGGTGCCGGTGATGGACGCGCCAACATTTGGGCGCGCGCTCGAAGAGATGCTGACGCTGTATGACGAGAACGTGTGCGCCGTGCAGATGAACCTGCTCGACAGCCACGACACGGCACGGTTCTTGTCCATCGCCGGCGGCGACGTTGCCGCCCTCAAGCTGGCCACGCTGTGCCAGATGACCTTCCCCGGCGCACCTTCGATCTACTACGGCGACGAGATCGGCATGCTGGGCGGCAAAGACCCCGACTGCCGACGCGCCTTCGTCTGGGACGAAGCGACCTGGAACGTCGAACTACGCGACTATTTCAAGCGCTGCATCGCACTGCGCAAGCGCTACCGCGCCCTACGCGATGGCACGTTCAGAGTGCTCTTTGCTCAAGGTAAAGTGATCGTCTATCTGCGCGCGTGGGGCGACGAGAAGGTCATCATTGCATTAAACTCAGGGGCAGTCGCCGCGATGCTCGATATCGTTGTGGGCGACTTGTTCCCAGAGGGCGCAACGTTGTGCGGGGAACTAGGCGCCGACATTTGCTATCGGGTGACCGGCGGCGCGCTGCGCGGCGTGTCCGTCCCCAAGCGCAGTGGCCTCGTCCTCGGGCATTTGACAACATGATGGACGCCGAAGGCTTACAGCCCGAGCGTAGGCGCTGGGCTGCGCCGCATCGAGCGCTCCTCGCGCGCATGACCTGGGCGCGGGATGATCGGCCGGTCGCGCCTGCCTCACATGTGTAGGAGACTCGCTATGGCCGAGTTGACCCGCAATACCGTTGACCATGCGCTTAGCCAGGTTTCGAGCCGCGCTCGATCGCAGTAACGTCCAAGAAGCCATCGCCGTTCTCGAAAGGCTGAGACAAGACGAGCAAGTCGAGGTCTTCGACGAGTTAGACGTCGAGGATCAGGCTGAACTTCTGCCCCGCCTCGACCCCGAAACGGCGGCCGAGATCGTCGTCGAGCTAGACGCGGAGGATCAGGCCGACATCGCCGAGCGCGTGGACGACCAGACGCTCTCGCGCATCCTCGACGAGATGGAGCCGGACGACGCTGCGGACGTCATCGGCGAGTTGCCGGAGGAGCGCCAGGCGCGCGTGCTGGCCAGCATGGAGGAGGCCGATGATGTGCGGCCGCTGCTCATTCACCCCGACGAAAGCGCCGGCGGCCTGATGACCACCAGCTTTCTCACGTTGCGCCCCGGCATGACCGCCCAGGAGGCGATTGATGCGCTGCCCCGACGACGCAATGCCCTACTAGTCGTGGATCGCGAGCGCCGGCTGGTGGGCGTGGTATCGCTCCGGCAGTTGCTCGTCGCTTCCCCCAACCGGCCGATCAGCGACATCATGAACCCTGACGTGTTCGCCGTGCCCGCCGGCACCGACCAGGAGGAAGTCGCCAACCTCCGTCGTCAGCTTGTTCTAGGGCACTATCGAGGGCGTGGGCATTCTGGCGGCCATGCAAGGCATTGTCGCCGGTTTGGGCGGCAATGCTGCGATGCAGCGCATTACCATCCTAGTGCGCGGCCTGGCGCTGAGCGAGGTCGAGTTGAAACATACCTTGCCCGTGATCTCGAAAGAGGCGCTGCTGGGGCTGTTGCAGGGCATCGCGATTGCAATCGTCGTTGGCGTCGGCGTCACGTTTTGGCAGCAGAGCGCTGCGCTGGGTTGGATCGTGGCCCTGGCGATGATAGGCAACCTGGTGGTGGCCGGCCTGGCCGGCGCAGGCGTGCCGTTCCTGCTCAAGCTGCTGCGCATAGACCCGGCGCTGGCTTCGTCGGTCATCGTGACTACCTTCACCGACTGCTGTGGATTCGCTTTTGCGCTGGGCCTGGGCACGCTGCTGATCGCGTATCTGCCGGCGTAGAACCTTTGCTCTAAAATCCGGCCCATGACGGTCAAAGAGCGAAGCCAAGACCTGAACATGGTCGTGGAGATTGTGCGCGAGCATCTGTTCGAGCATCTCGACGACAGCGACTTGTGCAAGGACATGTGCGCCGTGATCGCGATCAACCTGCGGCGCATTCACGAGGACACCGAGAAGAGCGCCAACGCCTGGGACAAGCGCGCCTATCACAGCAAGGCCGACGCGCTGCGGCGCGAGATGAGCTGGGCGCTGCCAATGGCACAACTGGCAGAGAGCCTGGCCTATAGCGCGCGGCGGTTCACTGCCGAAGACCTAGATCGCCTGCTGAACATGCTGCCGGATGAGTATGAGATGCCCAAGCGCCCGCGCTTCCGAAACGTCGAGGTGATGCGGGGCGCAGCCGCAGCGGCGCAGCGGACGCTCTTGAGGAAGCGCTGAAAAACAGGTCGGCCCCCTTTCGGGGGCCGACCGCGCGCCGTGGCTTTCTAGCGGGTTGCTAGAGGTGATGCCACGGCGCTTTGTTGCGTACTACTCATTGTGACACCACCTCCATCCTAAAAGATAGCGATGTTAGGCGTCGCCAGCATGGACGACGCGTGCGCATTGTAACCGAGATTCATGAGACGTGAAGCCGGCCTTTTGTGCCGGCCCCTTGCCAGAAAATACATCCAACGCAACCTCCCTGCGCACTCTGCGGCTCCCAGGCGCGCAAACCAGGAAACGCCGAGTTCTAGCCGGATGCGCTAAATCATCCAAGTGAGCAGCACCTGAATCGGCAGATGCCTCTCTTGCACGGCTTTTTTGACGACGCATGGCGGCACCTTAACACACGCTTCGGGAATCGTTTACAGCAACTTAAATTCAGCATGGCAGTATGAGACCAGGCGCTTCTTCCTTCTCCTCCTCTTCTTGGACGGTCAACGCGGTGGAACCCCCTTCCACCGCGTTGATGTGTACTCAGCGCCTCACGTGACTCACTTCACACAGTCCTGCGCGATGCTATTTATCAAAAAGTTAATCTAATGTTTTTCTTTTCTTAAACCCAATGTGGAAGCTCAACCCAGTGCGCACAAAGCTTGCCCTTGCCAGAAGCGCGGTTAGGCAGACAACTTACTTCCACTACGCACAATCTTAAAGTTCGCTTAACCAGCCAAAGTTAGATTACCGACGGATAACTGTGAGAACAAGCAAGCCAGACAAGTGACGCATTTAAGGAGACCGAAATATGAGCCACACGACAAACTTCAGACACCCAAAGATCATCGCGAGCCTCGTTGCCGCATCTATGGTGCTTGCTGCATGCACTGCAGCAGCACCGGCTGCTCCAGCGCCCACTGCGGCTGCCCCTGCTGAACCGACCACAGCTGCGCCGGCACCCGCCGCGCCAGCAGCCGAGACAAAAGGCCTTTTCGAGGGCACAGTGCCTGAGCCTCCGAACAAAGAGGAACTCGCCAAACTCTCCGGCGAAATCTCGATTGATGGCTCCAGCACGGTTTACCCGGTGACTGCGGCTGCCGTGGAAGAGTTCAACAAGTATGCACCGAACATGCGCATCGCAGTCGGCATCTCCGGCACAGGCGGCGGCTTCAAGAAGTTCTGCAACAATGAAACGGACATCTCCAACGCCTCCCGCCCCATCCTGCCCGCCGAGCGCGAAGCTTGCGCTAAGAACAACATCGAGTTCATCGAGCTGCCGGTCGCGTTCGACGGTCTCGCCGTAGTGGTGAGCAAGGACAACAAATTCGCTACCTGCATTAAGGCCAGCAAGCTCAAGGAGATCTGGCAGCCCGATTCGCAAGGCAAGACGTTCAAGTGGAGCGATATAGACCCAAGCTGGCCGAATGAGAACATCGTCCTGTTCGGCGCAGGGTCTGACTCGGGCACGTTCGACTACTTCACCGAAGCCATCGTCGGCAAGAGCAAGTCGAGCCGCGGCGACTACCAGGCCAGCGAAGATGACAACGTGCTGGTGCAAGGCGTGGCAGGCGACCAATACGCCCTCGGCTACTTCGGCTACGCCTATGTAGTGGAGAACACCGACAAGATCCGCGCCGTCGCAATTGACTACGACCTCAACCCCAAGACGGGCGAGCCTACGCCTTTCGCCGGCAAGTGTGTCGAGCCGAACTTCGAGACCATCAAGGACGGCACCTATCAGCCGCTGTCGCGCCCGATCTTCATCTATGTGAAGGCCTCCTCTGTGGATAAGCCGGGCATGAAGGAGTTCATTAACTTCTACCTCAGCCCCAGCTTCACACCGCTGATTCAGAGCCGCGAGGTGGGTTACGTCGAACTGGATCGCGCGATCTACGAAGCCGCCGCGAAGCGCTTCAACGACCGCGTGCTGGGCACGCTCTTCCCCAAAGGTGAAGAAGTAGGCGCGACGTTGGATCGCTATCTGGGTAAGTAGCCGAAACGTAGATAGCTGATCAACGGTCCGTTTGGAGAAAGGACAAGGGTAGGCGAAGGTGTTACCTTCGCCTACCCGACTACATCTTACGAGACTGGTCCTCCCGAGAGGCTCGTAGAATATTGAGAGCATCCTTTTGGGAGGCTGGTGAAATGCAAAACACACTGGCCGCGCAGGCCGTCCTCAGAAAGTGGCATGGCAGTGCTCTCTGAATCCCGTGACGTTGGGTTTGCGCTGCAGCAAAGGCGCGCGAACGCGCTCGGCGAGCGGTTCATCAGCGTTTTGCTCATAGCTGCGACGGCGCTCTCCGTCATCACCACATTTGCGATTGTCCTATCGCTCGCCGGCGACACCATCGCTTTCTTCCAGGAAGTATCGGTGATCGAGTATCTGACCGGTACGCTGTGGACGCCGCTGTTTTCCAACCCCAAATTCGGCATCTGGCCATTGATCACGGCAACCTTCATGACCTCGGCAATCGCCATGCTGGTCGCCGTGCCCCTTGGGTTGGCCATCGCCGTCTACCTGAGCGAGTTTGCGTCGCCGCGCATGCGCAGCCTGATCAAGCCGCTGCTGGAAGTGCTGGCCGGCATCCCCACCGTGGTATATGGTTACTTTGCGCTCACAGCAGTCACGCCCTTTCTGCGAGGATTCATCCCGGAGATTAAATCATTCAACTCGTTGAGCGCCGGTCTGGTCATGGGCGTGATGATCATTCCCATCGTGGCCTCGCTGACGGAGGATGCGTTTAACGCCGTGCCGCGTGGGCTGCGCGAGGGGGCCTATGGGCTGGGAGCCATGCGCCACGAAGTCGCGCTGCGCGTGGTGTTCCCGGCGGCGCTTTCCGGCGTTGCGGCCGCGCTGCTGCTTGCGCTCTCGCGCGCTGTGGGCGAGACGATGATCGTCGCGTTGGCCGCCGGCCAAAACCCCACCTTCACGCTAGACCCGCTCGTGCCTGTGGCTACCATGACCGCATATATCGTGCAGGTCAGCCTGGGCGACACGCCCTATGGCTCAATCGGTTATAAGACGATCTTCGCCGTCGGCACGACGCTCTTCATCATCACGTTCACCATCAACTTCATCAGCACGCTCATCGTGCGCCGGTTCCGCGAGCGTTACGATTAATCTTACTGCCCTGCTATGACTACGAGCGAAATTCGCCGCAGTTTTGCCCCGGCCGAGGACATATCGTTCGGCACAATTCAAGCCTCACGCCGCCTGAAAGGCACGCTCTTCGTCGCGTTCAGCATCCTGGCGCTGGCCGTTGGTGTCGGAATGGTGCTCACGCTCCTGATAGATGTGTTTTCGCGCGGCCTACCATGGTTGGACTGGCAATTCCTGACGAGCTTCGACTCGCGCTTCCCGGAACGCGCCGGGATCCTGGCGGCAATGGTGGGCACCGCGCTGACGATCGTGATCACAGTGATCGTCAGCTTACCCATCGGCATCATGTCGGCGATTTACCTTGAGGAATATGCGCAAGACAACTGGTTCACCCGGCTGGTCGAGATCAACATTGCCAACCTGGCCGCAGTGCCTTCCATCATTTATGGATTGCTCGGCCTGGCAGTGTTCGTGCGCTTCTTTAGTTTGAACCGCAGCATCCTCGCCGGCGGCCTCACTTTGGCATTGCTGGTGCTGCCGATCATCATCGTCGTCTCGCGCGAGGCCATCCGCAGCGTGCCCAACGGCATCCGGCAGGCAGCCTATGGGATCGGTGCTACCAAGTGGCAGACAGTTTGGCATCAGGTTCTGCCAGTAGCGCTGCCGGGCATCTTAACCGGCAACATCCTGGCTGCCTCGCGCGCCATCGGCGAAACAGCGCCGCTCGTCACGCTGGGCGCGCTCACATTCATCCCCTTCCTACCCAAGGACTTGCTCGACCGATTCACCGTGCTGCCCATCATCATCTTCAACTGGTCGTCCAAGCCGCAGAGGGAGTTTCACGACGTCGCCGCTGCAGCCATCATCGTGCTGCTCGCCATCTTGCTGCTCGTCAACATCCTTGCCATTGTCCTGCGCCAACGGCTGCGCAAACAGTTCTAAAACGGCGTTTCGCCCAATCACAAACACAAACTTACCCTTAGCTCAAGCGGATCAGACACTATGCCGGTACTCATAAACGTTACGAAGAAAGAACGAGAGGCTGAGCCGATCTCACAGGAGATAAGCGCCGCCGATCGCGCGAATGTCGTGCTCGAGACGCAACAGCTCAGCGTGTTCTACGGCAATTTCAAGGCCATCCACAATGTCAACCTGGCCTTTCAGAAAAACAAGATCACCGCGCTGATCGGCCCATCGGGTTGCGGCAAGAGCACGCTGCTGCGCGCCTTGAATCGCATGAACGAACTCGTCCCCACGGCGCGCGTGGAGGGCGCCGTGCTCTATCACGGCCACAATCTGTATGCGCCCAATATAGACCCGGTCGAAGTGCGCCGGCGCATTGGGATGGTCTTCCAAAAGCCCAACCCCTTCCCTAAGAGCATCTACGAGAACATCTCGTTCGGCCTATACATCAACGGCTGGAAGGGGTCGAAGGCGGAGATGGATGAGATTGTCGAACGCTCGCTGCGCCGGGCTGCGCTGTGGGATGAGGTGAAGGACAAGCTCAAACAGCTTGGCACGTCGCTCTCCGGCGGCCAACAGCAGCGCCTGTGCATCGCGCGCGCCATCGCCGTCGAACCCGAGGTGATCTTGATGGACGAGCCTTGCTCGGCGCTCGACCCCATTGCGACGCTGAAGATCGAGGAGCTGATGGCCGAGCTGGTGAAGCAGTACACGATCATCATCGTCACTCACAACATGCAACAAGCCGCGCGCGTGAGCGATTACACCGCGATGATGATGATGCGCCCTGACCGCTCCGGCGAGGTGATCGAATTCGACACGACCGAGACCATCTTCACCAAGCCAAAGGACAAGCGCACCGAGGACTACGTCTCCGGACGATTCGGCTAGGGGCTTTCCCAACCGTCACCCGGCGTCCAGCCGGATGCCGTTTTGGGCCAGCAAGGCCTCGATGTCCACTACCTGGCCGCTGCGCACCGACGTTTCGGCGGCCACGCCGACCACAACCGACCAGAAGCCTTCCTCCGCCGTCGCCGCGTTGGTCGGCTGACCTTCGATGCGGTCTACGAAGTTGACGTGCTCAAAGTAGGTGCCGCCGTTGTGGCCGGTCAGCTCGATTAGCGCTGGATAGCTGGGGACGGCTACGTACGACGGCCCGCCCTCGCCTCGCATCACTTCCAGGCCTGCGTGCGGCCGATGCGGGGGCAGAAAGTCCTCGTTCTCGTAAGCTTTCAGCCGGCCCGCCGAGCCGCATAGCACGATCTCCTCATACACCATCGGCGCAAACATGCACAGGTTGAAGTTCGCCCGCACGCCGTTCGCGTAGGTCACGATCACAAAGGCGTTGTCCAAGATGTCCGACTTCTCGCCGGCATACTCGAAGTCGAGAAAGTTCACCGCCTGGCTGCCAACAGCATATACGCTTACCGGCCTGGACTGCGCAAACAGGTTGAACAAGTCAAAGTAGTGACAGCATTTCTCCACCAGCGTGCCGCCGGAATACTTGGAGAACTTGTTCCACTGGTTTACTTTATCCAAGAACGGCTCGCGGTGTTCCAGGATCGTGATCGTCTTGATCTCGCCGATGCTGCGGCGCACCAATGCCTCGTGGATCGCTTCGACGTAGATCGGCTTGTAACGGTACTGCAACCCAACCTGAAGCACAGCGCCGTAGCCCTCGGCAATGCGCATGATCTCGTGCGCATCCTGCAGCGTCGTCGCCATCGGCTTCTCCAGCAGGATGTGCTTGCCGGATTTGACCGCCTCGCGCAAGACGGCGATGTGGGTGTGGTTCGGCGTGGCGATGATCAAGCCATCTACAGCCGGGTCACAGCACGCCGCTTGCAAAGAGTCATAGACCACCAACTGCTCCGGCGGCGCAAACTGCGCGTATTCACGCCGCGCGCCCTCAATGCTGCGCGGGTTGGGGTCGTAGACGCCATGGATGACGGCGCGGCCTTCCAGCATCGTCACCCGGATGTGCTCCTGGCCATTGACGCCGCAGCCGATCACATTAAAGCGATGGCGTGGCTCGCCGAGCGCGAGCACGTAGCGGTCGGCATCAGGTAAGTAGCTGAAGCGCGGGTTGATCGCGCGCGCCTTGTTGCGGAACTCTCGGTAGCGGGTCATAGCTAATTAGTCCGACGGCGGGGATGAGTTCCCCTGCGCGCCCTGCACGAGTGGAGTGTAGCGGGCGTGGTCAGCGTGTCAAACGTGGCACACGACCGTGACTGTCACATGAGCAGGCGGCCCGTGCTCGCATCCGCCCAATCGCCTGCTCCGTCCGATTTTTCGTCTTCGGCGCGCGCGTAAAACCGGCGCGCCCAACGAGCCAGCCTCCTCAGCGCGGCTGCCGCAATGTTAGGTTTCTACTCTTGACACGAGACGGCCGCGTTCCGAAGATTCTTCGTAAGCGCACATGATTGCGCGGCGACGGGTAGCCTGCGGGCATTTATGCGGCTACCCTGAGGCTACCGTGCACCCAGGCATAGGAGGCAAAACACAATGGATGCGCGACACGCTTTGGTGACTTTGGCACTCCTGAGTATGACATCGGCGCAGGCTGTGCCCACGATCGCGCGAGGGCCGGCGCCGGAGTGGGAGGAAGCGGCCCCGCCGGATAGGCCGGCCGGGCCGCTTCGCCCTGCGGCGAGCAGATTGGAAGCACAAGCCGCCAACTTCTCCCTCGGCCAGCCGGGCACGGTCTTCCGCTACATGCAGACGTTTGGAGTGACGGAGGAGCCGTTCATCGAGACCAACGATCACTTCTATTGGGTTGAGGGCATCGGCGCCGTCGGCAATGCGGTGTGGATCGCTGACCTGCTGGCGCACCGTGTCCTCAAGTTCGACGCCAGCGGCAATTTCATTCGGAAGATCGGCAAGGCCGGCGTCGTAGACTTCACCGGCACGCCTCTTGTCCGCATCACCGACGTGGCCGAGGATGGCAGCGGCAACGTCTGGGTGGTGGATGCCGAGGCCTCGCACGTGGTGCAGTATGACAGCAACGGCGAGAAGGTCGGCGAACTGGGCCAAACGTGGAACCCCGGCTCAGCCAACGACCGCTTTGAGAACCCCATCAGCATCGCCTTTGACGGCGGCGGCAACATCTACATCAGCGACAGCGGCTACTGGGGCAGCGGCTACGGCAACAACCGCGTGCAGGTCTTCAACAGCAGTGGCACCCACATTGCCACCATTGGCGGCGGTACGTGCGGGACGGGCAACACCCAACTGTGCTGGCCGCGGCACATCGCCATCTACGGCAACCGGCTCTACGTGGCCGACGCCGATAACCACCGCGTGCAGATCTTCAACATCAGCAACCCCAGCGCGCCGACTTACAGCGCCACGCTGGGCCAGACCGGCTCGCCCGGCTCCGGCAATAACCAGTTTCGGCGCCCCCAAGGCGTGGCGGTGGACGCCAACTTCATCTACGTCGCCGACACCGAGAACCACCGTGTGCAGGTCTTCAACCGCAACACGCTGGCTTATGTGGCCACCATCGGCGGCAGCTATGGCACGGGCAACAACCAGTTCAAGTACCCCACCGATGTGGCCGTGGACGCCTCGGGCAACATCTACGTGGCCGACTACGGCAACAAGCGGGTGCAGCAGTTCAGCCCAAGCCGCACCTATCAGCGCACCTACGGCACCACGGGCGACTCCTACGTGGAGGCAAGCGACCGCTTCTATCATCCGGAGGGGGTGGCGGTCGGGCCGGACGGCAGCATCTACATTGCCGAAGGCTACGGCCACCGCCTGGTGAAACTGAACGCGGCGGGCGTGCCGCAGTGGACGGTGGGCGAGGCCGGCCAGCCGGGCGATGACAACGCGCATTTCGGCTACCTGCATGATGTGGCTGTTGGCCCCGACGGGCGCATCTACACGGTGGAGTCGTGGGGTACAGCCCCATATATTATGCCCAGCGGCAACCATCGCGTGCAGATCTTCAACCCCGACGGCAGTTACTACGGCGGCTTCGGCGGCTACGGCAGCGGCAACTACCAATTCGATGTGCCAACAGGGATCGCCTTTGACCGCAACGGCAACCTCTACGTTGCTGACCGCAACAACCACCGCGTGCAGATTTACGACCGCCAGTT
>CALHLE010000036.1 GCA_938034415.1 uncultured Anaerolineae bacterium
TGCCTCACGGCGTCGGCGTCGCAGTCGCTTCGGCGGGAACAGAAGGCGTAAGCGTGGGCGGCGGCGTAGTCGTTGGCTCCGGCTCAACGAAGTCCTCGCGCTTGGCGTTCACGATGTCCTCGACGATGAAGCTGTTCACCAGCACGTACCAGGGCGAGTTGCTCGCCTTGACCACGTAGGCGCTATCGTTCTCTTGCTTGGCGCCGATCTGCAAGACCAGCGGCGCCAAGCTGGACAGGTCAGACTTGAGCGTGAGCGTGAGGGTCGCCGTCGGCCGGTCGAGGCCATACTCCGGCTTGGCCGTCTTGCCCAGCGGGCGCACCATGTAGAGCGATGACACGCGGCTGAGGAGCGTCTCCAAGCGGCTGGGGTTGAAGCGCTCCCCGGCTGCCAGCCCCTTGAACTCCCAGGCGTCGCTCACGTTGCGCTGGAACTGGAGCGTGCCGCTGATATTGGCGAGCGCAACCTGACCCACCGCCGCCTCGGTGGCGGTGAAGTAGGTGGTGTTGATCCAGCTCCCCAGGTCGCTCGGCACGTCGAAGGTGGCCAGCTTAGGCGTGAGGAAGACCTCATCCGAGCCGCCTAGGCGCACGTGTGAGCTGCCGCCGCGCGCCGAGCCGAGGAATAGCGTCCGGTCGCCGGCGTTCGTGGTCAGGTCCACGCGTCGCGCGAAGTTCTCCTCGCTCACCTGCAAGCGCGCGTGGCTGGTCGCCGTCGTCGCCACCGGCTGGCCCACTTGAATGCCGGTCAGCTTGTCCAACAACTCAGTGACTTTCGTCGCGTTCACCGGAAAGTCCTCGACCTCCGGCAGCACCCAAGCGTCACCCTGTTTGGCGATGCGCACCCGGCGGTCGGGCCGTTCCTGGATGGTCAAGGCCGTCACGTCGGCTGCGGTGATCTGAGACATCAGCGGCTTCAGCGGCCGGTTGGACGCCTGAGCCGGGAGCACAAGCGCGATGGCCGCCGCGACGATTTGGACGGCCAGCAAGGCGGCAAGGATCTGGTTGCGGCGATTCATCGTTTATCTCACCTCCTTTTGTGGCGCGCGAGCGTCGCCGGCGCGGACTGGGACGGTCGCCGGCGCAAGCTGCATCGGCGGCTCAGCGCGCTGGCGCAACTGCCAAATCAAGCCGATCGCAAACAACGCGGCCACGACCACCGCGTAATTGGCAATCTCCCACGCGCGGCGTTCGCCTTCGGTCAACGGGCGCAGCGCGCGCGCCACCGTGCCGCGCGTGCGGATGTCCAGCAAGTCCAACTCTTCCACCGACCAGTCGGCCACGTTTTGCATGAACTGCAGGTTGTTCAAATAGCGTTCTTGGCCGAGCCGCGCCGAGAGGTTCAGCAGCGCATCGTTCAAGAAGTCGGCGCTGCCGATGACCACCAGGCGCGCCGTGTCGGGCGATTGTTCGATGGTGGCACCGACCGGCCGCACCGGCGCCGGCGTCGGCGTCGGCTCGGGCGTTGCGCCCGGCGCAGGCGTCGGGGCCGGCGTCGGCGTGGCCTGCAAGGGCGAGGGCTTGCCCTTGAAGAAGCTCTCGAAGCTGCCTTGGATCGCCACTGCAAGCGCGCGCGCTTTGCGCTCGCCTTCCACCGGGAAGCCAAACTCAGGATAGGCCTGAAAGTCGGGCTGCACGTTGGCGTTGTTGCGCACCCAGGATTGATCGGTGGAGCGGAGCAGCGTCGTCACCTTGCGACTCGCGTTCTTCTGCTCATCCACCTCGACCGGCGAGACGAAATTCATCGTCACGGCCGGCAGCCGCGACACGATCGGGCTGGCGCGATCCATGCCGTTGGGGCGCACGTCCACGAAGAACGGGTAATTCACCGCCTGTATCTCGCGCACGATCAAGCCGCCGATGTTGCGGTTGACCTCCACCGGGAACGGCTCGTTCTGCGGATCCATCACCAGGCCGTTGCCGATCTTCACCCCATAGTGCTCCAGCATCTCGGCCAGCCCGCTCTGCACCGGCTCGAGGATGGGCGAGCCGAAGCCGAGCATCAGCGCGTAGTTGCCGCCGGCGATGACCACTGCGCCGCCTTGCATCAGGTACTGGTCAATCGCGTAGCGTGCCTTGTCGTCCAGGTTGCGCGGGCTGATGATGAGGAGGGTGTTCACATCGGGCGGCACCTGGCCGGTGGAGAGGTCCACGTCGCGCACGGTGTATTCGCGGCTCAGTTGCTCGCGAATGAGCTGCCATTGGCTTGGGTTCGGCGCGCCGAACATGCTGGGAGGCGCGGGCGGCGTCCACAGGCCGATGACGTTGAGGAAACCACCGACGTTACGCTTCAACGCCGACTCCAGCGCGGTGCGAACCGATGACTCGGTGAATTCGCCTTCGGGATAGATGGGCTTCGTCTTGCCGTCCATCTCCAACAGCATGTTCAGGTAAAACGACTCCAAGCCGAAGAGCGAGACCGGCGTCGGGCGCAAGCCGTAGCGTTCCACCAGCATCTGGCGGGTGAAGGTCACGTTGGGCTGGTCGGGATCCACCACTTGGTACTCGAACTTGCCGCCGGATTTTTGCTGCAGCTCCTGGGCCACCTTCTCTATTAGCGCCGGCACGTCCTTGAACGGCTCCGGCAGCGTCTGGCGAGTGACGAGGATGGTCAGGCGGGCCGGTTGCTGGAGCGCAGCGAAGACCGACTCGATGCCGCGGAAGCCGCTGGTCACCTTCTTGATGGCGCGGGTGAGGTCGTATTCGAGGTTGCGCAAGCGCACGTCCACCGTGCCGTCGCGGCGCTGCTCCACCTCGATTAGGTCGCGGAAGTTCAACACGGTGTTTTGGTCGCCGTAGCGCACCAGGATGTCGAAGTAGGTGTTGATGATGGACGCCTCGTAACGGCCGGCCACCTGCACCGGCGTCGGCTGAATGCCGTATGTGCGCGCGGCCTCGGCCTCAAGGTTCGGATCGGTGATCGGGTCCACCACCTCGGCGGTGACGCGCCCCCGCCCGGCGATTTGGTACTCCCGAAGCAGGTCGCGCACGCGCGGCGTCAGCGGGGCCAGCAACGGGTGCGTCTTCTCGCTGATGTAGGCGCGGACGAGCAGCGGCTCTTGCAGGTCGGCTAGCAAATTGAGCGTAGCCGTCGAGAGGCTGAACTCGCGCTGGGCGGTCAGGTCGGCGCGCAGGGCCTGCAGCGGCCCCATCCACACGTTGACGGCGATCAAGTTCAGCGCCACCAGGCCGCTGGTCAGGTTGGCGGCGCGGCGGTATTCGGCCGAGCGCGGGCCAGCGCTCCAGCGCTTGCGGTCCAACGACCAGGCGTTCAGCGTGAGGAAGATCAGCGCCAGCGTGACGTAGTAAACCAGGTCGCGCAGGTCAATGACGCCGCGCTCGATGCTCTCGAAGCGGCTGCCGGTGCCCAGCGCGCGAAAGAACTCGGCCGTGCTGCCGCTCACGAAATCCACCACCAGCGGGCTGCCGACCAGGTAGAACGCCCCGCCCACCAAGGCAGTGAGAATCAGGGCGACGATCTGGTTATCGGTGCGCGAGGAGACGAACAGGCCGATCGCGGCGTAGGCCGAAGCCATCAACAGCGCCGCGACATAGCCGCCGATCACCGGCCCCCAGTCCAGGTTGCCCAGCAGCGCCACGGTGAGCGTGAGCGGCAGGGTGAGCGCCAGCGCCAACGCCACCAGACCCATCACTGCCAGGAACTTGCCGGCCACCAGTTGCCAAGTAGGCACCGGCAGGGTCAGCAGCATCTCCAGCGAGCCGCTGCGCTGCTCCTCGCTCCATTGGCGCATGGTGAGCGCCGCAACCAGGAAGATGAGTAGCAGCGGCATCCAGCGGAACAAGGGACGCATCTCGGCCACGCCACGGGCGAAGAACGTCTCGACCCAGAAGAAGACGAGCAGGCTTGCCGCCAGGAACACGCCGATGAAGATCAACGCCTGCGGCGAGCTGAAGTAGTTATTCCATTCTTTGCGCGCAATTGCCAGGATGGTCTTCATACGCAACATCTCCACGTGATGCCCAACTCAGTTGAAGTGCTCCGCGCCTGATGCGTCGCGCGTCAACCGCGCGTGGCCAGCTCGTTGAACACGCTCTCCAGCGTGCGCGTGTCGGCGCGCAGTTCGCGCAGCGGCCAGCCCATCTGCGTCGCGGCTGCGTAGAGCGTCGGGCACAAGTCAACCTCGCCTTCGCCGTACACGCGGTACTGCGGCGCGCCGTTGGCCGCCGGCAGCGCTTCCACGCGCTTCACGCCGCGAATGCTGCGCAGCGCCTTGTCGAAATCGGCCACCGGCCGCTGCAATGCGACGATGGCGTTGTGGGTGGCGGCCAAGTCGGCCAGCCGTGCGTCGGCCTTGATCTCGCCATTCATGATGATGATCGCGCGGTGACAGACCGCCTCGACTTCCGGCAAGATATGGCTGGAGAAGAGCACGGTGCTGTTTTGCGCCAACCGGCGGATGAGCTGCCGGATCTCCACCAATTGCGTCGGGTCCAGGCCGATCGTCGGCTCGTCGAGGATGAGCAGGCGCGGCTTGTGCAAGATGGCCTGGGCCAGGCCGACGCGCTGGCGCATGCCTTTGCTCAGCTTGCCGATCGGCCGGTTGAGGAATCCGGCGATGTCGGTGGCATATACCGCCTCGGAGATATATTCCAGTCGTTTATCTTCGGGGATGCAGCGCAGGTCGGCTACCATTTTGAGATACGCCTGAACCGTCATGTCGGGATACAGCGGCGTGTTCTCGGGCAGGTAGCCCAGGCGGGCCTGCACTTCCAGCCGTTGGGTCAGCACATCCAGACCATCCACCTCAACAATGCCCTCGTCCGGCTGTAGATAGCCGGTGAGGATTTTGATGATAGTGGACTTGCCGGCGCCGTTCGGGCCAAGCAGGCCGACGATCTCACCGGCGGCCACCTGAAAGCTCACGCCGCGAAGCGCCTGGATGGCGCCGTAAGACTTCTTCAAGCCTTCGACACGGATCATCACTATCCTCCAAAATGCGCAGTGTCTCACATTTTGCGAACCGCCCGGCCAACTTCCCGACCGGACAAGCTATCCGAAGCGCCCGCGACGATGGGAAGCATGGCCGGGTGGGGTGAAGGAACACGTCTTCACCCGCCCGGCAGGGCTTTTTGGCTCGGCCCTGATCGGCCGCAACAGCTCAACGGCATATATAAGCGCGCGGCTAAAACCGCGCTGAGAATCTTGTTACGTTTTCTTCATGCGCCAGCGCATGGCTAGGTTGCGCCCAAGCGCGGAAAGATGTTCGGGCAACATTAGACGCGCATTAGATACAGATGGCGCCCTTCGCGGCGACGGAAGGCCATGCCGCTCGGCGCAATCGGCGCATCGCAGCGCAAAGGTGTTGCCCTGCGAGGGCGAGACGTGGGGCGGGCGCAGGCAGTAATGGAGTACGCCTGCGGTCATCCCCGCGACGGCGGGGACGTTCCGGCAAAGGCGGCACGGCCTCGGCCAGCTCCCAGATTGTGCTGGCCGGCAGGTCGAAGAACGCGCGGCGCAGCCGGCTGTCCAGCGAAAGCGCCTTCAACCCGCGCTCATCGGCAGCGGAGAGGACGGAGTCCATCGGGATTGAAGCGGTTGATCGGCCGTTGACGATTTGCACATCGCCATCTACGATGTGCGGCGCTTCGAGTGGACAAATCGTAAGTCCGCAATCGGAAATCCGCAATCTCAGAACAGGATGTCAACCATGCGCCTCACCTTCGTCATCGGCGGCGCGCGCAGCGGCAAAAGCGCCTTCGCGCAGGAATTGGCGCGACAATGCGGCGGGGACGCCGTTTGCTTTGTGGCCACGCTGCGCGAGGACTTCGCCGACGCGGAGATGCAACAGCGCATCCGGCGACACCGCGCCAACCGGCCCGCGACCTGGCCGACCGTGGCGCTGGATGACCGCTGGCGCGCGCAATTGCGCGCGATCAGCGGCGCGCGGGTCATTCTGCTGGATTGCCTGTCGCTCTTCGTCAGCGGGGCGCTCTTCATGGGCGGCGACCCGCCGGCCAACGCCGAGGACGCAGCCGCCGCGCTGGTGGGCGACCTGCTCGCGGCCATGCGCAATTCAAGCGCTCATTGGATCGTCGTCAGCAACGAGGTGGGCATGAGCATCGTGCCCGAACATCCGGCTGCGCGCGCCTACCGCGACGCGCTCGGGCGAGCCAATCAAATGGTCATGCGTGCCGCCGACGAAGCCTATCTCCTCATCGCCGGCGCGCCGCTGCGCGTGAAGTAAAGCGGGCAAGACGCGCGACGCCCGCGCCCAGCAGCCTACTTCTTCCGTCCCAACTGCACGCTGCGCTCATAGGCGGCCCATACTGCCTTGGAGAGCACCGTGCGGAAGGCGCCCTTTTCGAGCTGGTAGAGCGCCGCCGCGGTCGTGCCGCCCGGTGAGGTGACCTGGTTGCGCAGTTGCGCCGCATGCAGCTTGGAAGCAGCCGCATATTCGATGCTCCCCCGGATGGTCTGGATCACCAGCCGCTCGGCGATGGGCCGCGAGAAACCCATGTGGACGCCGGCATCTATCAGCGCCTCCATGAACAAGAAGACATAAGCCGGGCCGGTGCCGCTGAGCGCCGTCGCCATGTCGAGGTACTGTTCATCCTCGACGAAGACCTCTTCTCCCATCGCCTTGAGGATCTGGAGCGCTTGCTGACGCTGCGCGTCGGTCACGGCGTTGGTGCACGTCCAAACCGAGATGCCCTGGCCGATCTGCGCCGGCGTGTTGGGCATCGCGCGCACAATGGGCTGGTGGCCGCCCAGCCCTTCACTCAGCGTCGCGATGGAGATGCCGGCGGCGATGGAGAAGATCAGCGCCTCCGGGCGGATCGCGCCGCGCAGGTCTTCGAGCACCCGATCCATCACCTGAGGCTTGACGGCGAGCACGACTACATCGGCGTGGCGCACGCAACTGGCATTGTCGGCGTAGGCATGCACATGATACTGGTCGCTGACCAGCGCGCGCCGATCGGTGTTCGGCTCGGAGAGCGTGATTTGCTCGGGTCGCAATGCGCCGGAGCGAAGCAGGCTTTTGATGATCGCCTCGCCCATCACGCCGCCGCCTATGAATGCAACCTGTGAATCAAAGAGCATAATTTTGTGAATCTCCTGTGGATAACTTATCATCCGGCATACGCCTGGAAGGCATCGACTCAGCAGAAGCCGTGTATAAGCAAAACAACTATAATAGTCAAGGATTGGCTCATGAGGACTGAGACATGCCGAGCATCATAGACCGCTTCCTCGGGTTGTTCTCGCTTGACCTAGGGATTGACCTAGGCACGGCCAACACCCTCGTCGCCGTTCGCGGGCAAGGCATCGTGATCAACGAGCCTTCGTGGGTCGCGATCAACCGCAAAACGCGCCAGGTGCTCGCCGTCGGCGCCGAAGCGAAGGAGATGGTGGGCCGCACACCCGCCAAGATCGTCGCCATCCGCCCGCTGCGCGACGGCGTGATCTCCGACTTCGAGATCACCGAGGCGATGCTGGATTACTTTATTCGCAAGGCGCACAGCCGCAACCTGTTCAACGTGCCTCGGCCGCGCGTGGTGATCGGTATCCCCTCCGGCGTGACGGAAGTGGAGAAGCGCGCCGTGCACGACGCGGCGCTCTCCGCCGGCGCGCGCGAGGTTTATCTGATCGAAGAGCCAATGGCCGCGGCGATCGGCGCCGGACTGCCGGTGACCGAGGCGCACGGTTCGATGGTGGTGGACATCGGCGGCGGCACCACCGAAGTAGCGGTGTTCTCTCTGGGCGGCATCGTGGTCAGCCGCTCTATTCGCGTCGCCGGCGATGAGATGGACGAGGACATCATCAACTACGCGCGCCAGAAGTACAACTTGCTGATCGGCGAGCGCATGGCCGAGAAGATCAAGATCGCGATTGGCTCCGCCTTCGCGCTGCCCGAAGAGAAGACGATGACGCTGCGCGGGCGCAACCTGGTGACCGGCCTGCCGGAATCGGTCGAGGTCTCCTCAATCGAGATCCGCGAGGCATTGTCGAACTCGGTCAACACCATCGTCGAGACGGTGCGCAGCACGCTGGACGAGACGCCGCCGGAGCTGGTGGCCGACTTGATGGAGACCGGCATCGCGCTGGCCGGCGGCGGCGCGCTGCTGCAGGGGCTGGTCGAGCGCATCGCCGACGAGACCAACATCCATACCTGGGTCGCCGAGGACGCGCTCACCTGCGTCGCGCGCGGCGCCGAAGCGGTGCTGGCCAGCCTGGACGAACTGCGCCAGGTGTTGGTGGGCTTGGAGCGCAAGAGCACCTCGCAGTCGGCGACGACCGCCGCGCGGCGCGTCGCCTAAACGCCGGCGGCCATTGCGACATTTCGCTCGCCGCTGCGCTCTGAAGTGCCATGGGGCGTCCTCGTTCGCGCTCACCTATCCTGGCCATCGCGCTTCTGGCGATCAGCGCGGTCTTGCTCCTGTTGGGCTTTCTCGCTCAGGCGCCAATCGCCCAAGGCCCCCTTTCGGCGGTGATCGGGCCCATCCAGCAGGGAATGAGCAACGCTGGGCGCGTCATCAACGACTTCTTCCGCTCGACGGGCGAACTGGTCGCCCTGCGCGCCCGCGCCGAAGCGCTTCAGCGCGAGGTGACCGCGCTGCGAGCGGAGAACGTGCGCCTGCGCGAATTCCAGGCTGAGGTTAAACAGTACCGTGACCTGCTGAAGTTTGCCAACGACAACCCCGCTTATGAGCTGGTCGGGGCCGATGTGATCGGCTTTGGCGACGCGATCCGCTGTAAGGACAAGACGCCGACCATGTCGGGCGCGGGCAAGTGCGCCAACGTCATCGCCGGCGATGTCAGCCCGTTTGTGCGCTACATCACCATAGACGTGGGCGAGCGCGACGGCATCCAAGTCGGCATGCCGGTCGTCGCCGGCGGGTTGGCCTTGGTCGGGCGGGTGGGCGAAGTGAGCTACGCCACGTCGCAGGTGCAACTGCTCACCGACCCGGCGTCGTTCATCAACGTCCGGCTGATCGAGTCGCGCGCCTCGGGCACCGTCGCCGGCACAAGCGAAGGGATACTGCTGTTGCAGAACGTGCCGCAGGGCGAAGCGTTGAAGGCGGGCGACTTGATCGTGACCAGCGGGCTGGGCGGCACTTTGCCCCAAGCGCTGCCGGTGGGCGTCGTCGAGCGCGTGATCAGCCAGGATGTCGAGACAACGCGCCAAGCCATCGTGCGCCCCGGCGTGGATTTCGACAAACTCGAAGCCGTGCTGGTCATCACGCGGCCGCTTGCATCGCAGGCCATCCCGCCGACCCCCACGCCATAGCCGGGCGCCAAGCGAAAACAAAGAACCGCCCCAGGCGCGGCGCAAATTGCCTGGAGCGGTCTCAGCGCAGGCGCGTTCAGCTCAAATGCGGGCGGATCTTCGCCATGAGCTGCTCTTTGGGACGATAGCCGACGAGGCGCTCCACCGGCTCGCCATCCTTGAACAAGATCAACGTCGGAATGCTCATCACGCCGAACTTCATCGCCGTTTCGCCGTTCGCGTCCACGTCGAGCTTGCCAACAGTCAATTTGTCGGCGTTCTCCTCGGCAATCTGCTCGACGATCGGCGCGATCATCTTGCAAGGGCCGCACCATTCCGCCCAGAAATCCACAAGCATCACGCCTTTGCGCTTCTCCACCATCTCTTCAAAGGTGGCGTCGGTTAGAACGACTGGTTTTGCCATGATCCCTCTTCTCCTGAGTTCTGTGAACCTGTAATATACAGCGCGGGACGCCCCGGGCTGTTGTGTTTATATGCGCGCTATCATACCGCGAGGAGATTACCGGTGGGTGAGAGGCGGCATCCCAGAGCCGCTCGCGCTATAGTTGATCGTCGGCGAACATGAACGCGAACACCATCACGTTGCGATGTGGCCAGGCGCACATCCACCTGCTCAGCGATGGCACCTCCTACTGGGACGGCGGCGGCACCTTCGGGCTGGTGCCGCGCGTCCGATGGATGAAACTGTTGCCCCCCGACGAACTCAACCGCATCCCGCAAGAACTGCGCTGCGTGTTGATCGAGGCCGACGGCAAGCGCATCCTAGTGGACTGCGGCGTGGGCAACAAGCCGAACGACCTGATCGCGACGCAGTACGACGTGCGGCGGCCGCGCGGCACGCTCCTGGACGACCTTGCGCGGCGCGGCCTGCGCCCGGCGGATATTGACATCGTGATCTTCACCCACCTGCACGGCGACCATTCCGGCTGGGCGACGACTCTGGACGCGCAAACACAGCCTGCCGGCGAAGCAACGGCGCCGGAGCGCGACCCTGCGCCGACGTTCCCCAACGCGCGCTACTACGTGCAGCGCCAGGAATACGAGGACGCGACCCATCCGAACGAGCGCACGCGCAACACCTACTTCGCCGAGAACTTCGTGCCGCTCATGCGCTGCGGCGTGCTGACGCTGCTGGACGGCGAGGCGCAGATCACCCCCTCGGTGCGCGTGGTGCCCACGCCCGGCCACACCGCCGGCCACCAAAGCGTGATCGTGGAATCCGCCTCCACAGACGGGCTGGCTCCGCCCGTGTTCCTCATCGGCGACATGGCGCCGTTCATGATCCACTTCGAGCGACTGCCCTGGGTCACGGCCTATGACGTGCTGCCCATGGTGACGATCGAGACCAAACGGCGCTGGCAGAACTGGGCATTCGAGCGAGGCGCTGCGCTCGTCTCCTGTCATGACACACGCCAACCCGTGGGCCGATTGGCGCGCAACGACAAGGGATTGTTCTCGGTCGTCCCGCTCGAAACGGGAGGCGCGGCCGAATGAGGCTGAATGGCAACCGCCGGGCTGCGCATGTGCTGCTGGCGCTCGGCCTGCTCATGCTCACGGCGTGCGCCAACGCGCAGCCCCGGCGGGTGATCGTGGCCTGGCACGCCCTGAGCGGCGCGCGCGAACGCGCCTTCTTGCGGCTCGTCGATCGGTGGAACCAGGCCAACGGCGAGGGCGTCTTCATCATGCCCGAACGTCGCGACCCCGGCGCGCAGCATCGCGCGTTGCTAGAGGGCGCAACATCCGGGCTATTACCCGACCTCGCGCTCGTCCAGCCGACAGAAGCGGCGATCTATGCACAGCGCGGGCTGCTGGCTCCGCTTGATCGGTTCGTCGAAAGCGATGACCCAACGATAAACTGGGATGCCGCCGACCGGGCCGACCTGTTCCCATTTGCGCAACAGGCGGGGCGCGCGCCGCAGGGGCAATTGCTGGGCGCGCCGTTCGGCGGTGAGATGCAGGTGATGCTGACCAATCGAGACTGGATGAATTCGCTGGGGCAGGCCGAGATACCGGCGGATTGGGAGACGTTCGGCAAAGTCTGCGACGGCGCAGCCGACCGCATCGCCGGCACGGCATGCTTCGGCTTCGACCCGAACGCCCCTTCGGCGGAGGACTGGCTATATGCGCATGGCGCGCCGATCTACGACCCGGCGACCCAGCAAGTGCAAATCGCTTCGGCCGGCGCCGTATCAGCCATCGAAGCGCTGCTCAACTATCTGCAGTCCGGACGGGCATACCGCGCGATCGCGCTGGAGCGAAGCCGTGACGAATTTGCCGCGGCGCGCGTGCTGCTCGCGTTCACTTCGACCGATCATCTGCGCGACTTTGCGCAGACGGTGCGCGAACGCGGCAACTTCGGCCTGGACATCGGAACATTGCCTTCGGCAACGAATTCACCCAGCGCTTCGATCCGCGCGCCGTTGTGGGTGGTCCTGAGGAAGACCGATGACCGCCAGCGCGCCGCTTGGAAGTTCATCCGCTGGCTATTGGAGACGGAACAGACTGCGCAGTGGGCAACGGAAGCCGAAGAGATTCCGGCGCGCATCTCCGCGCTCGCCGCGATGGATCTGAACCCCGAAAAGCCGCTCGACGCGCTGCGCATCCACGCGCTGCGGCAGATCGCGCCGGTCGCCCGGCCGGCGCCGTTGCTGAGCGGCTGGCCATGCGTGCAGGCGGAGCTGTCGAGCGCGCTGCGGCAGATCATCGAGGGTCAGCCGCTGGAAGACGTGCTCCTGCTGGCGCAGACGCGCGCCCAGAACCTGCTCAACGCCGATTGCACGCGGCAATGATGCGCTGCCCGTTTACTTGCGCGATCAGAGGGTCTGGCGCACAATCGAGCGCATGAATTTCGTGGTTTTTGCCGGCGGTGTGGGCGGCGCGAAGCTCGCCGATGGCATAGCGCGCAGCACGGATGGCGCGTCGCTCACAATCGTCGTCAACACCGCCGATGACTTCGAACTCTACGGTTTGCACATCTCGCCGGATCTCGACACGGTGATGTACACGCTGGCCGGCATCGCCAATCCTGAGACCGGCTGGGGGATCGAGGGCGATACCTTCCACAACTTCGACATGCTCGCGCGATACGGCGCGTCGCCCTGGTTTCACATCGGCGATCGCGACATGGCCACGCATCTGCTGCGCACGCAGATGCTGCGCGACGGCGCATCGCTGGCCGAAGTGACGCAAACGCTGGCCGAACGCCTGGGCGTGACAGCGCACATCCTGCCCATGACCAATGATCGCGTGCGCACGGTCGTGGACACCGACGAGGGCCTGTATGCCTTCCAGGAGTACTTCGTCAAGCTGCATTGGCAACCCGAAGTGCGCAGCTTGATCTATGAAGGGGCAGAGGAAGCGGAGCCGTTGCCCGACGCGCTGCGCGCCATCGAGACGGCCGATACGATCATCATCGCGCCATCCAACCTATATCTCAGCATAGACCCGATCCTGGCGGTTCCGGGCATGCGCGATGCGCTGCTGAACGCCAGCGCGCCGATCATCGCCGTCACGCCGATCATCGGCGGCGAGGCGGTGAAAGGGCCGGCGGCCAAACTGATGCGCGAGCTGGGCGACGAACCCTCGGCTGCCGCAGTCGCCAAGCACTACGCCGAGTTCCTCAACGGGTTCGTGCTCGACGAGCGCGACGCCGAGCTTCAACCGCGCATCGAGGCGATGGGGATGGGCGTGCTGCTGGCCGACACGCTCATGCGCGATGCCGACGACCGCGCGCGGCTAGCGTGCGAAGTCATCACTTTCGCCGACCAACTGCGCCCGGAGAAGATGGGCGGCTGCAAACTCAACTCCCCTTCGCTGCCGCGAGGGCAACCCGTCCGACCCACGGATGCCAATCGGTGACGCCAACCACCGTCCAACCGGCCTCCTCGTCACTGCCTTTATCCCGGTCAAGCCGCTCAACTATGGCAAGTCGCGCCTGAGCGGACAACTCGACTTGGCGCACCGGATCGAGCTGACGCGCGGCTCGCTGCGACGCATCGTGCACACGCTGAAGTCCACGCCGGGCATTGGCGACATCGTCATCATCAGCCGCGACGCGCAGGTGGCGACATGGGCCGAACACTGGCGCGTCGAGCACATGCGCGAGCACCGGCGCGGGCTGAACGCGGCGCTGCGCGAAGCGCGCGCGCGCTACGCGCGCGCCTCGGCCGTGCTGGTGCTGCCTTCCGACCTGGCCGCATTGAGCGTCACGGACGTGCAGGGCATGCTCGCGGCCGCACAGCAAGCCGGCGAGCGCTGCGTCGTCATCGCGCCCGACCGTCACGGTCGCGGCACAAATGCGCTGCTGCTCAAGCCGCCCGACGTCATTGACTTCGACTTTGGAGCGAACAGCGCGCTGCGCCACGCCCGGCGCGCCCGCGCGCGTGGGATACAACCAACGTGGTTTCGCTCGGATTCGATTTGCCTCGACCTTGATTCGCCGGAGGACCTGGACTTGTATCTGGACCAGTGGTGACCATCACAGGCGTCCTAACGCCTGCTGATAGGCTTCGGGTGTGTCCACATCGAGCAGCACCACGTCGGTATTGACCAGGATGTGAGCGACGGCCTGGGGGTTGGCCTGCAACATCGTGCGCATCTGTGCGCCATCCGGCAGCGCCAGGGCCATCGGCCACCATCGCCGCGCGATGAGCACGGGATGGCCGCGCGCGGCGCCGAACTTGGGAGCGATGATTTCGCCGCAGCCCTGAATAAATGCTTGGTGCATGCGCCGGAAGAGCCACGCCGGCAGCAGAGGCTGGTCGCCGGGCACAATGAACGCTGCCGCGACATCGGTGTCCTCCAAGTGAGCCAGGCCGATTTTGATCGAGGAGAGCATTTCGCCTTCGCGGTAGCGCGGGTTGTGCGCGAACGTCACGGGCAGCGCCGCGAGCGCCGCTTCGATGCGCTCGCGCTCGTGACCGGTCACGACGACGAGAGGCGCGATGCCAGCGTCGCGCGCGGCCCGCACCGCGCTGTGAATCACCACGCCATCTCCAAACGGCAGTAGCAGCTTGTTGGCGCCGCGATGGCGCGACGAGGTTCCGGCGGCTAGGACGATGGCCGCAACCGGCCCGGCCCGCGCCGCCTTGCGAGGCAAGTTTTCAGACATACGCTTACGCTTTGCGTTTTGACCCTTCGAGGCTTTCCAGCACGACGCGCGCGCAGGCATCCCAGGAGAAGCGCACGAGGTTGCGGCGCCCGGCTTCGATCAGCCGCGCGCGCATCGCCTCATCGCCGACGAGCGTCTCCAGCGCGCGCGCAATCGCCTCGACGTCGAACGGGTCGAACAACAGCGCCGCTTCGCCGGCAACTTCCGGCAGCGACGAAGTGTTGCTGCACGCGACCGGCACGCCGACCGCTTGCGCCTCCAGCACCGGGAAGCCAAAGCCTTCGTGCAGTGAGGGGAAGACATACGCCCGCGCATGGCGCAGCAGCGCTGCTTTCTCAACCTCACTCACGTAGCCCGCGAAGACGACCGAGGCCCGCAAACCGGCCGCTTCAACCTCGGCGCGCAGGTCTTCGCCGCCCCACCCGCGTCCCCCGGCCAGCACCAGGCGCATCTCAGGCGAGCCTGATCGGGTGACGAAGCGCGCCCAGGCTTGGATCAGGCGGCGCAGGTTCTTGCGGGGCTGAAGCGTGCCGACGTGCAGCACATACGGCTGCCCGCCATCCAAGCCGAACTTGGCCAGCGCGCGGCGCGCCTGATCCTCGCGCACCGTCGCCGGCAGCAGCGGGCCGGGATGGGCCACGACGACGCGATCATCGGCGAGGCCCCCTCCGTAGAAGTGAATCACGTCGCGCCGCGTGGCTTCAGAGTCGGCGATCACGATGTCGGCGCAGCGCACCGAAAGCCGCGTGCCGAGGTCGAGATACCAGCGCTGGGCCGGCGGATGCGCATCCGGGAAGCGCCGATAGCCCACGTCGTGCACGGTGACCACGGTGCGGATGCGCCGTCGCGCCGCCGGGAGAATGAAAGATAGCGGCAACACGTGCGCCGGCACGAACAGCGCATCCGGCGGTCGCGCGGCCAGCTCGCGCGCCAGCCCCAGGTGCGTCCACAGCCGGCGGCGAGAGATGATGACCGGCTGAATGCCGTCCGACCGGCGATGTGGAAGCGGGAAATCGCGGTCAAGCGCTTCGCGCAGATAAAGGCGAAAGCGATGCTGCGGCGCGATGCTTAGAAGCGCGGCGATGATTTCGCGCGAGTACCGCTCGGTGCCGGTCAGGCGCGCGCCGGTCGCGCGGCTGGCGTCAATGCCGATCCACACCCCACGATTATCGCGGAATCGCGCCCGGCCCAGGCGACCGGCGGCACACCGGCGCGGGGAGATCGTCGCAGAATTGCGCAGCGGCGGCAGATAGACCATGCCTCTCAGCAGCCCGGCGATATGTTGGTGGAAGCACCCCAGGGCGCGCTCCACTGCTTCCCGGTCAGGCCGGCGATCGCTGCGCCCCACATCGGCTGCGTCGGGCGCCCCAGCCGGCTCGGAATCGGCCCGTTGCGCATGTCCAAGTCTTATCCGTCCCATCCTCGCGGACCTTGCCGCGACGCAGATCAGGGCAGATTTCGATCACCGTGACGACACGCCACTCTGCTGCCTGGTCGGTCCATCAGCTAACCGCAGCAAGCGAGCAAGCGCACGAACGTTGACAGACCACTTCAAACCCGTATAATTCCGCGCGGATTTACGAATTGATAAGTAAACGAATTCAAGCGATAAAAGAAGGTGATTGAGTGGCTCGCGTAGTGGTCGAAGACGATGAAACGTTCGAGTCGGCGCTCCGGCGCTTCAACAAGCTTGTGCAAGGCAACCGCATCCTCGTCGAGGCGCGCAACCGCCGCTATTTCGAGAAGCCCAGCGTGATCAACAAGCGCAAGCGCGCAGCGAAGTTGCGCAAGAGCCGACGGCAGAGCATGAAGTTTGCGCAACCAGAATAAAGCCATTTCGGGCTTACCAGGCGATGACACGGGCGGGCGCGATGCTCGCCCGTGCTGTTTATATCGAGGACTAGCAGGCTCCATAGCCTGTACAATCGAGGAGCCGGTTGAGAGATCAGGGCAAAATCGAACCTCAACCACACGATTTGAGCAACAGACAACAAATGGAATCGGCACTCAAACAGCGCATCCAGGATGAGCTGAAAACAGCGCTGCGCGGCGGCGATGAAGCGCGCAAGACCGTGCTGCGCCTGCTCGTCGCGCAAATTAAAAACGCCGAGGTCGAAGCGCGCACCGACGGCCGCGGCGGCGTGCTGAGCGATAGCGACGTGCTGGCGCTCGTGCGGCGCGAGATCAAGCAGCACGAAGAATCGCTGCTGGAGGCGCAGAACGCCGGCCGCGAGGACCTGGTCGCTCAACAACAGGCCGAACTGGACGTGCTCAAAGAATTCCTCCCCAAACAACTGTCCCGGGAGGAAATCGTTGCGCTGGCCAAACAGGTTATCCAAGAACTGAACGCCACTTCGCCCAAGCAGCATGGCCAGGTCATGAAAGCGCTGCAGCCCAAGGTCAAAGACATCGCCGACGGCAAACTGGTGAACGAAGTCGTGCGTGAACTGTTGGGGTAAACTGCCGACGCACGACGACGATCGCGCTGCGCTCCGCTTTGGGAGCGCGTCGCGCACCGTTCGGACGCGACCGAGACACGCTATCGGTCAGGTCGTGGCCGCGAGATGCTCATGAACCTAGACGCGACTTCCGGCGCTCGTCAGCAGCTGAAACAAACCCACCGGCGAAAGGTCGCCGTCTTGGGCGCGCTCGCTGCTGTGACGTTTATAGGCGTCACTGCCGCGCAGTTGTCACGTTATGTGATCGGCGCCAGCATGGTCTATAACCTCGGCGAAGTCGCCGCCTTCGACATCCGCGCGCCCTACCGGCTGGTTTACGTGAGCGATGTCGAGACCAACCGACAGCGCGACTTGGCCGAGGCCAGCGTCGCGCCGATCTTCACCCCGCCCGACGTGCAAACGTCGCGCCGGCAGGTGTCGCTGGCCTACGAAGCGCTCGACTACATCCAGCAGATCCGCAACGATCAGCACCTGAGCCTTGAGGAGCGCATCCGCAAACTGACCAGCCTAGACGAGCTGGTCATCCGCGAATCCACCGCCCGCAACATCCTGGCGCTCGATGATAGCCAGTGGAGCCGCGTCTCGGCGCAAACGCTGGCCGTGTTGGACGCTGTGCTGCGTCGCCCGATCCATCCGGGCAATCTGGATGAGACTCGGGCGCTTCTGCCGCAGCTGATCAGCTTCAGCCTGCGCGCAGAAGAAGCCGACATCGTCAACCAACTGGCCGGCGCCTTGATCGTGCCGAACACCAACTACGACTCAGCCGCCACCGAAGCCGCGCGCCGCGCAGCGCGCGAGAGCGTGAAACCGGTCGAGCGCAAATACGAAGCCAATCAGATCATCATTCGCAGCGGCCAGGTGATTGGCCCGAACGAGATCGAGGCGCTGGAGAAGTTCAACCTGCGTCGCCCAGCGCTGTCGTGGACGCACGTCGTCAGCGCACTCATCCTGAGCGCGCTGACGGTGGCGGGACTAAGCATAGGCATGCTGCGCGCCCGCGAGAACGCCTTCAAGCGCCCGATCCGGCAGACGGCGCTGAGCGCTGCGCTATTCGTGATGGTCTTGACGCTGGCGCGCTGGCTGCTGCCCGGGCACGGCGTGCTGCCCTACCTAGCGCCGCTGGCAGCCGTCCCCATAGCGATCACGAGCTGGTCTGGCCTGTTGCCCGGCGTCATCAGCGCTTTGCTGATGGGCGCGCTGGTCGGCCTGGGAATGGACAATCAGCTCGAGTTCGCCGCGTGCATCGTCGGCGGCGGCATCGCGGCGTGCTTGACGCTCGGCCGCACCGAGCGGTTGAGCAGCTTCCTGCGCGCCGGGGTGCTAGCCGGCGTCGCGCAGTCGTTGATCGTGCTCGCTTTCAACCTGCCCACTGCCCAACCTAACGACGCGCCGCTGCTTGCGGTTTACCTGATCGCCAGCCTGGCCGGCGGCGTGTTATCGGCCGGCCTAGCGTTGGCCATCCTCTACGTCAGCGGCGCCCTCTTCGACGTGACGACGGTGGTGCAACTCATCGAGCTTGCGCGCCTGTCGCATCCGCTGTTGCAACAAATGGTGAAACAAGCGCCGGGCACCTACCACCACACGTTGATGGTGACGAACCTAGCGGAGAACGCCGCCGAACGCATCGGCGCCGATTCGCTCCTCACGCGGGTCGGGTCATACTTTCACGACATCGGCAAGCTGGCCAACCCACACTTCTTCATCGAGAACCAGCTCGAGGGCATCAACCCGCACGAGCAACTCGACCCGTTAACCAGCTCGACTATCCTGCGGAACCATGTCACGGACGGGCTGAAGTTAGCCGCCAAATACCGGTTGCCGTCGCGCGTGCGGGCGTTCATCGCCGAACATCACGGCACGACGAAGACGCATTACCAATACGCGCGCGCCTGTAAGGAAAGCGGCCACGAAGTGGACGCGCAGCCATTCCGTTACCCCGGCCCGCGCCCGCAGAGCAAAGAAACAGCGCTGCTCATGCTGGCCGACGGCAGCGAGGCCGCGGTGCGCGCCAACCGCTGCGCATCGGTCGAGGAGATGGACGACGTGCTGCGCCGGCTGTTCGCCGAACGCCTTGCCGATCACCAGCTCGATGACAGCGAGCTGACGTTGCGCGAAATGGAAGTGGTGCGGCAATCGTTCTTGGAAACGCTGCGCGGCATGTATCACCCCCGCGTGAAGTATCCGGCGCGGATGACGACCACCCAGCCCGCCGAGCCACAGATTGCGCCTCAGCCGCTCGCGCCTCAGCCGGACCAGGAACTGGCCACGCCATGACGCTGCGCGCAGACGCTCGTCTGACGAAGCTGAAACCGGCGCGCGACGCCGACATCCACCTATACATGCGCGCGGCATACCGCGCGCGCGGGCGAACAGCCCTTGTGCGACGCGCCGCACGCGCCGCGCTGGCCCAGGGCTGCCGTCTCCCTACACAAGTCGCGCTGACGATCCGCCTCACCGACGATGCTGAGCTGCGCGCCCTCAATCGGCAATACCGCGCCACCGACGCGCCAACCGACGTGCTCTCGTTTGGCGGCGAAGGCTACCGCGATGGGCAACCCAGCGACGCCTGCGATGCGCCGGCCTACCTGGGCGACATCGCCATCTCGATGGAACGCTGCGCCGCGCAGGCCGAGCGCTACGGCCACCCACTTGAGGACGAGCTGGCGTTGCTGGTGATCCACGGCGTGCTGCACCTGCTCGGCTATGACCACCACACACCGGCGCGTCGGCGACGGATGTGGCAGGCGCAGGACCGCGCCTTCGCCCTGCTCGGCCGACCTAATCCGCTCAAGCCAGATCAGTTTCACGACTAGGCGCGCCTATTGCAGTCCGCTGCCGAGGGGAAACTCAATCAACGAGCCGTTGCGGAGATTGGTCACGAACAACGTGCCGTTGCGCACTTTAACGCCGGTGGGCAAGTCGTCAACGTCGAAGGTGACGCCAGGGAGCGACACCGGCGCGCCGGTCAACGTGTAAGCCAGCACCTGCGCCGTGCGCGGGCTGCTGACGAAAAGGGTATCGCCGCTGATCGCCAGATAGGGCTTGTGATCAACGGCGCGCAGCTCGGCCTCATCCATCTGCGATTCATCCCAGGCGGCCACGCGCCAAGCGCGCAGGAAGCGATAGTTCGGGTCGAACACCTGGATGCGCCGGTTCCAGGTGTCAGCCACGTAGATATTGCCGTTTGCGTCCACGGCGATGCCGACCGGCTCGTCGAACTGCCCCTCGCCGCTGCCCGGGCCGCCGAACTGCGTGATGAAGTTGCCGTCGCGGTCGAACACCTGCACCCGCTTGTTGCCGGTGTCGGTGACCAGCAAACGGCCATCGCGGTCGAAGGCGATGTCGCGCGGACCGAAGAACTGGGTATCTGTGCCGAAGCCGGGTTGGTCCGTCGCTCCGGGCCGCCCCCAAGTCATCAGGAAGTTGCCGTCGGCGTCGAACTTTTGGATGCGATGGTTGAACGTGTCGGCCACGTAGATATGCTGGGCCTCATCCACTGCGATGCCCCAGGCGTCGTTGAACCTGCCGGGCTGACTCCCCGGGCCGCCGAAGCTGCGGATGATCTGGCCGGTGACATCTTGTTGGAACACGCGGTTGGCCTTGCGGTCCACGATGAAGCGCGTGCCGTCCGGCGCGAAGGCGATGCCGGCCGGATTCTGCAGGCGCGGGCCAAGCGCGCGCCGGCTCTGCCCATCCGCCACGGCCCCGGCGCGGTAATCCCACAATTGGTCGGCGAGGTCGTTGCGGATGAACAACGAGAAGCGATGGCCGGGCGACCACGTCTCCGGCGTGAGCGACGTCTTGTTGAACAGCTTCGCGTATGGCTCAAAGTTGCGGTTGAAGGCGATCTCCCAGAGCGCCGCGCGCGCTTGGGGGTTGAACAGCGAATAGCTGATGCGCTCCCAGTTCAGGTCGTAGTAATCCTGCATCGGCCACCACACCAGCATGTAATCAAAACGGACGTAGCCTTCCGAAAGCGCATCCGCAAATTGCACAAACTGCGCATCCTGCTCGCTGGCGATGATGGCGTGGAAGTCTTCGTAGTTGGACGGCAGTTGACTGCCGAGGAACTGCGCGCCCGGCCGCCGTTGCATGTACCACGACATCGGCCAGCTCGTCTCTTGCGTATAGCCCACCTTCAACGGCGCGCGCCCCCCCATGCGCTTTTGCAGGTCGTCAATTTGGTTCAGCGCAATTTTCACACCCGGCGCTCCGTGGGCGTAGAATAAGAACTCGCGCGTGTAGTCGTAGTTGATGTAGGTCACCATCACAGCGGTGCGTATGGTGAGCGCGCTCAGCAGCGCAAAGCCGGCCAGCGCCACAGCCGGCAGCGCCGCGCCGTTCGCCGTGCGACCGAGCAAATAGCCGGCGATGGCCAGGGCAATCGCGCCGATCATAAAACTCAACGCCCACTGCAGCACATCGGCAGCCGGCTTCCCGGCTAAGTCCAAGCCGCCGATCAACGAAAGCAGGCGCACGAACAGCAGCACGGCCAGGGCCGCCAAACCGGCTACTGCGAAACCCTGAGTAACGCGGCCATAGGCCGGCGCCGGTTGCGCCCGAAGCCTGCTAATTAGGCTGACCGTCACCTGCTGGATGAACCAGCCGGTCAGGAAGGCCATCGGCAGCGCGAAGTGCACCGTCAGCCAGGGCATCTTCTCGCCGGCGATGGTGTAAATGACCCACGTCGCAACCGTCCACCATGCCAGGAAGAGCGGGAAGCGATGTCGACGCAGGGTTGCGAAGAAGCGCGGGCGCGCGCGCAGCGCCGGCAGCGTCCGCGCGGCTAGGATCGCCATGGCGCACAGCGCGCCGATCAGGACGGCGTATTCATACATCGGCACGATCAAGAAGTAGTAGTACCAGGGCTGATTGCCGCGCTGGACATCCTGCTGCGCCATCCAGTAGCCCAGTTGGCCGACGAAGCCCGTGCCGATGCCGGCTAAGTTGGTAAACACCGTGGTGAACAGCGTCACGGTGATGGCAAGGAAGACGCCGGCGATGGCCGGCCACAGTTGCCAGTGCCAAGCTATGCCGATGGCAACGGCGATGGCGATCAGCGCCAGCGACATGGCGAACATGGTGGTGATCACCTGCGGGTTCATTTGCAGGTTGCTCATGTTGCCCAGCGCGCTGATCGGCACCAGCTCCTCGCCGCGGAAGGCCTGCCAGATGCGATTCTTGATCAGCAGCATGGCCGGCGAACCCATGAACATCGTGGTAGTCACCAACACGATGATGACGTTGAAGGCCGGCGCATTGCGCGAAGCAACGCGCAACCACTCGCCGAACGTCATGCGATACAGGGCAGCCAGTCCAGCGCACACCAACGCTGCCAGCAACAGCATGACGGCGCTGTAGATCAACGTGTTCATCCCTACGCCGAGCGCATCCGGCTGCGGCGCGATCACGCCCAACGCGCGCGCCAGGGCGCTGCTGCCCAACTCGAAGAGAATGCTCAGGGCGACCATGAAGATAGCCGTGACCGCGCCGAGGCCCAGCAGCATGGCCGCATCCTGCCAACGCCGACCGGCTGGGAACTTGCGACGCCCGCGATACAACTGCCACAGCCCCAACGCCGCGAGAAACACCACCAGCAACGCCACGGCCAGGAAGGACGTAGCCTTATCCGCCGCGTGGAAGGCCAGCGCTGCCGCCAACCCGATCAGCCATCCCGGTCGCCGATCATCCAGGTAGCGCCATATGCACAGCACCGTCAGCGTCATCCACACCAGGATGAACGCTTCCTGACGGATGTAGCGCGCGTGATACAAGATCGAGGGCGAGATGAGCAGCGCGAACGACGTCGCCAGCGCGCCAACGCGCCCCAGCCAGCGCCGGAAGAAATAGGGCAAGACAACCAAGACAACGCCGAAGGCCGCCGTAGGAATGCGCGAAGTGAAATCATCCGCGCCGAACAAGAAGTAGCTCAGCGCGGTAATGTGAAACAGGAACGGCCCGTGCATGAGCGGCGTATGTTGAAACCCCTTGCCGGTCGCCAGCAGATACGAGAAATAGGTGTGCAGCGACTCGTCATGGCTCATCACGCGCGCGCCCATGTCATAGAAGCGCGAGACGAGGGCGACGAGGAAGAACAAGACGTAGAGCGCCCTCTCCCACGTCACAGCGGCCAGCAATGGCCGATCCAGCCAAGCATCGCGCGGCGCAGCCGACTGCGCCATCGCTTCAAATTCGGTCAAGCGTTGTTCGCCGATCATCCCCACACTCCGATCCTCAATCCTCCCTCATCTCATTCCGCTCGCCCGCCTTGCGACATCATCGCGCAGCCACAGCACCCAGAGGTCGGTGTGCGCTCCCCCCGCGTCGCGAAAGGCCAGCCAGCGCGCCAGCGACCAACAATCGAACCCGCCCTGCAGCAGCCTAGCGCAGCGCACCTCATTCAACGGCGCTTGCGCCGTCACCGCGTATGCCGTCCCGATGAAGTTGCCGGCCACGCCCGGCTTCTCAGGCGCCGGCGTCAGCACGACGCCCGCGTCCTCATGCGCGTCGAAGCTGCGCTGGTCGCGCAACGCCCAGCGCAGCGCCGCAGGCGCGTCTTCGGCAAGATGCACCGCAAGCGCGTTCGGCTCGCCCGTCGCGCGGATGCTTATCAGGCGGATGCCCTCTTGCAGCGCCGCCAAGTCCGAATCAGCGGCTTGGGCGCGATACGGCTCAGCAGGGTTGTATGGGCGCGCGTGATTCATCCGGATGCCGACGCCAAAGGTGTATAGCGATAGCGCGGCGACGCCGGCCAGCGCGACGCCGCGCAGGGGAGCGCCGTAGTCCATGGTCAAACTGCCTGCCGCGATGAGCGCTGCGATGAACAAGGCGGCGACGACCACGGAGACCAGCCACGCGCTCCGCCCCTGCCCGGCATATTGCCACACACCCAAGCCGGCGTAGATCAGCAACACAAAGGCGATGGCAGCAACGGCGCCTTCACGCCGCCAACTCCCCCAGCGCTGCGCAGAAGCCAATAGCGCATCATAAGCCGCCGAGGACAGGCCCGCCATGCCGATCACCAACGGCGTGAGCAATGCGGCGCTGCGGCCGGCGGTGACGATGAGCACCCCTGAACCCGCCGCAACCCAGACCAACCAGGCCGCTTCGGCGCGAACCGACGCGCGCACGCGGGCAAACGCCACAAGCGCAAATGCTGCGCCGAGCCATATAACCGGCTCGCTGATGACCAGGCCGAGCATCAAACGCCCGACAGAGACGGACTCACTCCCCCCTAGCGTCTGCGACCACAACGCATAGCCGTTGAAGGCATCGCCCAGGCCGACCGGACGCATAAGCAGCGCTGTGGCCGACAGCGCGAACGCCAGCAGCACAATCGCCGCCGCGCGAGCCGACGAGCGGACGGCGTCGAGCGGCATCGCAGCCGATGAGGCCAGGACCGTCACGATCAGCGGCGGAATGGCGTCCTGACCGGTCGCCAGCAGCGCGCCAAACGCTGCAGCAGCCAGAGCCGGACGACGGGCGCGCCAGGCGCAATGCGCTGCGAAGGCCAACGTCCACGCTAGGATAGCGCCGCCCATCTCGCGCGAGACGAACCATAGCGTCGGTGAAAGCGCAAGCAGCGTCGCAAAAATCAACGCGCGCGTCCGTCCAAGTTGGAGGCGCAACGCGACAGGCGACAGACACAACACAACGCCGCTCAGCGCCGCAACCAGCCGCGCCGACGCTTCGCTCGCCCCGAAGACGGCGAAGAGCAGCGCCTGCAGCCAGCCGAACAACGGATTCGGAAAGATGGCCAGCTCGCCCCGCAGCGCCGCAAGCGAGGTTAAGGCCGTCGCCGCTTCGGCGTTCGTCAGCAGGAAGTCCAGTCGCGCCAGGCGCGGCGCGCTCGCCAAGCAGGCGATGGCGCACCACAGCGCAACCTCGCGCGTCACTCGGTGCATCTTCGCTCGTGCAACTCAGTTTTGGGCCACCGGGCGGGCGATCACAATCACGCGGTGCGTGTTGCTCGACTCCGGCCAGCACGAGACCAGCGTCAGCCGGTCGTCGTTCATCGGCTGAATGTACTGCGCATTGGCAATGCGCACCTCGAGGGGCTGGCCGCGCTCGCGCAAGATCTTGACCTCTTGGACGCGATAGACCACTTGCCGGTCGCCCGCGCCGAGGCGAATCTCATCGCCTGGTTGCAGCGTATAGAGCTTGCGAAAGACTGAGCCGTAGATGTTGTTGTGGCCGTTGAGGACGATATTCTTGCCCTCTCCCAAGCGCCCGGAGTAGTCATGCCAGCCAACATGCTTGTTGTTCGGCGCCGTCCACTCAACGACGCCCGCGCCGACGCGCCTGCCAGGGCCGACCGGCTGAATCCGCGCGCTGACTTTCAACTTGTCAATCCAGATGTGCTCCGGAATCGAATAGGGCGCAGCCGCGGACGACGGTCCGGCCGACTCATGCGAGACCGGGCTGCCTTGCGCCGGCAGGGCGAAGCGGGACGCCGCCGCGGCAACGTCCGCTCCGCAAGCGAAGATCACCGCGCCAAGCGCGATGAACGCGGCGCCGGCCACGCTCGCGGCCCAGGCAGTCCCGCGTTGCACGTTCGGATGAACCATATTGGCATCCTAATCGGCGATGTTGAGCCGCGTCTTAACAATATCCCGGACTTGGGCGGCTACCTGGTCGGGCGTCGCGGATGCGTCTATCAATTGCCAACGCTCCGGCTCTTGGGCGATCAGTCGGTGATAGCCATCGCGCACGCGGCGATGGAATTCGATGGTTTCGGTATCCATCCGATTGACCTCGGCGCCGCTGGCCATCCTGCGCGCAAGCGCGCGTTCGGGCTCTACGTCGAAATACAGCGTCAGGTCCGGTTTGATGCCGTGCGTCACAAAATCGAGCAGACTGCGCAGAAAGTCCAGATCGAGGCCGCGGCCATAGCCCTGATAGGCCAGCGTGCTGTCGGCGAAGCGGTCGCTCAGCACGATGCCGCCGCTGCGCAAGTAAGGCTGAACCTGCTCGGCGACGAGCTGCGCGCGCGACGCGCAATACAACAGCAACTCGGCCCGGGCATCCATGTTCGAGTTGCTCCGGTCGTGCAGGATGACGCGAATGGCGTCGCCGATTTTGGTGCCGCCGGGCTCGCGCAGCGTGAGCACATGCTGACGATGGGTGCGCAACCACACTGCTAGGCGCTGGATCTGCGTCGTCTTGCCGCTGCCGTCCAGGCCTTCAAAAGAGATGAACATGGTTAGAGACTCTAAACGTGATCAGAGCGTGACGCTTATCGCTTATTCCCGGAAGATGCGCACGCGGCGCATGGGTTCTTTGCCATAAGAGTGTGAGACAAGGTTAGAAGCGCGCGCGAGTTGATGCTGCTGCCGGCGCACAAACGCATTCTGCGGAGACAGATCCACAGCGCGCTCCCCGGCCAGCACGCGTCGGATCGCCTCTTCGGTCTCCTTGATTGCGCTTTCATACGGGATGCGCTCGCCATCGGTCAGGCCGAACAGGTCGGCCAGGCAGCTTTCCATCTGCGACACCGAGTTCGAGCGCAACACGTAGATCGGCACATTATCCTGCTCGGCCTCGACGATCGTGCGCGGGCGCTGGCGGTAATACGACTTGGCGGTGATCAGCACATCAGCATCGTCCAGGCTATCCACAAACATGGCCGGGACGCCGAGCTGTCGGGCCGCCTGCTTCAGGCGATGCTTCGACACGCCAAACGCATACAGGCGCATCGCCTTTGCCTCGCCGGGTTGGGCTTCGAGCGCTTCTGTCGGCGCGGCTTTGTCCTCATGTTCCTCCGGCTCGCCGGGCCGAACGAGGACCGACTCGCCGGCTTTGTCGGTGCGCAACACGGGCAGATCCTCATAGGCGTCGGGCGCGCCATAGCCATTGCGGCGGGAGCGCCGATCGCGGTGGTCGGGCATCGCCGCTTCGCGCTCGCGTCCATCCTCCTGCAACAAGCGGACGCGCTCGCTGCGCATACGGCCTTCTTCGTCCCAGTAACGCAGCTCGGCCACCGGCATGCGGTTGCGCAAGAGCGCATCTACCGCTTCGCTCACATCATGGTGAACCAGCAGGCGATGTCGGTCGCGAATCTCGATCAACACATCGAACGTGGGCGGCGCGCGGCGCTCCAGGACGGTCTTCTGCGTGCCGCGCCGGCGCGCTTCCTCATCCGAAAGCGTGACGCTCTCGATGCCGCCGATCAAATCGTTCAACGTGGGGTTGACCATCAGGTTCTCAATGGTCTGACCGTGAGCCGTGCCGATCAGTTGCACGCCGCGCTCGGCAATTGTGCGCGCCGCTTCAGCCTCTTGTTGGCGGCCGATCTCATCTATCACGATGACCTGCGGGTTGTGATTTTCGACGGCCTCAATCATCACCTCGTGCTGCTTGCTGGGCGTGGAGACTTGCATGCGGCGCGCGCGGCCGACCGCCGGGTGCGGGATGTCGCCGTCGCCGCCGATCTCGTTCGACGTGTCTACGATTACCACGCGCTTCGTCTCGGCCAACACCCGCGCCGCTTCGCGCAGCATCGTCGTCTTGCCGACGCCAGGCTTGCCCAGCAGCAAAATGCTCTTGCCACTTTCGATGATGTCCTCGATGATCTTCAGCGTGCCATACACGGCGCGACCCACCCGGCAGGTCAGGCCCACTACCGCGCCGCGCCGGTTGCGGATGCCTGAGATGCGATGGAGGGTGCGGGCGATGCCGGCGCGGTTGTCGTCATCGAATTCGCCGATGCGCTCGAGCACGTAGTCCAGGTCTTCCTGGGTGACCTCCGTCTGGCGCAGCACCCGCGTCTCTTCGCGCGCGGCGGGGCTGCCGGCGTGGCCGTTCGCTTCGGCGCTCACGTAGCGCGACTCGGGCAACCGCCCCAAATCCATCACCACTTCGATGAGGTCGTTGAAGCGTCCGATTCGTCTAATCGCCTCCGCGATGGAGGGAGGCAGCACATTCAAAAGCGTGTCCAGATCGTCAGTGATTCGCAGTTCTTGCATAGTCATGCGCGCTCGAGAGCGCGTCTTCGCCATGTGCGCCTTCGCCATCTCCCGGCGAAGCGCGAGTTTCAAGATGAATGGAGGCCGAATGTGTGCTCTTGATCGCGGCCCCCTCGGCTGCGACCGGAGACCAGACCGGCTGATGGACGCGCGCGGCGGTGTGGCGCGCCATCAGCATGGTCGAGGTCATGTGCACGAAGCCCAGCTCGTCCAGAATAGGAAGCATCCAGCTCTGGTAGTGCCGCACGGTGAGGTAAACCGGCCGCCAGGCGCGCGTCACCAGATGCGCCAGCGCAAAACGGAGGGTGGGCAGCGCGTCCTGCTCGGCGTCGGGCCGGAAGAGCGCTTGCATGCCATAGCCGCGCTTACCCTGCCGCACCGAAACGTGCGCGACCAACTCGTTGCCGCGCATCAACACAAAGCCGCGATCCATGCGATGCATAGAGCGCAGCAGGTCAAACGACACTTCGGCCTGATACGTCATCTTCGGCGCCGCGCGCAAGTGCAACGCTTTGATCAGCGGCTCGTCATCTTTGGTCTGCTCGCGCAGCCCGCTGACTTCCGGCAACGACTCTAGGTTCGGCTTGTTGGCCAGCTTGAGGACATCCTGTTGAATGAGCGGGACGAAGCCGGCGCCTTGCAGCGCTTCGGCCTCGCCGCCCATTTCGGGGGCTTCGGCGACGATGTGATGCGCCCCGCGCTGAGCCGCCTCGACGGCAAATTCCTGCGCGAGATACATCCACGCCTCCACCAATTCATCCGATTGCGCGTGAGGCGCCATCAACACAAGCGCCGCGCGCCGACAGCTCGCCGCGCCGTTTTCGGCGCCGTCGCCGTTCGCACCCGGCAGCACATACATCACGCCGAAGGCTTCAACATTGTGATCGGCGTCACGTTCGACCAGCACCACGGCGTGATCGCGCCCACCCCCCAAATATGAGCGAATCGCGTCGCGCAGCGGATTTACCCCGTCAACCGCAACCAGTTCGCAGGCCAGAGGCCGAGCCAACGCAGTCAGCCGTTGAACGACGCTTACATCGCGAATGTCGAACGGACGAATCATCCTCGGATTGAAATTTCCCAACGCGGGCATGGATGCGCGACCAGCCGCGCGCCCCGCCCGATTTAACCAGATTCTACCCCAGCACTCGCCATCGAGCGCCGGATCGGACGATTCAGGCGGGTCGTCCCTTACAATGCCGCCGGTATGAACTACTTCCGAGAACAAATCCTGACCTTGCCACAGCTCATCACGGAGGTATCGGAAGCCTTCCTCAATGAGGCCGCGCGCGCCCTCGACGACGACTTCTGTCGCGCGTTGGAGCGGCTTTACGTCATCGGCTGCGGCGACAGCCACTTTGCCGCGCTGGCGACCGAGTTCGCATTCGAGTCCATCGCCGGCGTGGCCACCGAAGCGCAAAACGCCATGACATTCTCGCGCTATAGCGTGATCCACTTCGATGCGCCGGGATTTGCCCCACGCGCAGGCGCCAGCGCGGTGATCGGCGTCTCGGTCTCCGGCGGCGTCTCGCGCACCATCGAAGGCGTGCTGCGCGCTAAAGCGCGCGGCCTGCGCACCTTCGCCGTGACGAACAGCGCGCAGACGCCCATTGCTCAGGCCGCCGACGCCGTACTGACGACTCGAGCGCCCGACGCGCCCAACGCCGCCGGCGTACAAGTGCCCGGCGCGCGCTCATATTTCGCTTCACTAATTATGTTATACTCCTGCGCACTGCGCATGGCGGAAGCCCGCAAGCGTGACACGCGCATCTGGTACGCCCAACTGTCGGACATGGGTCAACGGGCGCAGCGCACGATTGAGATGAGCGACGCGCCGGCGCGCGCGTTGGCCGAGCGCACCCTCGACGCGGGCGAGTTTGTGTTTTGCGGCAGCGGGCCGAACTTCGGCACGGCGCAGTTCTGCGCCGCCAAGGTACTGGAGGCCAGCGGCGACGCCGCAATCGGCCAGGACGTGGAAGAATGGGCGCACTTACAGTATTTCGCCAGAGCAGTGGACACGCCGACCTTCCTCATCACGGCGAACGAGCGCGACGCCAGCCGCGCCGCCGAGGTGAAGACGGCGATGCTGGCCATCGGCCGACGGGTGATCGAGGTCTCGCCACAGGATGCGGCAGTGTCAGCCGATGGCCTTCATCTGCCCTATGCGCCATGCCCGGAGGTGTTCTCGCCGCTGCTGGCGTGTATCCCGGCGATGCTGTTCGCGGCCTACCGAGCAGAGCTGTTGGGCGAGCCGTACTTCCGCGCCTTTGGCGGCGGACGCAGCATCGAGGGCGGCGGGGGCATCAGCCGCATCCGCACGAGCGCGCTGGTCGTTTGACGCTCACAGCCGAGGCGTCACCCCAACAAAAGCGCATAACTCGCGGTAGCCCGCCACGCCCAACGCCAATGCGACTTCTTCGGCGTAAATCTGAAAGACGTACTCCGGCTCGCCCGCGCAGTCCTCGTAGCACCCGCCGCCGCGATTGAAGAGGTCGTTTGCATCGTCCAGCGTCAGGCGCTTCGCCGGCAGGGGCCGGCCCTCGGCATCCTCATACTCGTCCACCAGCGGGAAGAGGCAGCAGTAGTAGGGCTTCAGCTCCCAGGGCGGGCGACCGTGGGCGATGCAAGCCGCTTGAATCGCGCAGCAGCGATCTTCGGGGCGCAAAAACACACACGTTGTACCGCTGGGGTGGGATGGATCCTCGACCGTAGTTGTGCCGGTATATCGCCCCGATGGGAAGGCGGGGTCATCGTCGTGCAGTTCGGCAAACCAAGTGCTCGGATCCCGGCGCGCCGCCGGCATAAAAGGTTGGATCATCTCGGCCTGAGCAATGATGCGCTGGGCGTGCGCGTAGTCCACCCACACCCCATCGGCGCAACAGCCAGCCTTGCACCGGGCGACCTGGCAACGACGGATCGCCCTCTTTTGCAGCAGCTTGTCGTCTATCGCGTAGCCGTTGATGATGATGTCGGCCATGATCCGCTTGCTCACTGGCCACGCAGTCGGTTGAGTTGCTCCTCCATCTCGCGCTGGCGCTGCTCCGAAGCGCGACGCCCTTCTTCCAGAATTTCTTCCACCTCACGCCTAATGTCGTCGCGCAAGTCCTCGCCGGATTGGGGCGCCAGGAGCAAGGCAATCACCGCGCCGCCAAGCGCGCCGATGATCATGCCGTTCAAAAAGCTGCCGAATTTGCCCATAGCACTTGCTTCTCCTGTTGGATTAACACTATACGCCGGGCCGAGTTGTGCAGCGCCTACGACTTCCGGCTAACCGACCGACACATCGCTTTCTGTGGGATCGCTAAAATAGCCCAAATCATGACCATCGAACGACTGAGCAGACTAAAGCAGGCGCAGCAACTGGCTAATGTGGATTATGTCGCGCTCGTGCCCGGACCCAATCTGATTTACTTCACCGGCCTGAACATGCACCTGAGCGAGCGGCCGATCGTGGCGTTGTTCCCCGCTGACGATGCGCCGCCCATCCTCATCGCGCCTTTCTTCGAGGTTGGCAAAGCGACGAGCGGGCCCGTCGCGCTGGATTGGCAGATATACAGCTACAAGGACGGCGCATCCTTCCAAACTGCCTTCCGCCAAGCGGCAGAAGCGCGCGACTTGCGCGGCAAGACCATCGCCATTGAGCTGTTGCAGATGCGCTTGTTGGAGTGGACGCTGCTCAGCGAGGTTGCGCCCGGCATCCGTCAGGCGTCGGCTGCCGACCTGATCGCGCCGCTGCGCATGGTGAAGGATGCCGATGAGGTCAACGCGATGCGTCGCGCGGTTATGCTTGCCGAGGCGGCCTTGACCCAGGCGCTGGAGGAAATTTGCGAAGGCATGACCGAGCGCCAGGTGGCCAACCTATTGCTGCGCCACCTGCTGGCTGCCGGCGCGCAAGGGCTGCTGTTCGAGCCGCTCGTGCAATCTGGGCCAAACGGGGCCAACCCACACGGCATGTCCGGCGACCGGCCCTTATGCCGAGGTGACATGGTCGTGATTGACTTCGGGCTGAAAGTGGAGGGCTACGGCAGCGACATCACGCGCACGATTGCCGTCGGCGAACCGGACGCGCAGATGCGCGATGCCTACGAGGTGGTGAAAGAGGCCAATGCGGCCGGACGCGCTGCGGCCAAGCCGGGGGCGACCGGTGAGATGGTGGACCGCGCCGCGCGCAGCGTGATCGAAGCAGCCGGCTACGGCGCGTATTTCACCCATCGCACCGGCCACGGCTTGGGCCTGGAAGGGCACGAACCGCCCTACATGGTCGCGGGCGACACGACTGCGCTGCAACCGGGCATGACCTTCACCGTCGAGCCGGGCATCTACATCCCCGGCAAAGGCGGCATACGCATCGAAGACGATATGCTGATCACCGAGGACGGCAACCAGAGCCTAACTTCATTCACCCGCGACCTGCTCACAGTGTGTCCCCGGTGATGACCGTCACCCCAAACCAGCGCCGCGTTTCTGACCTGTTGATCCTGTGGGCCTGGGAATATGACGCCGATTTCGTCGCCATGCTAGTTCGCGCGTGTGCGACGCGCGACGTAAGCACGCGCGTCTGTGGCGCGGACGAATTGGCGCAGCTGCCTGCGTGGCTAGATTCAGGCGAGATCCGCGCGCGCGTCGGCCTGGATCGCGTGTGGGACTGGGGCGGGGAATATGAGCGGCACGTCGAGGCGATGCAGCGCAACGTGCCGCTGATGGTCAACGACTACGCGCGCGTGCGGCGCGTCTGGAACAAGCTGACGATGCACATGACGTTGATCGCGCATGGCATCTATGTGCCGCACCTGATCCTCCTGCCGTCGTATGAAGAGCAGCCCAACCTGCCGCGCGTGAACCTCGCCCCGCTGGGCGGCAGGTTTTCGGTGAAGAGCGTGCACAGCGGCGGCAGCGGCGTATTAAATCCGGTGACTCGATGGGAGGACGTGCTGGCGCAGCGCCTCGAGTGGCCTAGCGAGCAGACGATCCTGCAAGCCTGGGTCGAGCCGAAGTTGCTCGGCAAGCGCCGGGCTTGGTTTCGCGTGTTCTATGCTTGCGGCAGCACCTTCCCGTGCTGGGCCGACGACCGCACCCACGTGCAAGAGCCGGTCTCGCCAGAGGACGAAAGCCGCTATCAACTGTGCATCCTGCGCGGCCTTACCCAGCAAATCGCCGGATTGTGTGGGCTAAACCTGTTCTCGACCGAAATTGCGCTTGATCAAAACAACCTGTGGCAGGTGTGCGACTACGTCAACGAGCCTTGCGACTTTCGGCTGAAGTCCACCGCCGTCAACGGCGTGCCCGACGAGGTCGTAGCTGCGATCTGCGACCGCATCGCCGGCTGGGTCAAGCGTCGGACGCAAGCAGCCCACTGAATCACCGCGACGGGAACAAACGGTTTGCTCGTAACGTCTTAGCGAGCAGTGATGATGCGCATAGGAGGAATGAACATGTCAAAACGCCTGTTAACCATCCTGGCTGCCGGCGCGTTGGCGATGGCCGCCCTGGCCGGTCAGACTACCACTCACGCCAGCACAACGCTTCAACAAGATAGCCAACCCTTTCGACGCACGGTGACCGTGATAGGGATCGGTCGAGCAGCAGCCCCGCCGGACATCGCGCGCGTCACGGTGGGCGTAGATATTGTCAACCCCCGGCTGAGCGCCGCGCTCACCGAAGCCAACCGCAAGACGGCGGCGATCATGGCTGCCCTGGAGAAGGCCGGCGTCGCCAAGAAGGACATCCAAACAGCCGAGTTCAACGTCTTCCCGCAGCAAGCATTTGGGCCAAGCGGCCCTGGGCCGATCACCGGCTATCGCGTGATCAACACGATGCGGGTGACGGTGCGCAACCTGGATAACACCGGCGCAGTGCTCGACGCAGCCATCAATGCCGGCGCGAACTCGATTCAAGGGTTGGTCTTCACGATCGAGGATGTCAAGGCAATAGAAGCCAAGGCGCGCAAAGACGCAATGGCCGACGCCAAGGCCAAAGCTGCGACTCTGGCTGGGGAAGCCGGCGCAAAGGTCGGGCGGGCGCTGACCATCTCGGAAGCCACATCGAGCGGCGGTCCCGTGCCGGTGTTCGCTGTCGCCTCGGCAGCCGAAGGTTTGGGCGGGGGTGCATCCATTGCGCCCGGCACGCAGGATGTCGTCATCCAGGTGCAAGTGACCTACGAGATCGAGTGATCGCAAAAGACTAGGGGCAAGGTTTCCTCAAGAAACCCTGCCCCTAGGACATGATTAAATCACCTCTAACCCATCGCGATCCGGCAACGCCGGGAAGGGCGCATGGGGCTCGGTCTGATACCAAAACGCTGTTGAGGCGATGTCGTCTTGCAGCGGCAGATACCGTCTGCCGCTGCGCCAGCCCAACGCCTGGATGGTCACGCGCAGGTCATGCTCAAAGCGGATGGGGTCGGCGATATGCCAGCGATACATGCCGAAACGCTGCTGACTCTGATATAGCCCATCCGGTTTGATGACTTGCGGCAGGCCGCTGTAGGGCGTGCAGAACACGCCATACTCGCCTCTGGGGTGCTCGAAGTTCCACGCCCCGCCGAAGTAATCCTCCGTGCCGGTGCCGCAGATGGTGGGCCATTCGTCACCGTCCATGTAGAACTTCATCTCCCCCTCGCCCCACCAGCCGTTGTTGTTCACGCCCCAGGCCAGATATGTGCCGACGTAGTGCCCTTTGCCTCGCACGCCGTCCAGCAGCGTATGCACCGACTTGTAGGGCAGCGGGTTGCTGCGCCGCCATTGGGCGTGAAAGTAGGCCGCATCGTCGGGAACATCAGTGAGCGCATAGGTGATCTGATAGAAACAGATCATCGGGTCGTCGGCCAGGTTCTCCAGGGTAATGCGGGCGGATTTGCGGAAGGGCATCTCCCAGTAAGCGTTAAAGCCGCCGGCCGGGTTGACGCACACGGCTAGCGAGGCGATATTGCAGCGCACGCCCCAGCCACAGCAGAAGAAATCGCCTACCGGCGTCTCGACCGAAGGTGTCGCCTCGCCATCCCAGTACATGCGCAGCACCGCGCGACGCCAGGTGTCGGGGAACATGGTCATCCAGATATGCTGGATCGCGCCGCTGCCTTCGATCTGAGCGAGCGTGAATGTCGCGCGCGGCGCGATTGATACGCACGGCGAGACCTTCCAGCCTTGACCCAGCTCACGCGCGGCGTTCGCCGCCTCGCCTTCGGTGGCCATGCCGCCTTTGCCCTTCTCGCCGGTGAAGTTCTCCGCGCTGATCGAGCGCGTCTGAGCATTGGAGAGTCGCGACAGGTTGCCCAGGTGCATGCCCAGGCCGTTGAAGGAGTACGCTTTCGTGTCCATGGCGCGGGCGATTGTGCAATCGCGACGCCGCGCGCGCAAGCGCATCATGCGACAAGCCGGCGATTCGACGAATCGCCGGCTTGTCGCTCGTCGCTCGCGCCTTTACTTCATGGGCAAGCCATCTCAGGTTCGTACCATCGCGCGGCTTGAAGACAGAATGGGTCAGCAGTCAGAGGGCTCAGCCGAAGGCAGCGCGCTCATGCCAGCGCCTCAAATTCCGCCCAGGCTTCCGCCAGTTCGCGTTCGGCTTGGCGATAGGCCTCGCCCAGCGCTTGGGCGCGCGCGAAGTCGCCGCCGGCTTGTTGGATCTCGTCGGCGAGCGCATCGAGGCGCGCTTCAAGCGCCTGGATGCGCTGCTCGACAGCGACCAGCCGGGCCTGGCGTTGCTGCTGGGCATTCTTCGACATCGCCGGAGGCGTCGCCGCGCGCGGCGCATGTCCTGCGCCGTTCGTCTTCTCGTTAGGCAGCGGCGTCGAGGCTTGCGCGTCGCGCGCCTCGCGCCACTCATCGTAAGGCCCTTTGAAAACGCTCATGCACACCTTGCCATCGGCGCCTCGCTCGAGAATCCACAACTGCGTCGCCAGGGCGGTGATGAGGTAACGGTCGTGCGAGACGAAGAGCAACGTGCCGTCGAAGCGTTGCAAGGCTTCGGTCAACACCTCTTGCGCGGGAATGTCGAGGTGATTGGTCGGCTCATCGAGCAGCAGGAAGTTCGCGCCCTGCAAGGCGAGCTTGGCCAGCGCCACGCGCGCGCGTTCGCCGCCGCTGAGCGCAGCGACCGGTTTGAAGTGATCATCGCCGCTGAACAGAAACCGCCCTAGGATGTCGCGCGCCTCGCTCAATTTCAAGTCGGGTCGCGCCGACATCAGCTCCTGCAGCACAGTGTGGTCAGGATTTAGCCCCTCGCCGGCCTGCGCGAAATAGCCGATGCGCACACCGGCGCCGATCTGCACGGCGCCGGCCAACGGCGGCAGCTCACCGGCGATCGTCTTGAGAAAGGAGGTCTTGCCGGTGCCGTTTGGGCCGATCAAGGCAGCGCGCTCGCCGCGCATCAACAGCAGGTCGGGCGCGGTGAACAGCGCGCAAGATGAGGCGCGGTAGCCCACGGTCAACGCGCGCGTCTCCAGCACCCGGTCGCCGCTGCGCCCGTTGCTCTGCAAGCGCAACGCGAGCGCCCGCTGTTGCGCGGGTTTCTCCAGCCGTTCGAGGCGATTCAACCGGCGCAGCCGGCCTTTTGCTTGCGCCGTGTTTTGGCCGGCGATGTTGCGCCGGATGTATTCCTCTTGCCGCTCGATGAACGCGCGCTGCGCTTCATACTCGGCCAGGGCGCGCGCGCGCCGTTCGGCGCGCTGCTGCGCATATTCGGTGTAGCCGCCGCGATAGAACTCCAGATAAGCCTGCCCATCCGCGCGCTTGCCCATCTCCCACACGCGGTCGCATACCTCGTCGAGGAAGTATCGGTCATGCGAAACGACGATCAGCGCGCCTTCCCACTCCTGCAAGTAACCTTCCAGCCACTCCACGCCTTGCCGGTCGAGATGATTGGTCGGCTCATCGAGCAGCAGCACGTCAGGCGCTTGCAAGAGCAGGCGCGCCAGATTAGCGCGCACGCGCTGCCCGCCGCTCAACGCCGCGATGGGCTTGTGCCAGTCCGCTTCGGCAAAGCCAAGGCCCAGCAGCACGCGCTTGATCTTCGACTCGACCTCATAGCCCCCCTTCAGCTCGAACGCTTGCTGCAACGCGCCGTAGGTCTCCAGCAGTCGCGCTGATTGCGCGCCGGACCCATCCGCCTGGGCCAGCGCGTGCTCGATCTGGGCCAGGCGCATGTGCAGGGCGCTCAACTCGGCGAAGGCAGACTGGGCTAACTGCCACACGGTGCGCGCGTCAGACTCCTCAGCCGACTGCGCCAGATAGCCACGTGTGACGCCGCGCGCGACATGCACCTGTCCGCCGGCGTCGGATTCATCTTCGCCGGCGATGATGCGCAGCAACGTGGTTTTGCCGCAACCGTTCGGGCCGACCAGCGCGATCTTGTCGCCGCGCGCGACGCTAAAGCTCAAGCCGCTGAACACGTCGAACGCGCCGAACGACTTGCTCACGTTCACGCCGCTGAGGATGGACATGCCGCAGATTGTAGCGAAAGCAGATGGGTGGCTCGCGTGGCGCACATCTTGAACTCGCCGAGCGTGGGGGACTGAAACGCGCCGTACCAGCCGAACACCCTGCCGACCGCACCAGACGGCTCGAGGTCTGCAGCTCGTGAATTGCGATGCGCCGGACGCCGATCGGCGCGATCACGATGGCCACGATCACCAGGACGGCGACGCTGATCCCCTCGGGTGCGCGCATCGAACGAGGAGTGAAATCGCTTCACAGACGCGAGCGAGGATGAAAGCGTCGCCGCGTCATTCCCGCGCGAACTCGTCAATCAGCGCGCCGATGTAGCGCATGCCGTCGTAGTAGTTTTGGAGAATGGCGTTCTCGTTGGGCGAATGGACGCGGCTATCGGGATGGCTGATGCCGGCGCACACCGTCGGCACGCCGCCGATGAAGGACGAGAGCGAATACATCGGGCCGCTGCCCGGGCTGAGCAGCACTTTCACGGGCGTCTGGTTGTAAATGCGCTCACACGCGCGCGCCGCTGCCTGCACGATCGGCGCGTTCACATCCGACAGCTCAGCGCGATAACCGCCCAAGAATTTAATTTCGACGTCGCCAAAACCGTGCTTGTCCAGGTGCTTGCGCAGGAGGTCAAGCACGACCTCCGGCGTCAGGTTGGGCACCAACCGAAAGTCCACCTTCGCGCTGGCGACGGCCGGCAGCACAGTCTTAATGCCCTGCCCCTGCCAGCCGCTGGTCAAGCCGCAGATCGTGGCGGTGGGTTGGAAGAACAGGCGTTTGACCGCATCGAAGCCGGTGACGCCGGTGACGAATTCAGCGATGCCCCACTTGGCTTTGACCTCGGCCTCGTCGAAGGGCATTTCGCGCAGGATGGCTTCCTCCGCCGGCGTGAGCGCGCGCACGTGGTCGTAGTAGCCCTCGATCAGGATGCGCTCGCTCGCATCCTTGATCGTGTTCAAGGCCCACACCAGCCGCCAAGCCGCATTGGGAGCGATCGCCGCATTCGACGAGTGCAGGTCGTGGCTCACGCCCTTGACGTGCAGCTCGACGTAGCAAATACCTTTTACCCCCATGGTGAGCAGGAAGCGGCCTTGCTCGTCGAAGCCGCCGAACTCCCACAGGCAGCCGTCCATCGGTCGGCCATCCGGCTTGTGAAGCCAGCCCTGGTATCGCTCCACCCAGGCGTGCAGGTGCGGGCTGCCGACTTCCTCCTCGCCCTCGATCAGCCACTTGATTTTGAAGGGCAGCTTGCCCTGCGTGGCTAGCCAGGCTTCGACGGCGTGAATGCGGGTCACCAGTTCGCCTTTGTCATCCGCGGCGCCGCGGGCGAAGATCTTGCCGTCTCGGATGGTCGGCTCAAAGGGTGGCGACTCCCACAGCTCCAACGGCTCGGCGGGCTGCACATCGTAGTGGTTGTAGATCAGCAGCTCCTTGTCGCCCTCGCCGAGTTCGGCCCACACGACCGGCGGCGCATCGCCTTCCGTTGGAACAACTTTGACTTCTGCGCCAAGCGCAGCCAAACGCCGCGCGACCAGAGCGGCCATCTCCGGGATGCCCTGGCCGGTGGCGGCAACGCTGGGTTGGCGCAGGAAGTCCTTGTAATCCTCGAGCAGGCGTTCGCGATGCTCGCGGAGGTAAGCGTCGAATGATGCAGCATCCATGTCGGCGATGATAAATGTTGCGCTGCGCCCGGCCCCGCGAGACAGAGCGCGAGCGAACGGGCGAAGGCGACGCCGTCGCCCGCCGACGGGCTTTATAAATCAACAAACAGCTTGCCGTCCTCTTCGGTCACCTGAAAACTCTGAATCGGCGTCGGCTCCTTGCCCAGCGCAATGATCCGACGCGACCACGCCGGCAGCTTGACGCCGGCCACGCCTTGCACCCAGTCCAGGTTTTTGCCTGTGCACATGTCAAAGCGCGAGTTGTGGAAGGGGCAGGTGATCACGCCGTTCTCCACCTTGCCGCCGGCCATCGGCAAGCCCAAGTGAGGGCACTTGTTGATGACGGCGCAATATCCATCCCCGACGCGCGCCACGACGATGCTCTTCCCTTCCGCGTCAAAAGTCTTGAGGCCGTTCGCCGGCACATCGGCCGCGCTCCCGATCATCACACGCTTGCTCATGGTTCACCTCACACATTCATGTTTCAACAATCGGCGCTATTGTATGCCGGTCGCAGAGCGCCCCACTGCCCCGCGCGGTCGCACCGCGCCTGCTTCGGCGACCGCGGCAAACACAAAACCGAGATACGCGCCGATCAACAGGTGCATGTTGGCGACATACAACTTGTCGAACAGGTGATGCACGGCTAGGTGCGCCCAGGCGCCGAGGATGCCGGCGCAGAGCGCAGATGAGAACGCGGCGATCCCCTTACGCCGCGCCGCTTGCCAAGTGGCGACGACGATCGTCATCCAGAGCGCAAGGTAAGCGAGCAAGCCAACGGCGCCCGTCTCGGCGAAGATGTTGAGGTAGTAGTTATGCGCATGGCCGAGCGCGTTCTCCCAGGGCAGCAAGCGGAACGCCGGATACGCCGCCGCATAATTGCCGAAGCCCACACCCAGCCACGGGGCGGACTCGACCATGCGCAGCGCAGCCTGCCAATGCGCTAACCGCTCGACCGTCGAGAAGGTGATCGGCGTGACATGCGCGTTACGCACATCGAGGCCGAACGCGCTGCTGGGGTCGCTGAAGTATTGCAGTTGCGCTTCGAGCGACGCCGGTGGGTTGATTAGATCGAGGGCAAACGCAACCAGGGCCAACACGAGCGCTCCACCGACCCAGCGCCACGGTTGCCGCACACATGCCAGGAACAACGCCGCGCCTGCCGCCGCTGCGCCGACCAGCGCCCCGCGCGAGCCGCTGGCGATGAGCGCGCGAACGCACAGCGCCGCAACGAGCGCCGAAACGGCCAAAAGCAAGAGCATCGGCCCGTGCGCGCGGCCGGCCACACGCATGGAACATCTCAGGCAGCCGGCGCGCCACTTCGACCAGACCTGGGCCGTCGCCCACAGCGCCAGCGCAGCCGCGACCGGCCACGTCAGCCCCATGAACCCGCCAAACGGGTTGGGCTGCTCGAATGTGCCGTAAGCGCGATATGCATCCGTGCCGCGGATGCGAAACTCCGGCGGGCCAAACCCGCGCACGTCGGCCTGAATCAACCCGAATGCGGCTTGTCCTGCCGCGGAGATCAAGATCGCGCCGAGGACGATCCGGCGCTTGCGCGGATCCGCTTCGCCGGCGACCAGCAGCGCCACCACGCCGATCTGCACCCATTTGATGCACTCCGTCGCCCAGTCGCGGAAGTCACGCGCCGGAAAGAACGAGAACAAGCAGACCGCGAGGAAGGCCGCGAACGCGGCGGCAATCGCCGGCGGCGGCCGGACGAGCGAGAAGCGGCGCGCTGCAAGCCAGCGGAAGGCATATCCAACCAGCGCAAGCGCCAGCACGATCTGACCGCTGTCGAGCGGCAACTGCAACGTCACGCGCTCCAACGGTTGAAACGGCCCGACGACCAACGCCAGAGCCAAGCCGACAACCGGCTCGGCCAAGATCGCCGTCAGAGCCAATAGCGCAGCAATGAACGCGCCGACGCCAATGAGCTGAGGCTGCGGCAACAGCGCGATGGCCACCCCAACGACGCTCAGGGTGATGACTTGCGCGGTCAGATGTGACCACGGCCAGGCGCGGCGAAATCGCGCGGCGACCGGTTCAACCGACACGCTGTGATAGGCCATCGCCGATTACGCTGCTTTCGGCTTGCTCTTCACCAGCAGCGTCCACGAGCCGCGCTGCACTACGCTGCCATCTTGCTTCTTCACACTGACCTTGAACGTCACCTTGCCGTTGCCAAGGCGCGGGAAGGCTTTGACTTCGGCGACTTCGGCCTCCAAGTGGATCGTGTCGCCGATGAAGATGGGCGCGGTGAACTCCCACTCGATACCGCGAAAGACTTCCACCGTGCCGAGCAGAAAACCCATTTGGAAGGCCAATCCGCTGGCGATGCTCAGGCCGAGCAAGCCGTGAGCAATGCGCCGGCCGAACAGATGGCCCTGGGAGAAGGTTTCGCTGGTGTGAATTTCATTGTAGTCGCCGCTCAAACCGGCGAACATGACGATGTCGGCTTCGGTGATGGTGCGGCTGGGCGACGTGGCTTTGTCGCCGACGGCGAAGTCCTCGAAGTACAAACCATGCGGTGTAGTGAGCGCCATGTGGCCGATTGTATAGGGGCGGAGCGGGAGGCCGGCGCACGCTACTTGGTCAACACAACGATCATGCGTTCGGAATTGTTATCCAGCGGCGGCGGCGGGATCAGCATATCGCCATACCAATGCGCGGCCGAGAACGCGCCGGCGAGATCAATCAGCGCCTGCAGTTCCTGCGCCTGATACCAGCGATGCGGATGCCGGTGTTCGACGACGCGTTCCGGCCGGCCGGCTTCGCGTATCGTCAGCCGCGCGGTCACCAGCCATTGCTGGGTGATCCAGTCATACGGGTCATCGGCTGCGCCGAACAGCACGTCCACCTCGGTATAAGGCTCATCGGCGAAGTAGGGAAAATCGGTGGAGCGAGACGACCAGGCATTGGGCAAGCTATCGCGCCAGATCGTAGATGGATGCGCCATCTCAATCACGAAGACGCCGCCGGGCAGCAGATTGCGCGATACCGATCTGAGGTGCGACACGACTTGCGCGTTGGTCACCAAATGCGATAGGCTTTCCATCAGGTTCGCAGCCAGCGCCACCGGCCGATCCAACGTGAAATCGGCCATGTCGGCAGCCACGGTCTCCAGCGAGACGCCGTCGCGCTGCGCGCCCGCGCGCGCGTAGTCGAGCATGTCAGGCGAAAGGTCAAGCGCCGCCGCGCGCCAACCGCGCCGGGCAAACTCGCGCGCGTGACGCGCCGGGCCGCAGGCAAGTTCGAGGAACGACGGCGCAGCGCCCTCAGCGACGCGGCCATGCGTCCGCAAGCACCATTCGAGGAAGTTGCACTCTTCCACAAAATCCCGATCGCTGAAAGCGATGTCGTAGGCGCGCGCGTTGGCGTAGAACTCCGGCGATGTCACGGAGCTAAATTCTATGCGTCCCAACCATGCGATCAAGGCGCGCGGCGCCAGACCAGGCGGCAATCAGCCGCCAGTTGAGGCCCGACGACAGGCGCCCGGTTGAGAGTTGAGCCGACGCTGAAATGATGAGGTATATTTACGAGGCAATGCGAAGGACGCTGCGCCGCAATAGCGACGACGATAACGATGCCTTCCACCGAGCAGGCGTCGCCTGAGTCGTCGCGCACAGAACCGAGCTTGAGACTGAGGGTCGCCTGACACAGGCGGCCTTTTTTGTCGCCGTTCATGTCGCGCGACACCAGCAACATTCATCCGAGGTTGGCAATCATGTTAAAGACGAAGACCTGTGGCGAATTACGCAAAGAACACGTGGGACAACATGTCACGCTTGCCGGCTGGGTGCACCGCCGGCGCGATCATGGCGGGGTGATTTTCATTGACCTGCGCGACCGCTTCGGCCTGACGCAGATCGTCATCAACCCCGCGAACGTGCGCAGCCCAGAAATCTTCAAGCTGGCCGAGTCGTTGCGCAACGAATACGTGATTCAGGTCGAGGGCCAGGTCACGCTGCGGCCCGAGGGCATGGTGAACCCTAAAATTTCAACCGGCGAGATCGAGGTGATGGTCTCGCAACTGGCGCTGCTCAACCCGGCCAAAACGCCGCCTTTCCTCATAGATGACGAGGGGCGCGATGTGGACGAGAACCTGCGCCTCAAATATCGCTACCTCGACCTGAGGCGCGAACGCATGGCGCGCAATCTCACGATCCGCCACACCTTCGTCAAATTCATCCGCGATTATTTGGACGCGCGCGGTTTCCTCGAAGTCGAGACGCCGATCCTGTTCAAGACCACGCCGGAAGGCGCGCGCGATTACCTGGTGCCCAGCCGCGTGCATCCCGGCTGCTTCTACGCGCTGCCGCAAAGCCCGCAGCAATTGAAGCAGTTGCTCATGGTCGCCGGCGTCGAGCGCTACTTCCAGATCGCCCGCTGCTTCCGCGACGAGGATCAGCGCGCCGACCGGCAACCCGAATTCACCCAGCTCGACCTGGAGATGAGCTTCGTGGATCGTGAGGACATACTCAACCTGATCGAGGGGCTGCTGACCGAATTCACCGAGCGCTACGCGCACCTACACGGCAAGCGGCTGCTGTTCAAGCCCTTCCTGCGCCTGCCCTACGAAGCGGTCATGGAACGCTTCGGGCGCGACAAGCCCGACCTACGCTTTGGCATGGAGCTGTTCGACGCGACCGACATCACGCGCGGCTCGGAGTTCTTGCCGTTTCACGCGGCGCACGTCAAGGGCATCTGCGCGCCCGGCTGCGCCAGCTACACGCGCAAGCAGACCGACGAGTTGACCGAGTTCGCCAAGAAGAACGGCGCCAAGGGCCTCGTCGTGCTGTGGCACGATCCGGATGGCATCCGCAACAGCGGCGCCGGCGCCAAACTCAGCCAGGCCGAGAAGGACGCCATCGTCGCGCGGGCCGGCTCGAAGCCCGGCGACCTGATTCTGCTGGTCGCCGACGACAACCGCAGGGCGGTCAACGAAGCGCTAGGCGAGCTGCGCCACGAACTGGGCACGCGGCTTAAGCTAGCCGACGAGAGCGTGATGGCTTATCTGTGGGTGGTGGACTTCCCGTTGTTCGAGTGGAACGAAGAGGAACGGCGCTGGGATCCATCCCACCATATGTTCACCGCCCCGAAAGATGAACATCTCGCTTTGCTGGAATCCGATCCAGGCCAAGTGCGCAGCAAGCAATACGACCTAGTGTGCAATGGCTACGAGGTCGGCGGCGGCAGCATCCGAATCCACCGCCGCGAGGTGCAGGAGACTGTGATGCGGCTCATCGGCCTAGAGATGGAAGAGGCGCGGCGCAAGTTCGGGCACATCCTCGAGGCGTTTGAGTACGGCGCCCCGCCGCACGGCGGCATCGCGCCCGGCATTGATCGGCTGACCATGCTGTATTGCGGCGAGCCGAACATCCGCGAGGTGATGGCGTTCCCCAAGAACCAGCAGGCCATGGATGTGATGGCCGGCGCGCCGTCGCCGGTATACGAGCACCAATTAAAGGAACTGCACATTCGCCTAGCGCTCCCGTAAGCTCCGAAGCGCGAGAAAACGCGACAGCGCAGCCGGAGGGGGCTGCGCTGTCGCGTTGTGATGAGGGTTTGTCTAGAGCTTCTTCTCCGAGCTGTGCCCGGGGAAGGCTTTGGCGCCGGGGTGCAGATACTGATACGCGAAATTCACCGCGCGCGTCGCCTGAGCGAAGCCCTCAACGATAAGGTTGAGCGGCTCTTCGCCGGGCAATGCGGCAATGTCGCCGGCGGCATAGACGCCGGGGATGTTGGTCTCCTGCTTGGTGTTGACGCGGATGTAGCGCGTGCCCTCCATCTCCAAGCCCCAGTTTTTGATCGGGCCGAGGTCAACGCTGTAGCCCAGCGTCAGGATCACGGCGTCCACCGGCAGCGTCATCTCCTCCTTGGTGCGGTTATCGAAGATGATCGCGTACTCCACCTTGCCGTTGCCGCCAACCGTCTTGAGTTCGTAGAACAGTTTGACTTCCACCGAGGAATTCAACAGCTCGGTCACCGATGCGCCATGGGCGCGGAACTGATCGCGCCGGTGAATCAGCGTGACGTGCTTGGCGTAGTCTTTGAGGTTGAGCGCCCAGTCTACCGCCGAGTCGCCGCCACCCACGATCAAGATGCGCTTGCCGCGGAAGGCCGCTTTCTCCTTCACGGTGTAATACAGGCCGCGCCCTTCGTATGGGACCAGCTCCGGATTGGGTAGCTTCTTGGGCTGAAAGGCGCCCACGCCGCCGCAGATCACGACTGCGCGGGTGTGATGCTCGCCCTTGTTCGTCACGAGCTTGAACGTGCCGTCCGGCTGCCGCTCCAACTGCTCCACCCGCTCGCCCAGCACGATGGTCGGCTCGAACATCTTCGCCTGCTCGACCAGGTGCTTGACCAGATCCATCGCCAGGATCTTGGGATAGCCGGGGGTGTCGTAGATGAACTTTTCCGGATATAGCGCCGTCAACTGCCCGCCGAGGTCATCGAGGGCATCAATCACTTTCACTTTCATCTCGCGCAGACCGGCATAGAAGGCGCCGAACAAGCCCGATGGGCCAGCGCCGATGATCGTCACGTCATACAGGTCGCGCGCGCCATTGCTGCCATTAGTGCTCACAGTCATAGCATCGCTCTCCTTAAAGCCGTGCCGATTGTAGCATCGGCGCAAATGTCTCTCGTAGAATTCGCTGCGATAATCAGGTGTGTTCGAGCCTGCCGGGCGGTCGCGTCCCGCGATGCGGGATGAGGAAAGTCCGGACTCCATAGGGCGCGGTGCTGGCTAACGGCCAGGCGGGGTGACCCGACGGAAAGTGCAACAGAAAACACACCGCCCGCAAGGGTAAGGGTGAAATGGTGCGGTAAGAGCGCACCGGCGTCGCAGCGATGCGACGGCCTGGCAAACCCCACCGGGAGCAACGCCAAGACGCGCAGATGAGGCGGCCCGCTGATGCGCAGGTAGGCGGCTGGAGGCGCGCAGCAATGCGCGTCCTAGAGGGATGATCGCCTCGGGCCTTCGGGCCTAGACAGAATCCGGCTTATAGGCAGGCTCGAGCAGCTTGCAAACGCATGAATACGCACAATGGCCGCAATCCCGGCGTCCCGCTCGACTTGCGATGGGTGGAAGCCGCGCGCGTGAACCGCAGCGCCGTAGAGCGTCGAGCAGCGACGTTGCCGACGCGCCGCTCGGTCAAGCAAGCCTGGCAGGCCGCTTGGCTGCTGCGCGCGATTACGCTCATGGACTTGACGACGCTCCAAGGGGACGACACGCCCGGCAACGTGCAGCGCTTGTGCGCCAAGGCGCGCCGGCCGGTGCGCGGCGACCTGCTCGAGGCGCTCGGCGCGCATGAGTTGCCGATCCGCGTGGCCGCCGTGTGCGTGTATCACGCGATGGTGCCCGTTGCCGTGAAAGCGCTCGCTGGCTCTGACATCCCCGTTGCGGCCGTCGCCGCCGGCTTCCCCGCCGGCCTGACCCCGCTCGACCTGCGCGTGAAGGAAATCGAATACGCCATCGAGATGGGCGCTCAAGAGATAGACGTCGTGATCTCCAGGCGACACGTGCTCGCCGGCAACTGGGGCGCGCTCTACGACGAAATCCGCGCCTTTCGAGAGGCATGCGGCGACGCCCACATGAAGGCGATCTTGGAGGCCGGCGAGCTGGCGACGCTGCGCCAGGTGTATCAGGCCAGCCTGGTGTGTATGATGGCCGGTGCCGACTTCATCAAGACCTCGACCGGAAAGGCGGCGGTCAACGCGACGCTGCCGATTGGCCTGGTGATGTGCCGCGCGATTCGCGACTACGCCGCGCGCACAGACCACCAGGTGGGGTTCAAGCCGGCCGGCGGCATTCGCGCCGCCAAGCAAGCGCTCGACTGGATGATCCTCATCAAGGAGGAGTTGGGCGACGAATGGCTGCGGCCAAGTCTCTTTCGTTTCGGCGCCAGCGCGCTGCTGGCCGACATCGAACGGCAACTTGAGCATCACGTCACCGGCGCCTATTCGGCGTCATTCAGACACCCGATGGCCTAAACGGCCATACAGCCCCAGACCGTTAACCCAAGCAGCACAGGTAGTAATTTGTTAACCGAGATCCCCTATGAAACGCATCAACTTGAACGGCGCATGGCCGATCTTGATCTTCATCATCCTGTTCCTGATCCTGCCCTTCTCTACATTGCCGGGGCTGTTCGACGCCGTGTTCATCGCGCTGATGGGGATCGCAGCGGTGCTCGCCGTATTGCTCATCGCCGCGCTGATACAAAGCCGCCGGCGCGATCAGGCAGCAGACTTAAAGATGCCCCCTGCGCCTGCAGAGGATGCTCAGCCGCCGAACAGTTGATTGGCCAGCGCTTCACCCTGCTGGGGCACGTAGATCGGGCCGAACTGCGCCTCGAAGCGCTCGATATTCTGCTGCAACGCGCGCAGCAGCAGTTTGGCGTGCATCGGCGTGGTCACGATCCGCGCGCCGACGCGCGCAGTCGGCATGTTGGGCAAGATGCGCGCGAAGTCCAGCACAAACTCCGATGGCGTATGCTGGATGACGACGAGGTTGGAATATGTCGCGTCTAAGTGCGCAGGCAGTTCGATTTGCAGCCCCTGCGGAGCGGGCGCGTGCGGTGGGGGTTGAACTGAATGTGGCAGGGTCATGGCGTCAACAAAAGAACCTGACAGCCAGGCGCTCGCGTCAGGTTCTTCAGCGCGAATGAGCGTTAAAAGGGAATATCTTCAGTCGGCTGATCGCCGCCGTCCATGCCGCTGTCACCTTCCGGATGGCCGGACTCAGCCTCGTCGCGCGGACTCAAGAAGCGCACCGTGTTTGCGATGATTTCGAAGTTCGCGCCGACGGTGCCGTCCTGGCGCGTGTAGGTCACTGGCCCGCCTGTCTTCGGATCAACGCGCAGCCGGCCTTCCACGAGCACCATCTTGCCTTTGCTCAGATACTGGTTCGCCGTCTCCGCCGGCTTGCCGAATACGGAGACGCGAAACCAGGTCGTCTCTTTTTGCCGTTGCCCATTCTTATCGCTCCAGACGCGGTCGGTGGCAAGGCTGAATGACGTGACAGGCTCGCCGCTCGGCATGTAGCGCATCTCCGGATCGCGCCCAAGGCGACCGACCACCGTTATACTTTGATACATAGATTGTTCCCTCCTTGTTACCTTGAAGTAGAGCCTTGCCCAAAGATTGTAACCGACAACGTCATCTTGTGCTGGTTTCATCTCACCTCTCATTGGATGAGCTGGATAGCAGGGACGCCCTACTGAGGATGCGACGCCAATATTGCACGGTCAGCCGTCCCCATGCGGCGCGCTGCTCTGAAGTCAGCGCATACATGGTCTGCATTAGGCGCGTGCGCGTGATAGGCGTCATCTTGTCCATCGGCTCGCGCGCGTCCAGGACCTCTGGATGGCTCTCGATCCATGCTGCTCGGCGGCGGTGCATCTCGGCGCTCAGCTCGGGCAGGCGGCACACGTGCGCGCCGATCAGTTGCATCGCTGGCGTATAGAACGCGATGATCGGCAGCTGGGCATCGCGATCAGCCCCAGCGGGGGTCAACGACAACGCATCGTGCGCGATAGCCCGCACTGCGTCGGCGTGCGTCGTCGGACGGAACAGGCGCAAGGCCAGCTTCCCCACTTCGACCGACAGCCGGCCGATGATCGGCACGTCGCGCAAGGCGTCGAGGTTGGCGTCTTCAGTCGCAACAGCGACGTTGATCGAGGTTGGCAAACCTCGAAAGAAAGCCAGGTCATCCGCGCTGAAAGCCTCTGTTGCCTTGATGAAATTGGCTCGAAAGTCCTCCTTGCCTTGAGCCATGGTAGCGATGTATTGATCGAGGCGCAGGCCCTGCTGAAACTGTCCTAATGTGGTCATCGCTGTTCTTGGATGAGAGGAAGATGAATATAGCCGAATATACCCCTGCACGAACCGACTAAAGCCGACGATGCCAGGCGCCCCGCGCGCCGAGGGCGAGACGGGCGCGCTGCTGTAGCGCTGGGCATCATCCCGAAACAGCGCGTTTCGCGCCGCGCCGTGCGCAGGACCGTGGAATAATGTTCGCAGATGAAAGATCTGATCAGGTGGGCATGCGGCATCGCATGCGCGGTGATCCTCCTTGCCTGCGCCGACGAACCGCCCCCCCAAACCACCACCCGCGATCCGACGCCGGCCATCTCGGCTGCCAACCAGTCCGCCGCGACGCGGCCGCCGGCGCCGACGCCCACCGCGACGCGACATCCTATCCCCATCGGCACGCCCACCCTTGATCCGCCTCGTCCCGTCCATTCGGGCGACGTGTTGACGCTCACTTATACTGTGCGACGCGGCGACACGCTTAGCGGCATTGCATATGCCATCGGCGCGACGCCGGAAGAGTTGCAACAACTGAACGGCCTGCGCGATCCAAACGCCCTACAGGTCGGCCAGCAACTGCTGATCCGGCGCCGGATTGTGGGACGCACGCCGTCTATCAAGCTGATCCCGGATAGCGAACTGGTCAACGGCCCAACGGCCGCTGCGTTCGACGCGGCCGCCTTCATCGCGCAACAGGGCGGCTACCTCAGCCGCTATACCGAGGTCGTCGCCGGGGAGTTGCTGACCGGCGCGCAAATCGTGGAGCGCGTGGCCGAACAGTTCAGCGTGCACCCGCGCATTCTGTTGGCTGCGCTGGAATACGTGGGCGGATGGGTGACACAGGCGCAACCCGCCGAGGATCAACTGCGCTACCCGCTCGGTTACAAGCGCACGAGCCTGGAAGGGCTGAACGCGCAGTTGAACTGGGCGGCGCTCCGCCTGAACGAGGGCTATTACGGTTGGCGCTTGAACACGCGCGGCTACGCGCGGCTGGACGACGGCGCGTATCTCGCCATCGGCCCGGGGGTGAACGCCGGCACGGCCGGCCTGCAGAACTATCTGGCGGCGATCAGCACGCTCCCGGATTGGCCGACCATCGCCGAAAGCGACGGCGCGCGTGCGTTCATGCGCGCCTACCGGCGGCTCTTCGGCACCCCCTGGCAATACGATTTCGGCCCACTCGTCCCCGACGACCTGCGCCAGCCGCCTCTTGCGCTGCCGTGGCGCAAGGGCGAGACGTGGTATTTCACCGGCGGGCCGCATAGCGCCTGGGGGCCAGGCACCCCCTGGGGCGCCCTGGATTTCACGTCAGCCAACGTAGCCGGCTGCGCCGAACTGCCGGACTGGGTGACGGCTGTAGCCGACGGCGTCATCACGCGCAGCGCGCGCGGCGAAGTCGGCCAATCCCTCGACCCCAGCGGCGACGAGCGCATCGGCTGGAGCGTGTTGTATCTGCACATCGGCAGTCGAAACCGCGTCCCCGTCGGCGCGCGGGTGAAGGCCGGCGACCCCATCGGCCATCCCTCATGCGAGGGCGGGCTGGCACAGGCGGCTCACCTCCACCTGGCGCGCAAGTACAACGGCGAGTGGATCAATGCCCAGGGCGCGACGCCGTTCGACTTGGAGGGCTGGATCGCCGTGGAAGGCCCGCGCGAGTACGACGGCGCGCTGGTGCAGGGGGACCTGAGGCGCGAGGCATGCCAGTGCAAGCGTCCCGATCTGAACGGCATCACGCGGTGAGCGCGCCGGCGTCTTCAGCGGATCAGGCTGAGCACGCGCAGGATGGCGTCGCGCGACTCGGCTGAACCGGCGGCGATCACCCCATGTCGCTGAAGACCGCGCTCGTCTTCGAAACGCAAGCGAGCCGCCGGCATCCCGCCATACCGCGTCGCCACATCAAAGAGTTGCGCCTGACTCAGCCGACGGATGGCGACCGACCACGGGCTGGCCGGATCCGCAGATTCAAAGCGCGCCTCGCGAGGGGTGGCGCTGAATCGCACGGGGAAGCTGCGCAATACCAGATCGTCGAATTGGCGGCCCAGCGCGCCGAACCAAAGCAGCGCCGGCGGATTCGCAGCCAGGCCGGCGTTCCACGGCAGCGGGATCGCGTAGTCCAGGCGTTCAACCAGTTGCCCGACGAACGCCGCGACCATTAAAACGATCAACAATATGGAACCTAACCGGGAGAGCAGATTAGCCAAGATGACGTTCGGCGGATAGCCGACCTGGAGATACAGCGTCGGCTGTTGCATCCCCTGACCCATCATCACCTGCGCGACCAGCGTGACGTATCCGCCGGAATCGCGCGCGGGGAGGTTTTCATCGGCTACCCAGATCGCATCGGGCGTGCCCGGCGCCATGAGCGGGATGTAACGGCTGCCGTACAACTCGAACCCGCCCAAGTTGTAGCTGGTGCGATACGCGCCGGTCGGGTCGAGGACGCCGCTGACGCGCACATAAGTGTTGACGCTGGCAATCGAGATGTCGCCGATGGCGACGTCTCGGACGGTCTGATTCTCGATCTGCCCGGGGCGCGTGAAGAGCATGAGGCCGAGCGCGACCACGACGAGCGCGATGAATATCCAGCGGGCGAGGTCGCTTCGCCGCAGACGGTAGCAGGCTGCGGCAAACCCATCGAGCACGCGAGCGAGGGCGTCACCACCAGCCACGCCGGCGAATATACAACAGCATGGCCAGCGGCATTGCGATCATAATCGCCATGCTGGCGAGAAAGAACAAGCCGCGACTCGTCTCGAAGGTCAGCTCGATGCTGCCGCCGAAGAAATTCATGCCGAAGAAGCCGGTGATAAACGTCAGCGGCAAAAACATCAGCGACACGATGGTCAACGTCTTCATGATCTCGTTGGTGCGATTGGCGGCGACCGATAGATAGGTGTCGAGCACGCCGCCCACCACGTCGCGCAGCGACTCGTTCAGGTCCACCAGCCGCACGAAGTGGTCATACACATCGCGAAAGTACACGCGATCCTTGTCGTCTATGACTGCGAAGTCGCCGCGCGAGAGCTTGTTGAGCACCTCACGTTGTGGGCTGAGCACGCGCCGCAAGTCCAGCACGGCGCGCTTGAGCCTGAAGATGCGTTCGACCAGGCGCGCGTCCGTCCGCTCGAACACCTCGTCCTGCAGCAGATCCACGGCTTCATCCATCGCATCCATTACCGGCAAGTAGTCGGTCGCAATGGCATCGCATAGCTCATACAACAAATAGTCCACGCCGCGACGGGTATGGCGCGCATCGCGCTGGGTGACGCGCCATTGTTGTTCCAAGGCGCGGATTTCCTCCGTTCGATACGTCACCAGGTAGTTCGGGCCGACGAAGACGTCGAGTTCGCGCGTCTCCAAATGCTCTTTGCCGCGCTCGAAATGAACGGCGTGCAGGACGATGTAGAGATACGATCCCCAATCGTCCACCTTGGGCACATGGCTTTCGATCAAGGCATCCTCGATCGCCAGCGGATGAAACTCAAACACGTCCCGCAGGATGCGCAGGGCTTCGGGATGCGCCCCGTTTTCGTTCTCCGGGTCGCAGATGTCCACCCACAACACGTTAGAAGGATCGGCGACCAATCTTCGGATGTCCACGCTGCCGGGATATTCGGCCGGGGGGCTTTGACCGTCGCCGCATAAAACGCGCACCATCGCGGCGAATTATCGCCCCGGCGAAAATAGATACTACAATGCACAGCGTCGCCTCTCGCGCTCGCGACGGCGCATGGGACTATGAACACGTTCAACCGCGTCTTTGTCATCGCCATGCTGGGCATGCTGCTCGTCGTCGGCGCATTCGCGCTGGTGACGCCAGCCGGCTTCCTCGCCCTGATGCAGGCCATCGCCCATTGGTTTCGCGGCAGCGTATTCGCCGCGTATTCAGACACCGGTCGCGTGCTCGTGCGCCTGATCCTGGCGATCCTCTGGGTGGCGCTGATCGGTCTGCTGCTGTGGTGGGAATTGCGCCGGCCCGGGTCGCGCACCATCGAGATCACCCGCTACACCGGCGGCAGCACTATCCGCATCAGCACCGAGGCCGTGCAAGAAAAGGTAAAGGAGCACGTGGACGCCATCGCTGGCGTGCTCGAATCCAGGGTGCGCGCTACCGGCCGCAACCGAGCCGTCGAACTGAAACTGGACGTGTCCGTGACGAAAGATGTGGATCTCGTCGCCAAAGCCGAAGAGATAGCCGCCGTCACACGACAGGTCGCGCAAGACCAGCTCGGGCTTCGGCTGGCCAGTAAGCCGCAGGTTGCCATCAAGGCCAAAGCCGGCAGGCCTGTCATCGCCAAACCGATGCCGGTTCAAGAGCAGCCTGCGCCTGCACCGGCGCTCCCGCCGACGCCGATCCTGGCCGAGGAAGAAACACCCTATTTACCGCCCGCAGCGACAGAGATGGCGCACACGCCGCCGCCCGACAGCAACGATCCCGAACCGCAGCATCCGGCCTGACGCCGCGTTGCGCAACGAACGATGGAAACCCGCGAACCTATCGCCGTCGAGGCCTCGCCCGTGACCGAAGCCGACGCCTTGGAGACGCCGGCTCAGCTTTCGTTGGCTGCGCAGATCGAAAGCCTGCTCTACGCGGCGGGCGAACCCGCGACGCTCAATGCGCTCGCGGCGGCGCTCGACGCGACGCCCGGCGAGATCGAAGCCGCGCTCGAAGAACTCGCCGCGCAGTATCAGGCGCGCGGCATCCGCCTGCAACGCTTGGGCAACCGCGTGCGGCTGGTCACTGCGCCCGAAATGGGCGAACGCATCCAGAAATTCCTAGGTTTGGAAGAGGTGAATCGCCTATCGCAAGCAGCGTTGGAGACGCTCGCCATCATCGCCTACAACCAGCCGATCACTAAGCCACAGTTGGAGGCAATCCGCGGCGTGAACTGCGACGGCGTGATCAACACGCTGCTTGCGCGCAGCCTGGTGCAAGAGTTAGGCCGCGCCGACACGGTGGGACATCCCATGCGCTATGGGGTGTCGTTCGATTTCCTCAGCTATTTTGGGCTGCGCGGCGTGCACGAGCTGCCGCCCGTTGACAAGCTGGACACCCTGCCGATCCCACGCGCTACGCAGGAGGCGGCAGATGCCTCGCCAAGCGCCGACCCTCAACCCCTCATCCAGCCAATCCCGGGCGTTGATCGCTAAGCTGCCTAACCCTGACCATGCGCCTGCAAAAGTTGCTCGCTCAGTCGGGCTTCGGCGCGCGGCGCAAGTGCGAAGCGCTGATCGTCGCCGGACGGGTGACAGTCAACGGCCAGGTCGCTCAGCTCGGCGCGACCGTCTCGCCCGGCGACGACGTGCGCGTGGACGGCAAACCCATCGCCCCGCCGGCGGAGAAGGTATACATCGCCTTGCACAAACCGGTCGGCTACGCTTCCGACCGCAGCAACCCGCGCAACAAAACGGTCTTCGACCTCGTCCGCGTCCCCCAGCGGCTGTTTGCCGTAGGCCGGCTGGATAAGGACAGCAGCGGCCTGATCCTGCTCACCAATGACGGGGAATTCGCCTACCGGCTGACCCATCCGAAATTCGAGCATGAGAAGGAATATCATGTGCTGGTAGCCGGTCAGCCGAGCGAAACGGCGCTGCAACGGTGGCGCTCTGGTGTGCTGCTGCCGGGCGAGACTGCGCTCACGGCGCCCGCCGACGTGCACGTGCTGCACCCTCAACCCCCTGTTCCCCCGGAGGCGAAGGGCGGCGTCTGGCTGCGCGTCGTCATGCGCGAGGGGCGCAAGCGACAAATCCGCCGAGTCGCCGGGCTGCTCGGCCATCCGGTGATCCGACTGATTCGGGTGCGCGTCGGATGTGTGACGCTGGGTGATTTAGAATCGGGCCAGTGGCGCAGGCTGACCGATGGCGAAGTGGCAGCGCTGGAGCAACACAACAGCGATGGCAGATTCACCCAACCGCCCGATCCGCACGATCGCGATTGATGGCCCGGCCGGCGCGGGCAAGAGCACCATCGGCCTTGGGCTGGCCAAGCAGCTAGGTTTTTTGTACTTCGACACCGGCGTGATGTATCGCGCAGTGACGCTGGCGGCTTTACAGCGCGGCATTGCGCCGGACGACGAAGACGCCGTGTCGCAGCTCGCCGAAAGTGTGTTAATTGAGGTGTTGCCTCCGAGCGTGGACGACGGACGGCAATACACCGTTCGCCTAGACGGCCAGGACGTGACCTGGGCCATCCGGCGCCCAGACGTGGACGCCGCTGTGTCCGTTGTGTCGGCCTTCCCGCACGTGCGCCGAGCGATGGTCGCCCAACAGCGGCGCGTCGCGCGCGACGGCAACGTTGTGATGGTCGGCCGCGACATCGGCACGGTCGTCATGCCGGACGCCGACTTGAAGATCTACCTGGACGCCAGCGTGGAGGCGCGCGCCTGGCGGCGCTATCACGAGTTGGAGCGTCGCGGCGCGCCGAGCAGCTATGCCGATGTGCTGACCAGCATGAGGCAGCGCGACGAACTCGACCTTTCGCGGACGACCTCGCCGCTCCGCCCGGCGCAGGACGCCTTCATCATTGATTGCACGCACATGAACGCCGACGAGACGCTCGCCCACGTGATCGCGCTGGTGGCTGAACAGAACGCCGCCCGCGCGGGTGCGCCGGCGCAGCCTGCTGCCGTCGTCGGCGCGTCCGGGGACGACCGATGACGCAATCCACGACGCGCGCGCCCGGCAAACAATCTACGTTCACCCGGCGCTGGAAGTGGAACAGGCGCGCGCCGCTGCGCGGCTTCTATAACGCCTGGCTGCGCGCCTGGTATGCGCTCGGCATGAGGCATCGCGTCATCCACCCCGAACACATGCCGAAGGCCGGCGGCGTGATCGTGATGATCAACCACATCAACTGGGCCGACCCGTTCGTGGTGCTGGCAGCGCTGGGCCGGCCGATCACGCCGATGGCCAAAGTAGAAGCCTTCGAGGATTGGCGGGTGCGCTGGTTGGTGGAACCTTACGGCGCAATCCCGGTCCATCGCGGCGCGGTTGACCTGCAGGCGATCAAATCGGCGACCGAAGTGCTGAACGCGGGCGGCGCAGTGCTCATCTCGCCGGAGGGCACGCGCAGCAAAACCGGCGCGTTGATCCACGCGCAAGAAGGCCTGGCCTTCCTGGCGACGCGCACCGGCGCGTGGATCGTGCCAACCGGCATCGTCGGCACGCCGGAGATCCTGCCTGCGCTCAAAAAGCTGCGCCGGGCAGAAGTTACAATCACCCTGGGCGAGCCGTTCAAGCTCGAGTCTGGCAATGAGAAACTCTCGCGCGAGCGGCTGCGGGAGCTGACTGACTACGCGATGCGCCGACTGGCCGCGATCCTGCCGGCGCCCATGCGCGGCGTCTACGCCGATGCGTAACGCGCCGAACCTGAGCGACGATGGGGATCATCGAATCTGTCGAACCTGGCAGCCTGGCCGACTGCGCCGGATTGCGCGCCGGCGACGACCTGCTCGCCATCAACGGCCACCGGCTGCGCGATGTGATTGATGCGCAGTTCTACGGCGCGGAAGATCATGTGGTCTTTCGCTTCGCGCGCGATGGCGTAGAACACGAGGTCGCCGCGCAGCGCGGCTTCGGCCAGTCCTTGGGCATCACCTTCCAACATCCCACCTTCGACATTGACATCCGGCGCTGCAACAACTTGTGCCCGTTTTGCTTCGTGCTGCAGAACGCGCCGCGCATGCGCCGCGCGCTCTACATCAAAGACGACGATTACCGCTATTCCTTCCTGTTCGGCCACTTCGTCACGCTGACCAACCTGAGCGCCGAGGACTGGGCGCGCATCGCCGAACAACGGCTAACGCCGCTCTATGTGAGCGTGCACGCGACCGACCTGGAGACGCGGCGCAAGTGCCTGCGCAATCCCACTGCGCCGGACATCATGGAGCAACTGCGCTGGCTGGCCGATCACGGCATCTCCACGCACACCCAGATCGTCGTCACGCCGGGGCTGAACGACGGCGAGCGACTAGAAGAAAGCGTGCGCCAACTGGCGACGCTCTACCCCCACGTGATGTCGGTGAGCGTGGTGCCGGTCGGCTTGACCAAGCATCACAAATACGGCTACCGCCCGCACACAAAGGCAGAAGCAGCCGACATGCTCAGATGCATCGAGGCTTGGCAGGCCGAGTTCCGCCAAGCGCTCGGCGTCCGCTTCGTATATGCGACCGATGAATGGTATCTGGTCGCCGGTCGCCACGTGCCGCCCAAGCGCGCCTACGATGGCCTCGCGCTCCAAGAAAACGGCTTGGGCATGGTGCGCGATTTCCTCGACGAATGGAAGCGGGTGCAGCGCGCGGAATTAGCGGCGGCCGGCGACTCCGGGCTTTCGATCCTCAACTCACAATTCCGCGAAGCGACGCTGGTCACCGGCACCCTGTTCGCGCCGGTTCTAACCAAGGCCGCGCGCGCATTTACGCGAATCACCGGCATTCCGCTGCGCGTCACGCCGGTAAAGAACCATCGGCTAGGGGAGACGATCACCGTCGCCGGCCTGTTGTGCGGCGAGGACGTAATCGGCCAACTCGCCGGTGCAACGGGAGAGTTAATCATCCTTCCGCGCATCATGTTCGACCACCCCAACGGCATTGCGCTAGATGACGTGTCGCCCACAGACATCGCCCGCGCCCTGAACAGACCCGTTGCGTTAGCCGATTGTATGGGCGACGTAGTAGACGCGCTGACGGGGAAGAATAGGCTTGTCTTCAAGCCACAGGCAGATGGGGCGCAATTGCCGATCGTCCGGGAGGGCGGCTGGGCAATCGAGAAGTACTTGTAGCCTTCAGAGCAACGCGCCGAATCAAAGCCACACGGCGCAAGGCGTTACAATTGAGTCAGGTCTGTGCTATGCGAACCATAAAGAATCGAAAGGCCATCCTGGCCCTCGTGGCCACGCTTATCATCGGCGGCGCACATGGCGCCCGCGCCCAATCCCAAGGGGTCGAATTAGTCGTGGTATCGCCCAGGCTGAACGTCCGGAGCGCACCCAGCACCAGCGACAGCATCATCGGACAACTGACCTGTGGCCAGAAAGTGATCGCCGACGCCAAGACGATTGACGGCGCTTGGTACCGCATCAACTTCAACGGGCGCTACGGCTTCGTCTTCGCGCAGTTCGCCGTCCCCGGCGGTAGCTGCCCGACTCCCAGCGCTGCGCCTGCGGCAGCAGCACCCGCGCCAGCGGCCGGCAACGGCAATGTCACCGTGATCTCCGAGTTCCTAAACGTGCGCAGCGCGCCGAGCCTGAGCGGTCAGATCATCGGGCGACTCAAGCGCGGCGACAGGGTGCAGGCGACGGCCAAAACCGCCGACGGCAAGTGGCTGCAAATCACTTACAACAATAACACCGCCTACGTCTTTGCGCAGTACACCTCATTCGGCGGCGCGGCGGCACCTGCAGCGCCTGCGCCCGCGCCGGCCGCCCCACGCGGCAACTGGACGTTTGAATTAGGCGGTCACATGGGCAGCACCAACGTCTTTCCCCAGATGCGCGACATCGGCATGACCTGGGTGAAGTTCCAGACGCAGGACACGGACATCCCCGGGCGCATCGCCGCCGCGAAGGCCAACGGCCTCAAGGTGTTGATCGGCGCCGTCGGCGAACGCGCGCGCGCCGCCGATCCCAACTACCACAAGGAATTTGCCGCTTACCTGGCCACGCTGGTTCAACAAGGCGCGGACGCCATCGAGGTGTGGAACGAGCCGAACCTCGACCGCGAGTATGGCGGGCCTGGCAATGGGCAAGTCAACCCGGAGAATTACGCCAACATGCTCCGCGAAGCCTACATCGCGATCAAGGCAGCCAACCCGAACGCCCTCGTGATCGGCGCGGCGATGGCCCCCACCGGCTACTTCGGGGGCAACTGCACCAACGCCGGCTGCGACGACGCGCCCTTCTTGCAGCGCCTGGCCGCAGCCGGCGCGGCGCAGTGGATGGATTGCATCGGCGCGCACCACAACGGCACAATGGTCGGCCCAGACCAGACCAGCGGCGCGCCGGTCGCCAACGACCACCATCAATGGTATTTCTGGGGCACGTTGAACGTCACCTACAACGCCTTCGGCGGCCAGGTGCCGGTCTGCTGGACCGAGCTGGGCTACCTCACGCCGGAGGGCATCGGCCCCATCGTCGCGCCGAACTTCCAGTGGGGCAACAACATTACGCTGGCGCAGCAGGCGCAATGGCTGGCGCGCGCCGCGCAGCTCTCACGCGAGAGCGGCAAAGTGCGCCTGATGATCATCTGGAACATGGATCGCCGGCAATACGACGCCGAAGACCCCCAGGCCGGCTACTCGATCTTCCGACCGGACGGCTCATGTCCGGCGTGCGCTACGCTGAAAGCGGTGATGGGACGCTAGACGAACGGCAAAGCCGAGCCGGCATAGCGCGCAAGGCGAGAAGCAGACCGCTGCTTCTCGCCTTTATTTTATGCGCGCTTCCCCGGCGACTATCATCAATGCCATGTGCGGCATCATCGGTTACGTCGGCCCGCGAAACGCGACTGCGGTCATCCTCAACGGCCTGAGGCGCCTGGAGTATCGCGGCTACGACTCGGCCGGCATCGCCATCCTCGGCGACAACAGCATTCGCGTCACCCGCGCCGTGGGCAAGTTGTCGAATTTGGAATCGAGGTTGCGGCAGGCGGAAGACGGCCCGCCGCCTTCAGTGGGCATCGGCCACACGCGCTGGGCCACGCACGGCGGCGTGACGGAGCACAACGCGCACCCTCACCTGAACGACGCCGGCACGATCGCCGTCATCCAGAACGGCATCATCGAGAACTTCATCGAGCTGAAAGGCGAGCTGCAAGCAGAAGGCATACGCTTCCGCAGCGAGACGGACACCGAGGTGATTCCTCACCTGGTGGACTTGTACATGAAGGCCGGCATGCCCTTTGCGCGCGCCGCCTTCGCTGCTATCGCTAGGCTGCAAGGCTCGAACGCCGTCGTCATGATGAGCGCGCAGGAGCCGGACAAGTTGATCGCCGCGCGGCTGGGCAACGCCGGCGGCATCGTCATCGGCCTCAACCCCGACGAGACTTTCGTGGCTTCCGACGTCCCCGGCATCCTGGATTACACCCGCGACGTGATCTTCCTGGAAGACGGCGAGGTCGCCATCGCCCAGGCCGGCCAGGTCAGCGTGTACCGCTTGGACGGCGCGCCGGTGAACAAGCAACGCCACGCGATCGCCTGGGACCCGGTCAGCGCCGAGAAGGGCGAGTATCGCCACTTCATGCAGAAGGAAATCTTCGAGCAGGCGCGCGCCGTGACCGACACGCTGCGCGGCCGGGTCAACTTCGAGACCGGCGAAGTCGCGCTGGAGAGCCTGGAGCTGGGAACAGGCGGTGCAGAAGGGATACCGGCGCGCATCCACACCGTCGCCTGCGGCACCTCCAAACATGCGGGGCTAATCGGCAAATTCCTCATCGAGCGCATCGCGCGCGTTCCCGTCGAGGTGGACTACGGCAGCGAGTATCGCTACCGCGATCCGATCATTGAGCCGGGCTTGGCTGTATTGGGCATCACCCAATCCGGCGAGACCGCCGATACGCTGGCGGCGATGAGCCTGGGCAAGGCGCGCGGTGCGCGCGTGTGGGCCATCGTCAACGCGATCGGCTCGCAGGCCGAACGCATGGCCGAGGGCGTCATCCACATGCGCGCCGGGCCGGAGATCGGCGTGTGCAGCACCAAGACGTTCCTCACCTCCATCGTAGACCAGTATCTGCTGGCCTGCGCGCTGGCCCAACGCGCCAACGCTCAAACGGTTGAACGCTCGAACGCTGACCCATTTTCTTTGGCGCGCGACCTCGCCCATCTGCCCGGCCTGATCGGCCAGACGCTCAAGCCCGATCCGATCTACGAGGCGCTGGCCAACCGCTTCCACGACCGCCGGCACTTCCTCTTCCTAGGCCGTGGGATCAACTACCCCATCGCGCTGGAAGGCGCGCTCAAGCTGAAGGAGATCAGCTACATCCACGCCGAGGGCTACCCGGCCGGCGAGATGAAGCACGGCCCTATCGCGCTGATTGACGAGACCATGCCCGTCGTGTGCGTCGCCGTGCGGGACGGCGTGTACGAGAAGATGATCTCGCAGATCGAGCAGGTGAAGGCGCGCGGCGGCATCGTCATCGCCATCGCCACCGAAGGGGACGACTTCATCCGGCAGAAGGCAGACTATGTGATCAACGTGCCGGCGGCGCCGGAACTGCTGACGCCGGTGCTCACCGCGATCCCCATGCAGCGCCTGGCCTACGAGATGGCCACGCGCCTGGGCTGCGACGTGGATCAACCGCGCAACCTGGCCAAGAGCGTGACCGTGGAGTGAGGAAGGCTGCTATGCTTGCGGCGTCATGAGCGATCACATTAAGCTATTTATCCCCGGCCCGGTCGAAGTGCGCAGAGAGATCCTCGATGCGCAAACGCAATGGATGATCGGCCATCGCGGCGCGGCGTTCGAGGCGCTGTTCGCGCGGATTCAGGCTAAGCTGCGCCAGGTGTTCTTCACGCGCAGCCGCGTCTTCCTCAGCACTTCATCGGGCACAGGCCTGTGGGAGGCCGCAGCGCGCAATTGCGTGAGCGACGACCCGGACGCCGGCGTGCTGGCGACGGTGTGCGGCGCATTCAGCGAACGCTGGGCCGACGTGTTTGAGCGCAACGGCAAAGCAACCACCTGGCTGCGCGTCGAGGAGGGCAAGGCGATCAAGCCGGAGCAGGTGCGCGAGGCGCTGCTGGCCCGCGCCGCCGACCCGAGCAAGAAGCCGTTTGAAGCCATCGCCATCGTGCACAACGAAACCAGTTGCGGCGTGATGAACCCGCTGGTCGAGATCGTGGCCGTCGTTAAAGCGCTATCCCCCGACACGCTGATCCTCGTGGACGCCGTCAGCTCGCTCGGCGGGGTGAAGATTGACTTCGACGGCCTTGGCCTGGACGTGCTGCTGACCTCGTCGCAGAAGTGCTTCGGGCTGCCGCCCGGCCTGGCGTTCGCCGCGGTGAGCGATCGCGCGCTGGCCAAGGCCAAGACGATTAGGCATCGCGGCTACTACTTCGACTTCGTCGAGCTGGAGAAGTTCTTGCAGAAGAATCACACGCCTGCCACGCCGGCCATCTCGCTGATGTTCGCGCTGGACCGGCAACTAGACGACATGCTGGCCGAGGGGCTGGAGAATCGTTTTGCGCGACACGCCCGCCTGGCGCAGCTCACCCGCGCATGGGCCAGCGCGCGGTTCGGGCTGTTCGCCGAACGCGGCTACGAGTCGGACACAGTCACCTGCGTGGCGAACACCCGCGGCATAGATGTGAGCGCGCTGAACAAGTTCCTGGCCCAGCGCGGCATGCACATCTCCGACGGCTACGGCAGCCTGAAAGGCAAGACCTTTCGCATTGCCCACATGGCCGACGCGACCGAGGCGGATATGCAGGCGCTCTTCGACGCGATTGACGCATTCTTGAGCGCATGAGCCATCACGGCGTCGCCGTGGGTGCGATCGCGCCGGCGCTCTGCATCAGCACGCCCATGCGCACGCGCGCGGTCGCAAACAGCGTATCGTTGCCGGTGCGCTGCGCGATCTCGGCGGCTGCCTCCAGGTCCTGGATCGCCTGCCAGAGCTGATTGGTGTTCTCGTATGCCGTCGCGCGGATGAAATAGGCCTCGGCGGGGTCGGGCTCGGTCGCAATCAGGCGCGTCATGTCGGCGATCACCCGGTCGCTCTCGCCCAGCATCAGGTAGGCTTGCGCTCTCTCGACCAGAAAGTCCCGCTCGCCCAGGATGACGCGGGCGGACTCGAGCGCAGCCGCGCCGGCCGGGTCGTTTTGTCGCTCGAGCAGCACGCCCTTCCACACGAGCAAGGTCGGGTTGGAAGGCGCGGCTTCCAGGCCGCGCTCGATCGCCTGGAGCGCGCGCGCCATATCGCTCTCGCTCAGCGCGGCCTGGGCGGCAAACAGCGCATCGCCCACCGGGTTGGGGGGGAAGAGCACATCGCGCAGCAAAAAGCCAACCACGCCGATCGCTGCGGCTATAGCCAAGCCGACGGCGAGCTGCTTGAGGCGCCGGCGACGGTCGGCCGCCACGACTTCCTCCAGCGCCCACCACGGCGCTTGCAGGTCGGGGGCGATGGCGCGCCGCAGGGCGGCGAACGCCCGCTCCCCGCCGGCCACGGCGACGATCGGCTGCGCCTGTTTGACCAGGCGCTCTTCCACCGACTGGAGGCGCGCTTCTTCGGCGCGCATATCGGCGCCGGCCGCGCGCAGACCATCGAGCAGCCGATGCGCCTGGGCGACGTTGGTCAACAACGCGCGGACGTTCTCCGGCGTGACCGCGACGAGCGCCTTTTCACACTCTGCGATTAAGGCGCGCAGCGCATCGCCCTCGTTGAGGATGCCCACTTCCTGCTGCAGCTTGCCCATCCTGCCGAGATTCTACCGAGCCGCAGTCCGGTGTGCTATTCTTGCGCATGAAGCATCATGGGACTCTCGACCGGCATCGTGGGGTTGCCGAACGTCGGCAAGTCCACGATTTTTAACGCTTTGACCGCGGCCGGCGCGCTGGCCGCGAACTACCCCTTCGCCACGATTGAGCCGAACACCGGCATCGTGCCCGTGCCCGACCCGCGGCTGGACGAGATTGCGCAGTACATCAAGACGGAGCGCATCGTGCCGGCCACCATCGAGGTCGTGGACATCGCCGGCCTGGTGAAAGGCGCGTCGCAAGGGGAGGGGCTGGGCAACCAGTTCCTCAGCCACATTCGGGCTGTGGACGCCATCTTGCACATCGTGCGCTGCTTCGAGAACCCCGACGTCGTGCATGTGGATGGCTCGGTGGATGCAGTGCGCGACGTGGAGATCATCGAGCTAGAACTCGTGCTGGCCGATTTAGAGAGCGCCGAGCGACAACTGGAGAAGAACAAGCGCGCCGCTGCGCAGCGCGATCCGGAAGCGATCCAGCGGGTCGCCGTGCTCGAGCCGATGGTGGCGCTGCTGAAAGAGGGCAAGCCCTCGCGCTTGGCGCTGGCCGGCATGGACATCGCCGCGCAGCGGCTGGCCAAATCGCTCGGCTTCATCACTGCCAAGCCGGTGCTCTACGTAGCCAACGTGGACGAGCGCGACCCGACCGGCGCGTCGAACCCCCACGTGGCGCGGTTGCGGGATTGGGTCGCAGCGCACGGCGGAGAGATGGTCGTCATCTCCGGCGCCATCGAAGCGGAGATCGCCGCGTTGGAGCGCGAGGAAGAGCGGCGCGAGTTTCTGGCCGGCCTAGGACTCGAAGAATCCGGGCTGAATCGGCTGGCGCGCGCAACCTACAAGCTGCTCGGCTTGCAGTCGTTCTTCACCGCTGGGCCGAAGGAAGTCCGCGCCTGGACGATCCCCATCGGCGCAAAAGCGCCGCAGGCCGCCGGCGTCATCCATTCCGACTTCGAGCGCGGCTTCATCCGCGCCGAGGTATATACGCTGGACGACCTGCGAACCTACAAAACCGAGGCTGCGATTCGCGCCGCCGGGAAATTGCGTTCGGAAGGCAAGGAGTATGTCGTGCGCGACGGCGACATCATGCACTTCCTGTTCAACGTGTGAAGCGCGTTGCGCGTTAGCACATCGGCGCGTTAGCGCATCGCCTGCCAGATGAATATCAAGAGCATCATCAAGGCGAAGAAGAGTTCGACCATCTGACCGAAGACGCAGCCGACCAGATACTGCCCGCCGGAACGCAGCGCTGGGCGCAGCCGGCGCTGGCGCAGCAGTTCAACCACTAACACGCCCAACACGCCGCCCACCACGGCGCCGATCACCGAGCCGATCAGCGGTATGCCGAACGTCAGCAGCGCCCCGCCGACGACGCCGCCGACGATTGCGCCGGCGACCGTCTTCCACGACGCACTACTGCGGCGGGTGAAATGGGCCGTCATCGCCAGGTTGCTGCCCCAAGCAGCGATCACGATCAGCCCCATCGCCAGCAGCGCCGGCCAGCCGATGCGCTGGAACCCATCGCCCCAGGCCCACACCAGCGCGCCGATCCAAATCATCAACGGGCCGGGGAGCACGGGTAGGAACACGCCGACGATGCCAACGGCGATCAGCACGGCGCCCAACGCCTGCGCTGCATCCTGCGGGCTGAGCCAGCTCAGCCAGAATGGGAGCACGCGGCAAATATATCAGCGCGCGGGCTTCGCGCGGCTCAACGGCTGAGTTATCAGCAAGGTCCTCGTGGTTGCGCCGTCTGCGGAGGAGCGGCGGTACTGTCTGCGCGCTCAGGCTCATGGGCTGCGCGCCGCTCGCGCCATTCCGCCTTCCTGGCGCTGGATCAAAAAAGACAACGCCTCGCTGAAGTGCACATCCATGGCGTGGCCGGCGCCGTCGGGATTGCGATAGCCGATCTCGGTGACGATGGACTCGTGCAGCGCATGCACCCGCTCCAGTTGCTGCCGGTTGCGCCGACGATAGAGCGTCTCGTGCGTCAGGTCATTGAGCGCGCCGCGCAAGGAGCGCACCAGATGCGCGATGATGAGGTTGCCCGACGCATCGGCGATCAGCGCGTGCAGGTCGTGATCGAGGTCCACGTAAACGTCGGCGTTGCCGATGTTGCGCCGCATGCGCCGGACGATGTCCTGCATCGCGTCGAGCTGATCGGGCGTGCGCCGCTGGGCCGCCAGGCGCGCGCTCTGAATCTCGATCGGCTTGCGCGCTTCCATCAGCTCGCGAAAGGGCAGCCGCTGCAGCGCGATTGCATGGGTGAAGTAGGCGCGCAACTGCTGCTCGCCCAGCGGACGGACGCGCGCGCCGCGCCCGTTGATCACTTCGACCAGTCCTCGCCCTTCGAGTTGTTTGATCGCCTCGCGAATGACCGGCCGGCTGACCTGGAAGCGGTTGACCAGTTCACCTTCCGAAGGCAAAAATGCGCCTGGGCCTGCGCCGCGCTGAATCAGCTCGGCCAAGATGTGATCGGCGAGCCGGGCGGGCAGCGCCGATGATGGCGCATGATGCGCGATGGGCGTCTCCAGCATAGACCTGTCTGATAGGCAGCCATTGTAGTCGTTGACAGGTCGGCAGGCAAACGGGTATAAAAGCAGTGTTGAATATGAGCGGTTTGCTCGTCGTCGTCCTGGTTATTAGCGCGCTCCTCGTCCTTAGCGACCTGGAGCAAAATCTGTTTAGGATGGCGACTGCGCGAACCTAGCGCATATCCACAGATAGAAAAGCCCTCCTAAACGGAGGGCTTTTTTGTTAACCTGCGCATCGTTGCGCAGAAAGGCCATTGGCTGAATTTAAGAGGAGATGAACATGAAACTGACCGGCGCACAAGTGATTTGGGAGACGATCATTCAACAAGGCACGAACGTGGTATTTGGTTACCCGGGCGGCGCGATTTTGCCCACCTACGACGCCCTGGTGGACTATCAGGACCGCGTGCATCACGTCCTCGTCCGCCACGAGGAGAACGCGGCACTCGCCGCGGACGCCTACTTCCGCGCCACGGGCAAAGTGGGCGTGTGCATGGCCACGTCCGGCCCCGGCGCGACAAACCTGGTCACCGGCCTGGCCAACGCCATGATGGATTCGTCGGCGGTGGTCGCCATTACCGGGCAGGTCGCCTCGCACCTGGTCGGCTCGGACGCCTTCCAGGAAACCGACGTGACCGGCGTCACGCTGCCGATCACCAAGCACAACTACCTGGTGATGGACGTGAACGAGCTGCCGCAGGTGATGGCCGAGGCATTCTACATCGCGCGCAGCGGCCGGCCCGGCCCGGTGCTGGTGGACATCTGCAAGGACGCCCAGCAGAAGATGGTGGACTACGAGCCGATCACCAGCGTGCAGATGCGCGGCTACCGCGCCATTAAACCCCACGGGCGCCAGGACATACCGGCGCTGTTGCAGCGCGCCAAGGAGCTGATTGACCACGCGCGACGGCCGGTCATCCTGGCCGGCCAGGGCATCAAGCACGGCAACGCCCACGAGGAGTTTCGCGAGTTCGTGGAGAAATCCGGCATTCCGGTGGCCACCACCCTGCTCGGCATCGGCGTGTTGAGCGAGGACCATCCGCTGAACTTGCGCATGATGGGCATGCACGGCGAGGCGTATGTCAACCAGGCTATCGCCAACGCCGATCTGTTGATCGCCCTGGGCATGCGCTTCGACGACCGCGTGACCGGCAACCTCAAGACCTACGCCAAGAACGCCCGCGTGATCCACGTGGACATTGACGCCGCCGAGATCAACAAGAATGTGCCGGCCGACGTAGGCATCGTCGGCAACGTCAAGGACGTGCTGCGCGAGCTGACGCCGCTGATCGAGAAGCGCAGCTACCCGGCCTGGATGGAGCAGATCAACGAGTGGCGCGCCGACACCAAGGCGCACGACGTGCTCAACGTCGAGCTGCCGGAGGATGTGCTGTTGGCCCCGCACGTGATGCGCGCGATCTGGGAAGAGACGAAGGGCGAATGCACCATCTGCACCGACGTCGGCCAGCACCAGATGTGGGAGACCCAGTATTTCCAGCACACGCGCAAGAATCAGTTGATCACCAGCGGCGGGCTGGGCACGATGGGCTTCGCGCTGCCGGCGGCGATCGGCACAAAATTCGGCCGGCCGGACGAAGAGGTATGGGCCATCGCCGGCGACGGCGGCTTCCAGATGAGCATTCCTGAGCTGGCCACCGTGATGCAGGAGAACCTCAACATCAAAATCGCTATCATCAACAACAACTTCCTCGGCATGGTGCGCCAATGGCAGGAGCTGATGCACAATCATCGCTACTCCGCCGTGGAGATGTGGACGCCGGACTTTGTGAAGCTGGCGCAAGCCTACGGCATGTGCGGCATGCGCGCGACGAACATCAAGGAGGCGCGCGAGGTCATCCGCCGCGCCCGTGAGCACAATGGGCCGGTGTTGATCGAGTTCGTCGTGGAGAAGGAGACCAACGTGTTCCCCATGATCCAGCCCGGCAAGTCGCTGAACGAGATGACCCGACGCCCGATCCAGCCTGCGGCGCTCGGCGGCGGGATGCAATTCATGAAGGAGAAAGCGCAGTAGCCATTCGACAGGAGAACCATGCTGATTGACCGAATCGAAGCCCGCAAGAACCCCACCAAGCACACGCTGGTGGCGTTGGTGGAGAACAAGCCCGGCGTGCTCAACCGGGTGGCCAGCCTGATGCGCCGGCGCAACTTCAACATCGAGAGCCTGGCCGTCGGCACGACCGAAGACCCGACCGTCTCGCGCATGACCATTGTGATCGACGCCAGCCGAACCAACGCGGCGCTGGTGGAGCGCAACCTCTACAAGCTGGTCAACGTGATTGACGTGCAGGATGTGACCAACCTGCCCACCGTGGTGCGCGAGCTGGCCCTCATCAAGGTGCGGGTGAGCGACGCCCAACATCGCGGCGAGATCAAACAGATCGCCGACATGTTCCAAAGCCGCATCGTGGATGTGGCGAAGGAATCCGTCATGATCGAGGTCACCGGCGAGGAGCAAAAGGTGGACTCGATCCTCAACGTGCTGCAGGACTACGGCATCCTGGAAGTCGTCCGCACCGGCCGCATCGCAATGACCCGGGGGTGAACGTCCCCCCACAATCGAACAATCAACGACGCGACAACCCACCATGGCTAAGGTTTACTACGACAACGACGCAAATCTCGAACTCCTCAAGGACAAGACGATCGCCGTCATCGGCTTCGGCAGCCAGGGGCACGCCCACGCGCTCAACCTGAAGGACAGCGGGGTGAACGTGGTCGTCGGCCTGCCGGAGACCAGCAAGAGCCGCGAGAAGGCGCAAAACGCCGGCCTGCGCGTGATGAACGTGAGCGAAGCGGCGCAGGCCGCCGACTTCATCATGATGCTGGTGCCGGATGTGCCGGCCGCGCAAATCTACCGAGAACACATCGAGCCGCACCTGGCGAAAGGCAAGACGCTGATGTTCGCCCATGGCTTCAACATCCACTTCGGGCAGATCGTCCCGCCCAAATACGTGGACGTGAGCATGGTTGCGCCCAAGGCGCCCGGACACACCGTGCGCAGCACCTACCAGGACGGCGGCGGCACTCCCTGCCTGGTCGCTGTGCATCAAGGCGGGACGCGCGCGCTGCAGAATGCGCTGGCCTATGCTAAGGCGATCGGCGGCACGCGCGCCGGCGTCATCCGCACCACGTTCAAGGAAGAGACCGAAACCGACCTGTTCGGCGAACAAGTCGTCTTGTGCGGCGGCGTCTCGCACCTGATCAAGGCGGCCTTCGAGACGTTGACCGAGGCCGGCTACGCGCCGGAGATGGCCTACTTCGAGTGCCTGCACGAACTCAAGCTGATCGTGGACCTCATGTATCGCGGCGGCTTAAACTTCATGCGCTACAGCGTGAGCGACACCGCCGAGTGGGGCGATTACATCAGCGGCCCGCGCATCATCAACGACCGCACGCGCGCCGAGATGAAGAAGATCCTGGCCGACATCCAGTCCGGCAAGTTCGCCCGCGAATGGATCAAGGAGAATCAGACCGGCCGCAAGCGCTTCAACGAATACCGCCGGCGCGACATCAATCACCCGATCGAGAAGGTCGGGCTGAAGCTGCGGCGGATGATGCCGTGGCTCAACCCGCGCGAGGTCAAGCCCGGCGAAGGCGGCGCGTGACCCAAGCGAGAGGACGAGGAGACGGGAGATGGGGACAACGTTCACCCAATCGCTGCGGGAGCGGTCGGCGCATCCCGTCTCCACGCCGGTCGAGCGCCATCCCGCTTTGTCGTGCGACGCCGGGGATGAGCTGATCCGCCTTGAGCGCGTGAACGTCGCGCTGAACGGCGCGCGCGTGCTCCACGACCTCACATGGTCGCTGCGGCGCGGCGAGAACTGGGCCGTGCTCGGCCCCAACGGGGCCGGCAAGACCACCTTCCTGCGCCTGTTGCGCGGCGAGATCTGGCCGGCGCCGGTGAACGGCGGGTTGCGCCTCTACGCCTTCGACGGCCGGCCGACCCAATCGCCCATCGGCGTGAAGCAGCGCATCGCCATCGTCAGCGCCGAGCAACAACAACGCTACCTGCGCGCGCATGCGCGCCGATACGGCGACGACTTCCGCCCGCGCATCACGGCGCGCGAGGTCGTGTTCACCGGCCTGCTCGACAGCGAGCTGGCGACGCGCAAGCCCACGCCGGACGAAGCGGCGCGCGTGGCGCAGGCCATGCGCGAAGTCGGCATCGAGGCCCTGGCCGATGCGCCCTTCGACAAGCTATCCCAAGGACAGTTGCGCAAGGCGCTCATCGCGCGCGCGATCGTCGCCGGGCCGGACGTGCTCATCCTCGACGAAGTGGGCGTCGGCCTCGATGCGCGCTCGCGCGGCGCTCTGCTCGACATGATCCAACGCATCGCCGAGCGGGGCGCGCAGGTCCTGATGACCACCCACCGGCGCGACGAACTGATCCCGGCCATCACCCACGTGATGGAGCTACAGCACGGCCGGATCGTCGCGCAGACGCGGCGCAGCGAGGCGGCGGATCGCCGGCGTGCCGCGCCGCCGCAATTCCGCGCAATCACCGATTCCCGATCCCGCGAGGCCCGCCCTGCTTTGGTCAACATCATTCGCGCCGACGTCGCGTCGGACGACGGGACGACGATTGTGCTGCGCGACGTGAACTGGCGGATGAACGAGGGCGAGCACTGGATGATCACCGGCGACAACGGCGTCGGCAAGAGCACGCTGCTGCGGCTGATCCTGGGCGAGCTGTGGCCGGCGCGCGGCGGCCGGATCGAGCGCTTCGGGCGCAACGGTTTCGACAACGTGTGGGAGATCAAGAAGCGCATCGGCTACGTCTCGCACGAATTCCAGGCGCGCTACGCCGCCGACCTGACCGCAGAGCAAGTCATCGCGTCGGGCTTCTTCGCCAGCGTCGGCTGGCTGCAGCCGCTGACGCAAGCCCAGCGCAGGCGGCTCCGAGAGGTCATCGCGTGGCTCGACCTGAAGCCGTTGGCCCAACGCAGCATCCTGGAGATGAGCTACGGGCAAGCGCGCAAGGTGCTGGTGGCGCGCGCATTGGTGAACGCGCCGCGCCTGCTCATCCTGGACGAGGTGTTCGACGGGCTAGACCAAAAGTTTCGCGCCGAGCTCGCAGACATCTTGGAAGCGGCATCGCGCGACGCCGGCATCATCCTGGTCGCTCACCATGAGGACGATTGCCTGCCCTGCATCACCCATCGCATGGTCATCGAGGGCGGCCGGATTGTTGCGCAAGAAGCGCGCGTGAAACCTTGAGCAGCCACGACGCATGTGCGATAGGAAGAGGATAAGCCATGAACGACCCCAACCGTGTATTGATCTTCGACACCACCCTGCGCGACGGCGAGCAATCGCCCGGCGCCACGCTGAACCTGGCCGAGAAGCTGGAGATCGCGCGCCAGCTCGCCCGGCTAGGCGTGGACATCATCGAGGCCGGCTTTGCGGTCGCCTCGCCCGGCGACTTCGAGGCGGTCAGCCGAATCGCCCAGGAAGTCGGCCAGCTTGACCAACCGCCTGTGATCGCCAGCCTCGCCCGCTGCGCCAAGAAGGACATCGAACAGGCGTGGAGCGCCGTGCAGTGGGCCAAGCGGCCGCGCATCCACACCTTCCTGGCCACCAGCGACATTCATCTGAAGTACAAGCTCAAGATCAGCCGCAGCGACTGCATCGAGCAGGTGGGCGAGTTCGTCTCGTATGCCAAGAGCTTCTGCGACGACGTGGAGTTCTCGCCGGAGGACGCCGGCCGCAGCGACCCGGAGTTCCTCTGGCAGGTGCTGAGCGTGGCCGTGCAAGCCGGCGCAACCACGCTGAACATCCCGGATACCGTGGGCTACTGCACGCCGCAGGAATACGGCCAGCTCATCGAGGGCATCGTGAACCACGTGCCCGGCGTCAAGGAAGGCAAGGTCATCGTCAGCGTGCATTGCCACAACGACCTGGGCATGGCCACCGCGAACACGCTGGCCGGCCTCAAGGCCGGCGCGCGGCAGGCCGAGGTCACCATCAACGGCATCGGGGAGCGCGCCGGCAACACCAGCCTGGAGGAAGTGGTGATGGCGTTGAAGACCCGTCCGCAGTTCTTCGGCGGGCTCTACACGAACATAGACACCACGCAGTTGGTGCGCACCAGCAGGATGGTCAGCAGCCTGACGTCGATCCCGGTGCAGCCGAACAAGGCCATCGTCGGGGCCAACGCTTTCGCCCACGAGGCCGGCATCCATCAGGACGGCATGTTGAAGAATCCGCTGACCTACGAGATCATGCGTCCGGAGGACGTAGGCTGGAACAGCACCAACCTGGTGTTGGGCAAGCACAGCGGCCGGCACGCCTTCGCCGACCGGCTGCGGCAGATGGGCTACGACCTCAACCGCGACGAGCTGGACAAGGCCTTCGAGCGGTTCAAGGCGCTGTGCGACAAGAAAAAGGTGGTCAGCGACGCCGACATCGAGGCCCTGCTCACCGATCAGTTCGAGAGCCTGGGCAACGACCTGTTCAAGCTGGACGAGCTACATGTGGCCACCGGCACGGGCAACACGCCGGTCGCCAGCGTGCGGCTCATTGACCAAGATGGCGAGCCGCGCGAAGACGCCGCGCTCGGCAACGGGCCGGTCAACGCCGTGTGCAATTGCATCAATCGCATCACCGGCGCTAACGCCAAGCTCGTGGAGTTCCACGTGCACGCCGTGACCGAGGGGACTGACGCCATCGCTCACGTGACCATCCGCGTCGAGATGAGCGACGGCGAAGGCCGGAAGTACATCTTCAGCGGGCGCAGCGCCGACACCGACACGCTCGTCGCCAGCGGCAAGGCATACCTGGCTGCGGTGAATCGCGGCCTGCAGCGCACGCAACCGGCGCGTAGGCCGGTGGCCGAGGCCGTCTAGGGCAGTGCTCACGCTCTTCCACACCGCCGCATCCAACGTCGCGCTATTCGACGCGCTGCTCAAGCAGCTCGCGCCGGACATTCCCGCGCGACACGTCGTGGATGAGGCGATCCTGCGCGATGCCGGCGCCGTGACGCCGGCGGCGATCGCTCGCGTCCGCGCTGCCCTGGCTCCGCTCGCCGGCCCTCAGTTATTCGTGCTGCGCACCTACTGGCGGGCTGGCCGAGCAAGTCGGCGAGCGCGTGATGCGCGTGGATCGCCCGATGGCCGAGCAAGCCGCGTCGTTAGGCCGCCGCATCGCCATCGCAGCCACCCTGCGGAGCACGTTGGCGCCAACCCAGGCGCTGATCCAGGACGTCGCGCGGCAAGCGGGCAAGCCGGTCGAGACCATCGCGCTGTTCATCCCATCGGCGTGGCCGTTGATCGGGTGCGGCGACCAGGTCGGCTACGCCCGCGAGATCGCCGACCGCTTGGCCGAAGCCTGCGCGCGCGACCGGTTCGACGTGATCGTGCTGGCGCAGGCCAGCATGGCTATCGCCGAGCCGCTGTGCGCCGGGCTGCCCTGCCCCGTCTTGAGCAGCCCCCGGCTGGGCGTGGAGGCAGCTGCGCGCGCGTATCGGGCGCACCTGTCAGACACCTCATCTTCTGTAGCGCAATCCAATCTCGTAGAATCCTGACCGGCTATGAACGACCGACCTCGAACGCTCTTTGAGAAGATCTGGGATGCGCACGTCGTGGCGCAGGAGCCGGATAGCCCGGCCGTCCTTTACATTGACCTACACCTGGTGCACGAGGTGACCTCGCCGCAGGCCTTCGAGGGCTTGCGGCGTCGCGGCTTGAAGGTGCGTCGGCCCGACCGCACCTTCGCCACGCTCGATCACGGCATTCCCACGCACGACCGCAGCCTGCCGATCGTGGACGAGATGGCGCGCAAGCAGATCGAGATGATGGAGCGCAACGCCGCCGAGCACGGCATCACGCTCTACGGCATTAAGACCGGCGCCGACAAGCAGGGCATCGTGCACGTGATCGGCCCGGAGCTGGGGCTGACCCAGCCGGGCATGACCATCGTATGCGGCGACAGCCACACCGCGACCCACGGCGCCTTTGGCGCGCTCGGCTTCGGCATCGGCACCAGCGAGGTGGAGATGGTGCTGGCCACCCAGTGCCTGTTGCAGCGCAAACCCAAGACGATGAACGTGCGCATTGACGGCGCGTTGAAGCCCGGCGTCACGGCCAAGGACATCATCCTGGGCATCATCGCCAAGTATGGCGTGGGCGCAGGCACCGGCTATGTGTTCGAGTACACCGGCGAGGCCATCCGCCGGCTCTCGATGGAGGAGCGGATGACCATCTGCAACATGAGCATCGAGGGGGGCAGCCGCGCCGGCATGATCGCCCCCGACGACACCACCTTCGAGTGGATGGCCGGCCGCGAGTTTGCCCCGAAGGGCGCCGATTGGGATCGCGCGCTGGCCTACTGGCGCACCCTCCCCACCGACGAGGGCGCCACCTACGACGCCGAGATCTCGCTCGACGCCGGCGCGCTCGAACCGATGATCACCTACGGCACCAACCCCGGCATGGGGATGCCGATCACCGGCCGCGTGCCCGACCCCGACCAGATCGGCGATCCGGCGCACAAGGCGGCGCTGCAGAAGGCGCTGGCCTATATGGGCCTGCGGCCCAACCAGCCGTTGCTGGGCCACCCGGTAGATGTAGTGTTCATCGGCAGTTGCACCAACTCGCGCATCAGCGACCTGCGCGAAGCAGCTCGGCTGTTGAAGGGGCGCAAGGTGAAGGAGGGCTTGCGCGTGATGGTGGTGCCCGGCAGCGCCCAGGTGAAGAAGCAGGCCGAGCGCGAAGGGCTGCACGAGATCTTCCTGGCCGCCGGCGCGGAGTGGCGCGAGCCGGGTTGCAGCATGTGCATCGCCATGAACGGCGACCAGCTTGAACCCGGCCAGTACGCCATCAGCACCAGCAATCGCAACTTCGAGGGCCGCCAGGGCAAAGGCGGGCGCACCTTCCTCGCCTCGCCGCTGACCGCCGCCGCCAGCGCCATCACCGGCGTCATCACCGACGCGCGGACGCTGATGCAATAATCGCCTTGTATGGCAGTGGACCTGAGTAACTTGCGGCGCACCGTCGGCGCGCCGGATGAAGCGTTGGCGATCTATCGGCGCGAACTGGCGAATCACGCCGCCCTCGAAGTTCAGGCCATGCTGCGCGATGCGGTCATCCAGCGCTTCAAGTTTACGTTCGAGGTTGCGTGGAAGACGCTCAAACGGTACCTCGAGGAATACGGCCTGGAGCAGGTGGATCGGATGACGAATCGGCAGCGCTTTCGACTCGGTTACGAGCAAGGGCTACTGCGCGACGCCCAGGCATGGCTGCTCTACCTGCAGCGGCGCAACTTGACCGGCCGCGTATACAGCGAGCCGGCTGCGATGCAGGTGTTCGAGATCGCCCCGCAGTTTCTAGACGACGCGCAATCCTTGCTCGCGCGTTTAGAGGAGAAATTGCGATGACGGCGCTGCATCTTGAGCCGGAATACCTGACCGTCGTCCTAGAAATCCTGCGCCGCCATGCGCCCAACGCACAGGCCTATGTCTTTGGCTCGCGCGCAGGCGACCGCGCCAAGTCACACTCCGACCTCGACCTGCTGCTGCGCGAGGCCGGCCCGATTGACCCTTATCGCTTCGCGGCCCTCTGCGCGGACTTCGAGGACTCCGATCTGCCATTTCGCGTGGATGTGCTGGACTATTACCAGACCGATGCGGACTTCCTGAAACGCATCGCGCCGCAGTGCATCCCACTCACAACGCCCAATTCTCAACCCTCAACCCGTAACCAGTAACTCACCGCCATGACCCGCTTCACAACGCTGACCAGCAAGATCGTCCCGCTGCCGGTAGACAACGTGGATACCGACCAGATCATCCCGGCGCGCTTCCTGAAAGTGACCGACAAGGCCGGCCTGGGTGACAACCTGTTCGCCGACTGGCGCTATGACGCCGACGGGAAGCCCAAACCCGACTTCGTGTTGAACCGTCCGGAGATGAAGGGCCGCCAGGTGCTGTTGGCCGGCGACAACTTCGGATGCGGCTCGTCGCGCGAGCACGCGCCCTGGGCGTTGATCGGCTATGGCTTCCGCGCGGTGATCAGCACCTCGTTCGCCGACATCTTCCGCAACAACGCGCTGAAGAACCGCCTGCTGCCGGTAATTGTGGACAAGCCCACGCACGGTCAGCTCTTCAGCTTGTGCGAAGAAGACCCTGACTTCGAGGTGACGATTGACCTCGCCGCGCAAACGCTCACCCTGCCCGACGGGCGCGTCGTCACCTTCCCAATTGACGCCTTCAGCAAGGCGTGCCTGCTGAACGGCGTGGACGAGATCGGCTACGTGTTGCGCATGACCGACCAAATCCTGGCCTTCGAGGCGGCCCATCACAAGTGAGCGCCGCGCCAAGCAGCAACCCGCGCGGCGCTGGGTGGATAATCGCGCCTGAGACGACGGCTTGAACGCTATGACGCATCCACCCCCCAGCCGCGAGGAGCTGGTCGCCGCCTTGCACGCGCGCGGCCTGTGTTATCTTGCGCCCACGCCGCGCGGCGATGAGCGTCCGCTCGACGACGACGAACTGATCGCCGGCCTGGCGGCATCCCCGGACGCGCGCCTGCGTTTTGCGTTGGCTGCGCTTTTGCTGGCGCACCCTGCGCTGGCCGAGCGCGCCGCCGCCCTCATCCAGGGTCAGGCGCCGCTCGCGCTCGGCGAGGCGGCGCGCGCCGAGATGCGGAAGCAATATCTCGCCGCGATGTATCTGCAGCGCATGTGGCGCACGCGGCTCAGGATGCACTTCGGCGAGACGCCGCTGATTCCGGAGCGCTTCGCGCGTGAGATGGGGCTGCCGCCGGCCGACGCGATGTTCGGCGAGCTGGGCCTGCGCGCCCTCACCGAGCGCAGCGCCTACAACGACTGGTCGTCCTACGAACAGGTGGTGGATCTGCTGTGCGAGCAGCCGTGCGCAGTGCCCGATGCGCACTTGCTCACCCTGGATTTGCCCCCTGCAGCATCCGACTCCCCACCCTCGGCGCGCAAAACGGCAATGGGCAGTGAGTGATAAAAGGCTTGGATAATTCGGACATGCGACCGCCGATAGACCGCCTGCGCGTGCATTACTTCTTGGTGAAGCTCGGCATTGAGTTTCGCCACCCGGCGCGGGTGTATCTCGTCGGCGGCACGACGTTGGTGTACGAAGGGCTGCGCGATCAGTCGCTCGACATTGACATCCACTATGAAGTGGACGACGAACATGAAGCCGAGTTCGCCCAGGTGGTGCGCCGGCTGAAGGAAGAGCTGCAGATCAACGTCGAGCAAGCCTCGCCCGGCGACTTCATCCCGTTGCCGGCCGGCTGGAAGGAGCGCGCCAAGCACGTCGGCCGCTTCGGCCAGGTGGACGTGTTTCACTTCGACCTTTACAGCACGGCGCTCAGCAAGATCGAACGCGGGCGCGAGGGCGACTTCCAGGATGTGCTGGCGCTGTTGCGGTCCGGCCAGATCGAGATGGCCACGCTGCGCCAGGCTTTCGATAACATCATGCCCCGCGTGGAGCGCGAGAGCCTGAAGCGCAACCCGGAACGCTTCCGGCGCAACTTCGCCGCGCTGGAGGCGATGCTTGCCGCGGATGGCGCGCAAGGGGCGGAGGGATAACTGACGCGGAGGGAGGGACACGGGCATGGCCTTCCTGCGACTCTTCGGCCTGCTGCTCGGCTTGTTGGGCGTGACCCTACTGCTGGTCGGCATCATCTTCGGCGAGGCCGCCGTGCAGGACGTGCCGCTGACCTACGCGCTGTTCGCCATCCTGGTCGGGTTGCTGCTGGCGGTCGGCGCCAGCGCCGGCGAACGCATGTCCGAGAGGCAGAGAGAGCAGAAAGCCAAGAAGGAGAAGAAGTCTTGAGCGGAGTTGACAATTGCTCCCAGAGGATTAGACTTTTCGGCAGAATGACGCGCGCGATTGCCTCGCAGACCATCGCCATTATTTCGATTCGCGTTTCGATTATTCGGAGCGCGAATCGTGAACACGGGTCGAGGCAGGCGGGCTGATCGCGTCAGCGATAGATCGCGCAGGTGAATCACAGAGCCTTCCGCAACCCGGAAGGCTCTGTTCGTTTCAATTTGTGCTTACAACAGAATCGCATGAACCAGAGAGGCTGATGCTATGACGACGATGCTTTACGACACGACGTTGCGAGACGGCACACAGGGCGAGGGCGTCAACTTATCCGTCGAGGACAAGTTGCGCATCGCGCGGCGGCTGGACGAATTCGGCATGCACTACATCGAGGGGGGCTGGCCCGGCAGCAACCCGAAGGACGCCGAGTTCTTTGCGCGGGCGAAGGCGCTGGACTTCAAACATGCCCGGCTGGCGGCCTTTGGCAGCACGCGCAAGGCCAACACCAACGTCGAGCAGGACCCGCAGATTCGCATGTTGCTCGACGCCGACACGCCGGTGGTCACCCTGGTCGCCAAGACCAGCCCCCTGCACGTGACGCACGTGCTGGAGACGACGCTGGAGGAGAACCTGAAGATGATCGGCGACAGCGTGGCTTTCTTCAAGGCGCGCGGCAAGGAGGTGATACACGACGCCGAGCATTTCTTCGACGGCTTCAAGCTGGACAAGGACTACGCGCTGGCCACGCTGCGCGCCGCGCGCGACGCCGGCGCCGACTGGCTGGTGCTGTGCGACACTAACGGCGGCAGCATGCCCTGGGAGATCGAGGAGATCACCCGCTTCGCCATCCAGGCGCTGCAGAGCGGAGACCCCGGCGCGCCGACGGCGCGCTTTGGGATTCACACCCACAACGACGCCGGCGTAGCGGTGGCCAACGCGCTGGCCGCGGTGCGCGCCGGCTGCGCGCAGGTGCAGGGCACCATCAACGGCATCGGCGAGCGGGTGGGCAACTGCGACCTGGTGACGACGCTGGCCAACTTGAAGCTGAAGATGAACGACGACTGCGTGAGCGACGAGCAACTGCGCGGCCTGACCGAGCTGGCGCGCTACGTCTTCGAGATCGCCAACCTCACCCTCGACATCCGCCATCCCTACGTCGGCCAGGCGGCCTTCGCGCACAAAGGCGGCATCCACGTCGCCGCCATCCTCAAGGTGGAAGAGAGCTACCAGCACGTTGACCCGGCGCGCGTGGGCAACCAGAAGCGCGTGCTGGTGAGCGAGCTGAGCGGCCGGGGCAACATCGCCTACAAGGCTAAGGAGTTCGGCCTGAACCCCGACGGCGCCGAGGTCAGGCAAGTGCTGCAACGCATCAAGGAGATGGAGAACCGCGGCTTCTTCTTCGAGGGCGCCGACGCCAGCGTGGAATTGATGCTGCGTCGCGCCCAGCCCGGCTACGTCAAGCTGTTCGAGTTGCTCGACTACATGGTGGTCGTCGAGCACCGCGACGGGCGCGGCGTGCTGGCCGAGGCCACCGTCAAGATCAAGGTGGACGACGAGATCACCCATACCGCCGCCGAAGGCGACGGGCCGGTCAACGCGCTCGACCTGGCCACGCGCAAGGCGCTGCTGCCGCATTACCCCAAGCTGAAGAAGATGCGCCTGGTGGATTACAAGGTGCGCATCATTGATAGCGACAAGGCCACCGGCGCCACCACCCGCGTGACGATTGACTCGACCAACGGCCATCGCACCTGGACGACGGTCGGCTGCTCATCCAATATCGTGGATGCGTCGTGGCAGGCGTTGGCCGACTCGATGGAGTATGCTCTGCTCGTAGCGTAGGGCGCGACGAGCCGGAGCGCCCCGGCTTGCTCAGCGCCGGCGCCGGATAAGGCCATGTCTCACATCCTGGTCGCTACTCTCAGCACCGAGCCACAAGGCGTCACGCGCGTGCTCGACGCGCTGCTGCAACGCGGCTATCCGATCAAGGAAGTCGTCGTCATCCACACCAGCGGCGCGGCAATCCAGCCGGCCATCGCGCGCCTGGATGCCGAGTTCGCCGCTGATGTTTACCCCCACCTGCGCTACCACCGCATCCCGCTGCGCGGCCCGGCCGGCCCGGTCACAGACATCCGCTCTGAAGCGGACATCGGCGCGCTGCTTCGGACGCTTTACCGCGTGTTGCGCGACGCCCGCCGGGCCGACCAGACCATTCACCTGAGCATCACCAGCGGCCGCAAGACGATGGCGGTGTATGCGATGGTGGCGGCGCAGTTGGTCTTCCGCGACGAAGATCGCGTCTGGCACATGCTATCGGCAGATCGCGTCGGCGAGGGAGAGAAGCGCTTACACGTTGAGTCAGACGAGCACGTCGAACTGGTGCCGGTGCCGGTGCTGCGCTGGTCGGATGCTTCAGCCGCCGTCATCCTCGAGGCGACCGACGACCCCTGGGAGGCCATCCGACGCCAGCGCCAGTTGGCGCAGGCCGACCTGGCCCGCCGCCGGCGCGAGTTTCTGGAGCGCTATCTCACCCCGGCCGAGCGGCGCGTGTGCGAGCTCATGGTGCGCGAGGGGCTGGACAACGCTGCCCTGGCGCAGCGCCTTCACCTGAGCGAGCAGACCATCGCCAACCACCTGACGAAGGTGTATCGCAAGTTCGGCGAGTGGCGCGGCAAAGCCGGCGGCAACCGCGCAGCCCTGATCGCCGAGTTCGCCGGCCACCTGGCCGCCAAGGAGTTGCCGTGACCGAGCGCGAATAGTAGAGAACTCCTACTGTGAACAGTAGATCTCCCCGATGTCATTTCGTTGCATCGCGGGTAGGATTGTTTTTGCTTACCGATAAGGAGAGGCCATGAGCGAGACGCCGAGCTTGACCGTGACGCTAGAGACCGTGACGCCGCTGTTTTTGGGCGGGGCAGACCCGCGCGGCGCGCCGGAGTTGCGAGCGCCGAGTTTTCGCGGGGCGATGCGGTATTGGCTGCGGGCAGCGCTAGGTACAGTAAATTGAAGGTGAGATGGATAGTGCGAGGAAAGAGAGCCTGCAGTTGACGCTAAGCGTGTATAGGCTGCCCGAAGATGCTAGCGCTCAGCAGTCACTTATCGAGCGAGCAGAAGAAGACCTCTTGAGTGCACTATCTCTATACCGCCGAGGGGCATGTGGCTATCTGCCACTCGCGAACATATGTTTTTTGCTGCATCAGGCTGTGGAGAAGTGGCTGAAAGTGTTCATTGCGGTCCAAGGTATTCCAATAGATGCCAAAGGTCAACACGATCTCGATAGCCGGTTCAGAGCAGCAGAGACGCAGTGTCCAGAATTCGCAGAGGTTCGACAAAGGATCGAGAACGTTGCATGCGAGATCCTAGGTCATAGATTCCCCGGTGATCTAAGGTATAGCAACACTCGTGACAACATAGAGCAATGTGTCGAGGTGCTTATGGAAGCAGCCTTGAGAGTACGCAGGCTTGTCAAACAATATCTTAGTGAACCTCAGGAGAACAGCCGTGAATTATCTTGATTTTGAGTGCGAGGTTCTCACGCCTCTGTTCTTAGGTGGTGCCGAGACTCGTGTGCATCCTGAACTGAGAGCACCCTCCATACGGGGAGCAATGCGCTACTGGTTCCGTGCCATACTTGGAGGGTCTACTTTGGTCGCTGCAGGGAATGCTGGAGAGGACCTGAGGAGATTGGAGAACAATATCTTTGGGACAACCGAGAAAGGCTCTGCTGTTGCCGTCTTGGTTCACTCGGACCAACCGCCACGTGTAAAGACCTTTCACAAAGACCGGGCCATCCGTACCCCAGAAGGCGACTTTCTGCCAACAGGTAAAGACTACCTGCTATGGTCTATGGCTGCCAGCGGTCGTCCGGGTACCCCTCGGTATCAGCCTGACCGTGAATACATCGAGCCTGATGTTCGGTTCAACATCCGGTTGCAGTCACGAACCACCCAGGGAGATGATACCTTGGTCAAGGCGGCAGTAGCGCTTTGGCTTCTTGCCAATCTGGGTGGGTTAGGATCCCGTGCCAATCGAGGAGCAGGATCATTGGAAGTCAAGAGCACTGATCCTGTCAGTGGGCTGGCGTTCAAGCCTTCTCGCTCAATAGATGAATTGTGCACTTATCTATCTTCCGGGATTCGCCGATGCCTCTCTTTGGTGAGCGGCATCGAGACCTGGCCCAAATTTACCGAGCCATCCGAGTACGACATCCTCGCGCCATCGGTGGCGGAAGTGTGGGTGGTGAGTGGTTCGCCAGATGGTTGGAGGACTCCGTGGGAAGCCCTGGAGGGTATCGGAGCCAAGTTGCGGGATTACCGCAGTCATCGCTCACCTCTCGGACGTGCCGATCACGATGGGGTGCTGGCTTGGATTGAAGGCGGCGGATCACCGCCGCAGATACAACGGGCGGCATTTGGTCTACCTATCCCGTTTCGTTATTCAGAAGGTGGACCGAGCGATGTCATCATACCCGAGCAGGGGGACCGGCGCGCTTCGCCACTGCGTATCCGGATCACCCGTCTGACGACGGGTAGATATGTAGGTGTACTAACTCTCTTCAAGTCTCGTTTCTTAGAAGCGGGCAAACAACTCCAGCTGCAGACCCGTAAGTGGAAGGTTCCCTCCCCTACCAATTATGCTGTTTATGCTGTCATCCAGGAGTTTATTCGGACCTTTGAGGTCAAGCAGGAGGTGACCTTATGACGGATGCTATTCCAGGCCTTACCCTCAGCCTTGCACAATACTTCGTCCTCGAAACGCAGCAGATAATGGGTTTTGAGCCAGCCAGGGAGGTGATTCAATGATCGATTGGACTCTCAAGATTATCGCGCTTTTGCATGACCCGCCGGGCAAGACCCTGGGATTGAAAGACCACCAACGGCGGGCTTTTGAACTCATGGAGCGAGTCATCGGGGAAAGCGAATTTAGGAGGCGCTTCGGCAAGAGAGCCTCCGAACTTACCGGAAGAGAGTTTGAAAGCACCCAAGAAGGCAGCCTCATCAAAGAAGCCGACCGTATTGCTTCGGCTATTGACCGGGCAGCCTTTCCTAACCAAGCCCGCCTGGAATCGGATGACTTCACCCGCAACCTTCAGGTGCGGCATCCGTTTTGTGGTCAACCGCTGTCTCTACCCCAACCCCCTAATGATTGGATAGCAGGAGGGATTCTCGATTTTGTCAGCAGCCAGCCTGACCCATTTAAAAAATACCTGGCTCTGTGGCGAGTGCTTCCCTGGCTCTCATCAGACCCGGTCGTTCGCCTGCTGCCATCCGATACGCGCATCCTCGACCATACGCTCTGGACCCATCTGGATACTTCCTCGGCGTTGGTCTCAGCCCTGCCCAAGGTGGCGATACTCCAGGTGGCCCTTGGCCCGGTGCAGACCTTTATCTACGAAGCGCGGCGCACCCGGGACTTGTGGATGGGAAGTTATTTGCTGTCGTTCCTGGCCTGGGCGGGGATCAAAGTGGTTGCCGAGTCCTATGGGCCGGATGCCGTCCTCTATCCTTCGCTACGGGGGCATCCCTGGGTAGACCGGTGGCTGAAGGACGAACTGTGCTCTCTTCCGCAGTCGGTTTTCACAGGTGACATCACCATCGCCGCAACGCCCAATAAATTCGTTGCCCTCTTACCGGCTCAAGACGTGCAGTCCAGGGTTGAAGAGATCACTAACGCCATCCGAGGTAAGTGGAGGGAAGTCGCCGAGGCGGTCCGCCGGGACTTTCCCGGTGGTCCGAGGGCGGGCGTATGGGAGACCATCTGGAAACGCCAGGTTGAGCGGGAGGACTGGCCCCAAATCTACTGGTCTGTGGTCCTCTGGCCGGACACGAACTCGTGCCCCCCGGACCAAGGCGCTGAAGAGGCGCTCAGGCGGGTGGAGGCCTGTCTCGGCCCCCAATCCCATCAGCGAGAAAGGCTGGACTTGTACCGGAAGAGTTGGGCGCACGGCACGAATGTTGGCACGATGTACGATGCCCTGTACGAATTGCTCACCTCCGCTATGGATGCCCGTAAGCACAGCTGCGACTTCCTGCCGGCCGAAGAAGATGGCGAAAAGTGCACGGTGAGCCCCTCCCTTTCAGCCTTGCGCACCGCGGAGAAACAGAGCCGCAGGGATGTGCGCCAATACTGGCAGGATGTTGCCGCCGAACTCCGGAAGCAGGGACGCGCTCATGAGCTGGTAGCAGATGGCCGGGAGCGCCTGAGCGCCATGGCGGCAGTCAAACGCTTTGCCCAGCAAAGTTACTTTGCCCAGCAAAATTACTTTGCCCGGCAACACCAAATCCGGCTCTACTTTCCCTCTACTTCCCGCGTCGCGGCCGTTCCGTTCTATAGAGAACTGTTCAGGCAATTGCCCGGGAATCCAGAACTCAAGCCGGCGATTCAGGAGCATCTGGAATCCCTGGAGAGATTAGGTTATCCCACTCTGTCTGACGAAGCCGCAAAGGGGGCACTGCCGGGACTGGGAAGAGACCTCGAACAATTGCCCGATGCGTTTCGAGGCGACGCAAAGAGGATACTGGCCTACGAAGCCGATGTGCTGTATCCGGAGCGGCTGGAGCCCCGGCTGCTGGAACGGGAGTACAACATATCTGACCACGAGGCAGCCCTGAGGGCCCAGGGAACCTGTCGGGATCTTTGCCAGAAAGTGGGTATGGCTCCCCCAACCTATTATGCCATCTTGGTGATAGACGGCGATGATATGGGGAAATGGTTGAGCGGAAAGCACGAAAAGATGCCCGCCTTCCGAGAGGTGATGCACCCCGATGTGTTGCCGAAGTTTGATAGCCTGCCCAATGCATCTGATTGGAGTAAGACACTGAATGCACGGCGGCCGCTGGCAGCCAACTTGCATGCCAGCCTGAGCGCTGCTCTGAGCACCTTTGCCTGGCGCTGCGTGCGCTGGGTGGTGGAGGAGCGCCATTTCGGCCGCGTGGTCTACGCCAGTGGCGATGACGTTCTGGCCCTCTTGCCCCTCACCGAAGCCATACCTGCGGCGCATGAATTATATGCTCTGTTCACTGCCTATGCCGAGGTGCGGAATGGAGACCTGCAGATCAAAACGGACAGCAACGGCTTTTTGGTATGGGAAGATGAGATCCTCCTGATGCCTGGTCCTCACATCACGTTTAGCGCTGGCATCGCCGTCGTCCATCATCTTTATCCCCTTGACGCGGCCCTGGCTGCGGCTCGCGCCGCCGAGCGGACCGCCAAACAGGTGCCTGGCAAGGCCGCCGTCGCCGTGACCGTGCTCAAACGCAGCGGCAAGGCCGTCACCATGCGCAGCAAGTGGCAGGACCTGGGAGGCCTGTTCAACGAATTGGTAGGACACTTCGCAAACGACCGCCTCTCTTCGCGTTTTGCCTATGACCTGGATGACCGGGCGCGCGTCGTCACGGCTTTGCCTGCCGAAGCGCAAAAGGCAACCCTAAAACAGCTTGTC